>JAQTXC010000006.1:32971-85669 GCA_028689015.1 Dechloromonas sp. | reverse complement strand
GGGGGGGCGGTGTGTTGGAGATGGTGATGAAAAATCGATTGACGATGCACGGATTGACGGTGTTTGCACTGCTATTCATTCCGGCGCTGCTGTTGATTGCTGGCAGTGGGTATTTTTACGCCCGGTCCGAGGTTCGCTATGCGCACGAGCAGCTGCTGGTTCAGCAGCGTCTGGCCCTGAGCGCTGCCCAGCATGATCTGGAAGAGCGGCTGATGGAGGCGCGGGTTGATCTGGATTTTTTGGCTGCCTTGCCGCAACTGCAGCGCGCGGTCGACCAGCCGATAGCGGACTATCTGGACAGGCTGGCGGGTAGTTTTATGGCCTACGGCAAGGCGAATAGCGCCATTCACCAAATCCGCTGGATAGATGTCGAGGGTAACGAGCGCTTGCGCGTCCAGGCCAGTGGTCGACAATTGGTTCGGGTCGCTGATCAGGCGCTGCAGGACAAAGCAGACCGCTCCTACTTCAGTCTCAGCGTCAATCTGGAGCGCGGCGCGGTCTATGCCTCGCCGATGGATCTCAATGTTGAACAGGGCGAAATAGAACAGCCGAGACAGCCGGTTTTTCGACTGGCAACGCCTTTGTTTGATACACAGGGGAAGCGCCAGGGGGTGCTGGTCATCAATTATCTGGGTGATAAGTGGATCGATCTGGTGGCCAGACAGGCCGCGCGTTACCACAGCGAGTTATATGTCCTGAACCGTGATGGTGATTGGTTGCGCGGCCCGAACCCCGAGCACGACTGGAATTTCGGCCTTAGCCCCGAGGGAAAATTGCTGGGCCAACAGCCGCAGGCTTGGCAAACGCTGCTGGCGGCCGATCTTGGCGAAGCCCGTTTGCCGGATGGTTGGTGGATCTGGCAGAACGTTTATCCCTTGCGGTCGACCCGTCTGGATCGTTTTTCTGGGTCGGCAGCGCCGGATCAGCGCCAGGTGGTCGGCAGGCACGACTATGTCTGGCGTTTGGTGGCGCGTATTCCCGAGTCACGTCTGGCTCAGGAAAATTCCCGTATTCAGAAGGCGTTGTGGCCCATTCTGATGACCTTGCTGCTGGTTGCCGCAGCACTGGCCGCCGGTTTTGCCCGGGCTCGTTGCCATATCGAACAGCTGAACGCCAATTTGATTGAGAAGGCAGCGGCGGCGCGCCAGGCCAGCCTGGCCAAAAGTACTTTTCTGGCCAATATGAGCCATGAGATTCGCACGCCGATGAATGCCATTGTTGGTCTGACTCATTTGTTGCGCGGTGAGATGTTGACCCCGACCCAACGCCAGCGACTGGGCAAGATCGACGCCGCCGGCCAGCATCTGCTGTCGATCATCAACGACATCCTTGATTTGTCGAAAATCGAAGCCGGCAAACTGACACTGGAAGAACAGAATTTCTCCTTGAGCGCTGTGCTTGATCATATCCGTTCGCTGATTGCCGAGGCAGCGCAGGCCAAGGGACTGACAATCGAGATCGATGGCGATGCGGTGCCGCTCTGGCTGAATGGCGATCTGATGCGGATTCGTCAATCGCTACTCAATCTGGCCAGCAATGCCGTCAAGTTTACAGCGCAAGGAAAGATTTTTTTGCGGGCCTCTCTGGAAGGCGAGGATGAGGGCATTTTGCGAGTGCGCTTTGAAGTCGAGGATAGCGGCATCGGTATTGCAGCCGATCAATTAGCGCGTTTGTTCAACGATTTTGAACAGGCTGATGCCGGGACGACACGGAAATTTGGTGGCACCGGGCTGGGGCTGGCGATTACTCGACGCTTGGCCGAAATGATGGGCGGATCGGTCGGTGTGGTGAGTACGCCGGGGCTGGGGAGCCGTTTCTGGTTTACCGTGCGTTTGCAGCATGGCCATGGCGTTATGCCCAGCGAAGAGCGCTCGCCTGTGCATGCCGAGCAGCGATTGCGTCAGACCCGTGCTGGCGCCCGGCTGTTGTTGGCCGAAGACAATGCCATCAACTGTGAAGTGGCCATGGAATTGCTGCATGGCGTTGGTCTGGCGGTCGAGGTGGCTGAGGATGGCTTGATCGCGGTCGACAAGGTGAAAACCGGACAATACGACCTGATCCTGATGGACATGCAAATGCCAAACATGGATGGCTTGACGGCCTGCCGGATGATACGCAGCTTGCCTGGTTGGCAGGAAAAACCCATTTTGGCGATGACCGCCAATGCGTTCGATGAGGACCGGGCAGCCTGCCTGACGGCCGGGATGAATGATTTCATCGCCAAACCGGTCAGCCCGGAGGCCTTATATGCCGCGCTGCTGAAATGGTTGCCGGCGCAGGCTGTGGCGAGTGAGCCGGCGGCGCTGCCGGAAGAGGTGGCTGCGGTCGCGCCCGATCCACTGTGCCCGGAATTGATTCTGACCCGCCTGGCGACTTTGCCAGGGGTAGATATCAATCGTGGGCTGTCCCTTTTGCGTGGCAAACGTGACCGATACATTGCCTTGCTCAGACTTCTGCTCCAGCAGCAGAGCACGGCGATGGCCGATGTGGCGCATCTGCTGGGCGAGCATGAGGTGGAGGCTGCCCGGCAGCGGGTCCATTCCCTGAAAGGCGCTGCCGGCACCCTGGGTTTGCGGCAGATTTACGAATTAGCCTTGGCGCTGGATGCCATGCTGCGTCAGCCGGATTTTGATGCCCTACTGGCTTTGCAGCACATGAGCAACATCGGCAACGCTCTGAACGAACTGGCCGAAATCATCCACCCGACCGAGCCAGGCGCTTCAGTAGCTGCACCGACTGCTTCAGAATAAGCGCGCCGGTGTCAGGCGCAGGCCGATCGATAGCCACGCCGGGCTGTTGGCACCGGCAAACTGGCGGCCGACGGTGGCATCGATTTGCAGCAACGCTGGGATCAAGGTTCGGCGTAGGCCGATTTGCCCGTAGGCGGGGACGTGGTCGTCGCCGAAGCTTTCGGCTATTCCTTGCCAGCTGTCGCTGATCCGGAATTCGCCGCCGATGCCCCAGGTAGTGCTGGCATTGCCTCGGGCTTTGTCTTGCAGCCAACCCAGATTAAGGTGCAGGACGACCCGATCATCGTCACTCAGCGAGTGCGACAAGGGCAGGTAAACGTAGCGGTTGCCCAGCAGGTTGGGGCCGGGGGCCACTTCCGGGTGACGGACGGTGCCGACGGCCAGACCCCAGCCCCAGTCGTTTGGGCGCAGCGGCCGAAACAGGGTTTTTGCCTGCAGGACATAGTCGACCGTGCGCGGGCTATCTGCCGCCCAGGCTTGACCGCCACCCAGGGTGATTTCCAGATTGCCGCCTGGGTTACAGGTCGGTAAGGCCCAGGCTTCGTGATGGTCGCGATCGGCGCGTAGCCAGCTTTCCAGCTGGCAACTGCCGGCGGTGCTGAGTCGCGCATCATCGGTGACCAATGGCCGGGCGGCCAGGGCGCTGGTGGCCAGCGGCAGGCAGAGCAGGGGCAGGAAGCGGCAAAGTATCAGGCGGCAAGACATCAGTTAATGATCCCTGCGCCGTATGACCGGGGTTTTAAAGCGCAGTGCCCGTGCGCAAAAATGTTTGCAAACGGACGTCGACCGTGAGGGTGATGGCGGTTAGCGCGGCAGCCCGGGCTTTTCCTTCGGCCGTGGCCTTGTAGAGGTGCGGGGTCATCGCCAGCAGGTCGGCGATCTCGCTTTGGCCGGCAATAGGCAATTCGTAGCTGATCGTTTCGCTGTGCGCCAGGTCGAAGCCGGGCGGCGGCGCCAGCGGGCCGCATCGTTCGGCTTTCAGTGCCGGGTAGATGATTTCGCGCAACTGGCGCAGATGCTCGGGACCGGCGTCGACCTGGATCAGCCGGCCACCGCCTTTCAGGACACGGGCAAATTCGCCATAGACCGGAAAGCCGAAGAGGCAGAGGACGCCGTCCAGTGTGTTGGGCAAAACCGGCAGGCGGGCATTGCTGCCGACCACCCAGTTCAACTGCGGTGCCTGCTTGGCGGCGGACTGGACGGCCCATTTTGAAATGTCGAGACCCAGTCCGGCCACGGTTTGCGCGGCGCCGGTGGCCGCGGCCAGTTGGCGCAGGTAATAGCCTTCGCCGCAGCCGGCATCAAGCAGATTGAGTGCTGCCTTGGCGTCGATTTTGTTGAAAAAAGCGTGGTTGACCGCAGTCGCGATGGATTCGTAGTGCCCGGCCTGCAAAAAGCGGCGACGGGCGGCGACCATCTCCTTGCTATCGCCGGGGTCGCGCGAACGTTTGTGCTGGACTGGCAGCAGATGGGTGTAGCCCTGACTGGCGATGTCGTAGCTATGGCCCGCGGCGCAACGCCAGCTGCCGGCGGAGCGCTGCAAGGGCTGACCATCGAGCGGGCAGGCCAGGGCGCTGAAGGCGGTGACGGTCATGAGGGTGGTCCGGGTCGGTCAGCGATCGTGCGCTCAGGTCGCTTGTTTCAGCTCGGCGGCGGCTGCTTCGCGAGCCCGCTTGGCTTCGTCGAGCAGATAGCGCTGGTAGTCGTCGAGGTCGCCGTCGAAGGGGCCGACGCCGCCGCGTGACACCAGCCAGAACTCGTCGCACACCGAACGCAGCAGGGCGCGGTCGTGGCTGACCAGCATGACGGTGCCTTCAAATTCGTTGAGGGCGACCGCGAGGGCTTCGCGGGTATTGAGATCAAGGTGATTGGTCGGCTCGTCGAGGAGCAACAGGTTGGGACGTTGCCAGACGATCATGCACAGCACCAGCCGGGCCTTCTCGCCGCCGCTCATGGTGCCGACGGTCTGTTTGACCATCTCGCCACCGAAATTGAAGGTGCCGAGGAAGTTGCGCAGTTCCTGCTCGCGGCCCGGCACATTGCTGCGGCCGGCGGCCATGGCCTCTTTGGCCAGGCGGATCATGTGTTCGAGCGGCGTATCCTGCGGGCGTAGCACGTCAAGTTCCTGCTGCGCGAAGTAGCCGATGTTCAAGCCCTTGCCTTCGGTGACTTCGCCGGCAATCGCCTGCAGGTCGCGGGCGATGGTCTTGACCAGCGTCGACTTGCCCTGGCCATTGGCGCCGAGGATGCCGATGCGCTGGCCGGCCATCACCGAGCGGTTGATGCCGCGGACGATGACGGTCGGCGGCGTGCCAGTTGGTGCCTCGTCGGGTGGCGGGTAGCCGATGGCGGTATCGACCATCGACAACATCGGATTCGGCAGGTTCTGTGGCTCCTGGAATTCGAAACTGAATTCGGCATCGGCCAGCACCGGCGCGATCTTTTCCATGCGCTCCAGCGCCTTGACCCGGCTCTGTGCCTGCTTGGCCTTGCTGGCCTTGGCCTTGAAGCGGTTGATGAAGGACTGCAGGTGGGCGATCTTGTCGGCCTGCTTGGCCATCGTCGCCTGTTGCAGCAGCATCTGTTCGGCGCGCATGTCCTCGAACTTGCTGTAGTTGCCGCCGTAGCGGACCAATTTGGCGTTATCGATATGCAGGGTAACGCTGGTGATGGCGTCGAGAAATTCGCGGTCGTGGCTGATCATGACCAGCGTGCCCGGGTAGCGCTTGAGCCAGGCTTCGAGCCAGACCAGGGCGTCGAGGTCGAGGTGGTTGGTCGGTTCGTCGAGTAGCAGGATGTCGGACGGGCACATCAGCGCACGGGCCAGTTGCAGGCGCATGCGCCAGCCACCGGAAAAGCTGTCGACCGGATGGTGCAGTTCAGACACCTTGAAACCGAGGCCGAGAATCAGGGCCTGGGCACGGGCTTCTGCATCATGCTCGCCGGCGTCGTTGAGCGCCATATAGGCTTCGGCCATGCGCATGCCGTCGTCGCTGGCTTCGGCATCGTGCACCTCGTTGCGGGCGGCGAGCAGGGTGCTGTCACCATCAATGACGAAATCGGTCGCGCTTTGCCCGGTTTCTGGCATGTCCTGTGCGACCTGCGCCATGCGCCATTGCTTGGGCATCGAAAAATCGCCGCCGTCTTCGTGCAGGTTGCCGTTGAGCAAGGCAAACAGCGTCGATTTGCCGGCCCCGTTACGGCCGACCAGGCCCACCTTTTCACCGGGGTTGATGGTGACGGAGGTCTTGTCGAGCAGCACTTTCGAGCTGCGGCGCAGGGTGACGTTTTTGAGCTGGATCATGGGCAACTTTCTGGGCGGGTGTGCATGATAGCGAGAGTCTGCCCCGCTTGGGACAAACCGATACCGAACTTGATCAATTACAGGCGGTTTTGCACGATTTATTGCTGTCCTTGCCGGGTATTTGGGTCGTGCCGCGCAGTGTCATCCTGCTCAATAATCCACGCGGTCGACTGGTCGTGCTTGCCCAATTCGGGCTACCCCGCCCGGGGTATGCCTAGTCCGGCAGGTAGGAGGCCATCAAGGGGGCTTGCCCGGTACCCAGATAGGTTTCGCAGTGGCGGATGAATTCGGCCGTGCTTTTCGGCATCGGCGTGCGGGCACGGGTGACGTAGAAAATCAGGTCGCGACCGCGACGGATCAGTTGCAGACCCTGGGCCACATCATGATGAATGCTGGCTTTGGTGTCGGTGGCCACCGGGTTGGGCGTGAGGTCGGCCAGGCGTTCGCCAGCGGTGACCATGATGGCCCAGACGTCGAAAATGGCCGGGTCGGTACGCAGCGTCTCGGTTTTGATCTTGGCGGCGTCGGCGAGATCGCGGATGACCTGCTCGATACCAATGAACGAGGGCAGTTGGGCAAAATTCTTGATCATGGCCGCTGCGATGCGGTCGATGTCACGCATCGCCTGGCCGATCTTGATGTAGCGGCTTTCGTAAAAGTCTTCGAGCGGAATCGAAAAAGCGCGGAAGGGTTCACCCCATAATTCGTCGATACCTTCCTCACCGCTACGATGCAGGACATTGCGTCCCAGTTCCATCGCTTCGATCAGGCAGCGGCCGCATTCGCGCATCAGCGGGTTGTCGCTCAGGATCTCGATGCCGCAGGCCTGGAGTTCGACCAGCTTGCGGAAAATATCAGCCGCCCGGTTGAACAGCGCACCGGCCAGCATGGCGCCCTTGATCCGTCGCTTGCTCAGGTCGGGCTCGTCGCTGTAGGCCTGGCGCGCTTCCGTCAGGCGGGTGCCGGGAATGTTCAAGCCATGCTCGGTGTGGTTGAACAGGCGCCGGGTCAGGGCATCGATCAACTTTTTCTTGGCGTCGAGGGTGTCGGCGGGTACGTGATAAGTCTTGATCCAGTAGCCGTCGTAAATGACACGCTCTTCACCATTGACGAGGCGACGCGTCCCTTCTGGGGGTAAGTCGTCCTTGTCAGGCACGCAATCCATTTTGAGCACGTTGGTCATGGGGCGCGAGTATTACAAAAGGCCGAGGTGAGGACAAGTGTTGTCTTGGGCAAGGCTGCCCCAACGCGTGGTTTAAGTTGCGGCCGGCCGGCGGGGGGCAGGAAAATCCAGGCTGACTATTAAGCCGGGCGGTGGCGATTGATCGCTCAGGTCGAGCGTCGCACCGTGCAAGTCGGCAATGCGCCGGACGATGGCCAGGCCCAGGCCGCTGCCTGGTTGCTCGCTGCTGTGCAGACGGTGAAAGCGGCGCAATACGGCGGCGCGCTGCTCGGCTGGAATGCCGGGGCCGTTATCGCTGACGCTGAGGCGACAGCCGCTATCGATTGTTTGCAGGCGGACGCGGATGCGGCCGTGTGGCGGGGTGTAGCGCAGCGCGTTGTCGACTAGGTTGCGGATCAGGACGCGTAGCCACTCGCTTTGGCCCAGAGTGTGGCAATCACGGTCGACCGTTAATTCGAAGTCAATATCACGGGCCAGGAGGCTGGCCCCCAGTTCGGCGCAAACGCTTTCGGCGACGGTACCCAGGTCGACCGTGTGCGGATCGGGCAAGCCGGATTCAGGATCGAGGCGGGCCAGTTGCAGCATTTGATCAACCAGGTGAGCAGCGCGTGACAGGCCGTTTTGCAACTGGCGTAGCGATTGATCGCGTTCGGCGTCGTCGCGGGCGCGCAGGGCGACCTGTAATTGGGCTTGCAGGGCGGCGAGGGGGGTGCGTAGTTCGTGCGCGGCATCGGCGGTGAACCGTCGTTCGCCCTCCAGTGTCTGCTCAACGCGGCGGAACAGGTCGTTGAGCGCATCGAGCATGGTGCGGATTTCTTCCGGTGCGCTGGCGGGTTGTACCGGTTGCAGTTGCTGCGGGGCGCGGCCGGCAATCTGGCGGGCAATGTGGTCCAGCGAGGCGAGGCCATGCCGGGTGGCGAGCCAGACCCAGAGGCCGATCAGCGGTAGACCGAACAGTGCTGGGAGCAGCAGACGCCAGGCGATGTGTTCGATCAGGTCGTCGCGAATGTAGTGGTTTTCGCTGACCTGAACCTGCAGGCTGTGGTCTTGGTTCCACTGGCTGAAGTGTCGCCAGTGGCCCTCGTCGTCACGGGTTTCCGAAAAGCCATCCACTGCGGTCAACGGCGTTTGCGGGCCATTTTTTGAATGCAGCAGCAGGGTGCCGTCCGCCTGCCAGATCTGGAAGCGCAGGCGGCGCTGGTATTTGTGCGCGACCTCGCCGATGTCGTCGATGTCGTCGTCACCATGGTCGGCCAGGGCCAGCAGGGTTTGTGCGGCCTGCGCCAGTTGAGCGTCGAATAGTTCGTCGACCTCGTGATGGGCATCGATGTAGCTGAATGCCATGGTGACCAGCCAGGCAGCGGCAACGCCGCCTAGCAAGAGGGCGAGCAGGCGGCGACGCAGCGAAAACCAGGCGGTATTCATTTGGTGATGGTGTAGCCGACGCCGCGCAGCGTGCGAATCAGCTCGCTGCCCAGTTTTTTCCGCAGGTGATGGATATGGACTTCGAGCGCGTTGCTGTCCGGCTCGTCGCCCCAGCCATACATCGACTGCTCAAGCTGGCTGCGACTGAGGACGCGGCCGGCGTTTTCCAGCAGCAATTGGAGCAGGGAAAATTCGCGGCTGGACAGGTCGACCGTTTGCCCGCCACGGCTGACGCGATGGGCCGCCGGGTCGAGGGTGATTTCTCCGTGGCAGAGTAGCGGCGCGGCGCGGCCGGCGCTGCGCCGGGTCAGGGCGCGGGCTCGGGCCGCCAGTTCGTCGAGGTCGATCGGCTTGACCAGATAATCGTCGGCCCCGGCATCGAGCCCGCCCACCTTGTCGCCGGTGGCGTCGCGGGCGGTGAGGATGAGGACCGGCAGCGTCTGGCCCCGCGCCCGCAGTCGCTTGAGTACATCCATGCCATCGACCTTGGGCAGGCCAAGATCGAGAATCAGCAGGGCAAATTGCTCGGTTTGCAAGGCCAGGTCGGCGGCATGGCCGTCGTGCAGCCAGTCGACCGCAAAACCGGCCTGGCGCAGGCCGACGGTCAGGCCGTCGCCGAGTTGGGGGTCGTCTTCAACAAGCAGGATACGCATGGCCGGATTCTATCAGCGGGCCAGCCACCAGGCTGCCGAGGCAACCCAGAGGAGCAAGACGAGGGCCGCCAGTGGATGGGCCGAGCGGATGGCGTTTTGCGGTAGACCAGCCTTTTTGCCGTCGACCATGGCGCGGACCAGATTTTCACCATGCAGCACGCTGCCGCTGACAACGCCGGCGATATGGACGAAGACCACACCCAGCATGGCTGTGGCCAGGCCTTCGTGCAGTTCTTCCAGCACATCGCTGCCGATGTCGTTGTAAATGCACCAGCCGGCCAGGCCGGTGGCGATGCCAAGGCCGAGCAGCAGGACGATGGCCCAGCCGCCGGCCGGATTGTGGCCGACGTGATGCTCAGGTTGTAACTTGAGCAGGCTGAGCAGATAACGCCGGGCAGCCTGCGGGCCGCGAACAAAATCGGCAAAACGGGCGTAGCGGCTCCCCCAAAAACCCCAGAACAGGCGGAAGCTGGCAACGCCGACCACGCTGCCGCCGGCCAGCACATGAACCAGTCGCCAGCTTTCACCGTCGCCGGTCAGCCAGGCTAGGATGAAGCCGCCAACCAATAACCAATGGCCGATGCGGACGGGCCAGTCCCAGACCAGGATCTTGTTCATGTGCCTTACTCCCGGAGTTCTGGAATGGCGATGTCGTGTTCGCTGAAACTGCCGCTCGCCGCCTTGGCATGACAGGCTTCGCAATTGGCGGCCGACTTGACGCGTGGATCGCGCCAGAAACGGGCTGGAATCTCGTGGTGCTGGCGCTTGAAACGACGGCTCTGGCTGATGCGTGGTGGTGCACCGGCGCTGCCGATACGGCTGGCCGAGCCGGCGTGGCGTTCGAGGAACTGGCTGATTTCCTGTTGGGTTTTGCGGTCGACCGCGGCATCGCTGCCAAAATGCTGCGCCAACTGGCCCATCAACTGTTGCCAGTCGTTGGCTGCGAGCAGGGCGGGCGGGTAGGCCAGGTGGCAACTGCCGCATTCGTTACGGAAGCTGGCCGGCGTGTCGCCGGGCAGTGGCAGGCGATCAGCCAGGGCGGGCAACGAAACAGCCAGTAGGGCGGCGGCAATGAGGCGTTTCATCTCAGCGTACCTCGCTCATGTAGGCGACGAAATCGGCCTTCTCGCCCGCCGAGCAGGCGCGGCCGACGACTTCCTTGCAATTGCGGCCGAACCATTTTTCCACCTTGGCCGGGTCGCTGAAGCGCTCGGGATTGGCGACCACCGCCAGCGGCCGGATGCGTTTGCCCGTCACCGCATGCTTGCCTTCCTGGCGAGGGTCGTTGGTGTGGCAACTGGTGCACGATGGCATGTCGGCCTGTTGATTGAAGTTTTGACGGAACAACTCGGCGCCGCGCTGGGCTGAGGGGGTGAAGGCGCGCTGGCTGTTCTGTGCCTCGGCGGTATAGCTGCCTTGAATCTGTGCTGGGGTTGCGGCCTGGGCCGACAGGGCGACCAGGCTGGCGATGGCAAGTAGTTTTTTCATTGCGCTGCTCCATGAGGTGTGCATGGCGGGCAGTGTAGGCAGGCTGGCTTAAGGGGAGATTAGCCGTGGCTTAAGCCGGGCTTAAATTCGCCGGTTTTTTGGGGCCGCGGCGACTTGGGGGCAGCCCTTGGGGTGTCATGCAAGATCATCGGCATCGGCGCAGCAGGCTGTAACCTGGCCGTTGCGTTAACCGCAGGGCCGATGCCGCAATCAACCGTCTTCAGCGTGAAGCGGACTTGGTGATGGCGTTTTCCAGCGAAGAATGGTTTAACCGCTACAGCGACGACACCCCGCTGTTTGATGTCTTCGACGCGCTGGATCGGCACATAGCGAGCCAGTTGCATGCAGTCATTTCCCGGCTAAACACCACAACGCACCGCGCAGGATTCACTTTTACCTCTGATTGCCAAAGCGTATGATGTACAGAATACTGCACATCTTGTGCGGCACAGGAGGCTATCATGGGTATTTCCGCAAGCGACGTTATTCCTCTCTCGCACGCCAGAGCTAACTTCTCCGAACTGGCTGAAGAGGTCAAGGGTGGTGCCGAGAAGATCATCACCAAGAACGGCGAGAGCTATATCGCCCTGATCGACGCCAACCGTCTGGACTACTACCACCAGCTGGAGCGCGAGCGCATTCACCTGCTGTTGATCGACGAGGCCTCCAAGGGGCTGGACGATGTAGCCGCCGGTAAGGTGAAGGACGCCCGTAGTGTGATTCAGGCTATCAAGCGCCGTCGCAGCGCATAAGTTGGGGCGGGGCTGCTTGTGGCAAAAAAACCTGTCATCAAATTCACCGCGAATTTTGAGCGCAACCTCGAAGGAATCGAACTTTTCCTGACCGAAGTGGAAGCACCGCAGGCCTTCGACGGCTTGCTGGATGAACTGCTCGAAACGGTGATCCCCAACCTTGAGCGCTTCCCCGAAATGGGCAGACCATTTTTGGCCCGCCAGCCGCGCTCTGTTGAGACCACCAATGCCTTGGCTGCACTACGCGCAAAGTTGTCGGCGCTGACTCCTGACACCGACGCCTTGTGCGAATACGTCCTGAAGGATTACCTGCTGCTTTACGCACCGATTGGCGGCGCGATTTACCTGCTCGCCATCAGGCATCAGCGGCAACTTTCGTTCGACTTTGAAGGCCACTGGGGACGATAGACCAACGCCATAGTACTATCTGGAATAAGTGTTCAAGAAGAACGCCACAAGGGGGATATGTGAAAGCGACTGAAGCAAATCTGCTCAAATTTCTGAAGAAATCGCCTCAGTTCGTCATCCCGATTTATCAGCGGAATTACTCCTGGACCGAAGAGCAGTGTCGGCAGCTATGGACGGACCTTTTGCGTGCTGGCCGTCTTGAGAAAGTCACCGCACATTTCATCGGGGCAATCGTCTATGTTGAACGCGCTCTAGGAAAGCAAGCAATGAGGTTGTGGCATGAGCATGATGAAAGGCGTTAGCGATCGCTGGTTGCTCGGCTTGCTGTTGGCGATGTGTGCTGTCGTTGGCGGCTTCATGTATGGCTTTTACGGCTACAGCATGGATCAATCTGCGGCACGCCAGGCCGCTGAATTTGAGACGGCGATCAGGCTTGAACTGGAGCAGAAGGCCAGCAAATTTGCCGATGGGGCGCAAAAGCTTGAGCGAGATGTCGGTTTTCTGGCCAGTGTGCCGCCGATTGCCGGTATTGCCCGGGCACTGGACAACAAAGGGCTGGATGCGCAGGAGTCGACTCCGCTGGATTTGTGGCGTGAGCGCCTGGAGGCGATTTACCAAGCGTATTTGGCGGCGGATGATCAACTGTTTCAGGTGCGGCTGATCGGCAATCAGGACGGGGCACGGGAAATCGTTCGGGTCCAGCGGCAAGCGGACCGTATTGCTGTCGTGCCGAAAGCGGATTTGCAGCGCAAAGGTGGCCGCGATTACGTCATCCGCGCTCAGACCTTGCCAAGCGGTGCGGTCTATTTGTCCCCGGTCACACTCAACCGTGAATTGGGGCAGATCGAACAACCGGAACGGCCAACGCTGCGTGCCGTCACGCCGGTTGACAATGCCCGAGGCAAAAGTTACGGCCTGGTGGTCATCAATTTTGACGTCGGCGGTTTTCTCAGCGAACTGGCCAAAGTGAATGATCCTGCAGTCAGCATCTATCTGACCAATCCCGGCGGCGATTACTTGCTTCATCCACAAGCCGGCCAGGCTTTTGCCTTTGAGCGCGATGCGGCGGCACGGCGCTGGCAAGATGATTTTTTGCCACTGCCGGATAGTCGCTTAACTCAGGGGAACAGCTTTCATCGCTTTCGGGCCACTGCGACGGGAAAAACCTATCTGGTGGCTGAACGCAGTATTCCACTGGGTAGTTTCCAGCCGGATAGCAGCCTCAATTTGCGCCTGCTCTTGCCGGAAGAGGTGTTCATGGCCCGGGTCAGTGCGGGCGCTCGGCCGCAATTACTGACTGCCTTCATGGCTAGCCTGATCATTGCCGCGGCCTTGCTGGGCATGTATCTGCGCCTGATGTTTGTCCGCAACATGGAAGCCGAGCAGCAGCGGGAAATGCTGGAAACTGCTATCGACAGCCTGCAGTGCGGGATGGCAATGGCTGACCGGAAAGGGATTCTGCAGCGGGTCAATCGGGCCTTGTGCGAGGCGTTTGGCTACACCGAGAGCGAATTGCTGGGCCAGTCGGTTGAGTTGCTGCTGCCCGAGGAAAAGCGCGAACAGCATGCCTTGCTGCGGCAAACCTTTACTGCAACGCAACCCGTTGTCCTGGGCGGCGGGGCGCCGGTTTTCGGGCGTCGCCGTGATGGCTCTGCCGTTCCCCTGCAAATTGGTCTGGTCAATATTCGGGTAGGCGGACAATCCTACGTTCTGGCGTCGGTGCTTGATCTCAGTCAGCGTTTTGCTTACGAAGAGGCCTTGAGTGCCCAGAATGCCGAGCTTGAATTGAGAACCGCCGAAGCCGAAAGTGCATCACGCGCCAAATCCAGTTTTCTGACCAATATGTCGCACGAAATTCGCACCCCGTTACACGGCATCATGGGCTTGGCCACTATCCTGCAGCGCAAGCTGGATGATCCGATAGCCCGGGAACTGCTTGGCAAATTGATGAGTGCGGCGACCCATATGCAGGATGTCCTCAACAATGTGCTTGACCTGGCCCGCATCGAATCGGGCAAGTTGACGCTGAGTATTCGTCCGCTGTCTACCCAGGCCTTGTTTGATAAATTGCAATCGATTTGCGGTGTGGCCGCCGCCAACAAGGGGCTGAACTTGCGAATCGAGCAAGCATTGCCCGAAATGTTGCAAGGGGATGTCGTACATTTGCTGCAAATGTTGGTCAATTTGGTCGGCAACGCCATCAAATTTACCGAGCAGGGTGAGGTGTCGGTGGTGGCGACGGCCAGCGCCGATGGCCCGACCCTGTGGCGGGTTCATCTGCTTGTTGCCGATACCGGCATCGGCATGACCGAGGCACAGCAGGCACGTATTTTCGAGGCCTTCGAACAGGCCGATGGCTCGACCACCCGTCGCTACGGCGGGAGTGGCCTGGGTCTGGCGATTACCCGACGCCTGGCCCGGATGATGGATGGCGACGTCACGGTAGCGAGTACGCCAGGCGAGGGCAGCCGGTTTACGGTCGACCTGTGTTTGCCAGCGTATTTGCCGGCCGATGGGCAGCCGCCGGCCTAGGCACTGATGCGGACTGAGTCGTCATCAAATTAATCTGCCGCCGGATTATTCAGCAGTCCCCGGCTGATCCGCTGGCTGATGCGGGTCGAGGGGCCATAGTTGATGGGCGTCGAGGCGCAGGCGATGCTGCAAGGCCAGGGCGTCGAGTTGGCGGTTCAGGGCGGCCAGTTGTGCATCATGGGCCAGTCGGCGCGCTAGCAGCGATTCGCTCAGGCTGCCTTCACCCAGTTGCCAGGCCCGTGCGCTCATCGCTGCGGCTTGCTGCATCTGTTCGGCTGCGGTTTTTGCCGCTTGCCAGGCGTCGACCGCGGCTGTGGCGTGGCGGTAAAGGGTGGCGGCTTCGCTGCTGATTTTTTGCTGCACGGCGGCTTCATCCTGACTGGCCGCGGCGGCTTCGGCCACTGCCCCGCTGGCGATGGCGCGGCGGCCGGTGCCCGGTAGCGGAAAACTGAGGTAAGCGCCGATCACCTGTTCTTCACCTGCCCGTTCGTGGGCGTATTGCAGGCCGATGGTCGGGTCGGGCAGACGGTCCTGCTGCTGACGGCCGGCATTCAGGCGGGCGCGCTGCGCCAGTTGGCGGGCCAGGCCGAGTTCGTGACTGTGTTGGCGGATGGCGCTGATCCACTGCCCGAGGTCGCCGTCGGGCGCTTGCGGGGTGCTCAGGGGGGGCGGGTCGAGCGGCAGGCCGGGGTAGCGTTGTTGCAGGATTTCGCCGGCGGCAATGCGTTGACCGCGAACCTGGGCCAATTCGGCACGCGCCTGGCCCAGGGCGGCGGCAGCCTGGATGCGGTCGATGGCGGCGGCATCACCCAGTTGCTGGCGACGGGCCAAGGCCTGGTGTTGCTGGTCGAGCAGGGCTACTTGCGCGGTCCACTGTTGTTCGCGGGCATTTTCGCGCAGCCAGTTAAACCAGTCCTGCAACAAGGCCCGGCTGGCTTCATGCAGCGCATCGCCGTGGGCGGTCTCGGCCAGTTGTTCTGCCGTTTCGCCCAGTGCCCGGTCAATCGCTGCCTTGCCCGGCAGACGGAAGGGGCGCTCGATGGCGGTATTCCATTCGTTGAAGCGCTCGTTCAGGCCGTTGGTTGGCTGAGTGCGCCGTTGCTGGCCAGCCAGTCGGAGGGTCCATTCGTGGGCGCCCGCCTGCAGCCGCGCCCGCTCGGCCTGAGCGACGGTCTGACGGTATTCGGCGGCGCGGACGCCGGGTTGCTGGGTGAGTACCTGGCGGACGATGGCGGCATCCGGCAATTCACTGGCCGGGGGGGTGGCCCAGGCCAGTGGGCAGGCCAGGACCAGTAGCAGGGCGGTGGCAGCGTTCATAAATGTCCCATCGCGATCACCGGGGTTAACCAGTAAAAAATTGTGGCGCGCGGCAGGGCGGTTTTGAGTTGCGCCAGCAGTTGTTGCATGTGGGCTTCGCTACCGGCAAGCTGGATATGCACGCGGGGCGCATGGCCGGCGACGCGCTCGGCCGGTTCAAGCAGCACGACGCTGCTGCCATGGCCATGGGCGGCGATGCTGGTAAAACCGCTGACCAGCGCTTGTTGTTCGAGCAACAGGTCTTCGACCGTCTGGGCGATGTTTTGTGGGACCAGTAGGGTGAGCAAAACCGCATTCATGCTTTTTTCTCCATGAAGCTCACCGGCGTATCGACCCCGAAACGCCGGAAGAGGATGGGTAGCAAGAGCAGGGTCAGCGCCGTTGAGGTCAGCAGACCGCCGATGACGACAATGGCCAGTGGCCGCTGCACTTCCGAGCCGGGACCGTTGGCGAACAGCATTGGCAACAGGCCGAAGGCAGCGATGCTGGCGGTCATCAATACCGGGCGCAGCCGGCGCTTGGCACCTTCGACGATGACCTCGTCCAGGGGCAGGCCGCGGGCCAGTAACTGATTGAAATAGGTGACCATGACCACGCCGTTGAGGACAGCAATGCCGAGCAAGGCAATGAAGCCGACCGAGGCTGGGACCGACAGGTATTCACCGGCCAGCAACAGACCGAAAATGCCGCCGATCATGGCGAAGGGAATATTGGACAAAACCAGGAGCGCCTGGCGGACCGAGCGGAAGGTGGAAAAAAGCAGGAAGAAGATCAGCACCAGGGCCAGCGGGACGACAATGGCCAGACGGGCTGCGGCCCGCTGCTGATTTTCGAACTGCCCGCCCCAGGCGATGCGGTAGCCGTTGGGCAAGGGCACGCCTGCCGCAACGGCGGCCTTGGCATCCTCGACGAAGCCGACCAGGTCACGGTCGCGGACATTGGACTGAATGACGACGAAGCGCTGTGCGTTCTCGCGGTCCACCTTCACCGGACCCTCGATTTGCTCAAGCCGGGCGACTTGGGCCAGTGGCACCTGGCCACCATCGGGCAGGCTGAGGTGGAGGGCAGCAAAGTCGGCCGGTGAGTTGCGCAAGCGCTCGGGGCCGCGCAGGACCAGGGGCACCCGGCGGCCAGCGTCGATGACGGTGCCGACGGTGCGCCCTTCGAGCAGGGCCTTGAGATCATTTTGGATGTCGTCGACATTGAGGCCAAAACGCCCGGCGGCGAGGCGGTCGACGGCGATTTTCAGATACTGGACGCCATCATTTTGCAGCGTAAAGGTATCTTCTGCCCCCGGTACCGCCTTGATGGTGGTTTCAATTTCAGTGGCCAACCGGTTCAGCGTGTTCAGATCGGGACCAAAGACCTTGACGGCCAGGTCGCCGCGCACACCGGTCAGCATTTCAGAAACGCGCATGTCGATCGGCTGGGTGAAGGAAAAGCCGACGCCGGGAAAATCAGCCATGACGGCGCGTAACTGGTCGGCCAGCCAGTCCGGGCTGGCTTCGCGCCAGGTGTCACGCGGCTTGAGCACCATGAAAGTGTCGGTCTGGTTCAGCCCCATCGGGTCAAGGCCCAGCTCATCCGAACCGGCACGGGCGACGATGGCGTCGATCTCGGGAATGCGCTCAAGGATGGCGCGCTGGACCCGGCTGTCGAGGGCAATGCTTTGTTCTAGGCTGATCGACGGCAATTTTTCCAGCTGCATGATCAGGTCGCCTTCATCCATGGTCGGCATGAAGCTTTTGCCGAGCAGCAGGAAGGCGCCGGCCGCAGCGGCCAGGGCAAGGGTGGCGCCGAGTAGGTAGTGGCGGGCATGCTGGAGCGCATGGTGCAGCAGGCGGTCGTAGATCCGGGCCAGTTGGCGAACCAGCCAGGGCTCGTGATGCACGCCACGGGCAATCAGCCAGGACGCGAGGACGGGCACAACGGTCAGCGACAGCAGCAAGGAGGCGGCAAGCGCAAAGACGATGGTCAGGGCCACCGGCGCGAACATCTTGCCCTCCAGGCCTTGCAGGGTGAGCAGCGGCAGGAAGACCAGGATGATGATGATGATGCCGGCGGTGACCGGCGCCGCCACTTCGCGCGCTGCCCGGTAGATCAGATGCAGGGTGGGCAGCTTGTCGGAGGCCTCGGCCAGCTGGCTTTCGACATTTTCAACCACCACCACCGCCGCATCGACCAGCATGCCGATGGCGATGGCCAGTCCACCCAGGCTCATCAGGTTGGCCGACAGACCGCTCAGCCGCATCAGGATGAAGGTGGCCAAGGCCGACAGGGGCAGCATCAAGGCGACGACGATGGCGGCGCGCAGGTTGCCAAGAAAGGCAAGCAGCAGCAAAACGACCAGTACGATGGCTTCGAACAAGGCTTTAGCGACCGTGCCGACCGCGCGGTCGACCAGCTTGCTGCGGTCATAAAAGGGGGTGAGGGTGACGCCCGGCGGCAGGCTGGGGGCGATTTCGGCGAGACGTTCCTTGATGCCGGCCACCACCGCCTGAGCATTGGCACCGCGCAGACCGAGCACCAAGCCCTGAACCGCCTCGCCCTGGCCGTTGCGTGTGACTGCGCCGTAGCGGGTCAGGGCGCCGAGGCTGACCTGGGCGACATCACCGATCCGGGTTACCTGGCCGTGCGCGCTGCGCAAAACCATGTTGCGGACGTCGTCGACCGTGCGAATAGCCCCTTCGGCCCGGACCAGCAAGGCTTCCTCGCCGCTGTTCAGCCGCCCGGCGCCATCGTTGCGGTTATTCGCTTCGAGAACCGCCTGCAGGTCTTTGAGTGCCAGGCCGCGGGCGGCCAGGTTCTGCGGTTCGGGCGTCACTTCGAAGGTTCGCACCTCGCCGCCCAGGCTATTGACTTCGGCGACCCCGGGGACGGTGCGCAATTGCGGCCGGATGACCCAGTCGAGCAGGGCGCGCTTGTCGGCCAGCGAACCATCGCCATCGACCGTGAACATGAACATTTCACCCAGCGGCGTGGTGATGGGGGCCATGCCGCCCGTAACCCCGGGGGGCAGGTCGTCCATGGCGGCCGCCAGGCGTTCGCCGACCTGCTGGCGTGCCCAGTAAATATCGGTGCTGTCCTCGAAATCGAGGGTGATGTCGGTCAGGGCGTATTTCGAGGTCGAGCGCAACAGGCGCTGTTTCGGGATGCCCAGCAATGCCTGTTCGACCGGCACGGCCAGTCGGGTTTCGACCTCTTCCGGCGTCATGCCCGGGGCCTTGAGAATGATCTTGACCTGGGTGCTCGACACATCGGGGAAGGCGTCGATCGGCAGGCCGAGGAAGGCATAGCTGCCGCCGGCGATGAGCAGGGCGGTCAGCACCAGAACCAGCAGGCGCTGGGTCAGGGAAAAACGGATCAAGGCATCAAGCATGAAGTTTTCCTGAAGGTGGGCCGCTTATTCGCCGCCCAGGCCGTTAAGCAGGGCCTTGAGGCCGGACAATCCCTGGGTGGCGATCTTTTCTCCGCTCTGCAAGCCGTCGACCGTGACGGTGTCGCCGCCCTGGTGGACGACGGTGACCGGGCGTGGCGTCAAGCGAATTTGCGTTTCACTGCGCTCGCTTTCCACGAAAACCAAGACGCTATTCTTCTGCCGAATGAGGGCGCTGGCCGGGATGGTTGGCTGGCCATCGTTGCTGTCGGGAAATTCAGCATCGGTTAATTGGCCTGGGTACAAGGTGTCAGCACGGTCAATCAGTCGGGCGCGCAGCAAAACTGTCTGGCTGGCCGGGTCGACCGCGCGACCGATGGTGGTCAGCGTTGCGCTGGCTCTGCCGCCAGCAACACGCAGGGTCTGGCCGATCTTGAGCCGGCTGGCCAAGCCGATCGGCGCCTGAATTTCCAGCCATAACGGCGACAACTGGCCGATGTGGTA
This sequence comes from Dechloromonas sp., assembly GCA_028689015.1. Lineage (GTDB taxonomy): Bacteria > Pseudomonadota > Gammaproteobacteria > Burkholderiales > Rhodocyclaceae > Azonexus. The sequence continues at coordinate 65,977 of JAQTXC010000006.1, read as the reverse complement.
GATGGCTGCGCTGGCCTCCACCCGCTCACCGACCTGGGCCTGCTGGGCCAGCACGACGCCGGCCATGGGGGCCGTCAGTTTGAGCAGCCCGCTGCGGCTTTCGTAGCTGCCGCCGCCCAGGCGCAGGGCCGTTTGTCGTTCGGTGGCCAGGGCCTCTGCCTGGCTGGCGGCGGCGCGGGTGTTCTGCAGACGCGATTCGGCAATCAATCCTTCGGCAAACAGTTGTTCGTCGCGCTGCCGGCTTTGCCGCAGCAGGGCGGCCTGGCTGCTGGCCTGGCTGGCCTCCCGTTGCAAGCTGAGTGCCTCCGGACTACTCAGGCGGGCCAGGATCTGGCCACGCTGCACCCGGTCGCCCGGTGCAACCAGCAGGCTGTCGATGCGGCCGGCCAGCGGCGCGGCGACAATCCGCAATTGCTCATTAGGTAAGCGGACGCGGGCCGGCAGCGTGCTGTTTCGTCCCTGCGTCAACTGGCCGACGACCGCCGTTTCGACGCCCAAGGCCTGGCGTTGGGCATTGAGCAGCGTCAGGGCATCGGCAGCCTGGCCCAGTGCGGGTAACAGGCAGAGTGAAAGCAGTGCGGCGTGGCGAAAGCAGGACATGGTCTTCCCTGAGAAGAATCGGTTTGTCGTCCAGTTTAAGTCCTGAGGATTAAGAGCGTCTTAAGCTGTCGCCGGCAAACTTGAAGCATCAGTGTTTTTGGCTTGAGGTGCGTATTGCTTGAGCAAGCCATACCTATGCCGAAAACTGATTACTCCATCAAGGCGACCGATTTGACCTGGACGTAAACCGCCTGGCCGGTATGGCAGTCGAGTTGGGTGGCCGAGCGTCGGGTCAGGCGGGCAATCAGCAGGCTGGCGCCGACCTGGATGCGGACCAGCAGCAGGCCGGGGTGATCGTCATCGGCCAGCGACTCGATGACGCCATGTAATACGTTTTGAATGCTGCTGGCGGCCGGGGCGTCGACCGCCAGGCTGACGTCGCGGGCGAGAACCCGGACGCGAACGGCCTGACCGGCGGGCAGGCCGCGGTCCCGAGTCCACAGGCTGCCGCCGGCAAAATCAACGCGTGCCAGGTGCCATTCGCCATCGACTTCGCCGACCGTAGCGTCGAGGACGACGCCGACGTCTTCACCAAGACGGATGGGCAGGTCGAGACGGGCCAGGGTGGCACCGAGCGGGCCATCGGCCATGACCCGGCCGCCGTCGAGAACGACCAGATGGTCGGCCAGGCGGGCGACTTCATCGGGGGCATGGCTGACGTAAAGGAGCGGAATATCCAGTTCGTCGTGCAGGCGCTCGAGGTAAGGGAGAATTTCCTGCTTGCGCTGCAGGTCGAGCGCAGCCAGCGGTTCGTCCATCAGCAGAATTTCCGGCCCGACGGCCAGCGCCCGGGCGATGCCGACGCGCTGGCGTTCGCCGCCGGACAGGGTGGCTGGCCGGCGCTGCAGCAAATGACCAATGCCCAGAAGTTCAATGGCCTGTTCGAGGGCGACCCGGCTGGCGCTGGCGCTGCGTTTTTGGCCGTAGCGCAAGTTGCCGAGCACATCGAGATGGGGAAAGAGGCTGGCTTCCTGGAAAACATAGCCCATGGGGCGCTGGTGGGGCGGACGCCAGGTCTGATCGTCCTGCCAGATTTGTCCCTTGACGACCAGTCGACCGTGCGTGGGCTTTTCCAGGCCGGCGATGCAGCGTAGCAGTGAGGTCTTGCCCGAGCCGGAGTGACCGAACAAGGCGGTGATGCCGTGGCCAGGCAGATGCAGGTCCACATCGAGGGTGAATCCCGGCCAGTCGAGGCGACAGCGAATATCGAGAGTGCTCATGTCAGATGGCCTGGTCGGTGGCTGGGCGCCGGGTGTACAGGGCGAGCAGAACGAGGAAGGAGAAAACCAGCATGACGGCCGCCAGACGATGGGCGTCGCCATATTCCATGGCTTCAACATGGTCGTAAATTTGTACCGAGGCGACGCGGGTCAGGCCGGGAATGTTGCCGCCGATCATGAGGACAACACCAAATTCGCCGACCGTGTGGGCAAAGCTGAGAATACCGGCGGTGATGAAACCCGGTTTGGCGAGTGGCAAAACCACCGAAAAAAAACAGTCGACCGGGGAAGCGCGCAAGGTGGCTGCCACTTCCAGCGGCCGGTCACCGATGGCTTCGAAAGCCCCTTGCAGGGGCTGCACCATGAAGGGCAGGGAGTAGAAGACCGAGGCAATGACCAGACCCCAGAAGGTGAAGGGCAGGGTGCCGATGCCGAGCGCCTGGGTGAATTGACCAACCGGTCCCTGTGGCCCCATGGCGAGCAGCAGATAAAAGCCAAGCACGGAGGGCGGCAGGACCAGTGGCAGGGCGACGATGGCGCCGATCGCGCCTTTCCAGGCGCTGCGGCTGCGCGCCAACCACCAGGCAATTGGTGTACCGATCAGGAAAAGGATCAGGGTGGTGAGGCCGGCTAGGCGAACGGTGAGTCCAATCGCCTGTAAGTCGTTGTCGGTCAGCATGGGGGGCCTTTCGTGCCGTTCAGCGCAAGGCGTAGCCGAAAGACTGGATGATGGCCCGGGCCTTGGCGCTCTTCAGATAAGCATGCAGGGCGCTGGCAGCTGGGTTGTCCTTGCCTTTGTTCAGGATGACAACATCCTGGTAGATCGGTTCGTGCAGATTGCCGGGTACGATCCAGGCCGAGCCGCTGTTCAGCTTGCCATCCTTGGTGACTTGCGACAGGGCAACAAAGCCGAGTTCGGCATTGCCGGTCGATACGAATTGCAGGGTTTGCGAAATGTTCTCACCCTGGACGAATCGGGGCTGCAGGCGATCGAGCAGAGCGAGCTTTTTCAGGGTTTCGATTGCCGCCATGCCGTAGGGTGCCGTTTTCGGATTGGCGATGGCCAGGTGTTTGAACGAAGCGTTGTTCAGCACCTGGCCGTGTTGATCGATGCTGTCGCTGTGGGGCGACCAGAGCACCAGGGTGCCGACGGCGTAGGTGTACCGGCTCCCGCTGACCGTCTGCTTGTCCTTTTCCAGGCGGGCCGGTGTGCTGTCGTCGGCGGCGAGGAAAAGCTCGAACGGCGCGCCGTTGCTGATCTGGGCGTAGAACTTGCCGGTGGCGCCAAAAGAGAGGATGGCCTGGTGACCGCTGTCCTTGGCGAATTCGGCGGCAATCTGCTGCATCGGGGCGGTGAAATTGGCGGCAACGGCGACCTGGACGTCGCCACCCTGGGCAGCGCACGGGATGAGCAGGGCCAGGCACAGGGTGGATGCTGTTTTCATGGGAGGCTCCTTCGTTTGAGCTCAGGCGTATTGGCAGAGAATGACGGATGAGGCTTTGAAAATGGCACAGGCTGTTTCGCCCAGCCGCAGGCCAAGGCGTTCGACACTGTCGTGGGTGACGACCGCGCAGACTGTCTTGGCGCTTTTCATGGTCAGGGTGATTTCGGCATTGACCGGGCCTTCGTGAATGCGGCTGATTTCGCCCCACAGATGATTGCGCGCCGTGGTGCGCAGGTTCGGATCGGTGAGCAGCAGCACAGACGATGATTTGACCAGGGCGTTGATTTCCTGGCCGATGCTTAGGCCCAACTGTTCGGCCGAGTCGCGGGTAATGACGGCGACCAGTTCGTTGTCGTCATCGAGCTTGAGTCGGACCTCGTAATCGACGTGCCCTTCGCGCAGGCCGACGATGTGGCCGACAAACTGGTTGCGGGCGCTGGTTTTCATCGATAGACGCTTGAGCAGGCGGCTGAATTCTTGGAAATCACTGGCTTGGCCATCATTCATGCTGGCCGTCAGGCGCTCGAGTGCCGCCTGGTATTCGGCCTCCAGCGCCCGAAACAGGGCGATCAACTTGCGCCCTTGTTCAGTCAGTTGCGTGCCGCCGCCGTGCTTGCCACCGGTTGAGCGGAGGACCAGTGGCTGCTCAGTCAGGTTGTTCATTGCATCGACGGCATCCCAGGCAGCCTTGTACGACAGCGGCACGGCTTTTGCAGCCTGTGAGATCGAGCCGTGCTCGGCAATGGCTTCGAGCAGACGGATGCGCGTATCACCGAGAAAGGCGCCGAACTGACCGTCGACTTCGAGTTTGCCACGCAGGCGGGGGCGCATTAAATCCATGCTGGTCGTCATGTTGTCTTGTATATAACGTGGCAAATGTTAGCGCAAAACCAGCGGGTCGCTATCGTTGGTTATTAAGCGGGTGGTGCGATAAATTGGCATCGGTTCCCGTGTTATCGCTAGATTGTTTTGTATATAGCGATAGCGAAAAGCGGGCCAGTCCTTCAGCCGATCAGGAGAGCAGCATGTCAGTCAGCGCCCGTAATGTTTTTGCTGGAAAAATCACTGCCCTGGCGCAGGGCACGGTCAATGCCGAAGTGGCGGTGAGTTTGTCGGGAAACGACAAAATTGTCGCCATCGTGACAGCCGACAGCGTCAAACACCTGGGTCTGGCCATCGGCCAGGCCGTGGTGGCCTATGTCAAGGCGCCGTGGGTGATGTTGGTGAACGCTGTGCCGGAGGTGCATTTTTCAGCCCGCAATCAGTTGACCGGGACCGTCAGCAAGGTCCACAAGGGCGCGGTCAACAGTGAAGTGAGCCTGCTTTTGCCTGGGGGTAGCACGGTGTTTGCTGTCGCTACCCATGAGGCGGTGCTGGAACTCGGGCTGAAAGAAGGCGCCGCGGCCACGGCCTTGATCAAAGCCAGCGACGTGGTGTTGGGGGTGTCAGCCGCTTAAGCGAGAAAACCAGCATTGCAGCCGTACCGGGTCGTCCGGCAGTTCGACTGCCATACCCCCGGTGAAGTGTCGCCAGGCCGGCAGGTGACGTTCGTTGACGATGGTCAGAACGGGAATGCCGGCGCTCATCAGGTCGAGCATTTCGGCGGCGAAGCCGTCGCCGTCGGCTTCCAATCCGGAGAAGCGGTTGAAGATGGCCAGTTCGGCGCCTTCGCTGGCAATGCGCCGCATGACGATGCTGGCCTCGGCAATACCGGCTGGGTCAAGGACGCAGGCCGTGGACTGGCGGCCGAGATTTTGCGATATGGGGTAGCGGCTGCCGGTTTCGATATCGACCAGACTGAACTTGCAGCTGGCTTCGTCGGGGCACATTTCCTGCAGCAGGCCGCGGACATGGACGCCTCGTGCGCGCAGCGTGTCGACAAACTGGCGCAACACGGGATCGGCACTTTGTCCTGCAGCAGGGACGAGGGCGGCGATGGACGGCGTGTCGGTGGTGGGCATGCGTGGCGGTTTCGGGCGACAAAAAGCTGATTGTAGGGGCTTGCTGCCCTGATTGGCAGGGGACACGACGCTTTCAGGCGTCGAAATTCAGGTGCCGGCTGGCCAGCGCTCAGGGATTGGTGTTCATGGCGGCCATGCCGTGCTCAGTTGGGCCAGCCAGGTATCGATCCGCGTTTCGGTTAGTTGTGCCTGGTGGTGTGGGTCGATGGCCAAGCCCAGGAAGTGATCGCCGTCAACGGCCCGGGAAGTCGAAAATTCGTAGCCGGCGATTGGCCACTGACCGATGACTGTGGCCCCGGCGGCGACGAAGGCATCGTGCAGAATGCCGATGGCGTCGACGAATTCGTTGGGGTATTTTCTCTGATCACCCAGGCCGAAGATGGCAATGGTCTTGCCGGCGAGGTCGGCGCCGGCCACTTGCGGCAGGAATTCTTCCCAGCTCGGCTGGCTGAGTCCGGTCGATTCTCCCGGCAACTCGCCGTCACCCAGCGTCGGGCTGCCGACGATCAGCCGCTCATGGGCGAGGAAATCAGCCAGTGTCGTGCGCCCGATATTGATCGGGGTGGCCGCAGCATCGCCCAGTTTCTTGGCAATCTGCTTGGCTACCAGCCGCGTACGGCCGGTGTCGGTGCCGAAAAAGATGCCGATTTTGTCCATGATTCAACCGTCGACCGTGATCGGTTCTTGCGTCAGTTCTTCCGGCAGGATGCCGATCGGATGGCCGAGGATGCCGTCCGGGCCTTCTTCAAAACGGACCAGATAGATTTCCTGGTCGGGATTGAGTTCGCTGTGGCCGAAATGAACGACCACGCCGCGAGCGCCCGCAGGAACGATCAGCCCGTCTGCGTCGTCGATGCCGGGCATGCCCCCATCGTTAAAAATGGCTTCAGCAGCAAAGACCAGGTCGCCAATATCGTATTGAACGGTATTCATGATCTTAAGCCCAGACATCGGCCGGGGCCTTCAGCCGCTCGACTGGCTGGTCGAACATCAGGTCTTCGTCGATCAGGGTGCCAACATCTTCCGGTTTGACGCCGACGTACAGGGTCCCTTCTGGATAAACGATGACGGTGGGGCCAAGATGGCAAGGGCCGAGGCAACCGGTGTTGGTCAGTTGAAAACCTGACGCCCAGAGGTTGCGGGCGGTGAATTCATCCGAAAAGGCTTGCCAGGTCTGGCCGCAGCCCTTGTCCTGGCAGGCGCCGCGCGGATGTCCCTGGGGCCGCCCCTGGACGCAGACGAGGACATGTTTCTTCGGTTTTGGCATGTTGATCTCCTTGTGGTTAGACGAGCTAATGCAAAGGCAATGCCAGGTAAAAAACCCTTAATAATCATTTATGTGTTTTTTTGTCATGGTCGTCTTTCCGACAAAGGGGCTGCATTTTCTGTCGTATTGCAACTTTTGTGAAATTAGCACGGCAAATTATTACTTTAGGCATAGAATCGTCTGGATCAGATCCCGTTAGGAAGCCCCATGACCGATACAGCCAATTCGCCGGTGCTGGCGCAATTGCGGCAAGGTTTGCTCGAAACGACCGAACCGCGCGTCCAGCAAGCGGTGGCGGAGATTGTTCGGCGTGACCAGGTTGCCTTGGCCGAGTGTTTCTATCGCAACATGCTGGCCGACCCCGAGGCGGCTGCTTTTTTGTCGGTGCAAGCGGTGAGTGCCCGCCTCAAGCCGGGGATGGCACGCTGGCTGGAGCAGCTGTTGTGCCACGAAAATGCGGCACAACTGGAGGCTGTGCTGGCCATGCAGCACCATGTGGGTGAAGTGCACGCCCGGGCTGAAATTCCCGTCCATCTGGTTGCGCGTGGCATGCGCTTGCTCAAGCGAGAAATCAGTAACCGTCTGTTAGTGACTGAGCTGAGTCGCGATGACTTGATCAGCGCTGTCTTGCGTGTCGACCGCTTGATCGACATTGCTTTTGAAGAAATGAGCGCGGCTTTTGTGTATTCGCATGAAAAAGGCGTGCGCACCGATGAGGCTTACCGGATGATCGCGACCGGCAATAATTTGTCGGTCGACCGTGAACGACAGACCAGTGCCTTGCTCGATTGGGAAAATCGCCTTTTCCGTGCGCTAGCGACCGATGGCTCGCTGGATCAAATAGCCACATTACGCAACTCGCCTTTTGGCCTGTGGTTGCACCACAAGGCGGCACTGATTTTTGACGATACGCGGGAGTTGTCGCTGATCGATGAGGGCATGCGGCGAATTGACGACAGCTTGCTGCCGCAGTTGCACGGGGTGAGCCGGCCATCCATGTCGTCAGACGAGATGCGTCAGCAGGTTCGCACCATCATGACGGAAATCGAACAGATCAAATATTTGCTGGCCAACATGTTCGACCGCTTGAGCGATCTCGAAGTGGGGCGCGATGTGCTGACCCAGTTGTTCAATCGCCGGTTCATGCCGACCATCCTCAAGCAGGAAATCGAGCTCGGCCGGCGTAAAGGGGTGCCGTTCTGCATCCTGATGGTCGATATCGACCATTTCAAGCAGGTTAATGACCAGTATGGCCATGATGCCGGTGACCGGGTGCTGCAACACGTGGCTGGCTTGCTGGTCAATCAAGTGCGGGCCAGTGATTTTGTTTTCCGCTACGGGGGCGAGGAATTCCTGATCGTCCTGGCGGAACTGGATGTCGAACAGGCCACGCATGTCGCTGAAAAGATCCGCCGTCGTCTCGAATCGGCACGCATTGCCATCGCTGGCGAACAACAGATATCAGTCACCCTGAGCCTGGGAGTGGCGGCCTTCGATGGTCATCCAGATTACCAAAAACTGGTCGATCGGGCCGACAAGGCACTTTATGTCGCCAAAAATGGGGGGCGTAACCGCTGGGTGACGAGCGAGTAATTCGCACCATCGGCCGCTGAGGCGGCTGATCCACTGCCGGACATTTGGGGGCAAAGACCTCTGGTGGGGTCAGAACTGCTTGACCTCGATGTTCAAGGTCTGGATGCGGTAGGCAATCTGGCGTGGCGTCATGCCGAGGATGCGGGCCGCCTTGGCCTGTACCCAGCCCGCCTGTTCGAGGGCGGCAATCACTCGTTCGCGTTCCGACAGGTCGGGGTCGTTCAGGTCGACGTCGGAAATCGGGCTGCTGGCACTGTTGACCGCCGGTGTGGCGGTGCGCAGCGGGCGGGCCGAACCGCGCTCACGGGCGCTCGGAAAACGGATCAGGTCGACATCGATGCGGCCGTCGTCGGAGAGCACGGCGGCGCGTTCCAGGCAGTTTTCCAGTTCGCGTACATTGCCTGGCCAGTCATGGGCGGCGAGGCGACGATTGGCCATGTCGGTTAGCGTCAGCTTGCGTTTCTGGTCGGTGCCGATCTTGGTCAGCAGGTGGCGGGCGATTTCCGGAATGTCCTCGATGCGCTCGCGCAAGGGCGGCAGGAACAAGGGCATGACGTTGAGCCGGTAGAACAGATCCTCGCGGAAATCGCCCATCTCGACGGCGGTTTCCAGGTCGCGGTGGGTCGCTGCGATGATGCGTACATCAACCTTGATGGTCTTGCTGCCGCCGACCCGTTCGAATTCGCCTTCCTGCAGGATGCGCAGCAGCTTGGCCTGGAAGGCCGCCGAGACTTCGCCGATTTCATCGAGAAACAGTGTGCCGCCATGGGCCTGTTCGAAGCGTCCCTTGCGCGCTTCGACGGCACCGGTGAAGGCGCCGCGTTCGTGGCCGAAGAGCTCGGATTCGAGCAGGTTCTCGGGCAGCGCGGCACAGTTCAGCTTGACCAGCATGTTGCGGGCGCGCGGCGAGTTGTAATGGATGGCGTTGGCGATCAGTTCCTTGCCAGTGCCGGTTTCACCGCGGATCAGGACGGTGGTGTTCCATTTGGCGACCATGCGTGCCTGGTCGAAGACCCGCCGCATCACCGCCGAATGGCCGACCATGCTGTCGAAGCCGTGCTGGTGGCGAACGGTGCGGCGGAGCAGGTCGCGTTCTTCGACCAGCGTTGATTTTTCCTGGGCGACGTCAAGTGACAGGCGCAGGCTCTGGCCGATCAGGTTGGCGACCATTTCGACAAATTGGGCGCGCTCTTCGAGCAGGCCGTCTTCTGCCGCTTCTGGTTGGACGGCGAGGACGCCTTGCAGGTGGCTGCCGATTTTGATCGGGACGGCAATGAAGGGCAGTGCCGGGTCGTAGAGTTGGGTGCGGTTCAGGAAGCGTGATTCGTCGGCGACCCGGGTTAATTTGATGGTGCGTGGTCGTTCGAGAATCTGGCCAATCATGCCTTCACCTGGGCCGTAGGCGCCATCGTCGGTGTTGGGGCCGTCCGGGTTGTAGATGGTGTGGATGAGCAGTTTGCCGCTTTCTGCATCCACGACGCCAATCAAGCCGCGGCTGAGGCCGGCTTCATCGTGCAGGACGCGCAGGACGTCGCGCAAGGTTTCGTCAAAGGCCAGCGAGCGGCTGAGAACGCGGCTGACCGCGTAGAGCGCGGCGAGCAGCAGGATGTTGAGTTCGTGTGTTCGGCAGTAGCCGCCGGGCGGCGGGCAGTCGTCGTTCACATTGTGCAGGGTGTGGTGTTCATGCATGCCGGGTGTCTCGTTCTGCTCAGATCGGGTCGCCGTCAAGGCGGAATTCGACGATGACGGCACAGCCGCCGCTCGGGCTCTCGTCGAGATCGATAATGCCGCCGTGGTCGGCAACCACTTGCTGGGCGCGCGACAGGCCGGTGCCGATGTGTTTGCCGCTGCCGTTCTTGGCGGTGAAGAAGGGTTCAAAGGCCTTCAGCCGCCAGTCCGGCGGAATGCCCGGGCCGGTATCGATGACCGAAATGACGATCCGGTCACCGTCGACCGCAGACAGTAGCGATAATTCGCGCCGCCGCCAGCCTTTGACATTCATGGCCTCAATCGCGTTATCGACCAGTGCCTTGAACAGCATGCGCAATTGCAGGGGGCGGCCGGTCATGCTCGGTAAGGTGGCGGCGGGGTGCCAGTCCACGACGATGCCCGCGGTCAACAGGCGCGGGGTGCAGATTTCCAGGACGTCGCGCAGGATTTCGTTGAGATTGACCGAAACAATAATTTCTTGCGGGCTTTGCGGGATGACCTGGCGCAGCGTGTCCATGTGTTCGCGGCTGGCGCTCAGTGCATCCTGTAAGACGCGGGCGCTGGCTGGGTCGCGGCGCGACAGCACGGCAATGGCCGAGGTCATGATGTTGAGCGGTTCTTCCAAGCGAAAGAGAGCGGCGGACAGGCCCTCGCGAATGGCGGCGGTCCGTTCTTCTTCCGCCAGCACGGCTTGCAGGGTGGTGGCCCGGCGGCGTTCCTGTTCTTCGCGCAGGCTGGTGATGTCGGCAATGACCAGCAACAGGCCCGGTTGGCCGGTGGTACAGAAATAGCTGTCGGCATCGTCGCCGTGCATATCGATGACCGAGGTGGTGACGGAGAGCCAGCGCGGCCGACTGCCTGGCCGGTCGATCCGGGTTTCGCGGTTGACGAAGGTGCATTGGCTGATTTGCGTGATCAGGGTGTCGCGCCAATCGGGGCACAGGCTGTCGAGCAGGGTATGGGCCGGCTCTGGCAGGCGCAGGTCGGTGACCAGTTTTTTATATTCCTGGTTGTCGAGCAGGATACGTCCAGTGCTGTCGAGCAGGGCAAAGGCGATGGGCGCTGCATCGACGACCGATTCGATCAACTGTTTTTGGTTGCTGACCAGGCACTCGAGTCGGTGTAGTTCGGTCACATCCCGGTGCATGCCGAGGTAGTGGCTGGCCTGGCCACCCTGGCCAATGACTGGTGAAATTGACAATTCAGCCAGGTAGAGGGTGCCATCCTTGCGCCGATTGAGCAGGCGTCCGTTCCAGGGGCGACGGGCCGCCAGGCTGGACCACATGGCCTGGTACAAGGCGGCTGGCGTGGTGTGGTTGGAGAGGACGGATTCGTTCTGGCCAATGATTTCCTCGGCGCTGTAGCCAGTGACGCGGCTGAAGGCTTCGTTGGCGAACAGGATATTGGCCCGGGCATCGGTGATCGAAATGGCCAGGTCGGCTTGGTCGACCGCTTGACGGTAGGCTTCGGGGGGCAGGGCCACGGCCGGATTCGGCAAATCGGCGGGCTGGGCGAGCTTGGCGGCCGGCATGGGCGAGTCTCCTGAGAAAGAATGCGTTTCCTCATCGTTAGCAGAATCCGTGCCGCGTCTTGGGGTGCGATGTTTAAAGCCTTGCCGCACAAGGCTTTGGGGTAAATGCGACGAAAACTCTGTTGTTTTCGCGACATTGTGTGCATGAAAAATGCATTGATCTGGTGCGTCGATCGTCTGAAGCGCCCTGGCAGGCGTTTTTCCGGGAATGGGCTCATTGGCACGGCTTATGCAGAGAGTGGGGTGTGAAACTTTGGGGAAACCCGGATAAAGAGCCCGACATGAGTGAAATTCTCTTACTGTTGCTAAGTACCGCCCTGGTCAATAACGTGGTCTTGATCAAGTTCCTGGGTCTGTGCCCGGTGATGGGTGTGTCGAAAAGCGTCGATAGTGCTTTTGGCATGGGGTTGGCCACGACCTTCGTCATCGTGCTGGCCTCCGGCGCCTCCTGGATGCTTGACCACTGGCTGCTGACGCCCCTGGGTTTGGGCTATCTGCGCATCCTGTCCTTCATTCTGGTCATTGCCTCGGTGGTGCAATTCACCGAGATGTTCATCAAGAAATCCAGCCCCGGCCTGTATCAGTCGCTGGGCATCTACCTGCCGCTGATTACCACTAACTGCGCCGTGCTCGGTGTGGCGCTGCTCAACGTGCAGCAGCAGTTCAGCTTGTTCAAGAGTCTGTTGTACGGCTTCGGCTCGGCGCTGGGCTTCACGCTGGTCATGTTGATTTTTGCCGGCCTGCGCGAACGCATCGCGCTGGCCCGGGTGCCGGCTGCTTTCGCCGGTGCGCCGATTGCCTTCGTCACCATTAGCCTGCTGGCCCTGTCTTTCATGGGCTTTTCGGGCCTCAATGTCTAAAGGGAGAACGCGATGATCGCCGCCATTCTCAGTCTGACCCTGCTCGGTGCTGCGCTGGGCATCGTGCTCGGCATTGCGAACAAGTTTCTCAAGGTCGAGGGCAATCCGGTGGTCGAAGAGTTGCTTGTCATGATGCCGGGTTCCAACTGTGGTCAGTGCGGTTTTCCCGGCTGCAACGGGGCAGCCGAGGCGATTGTCAATGGCACGGCTCCCGCCACCTGTTGCCCGCCAGGCGGCAAGGCTCTGGCGTCGGCCATTGCCGCCAAGCTGGGGTTGACGGTTGATCTGTCGGCGATGGCCGACGATGGCCCGAAAATCGCCGTGGTGGCCGAGGAGTTGTGCATCGGCTGCTGTCGCTGCAGCAAGGTCTGCCCGACTGACGCCATCATCGGTGCTGCCAAACAGGTGCATAACGTCTTCCGCGAGGCCTGCACCGGCTGTTCGAGTTGCATCGAAAAATGTCCGACCGAGGCGCTGGTCATGCGGCCGGTACCGGTCACTTTGCAGCACTGGGTGATGCCCAGGCCGGTCGCTGCCTGATTCTGAAAGCGTGAGCCAACCATGGGATTCATGAATCTTCTCAAGCATCTCCTGAGTGATGACTGGGGTGTGCACCCCGATGATCACAAGCGCCCGGCGGCCGATGCGCCGGTGCGTGTCATGCCGGTGCCGCAGCGGCTCTATTTGCCCTTGCAACAACATTTGGGTGGCCCGGCGCGGCCGGTAGTGCTGGTCGGGCAGCAGGTGAGCAAGGGCGAACTGATCGCCGAGGCGCAGGGCATGGTATCGGCGCCGATTCATGCGCCCACCTCCGGAACCATCGTCGCGGTCAGCGAAATCACTGCGCCGCATCCTTCCGGCCTGACCCTGTCGGCGATCATTCTCGAGGCCGATGGCCGCGATGCGTGGGGGGAATTGCCGGCGTGTGTCGATCCTTTCAGCCTGTCGCCGGCCGAGATTGGCCAGCGGGTGGCTGCGGCGGGGGTGGTCGGCATGGGGGGCGCCGCCTTTCCGTCGTCGGTCAAGCTGGTGGGGGCCTCGCGGGCCAAAGTGACGACGCTGGTCATTAACGGCGGCGAGTGCGAACCGTATCTGTCTTGCGATGATCGCCTGATGCGCGACCAAGCAGCGGCCATCATCGACGGTATCCGCATCATGCAGCACGCGACCGGGGCCAACGTGGCGCTGGTCGGCATCGAGGACAACAAGCCAGAGGCCATTGCGGCCATGCAACGGGCGGCAGGGCGGGGCGATGTCGTCATCCGGCCGGTGCCGGCGCGCTATCCAATGGGTTCGGAAAAACAGCTGATTCAGGTGTTGACCGGGACCGAAGTGCCCGCCGATGGTCGACCGGCCGACATTGGCGTTATTGTCCATAACGTCGGGACAGCGCTGGCCGTGCGCGCCGCCGTGCGCGAGGGCAAGCCGCTGATTTCCCGACTGGTCACGGTCAACGGCCAGTGTGCGGCCTATCCTGGCAATATTGAGGTCCGTATCGGGACGCTGGCCGAGGAGGTGATTGCCTTTGCCGGTGGTCTCAAGGGCGATGGTCTGGGCCTGGCCCGGCGGATCATGGGCGGGCCGATGATGGGGATGCAGATCCCGCACTGGCGGGTGCCGGTGGTCAAGGGGAGTAGCGGCATTCTGGCTCTGGATGCCAGCGAGGTGGCGGCGCAGGAGCCGAATCCGTGCATTCGCTGCGGTCGCTGCGTCAAGGCCTGCCCGATGGGCTTGCTGCCGCTGGAGATGAGCGCCCGCATTCGCAACCAAGCCTACGACGAGGCGATTGACCTCGGTCTCAAGGACTGCATCGCCTGCGGCTGCTGTGCCTACGTCTGCCCGTCGACAATCCCGCTGGTCCAGTATTTTGTCCACGCCAAGGGCGAACTGGCTGCGCAGGACCGCACCAAGCTACGCAACGATGCGACCAAGAAGCTGGCCTTGCAGCGCCAGGAGCGGCTGGCCCGCGAAGCGCGTGAAAAAGCGGAGGCTGCCGCCCGGCGCAAGGCTGAACGTGAGGCTGCCGCCGCCAAGGTCGCCGCCGAAGCTGCTGCGGTCAACGCCCAAACCCAGGGAGAATCCGCATGAATAGCCATGTCCTGACCGCCCAGCCGGTCGCTTCACCGCATGCTCACGGCGGCAACTCGGTAGGTCGGACCATGTTTCGCGTCCAGTGGGCCTTGCTGCCGGCAACTTTGTTCGGCTTCTGGCTGTACGGCTGGCCGTCTTTCTTCATGTGGCTGCTGACGGTGGCCGCCTGTGTCGGTTTTGAAGCGCTGGCCCTGAAGCTGATGGGCGCGCCGCGCATCAAGGCGAGCTTGCTCGATGGTTCGGCCTTGCTCACCGGCTGGTTGCTGGCGCTGACCCTGCCGCCTTGGGCGCCGTGGTGGGTGCCTGTGCTCGGCGGCTTCATCGCCATCATTATCGGCAAGCAGGTTTTCGGTGGCGTCGGACAAAACGTCTTTAACCCGGCCATGGTGGCGCGGGTCGCCTTGCTGGTGTCCTTCCCGGTGCCGTTGACCTGGTGGGTCCATCCCTTGCCCGGCGGAGGCCTGCCAGCGCCTGATGTGGTCGAGGGGTTGCGTATTTTCCTGACCAGCCTGCCCGTGCCCGATGCCATGACCAGTGCTTCGCTACTCGGTCATGCCAAGACGGAAATGGCGCGTGGCATCGACCTGCTGCATTCGCTGGGCGGCGAGAGTAGCCGGCTGCAGTCGTGGTTCGGCGTGCGGGCCGGGAGTTTTGGCGAGTCGGCCACGCTGCTCATCCTGGCCGGGGGGCTTTATCTGATCGCCTGCCGCATCATTTCCTGGCATACGCCGCTGGCCGTCCTGGCCGGGGTGGCGCTGCCGGCAGCGATAGCCCACGGGATCGACCCGGCCCGCTTTCTGGCCCCGGAAACGCATCTGCTGTCCGGGGCGCTGATGCTTGGCGCATTCTTTATTGCCACCGATTACGTGACCTCACCGAATACGGCGCTCGGCCAGTTGATCTTTGGCCTGGGTGTTGGTTTTGTGACCTGGGTGATCCGCAGTTTTGGGGCCTATCCCGAAGGGATGGCTTTCGCGGTGTTGTTGATGAATGCCTTGACGCCGGTCATCGACCGCTTCATCAAGCCGCGCATCCTTGGTCGTGACCGCCAGGGCAAGCCGCTCGATATTCCGGAAGGGCAGGGAGCCTGACATGATGCTCGAATCAATTCGCGAAAAAATGGCCTATCAACCGCTGCTGCTGGGCATCGTGGCCTTGCTGGCCAGTGCTGCCCTGGCCCTGGCCTCGGGGGCGACCGGTGCGGCGATTGCGGCCGCCGAGGCCAAGGACCTGCGTGATTCTTTGTCCGAGGTATTGCCCGCCGGCCTGGCCGACAACGATTTTCTCAGCGATACGGTCGACCTGGAAAAAGATGGCAAAACCGTGACCATTTACCGCGCCCGTCAGGGAGGGGCGATGACCGCAGCGCTGTTCAAAGTCAGCGAACGGGGTTACGCCGGCGAAATCCAGGTGTTGATGGCGGTCGATATGAGCGGCCGTATCTTGGGCGTGCGCGTGCTGAAACACAGCGAAACGCCGGGGCTGGGCGACAAGATCGAAGTTCGTAAAACGCCCTGGGTGCTCGACTTTGCCGGCAAGGCGCTGGGCGAACCAGCGGCCGAGTTGTGGGCGGTCAAGAAAGATAACGGGGTGTTCGAGCAGTTTGCCGGTGCCACCGTGACGCCGCGTGCCGTGGTTAAGGCGGTCAAGGGCGGGCTGGCGTTTTTTGCCGCCCATCAGCGCGAAATTTCAGCTTAGGAGAGGGACATGAGCGATCAAGCCTACGGCAGGATTTTCAAGGATGGGTTGTGGGAGCAGAACGTCGTTTTCGCCCAGATGCTGGCCCTGTGCCCGACCATGGCGGTGACGACCAGCGGGACCAATGGACTGGGTATGGGCCTGGCCTCGACCGTGGTGCTGGTGGTGTCCAACATGCTGGTGGCCATGATTCGCCACACGGTGAGTTCGCAGGTGCGTATTCCCGTATTTGTTGTCCTGATCGCGACCCTGGTCACCATCGTCGATATGGCAATGAATGCCTGGTTGCACGAGTTGTACAAGGTGCTGGGCCTTTTCATCGCTCTGATCGTGGTCAATTGTGCCATTCTCGGTCGAGCCGAGGCCTATGCGGTCAAGAATGGTGTCTGGGTCAGTGCGCTGGATGGCATTGCCATGGGCCTGGGTTTTACCGCTGCGCTAACGCTGATTGGCCTGATCCGCGAACTCCTGGGGGCCGGCACCTTGTTTGCCCAGGCCTCGCAATTACTCGGACCGTCTTTCGCCTTTCTGGAAGTTCAGGTGCCCGATTATGGTGGCGCCCTGTTGATGATCCTGCCACCGGGCGGTTTTGCTGTGCTGGGTTTTCTGCTGGCCGGCAAGCGCCTGCTCGATCAGCGTCTGGCCGCACGGGCAGCAGCCCTGCCGATGGCCGACGTCGCCAGCGCTTAGGAGATTGCAATGCAAATTGGTGTGGCTTATTCCGAACCCGGTCAGCAGATCTGGCTGAATATTGAAGTGCCCGAACCAGCGACCGTCCAGCAGGCGATTGAGCGTTCCGGCATCCTGCAGCAATTCCCGCATCTTGATCTGGCGGCGCAGAAGGTGGGCGTCTTCGGCCGCTTGGTCAAGCTCGACGCCCCGCTCAAGCCGGGCGACCGGGTCGAGATTTACCGTGCCATCATCTGCGACCCGGCCACGGTGCCGCGCAAGGAGACTGACGAGGACGACTGAGCAGCGCCGCTGTCCTGGTTTTTTAGCGCTGCGGCGGCCGCGGTCGACGGCATTCTGGCCGTAAAATACGCCCTTTCTTCGCCGGCCAGGCCGGACAGGGTTTTTGCATGACTACACCTCAAAAAGTGCCGACCGTCGGCTTTGTTTCCCTCGGCTGCCCCAAGGCCGGCAGCGATGCCGAGCGCATCCTGACCAAGCTGCGCGCCGAAGGCTACGAAATTTCGCCGAACTACGACAATTCCGATCTGGTCATCGTCAATACCTGCGGCTTCATCGATGCCGCTGTCGAGGAGTCACTCGACGCCATCGGCGAGGCGCTGAACGAGAACGGCAAGGTCATTGTCACCGGCTGCCTGGGCGCCAAGGGCGACATTGTGCAGACCACGCATCCGGCCGTGCTGGCCGTCACCGGCCCGCATGCCGCTGACGAAGTCATGGGTTATGTGCACCAGCACCTGTCCAAACCGCATGATCCGTATTCGGATCTGGTGCCGCCGCAGGGCATCCGCCTGACGCCGGATCACTACGCCTACCTGAAAATTTCCGAAGGCTGCAACCATAGCTGCACCTTCTGCATCATCCCATCCTTGCGTGGCCCGCTGGTATCGCGTCCGGTCGGCGATGTCCTGGCCGAAGCCGAAAATCTGGCCCGGGCCGGCGTCAAGGAAATCCTGGTCATCTCGCAGGACACCAGCGCCTACGGCGTCGATCTCAAATACAAAACCGCTTTCTGGGGTGGCAAGCCGGTCAAGAGCCGGCTCAAGGAATTGTGCGACGCCTTGTCGTCCTTCGGTATCTGGGTCCGCCTACACTACGTTTACCCCTATCCATCGGTCGACGATGTCATTCCCTTGATGGCCGAAGGCAAAATCCTGCCTTACCTTGATGTGCCCTTCCAGCACGCCAGCCCGACCATTCTGAAAGCGATGAAGCGCCCGGCCTCGGCCGAGAACACCCTGGAACGCATTGCCAAGTGGCGCGAGATCTGCCCGGAAATCGTCATCCGCTCGACCTTCATCACCGGCTTCCCCGGCGAGACCGACGAGGACTTTGATCAACTGATCCAGTTCCTCGAAGATGCCAAACTGGATCGCGTCGGCGCCTTTGCCTACTCGCCGGTCGAGGGGGCCCAGGCCAATGCCCTGGGTCTGCTCTTGCCTGAAGATGTACGCGAAGATCGTCGGCGCTGGTTGATGCAGGTGCAGGAAGATATCTCGGCCGACAAGCTGGCCGCCAAGATCGATTCGGTGATCGACGTATTGGTCGACGAAGTGGATGAGGAGGGGACGATTGCCCGCTCCAAGGCCGATGCGCCGGAAATCGATGGTCTGGTGTACCTCGATGGTCATTTCGATGCCCAGCCGGGTGATTTCCTGCAGGTCCAGGTTATCGATGCCGACCACCATGACCTCTACGCGCGCATCGTCTGATCTGCCAGCGGTCCTGGCCGCTCTGGTCGGCCCGGCCCATGTGCTGACCGATGCGGCCGATCTGGCCCCTTTCCTGACTGACTGGCGAGGCCGTTACCGTGGAGCTGCGCTGTGCCTGGTTCGTCCTGGTCAGACCGCCGAGGTGGTGGCGGTGGTCAAGGCCTGTGCAGCGGCCGGTGTGGCTATCGTCCCGCAAGGCGGCAATACCAGCCTGTGCGGTGCGGCCACCCCGGATGGCAGCGGCCAGGCAGTGCTGCTTAGTCTGAGCCGTCTGAATCGAATTCGCGCGCTTGATCCGCAGAACGACACCTTAGTGGTCGAGGCCGGATGCACGCTGGCGAGTGTGCAGGCTGCTGCCCGGACGGTGGATCGCTTGTTTCCGCTGGCCCTGGCGTCGGAGGGTAGTTGTCAGATTGGCGGCAATCTGTCGACCAATGCCGGCGGCGTTCAGGTGCTGCGTTACGGCAATACCCGTGATTTAACACTGGGCCTGGAAGTGGTGCTGGCCAATGGCGAGCTCTGGGATGGCCTGCGCGGTTTGCGCAAGGACAATACCGGGTACGACCTGAAGCAGCTCTTCATCGGTGCCGAAGGGACGCTCGGCATCATCACCGCGGCTGTCCTCAAACTTTTTCCCTTGCCCAGGCAGCAAATGACCTGTTGGCTGAACGTGGCCAGTCCGGCGGCCGCGGTCGACCTGCTGAACCGGGCCAAAAAAGCCTTTGCCGCACAGTTGACCGCGTTCGAGCTGGTTTCCGAGGTGGCGCTTGGGCTGGTGTTGCAACATATTCCCGGGAGCATCCGACCTAGTGCACCCGCGGCCTGGTATGTGCTGGCCGAGTTTTCCGATGCCGAACTGACGGCGGTTGAGGGCTGGCTGACCGATTGTCTGGCCGCAGGGGCGCTGGATGATGCTGTCGTCGGCCAATCGCTCAGCCAGTCACAGAAACTGTGGGCCCTGCGGGAAAATATTTCAGAGGCGCAGAAAATTGATGGCATCAGCATCAAGCACGACATCGCATTGCCTATTTCGCGGCTGGCCGATTTTTTGAGCGAAACTGACGCCGCCTTGGCCAAGGCCTTTCCGGGGGTGCGCATCGTCACGTTTGGTCATGTCGGCGATGGTAATCTGCACTACAACCTGTCGCAGCCAGCGGCTGGGCGGAATGCAGATTTCATTGCGGCGCAGCCCTTGGTCAATCGTCTGGTTCATGACACGGTCCACGCCTACAATGGCTCGATTTCGGCTGAGCATGGCATTGGGCAGTTAAAGCGCGACGAAATACGGCGCTACAAATCTGCTGAGGAGCTGGCTTTGATGCGGGCGCTGAAAACAGCGCTCGACCCGCAAGGTCTGATGAATCCAGGAAAGGTACTCGGCTGAAAACAGACAAAAAAAAGGGAGGATGGCTCCTCCCTTTGCATAAAGTCCTCGTCGAAAAGGAATGTGCTTTTAAAAGACAAAAGTACATTGGCTGGCAATATAATTGATGCCCCTGAAACGTGCAACCTTATTTTTGAGTCCAATTTGTGAGCATTGAACACTCTGAACACGATCGCGAGCCGCTGGTGCTCGATGTCCTGCAGCAATTTCGCCTGATCTTCGGCTCGATGCGGCGTTATTTTCGCCTGGTCGAAGAACGTTGTGGCATGTCTGGTTCGCAAATGTGGGTGCTGCAGGAAGTGCAGCGGCGACCGGAAATTGGTATTGGCGAACTGGCGCACCGCATGGGGGTGCACCAATCTACCTGCAGCCTGCTGGTTGATAAGCTGGTGGCACAGCATTGTCTGAGCAAAAAACGTCTGGCCAGTGACCAGCGCCGGGTCGGCCTTTACCTGGCTCCGGCCGGTGAAGTGGCCTTGGCCGCCTTGCCCGGACCCGCCGAGGGCATCCTGCCAGAGGCGCTGTCTACCATCCCGGCGGTCGTCCTCAAAACATTGAATATTAATCTTGAAGAGTTGATCCGTTATTTGCCAGATAAAGATGAACATGCGGCCAACATGCCCCTGGCCGAAATGGTCAACGCTCCCGAGGAGCCCTGAACGATGTCACGATCTTGCCGTGCGCTCTGTTTGTTGGCTGTGCTGGCTAGTGGCTGCGCCAGTCAGTTGCCAGTTGCTGAATCGACGGCCGAAGATGTACCAACCGCCATCGTCGTGGCCAAGCCCCATCATGACAAGCCCCAACGACGCAGTGAGGTGCCGACCGAGCGGCAGGTGATGGCCGCGGTCAACGACGAGGAGAGCATCTTTTTCTCGCTGGGGGGAACCGAGATTGATGCGGTCGGCAAATTGAAATTGCAGGCCTATGCCCAGCGTTTGAAAGAAGATCCCAGCAAGGTGGTGACTCTGATTGGTCATACCGACGATCTCGGTAGCCCGTCGTACAACCTGGCCATTGCCCAGGGGCGGGTCAATGCGGTGCACGAAATCCTGCGTGCCCGCGGCGTGCCGCAAATGCAGATTCGTCGCTACGGTGTCGGTAGCGAAAAGAATAATGCGGTCTGCCAGTCGGAAAGCTGTCGCCAGAAAATGCGGCGGGTGCAGATGATGCTGGGTGGCTGATGGCCGTTGCGAGGCGGCGTTTAGTCGGCGCTTGGGAGTGCAAAGGGCAGGGTGCAGCAAAAGCGACTACCTTGCCCAAGCTGGCTCTCTATATCCAACTCGCCGCCCATCAGTTCGAGATACTTGCGAACGATGGGCAGGCCAACACCGATACCGCCATGCTTGCGGCGAGTTGAGCCATCAATTTGCACCATCAAGTCGTTGAGCTGGTGGCGCTCATCGTCCGACAGGCCAGGACCGTTGTCGATGATGCAGAAACGAACGCGCGCCTGCTGTGGCGTGTGCTCAAGCAGTTCAACCTCGACCCGGACCTGGCCGCCGGGGTCGGTAAATTTGATGGCGTTGTCGACCAGATGGCGGATCACTTCGCGTAATTGCCGCAGGTCGCCGATCAGGATGGGGGGCAAGCGGGGATCGTTTTGTTCTTCCAGGGTTACGCCCTTGGCTTGTGCTTGCAGGCGTTCGCCCGACAGTAGGCCAGCCAGCAATTCGCTGGCGGCAAAGGGCGTCGGGAGCGACTTGATGTGCCCAGCCTCCAGGGCAGATAACGTGATCAGGCGCTCGATTTGCTGCAACAGGCTGTCCGCTGACTGGCGCAGAGGGGTCAGTAGCGACTGTTGATTCGCGCTCAAATCTTCATCGGCCAGCAGGCTGGACAGGCCGATGATGCCATTCATTGGCGTGCGCAACTCATGGCTGATATTGGCCAGAAACTCGGTCTTGGCACGGTTGGAGCGTTCGGTTTCTTGTCGGGCGCTTTCGAGATTGGCGAGTAGTCCATCTTTCTCATGTTGCAGGCGCAAGGTTTCGGTCAGCGAGTCATGGAAATGGTCGGCACTGCGCAAGGAAATGAGCAGAAAGAGGGCGGACATCACACTAAAGGCGAGATGGAGTGGGTCCATGCCGAAACCACACCAGACGACCGGCAAGACAATGGGCAGGGCGTAGTAGCGGAATATGATGCGACTGGAGCCAAGGACCGGTACGGCGCCCGCCACCATGCCGGCCATGACAAAGGCGGTAAAAAGTTCAAGGATGGTGTTGTCATGACGCATCAGCAACACGGCGCCAGCCCCCCAGGCCAGACCGCTGATCAACGCGCCGCCGGCAGCACGACGGTACCAGACGGCATCTGTAGGGCGACCCGGGGAGGGGGCTTGCTGAAAGCCGGCCGCCAGAAATATCCGCACGCAGGCAATCACGCTGACCAGTAGCCACCAGACCAACAAGACCGGCACCGGGACCGTGCCGGCCGCAATCCAGACCAGCAGGCTGGCATTGAGGATGGAGATGATCTGCCCCAGCCGCTGGTTGCGGTAGAGCAGTTCAAGTTGTCGGCTGAGAATGCGCGGGTCGGTGGGCGAGATCAATGTCGGGTGCTTGCTGGTTCTGCCGCAAAAAGGAAGTTCACGTCTTCCGCTGTAAAACGATAACTGTGATTACAAATGTCGTCGCGAATCAGGATTTCGCCATGTTCGGCGAGAATGGTGTCGGCATTGTCGCGACCGAGTCCCCGAATCATGTTCCGCACTTTATCCCAGTCTTGCGGACAGTGGTAGACCACGGGCAGGGGGTCGAACAGGCGAATGCCGTGGGCAGCGATTTCTTCGTGGAACAAGCGTTGCAGCAGGGTTTCGTGATCCAGATCGAGCAATTCGGCTGGCTTGACCGTGGAGGCCAGCTGCGTGATACGCGACCAGCCATCCGGGTCGCGTTGGTCAGCACCAGGCATTTTTTGCAGAAAGAGGCAGGCCGCGCCGCGCGGGGCTGCTGTCGTAAAGAGGCGTGAGGCCTGTTGTTCCGACTGTTCCAGGTAGTGTTCAAAAATATTGGCGATGCTGTCGCCGACCAACGGGACGAAGCTTTGATAAGGCTGCTGGGCGTTTGGCAGGTCCAGGCTCATCAGCAATTGGCCGCCTTGCGTGGCGCCCAGCAACTCGGGTATCGGTGCCGGCAGAACCACCGGGTTGCTGCGCGCCATGCCGCGAATCTGCAATTGCTCGTTGCAGTCCATGACCAGCAACTGGATTGGGCCATTGCCGCGTAATTGCAAGGTCAGTCGACCTGGCTGTTTGAGTTGGCCGGCGATCAGGGCGGTGACGGCCGCCGTTTCGCCGAGCAACTGGGCGACCGTGGGCTGGTAGTCGCGGTCAACCTGCATTTGCTGCCAGGAATCGCCGAGTTGGACGATGGCGCCGCGAATGTCCAGGCCTTCCAACAGGAAGCGGCGCAGGGTGGAATGACTCATTTCAGTTTTTCCGCGTAGAGGTCAGGGTCGAAGCCGATCAGCAGGTCGCTGCCGGTATCGAGGACGGGGCGTTTGATCAAGGCTGGGTACTGCGCCATCAATTTTTGCGCTTTGGCCTGGTCGACCGCATCACGCTCGGCGTCGCTCAATTTTTTCCACATCAGGCCGCGCTTGTTGAGCAAGATGGTCCAGTCGGCACGGGTCAGCCAGTCCGGCAGGTGGCTTTCGGCAACGCCAGCCTTCTTGTAATCGATGAACTCGTGCGCCACGCCATGTGCATTGAGCCAGGCGATGGCTTTTTTCATCGTATCGCAATTCTTGATGCCATAAATACGGTGCATGGTGAGGTCGGCTCGGGTCACAGGAGCCGGCCATTTTACCGTTTAGGTCTTGTTTGGTGGGTATTTCCCGGTTTGTAGCCAGTGGCTGACGATGCTGAGCAAGCGGTCGGGGTGAATGGGTTTGGCGATGAAATCATTCATGCCGACAGCCTGACAGTCGGCTTGGTTTTCAGCATAGGTGTTGGCGGTCATGGCCAGAATCGGCATGTGCTGCAGCGTCGGGTCCTGGCGAATCAGCCGGGTGGCTTCCAGACCGTCCAGATGAGGCATCTGCATGTCCATCAGGATG
The DNA here is from genome assembly GCA_028689015.1 of Dechloromonas sp. Classification (GTDB taxonomy): domain Bacteria; phylum Pseudomonadota; class Gammaproteobacteria; order Burkholderiales; family Rhodocyclaceae; genus Azonexus. Next base: position 42,156 of record JAQTXC010000006.1, on the reverse strand, counting down.
AGGTCGTAGGGCTGGCTTTGTGCCATGGCGAGCGCTTCCCGGCCATCGCATGCGCAATCAATATCCACCGCCAGTTCCTTGAGCAGTTCGTAAGCGATTTCACGGTTGATGGCTTCGTCGTCGACCAGCAGCAGACGTTTGCCGGGGAAGACTTGCACGTTGGCAGTGGGGAGCGGCGTGTTGGTGGCCGTGTGGGGCGCTGGCTTCAGGCAGGCTGTAAACCAGAAGGTGCTGCCCACGCCGGGAATGCTGTCGGCACCCGCCTGACCGTTCATCAGTTCAGCCAGGCGGCGGGTGATGGCCAGGCCCAGACCGGTGCCGCCATGGGTGCGGCTGACCGAACTGCTGCCTTGCTCGAATGAGGCAAACAACTGGCTGAGTTGCTCCGGCGGAATGCCGCAGCCGGTATCGCGGACCCAGAAACGTAAAAGCAGGCAATCGACGCCTTGCTGTTGGATTTCGCAGCCCAGCGTGATGCTGCCTTCGGTGGTGAATTTGATCGCGTTGCCGGCATAGTTCAGCACCGCCTGCTTGAGTCGGGTGGGGTCGCCCAGCAAGCGCTTGGGTAGCGTGCCAGTTTCGATGTGCAGCGCCAGCCCCTTGGCTTGGGCGCGGTCGGCCAGCATCGATTGCACATTGGCCAAAATGGCGTCGGGTGACAATTCGATCGACTCGAGGTTGAGTTTTCCTGCCTCGATTTTCGACAGGTCAAGCAGGTCATTGATCAAGCTATTCAGATGTTCGGCCGCATCTTCGATTTTTTGCAGGCGCACTTGCTGCTCGGCTTGTTGATTGTTGCGTTTTAGCAGGTGCGCCATGCCACTGATGGCATTGAGTGGGGTACGGATTTCATGGCCGATGGTGGCGACAAAGGCGGTCTTGGCCTGATTGGCGGCTTCGGCGGCATCGCGGGCTTTGGCCAGTTGCAAGGTACGTTGCTCGACCATGACTTCCAGGTCTGCGTGGTAGTGGGCCAGTCGACGTTCGGTCTCGAGACGTTCGCTAATGTCGATCAGGCTAAACAAGATCAATGGGCGATTGTGGTCGTGCAGTGTCATCAGGTGGACTTCAGCGGTCCACGTCTTGCCATTGGGCCGCTGTTGCAACCAGTTGAAAATTTCGCTGCCATTGCGCAGGCAGGCCTCAACGTGCATCCGGGCAGACGAGAGGGAATCCTGACCATCTGGCTGGAATGGGGCGGAGACGTCAAGCGGTGTCCAGTTCAGCACCGTTTGCCGGGAGCTCGCCTGGTAGAGCGCAACGCTGGCCTTGTTGCAGTCGAGGAAACGAAAATTGCTCGGATCCATGACCACCATGGCGATGCGCGACTCGGCAAAAAGCAGGCGGTTATAGGCTTCGCTGTCGTGTAGAGCGGCTTTTTCGCTGGCCAGCGCCTGTTCGACCCGCCGGCGGCGGCGGATGTTAACGGCCAGAATGCCGATAATCGCCATCTGGAGCAGCAGGCCGAGTAGAAAGAGATTACGTTGCTGGCTGTTCTGGCCGGCCAATTCACGGGTGCGCTCGAGGACGGTGGTTTCGAGTTGGGTTTGGTAACGGCGCAGGGCTTCATCGGGTAAGTGCTTGCCGGCCGTGTCGTGAATGAGCGAGAACAGCAGGGTGCGGCCATCGCTCATTTGCAGGGGCGACGAATAGACTTCGACGGTCCGGACGCTGCCATTGGCCAGGCGATGCGGAAAGATGAAATACGTGCGTTTTTCATCCTTGGCCCGTTGACGCTCGGCCGCCACTTCCTCCGGTGTCAAGGCGTTGATTTCCTGGATGTGGCGCTGGGTCAGTTGGGCTAGCGGCAGGCCATAAAACTGGCTGGCTGCCTCATTGGCATCGACAATGGCGCCGCTGTCCGGGTCGATGAACAGCATGATGGCTTGGTGCTGCCGAAATGCCCTGGACAGCAACTGGGCATCTGCCGCTTGGTCCATCCCCCAAGCATTGCCCATGCCGCACAGCAGGGTCGTGAGAAGGGGAGCAAAGCATAGGCTGAATAGGCGCATCGGAAACTGGTCGCAAACACAAAAGTGTGTTTTTCGACCGATTATAGTCAGAAGGCCTTATTCATATGGGGTTTTTAGCATTTTCTACGGGTTGACCCCAATATTTAACAAATGGGCCGCCATTCGGGCGGCCGATCTGCTGCTTACTTTTTCAATTTTGCAAAGGCACTGGCCATGGCATTGCCGGCGGGGGGCGGGGCATTGTGGCGGGTTTGCTGTTTTGACAGTGGCGCGCCGCGCTGGCTGCTGGCGTCGGCGCTGCGGCCTTTGCCAGGTTCGTCGCTCATGCGCATGGTCAAGGCGATGCGCTGACGGGCAAGGTCGACTTCCAGTACCTTGACTTTCACCACCTGGCCGGCCTTGACCACATCGTGCGGGTCCTTGACGAAGCTGTTGGACAAAGCCGAGACATGGACTAGACCATCCTGATGCACGCCAATATCCACAAAGGCGCCGAAGGCGGCGACGTTGGTGACGACCCCTTCCAGAATCATGCCCGGGCGCAGGTCCTTTACATTTTCGACACCATCCGCGAAGGTCGCCGTCTTGAACTCGGGGCGCGGATCGCGGCCGGGCTTTTCCAGTTCGCGGAAAATGTCCTGAACGGTGGGTAGACCGAAGCGTTCGTCGGTGTACTTGGCTGGGTTGAGGCCTTTGAGCGCCTGGCTGTTGCCGAGAATGTCCTTCATCGATTTCTTCAGATCGACGATGATTTTTTCCACCACCGGATAGGCTTCCGGGTGCACGGATGAGGCGTCGAGCGGGTTGTCGCCGTGCGGTACGCGCAGGAAGCCGGCGGCTTGTTCGAAGGTTTTGTCGCCCAGACGCGGCACCTTCTTGAGTGCGTTACGCGACTTGAAGGCGCCGTGGGCGTCGCGGTAGCTAACGATGTTGGCAGCCAGCGTGCCATTGAGGCCGGAGATACGCGTGAGCAGTGGCACCGAGGCGGTGTTGACATCGACGCCGACCGCATTGACGCAATCCTCGACAACGGCATCGAGATTCCTCGCCAGCTTGGATTGAGAAACGTCGTGCTGGTACTGGCCGACGCCGATCGACTTCGGTTCGATCTTGACCAGTTCGGCCAGCGGGTCTTGCAGCCGGCGGGCAATCGACACGGCGCCGCGAATCGAAACATCGAGGTCGGGGAATTCCTTGGCCGCCAGTTCGGAGGCGGAATAGACCGAAGCGCCGGCTTCCGAGACGACGATCTTCTGCAGCCGGGCTTCCGGGTACTTCTTCATGACATCCTGCACCAGCTTGTCGGTCTCGCGGCTGGCCGTGCCGTTGCCGATGGCGACCAGCGTCACGTCGTGTGTCGAGGCCAGGCGGGCGATGGTCGAGATCGAGCCACCCCAGTCGTTGCGCGGTTCGTGCGGGTAGATGGTGGCGGTGTCGAGCAGCTTGCCGGTGGCGTCGACAACGGCGATCTTGCAGCCGGTGCGGATGCCCGGGTCGAGGCCCATGGTGACGTGCTGGCCGGCCGGGGCGGCGAGCAGCAGGTCCTTCAGGTTCTTGCCGAAGATGCGGATGGCTTCTTCCTCGGCGCGCTCGCGCAGTTCGTTGACCAGTTCGAGTTCGAGGTGGGTGTAGACCTTGACCTTCCAGGTCCAGCGCACGGTGTCTTGCAGCCATTTGTCGGCCGGGCGGTTTTTATGGCTGATGGCGAAGCGGGCGGCGATGCGTTGTTCGCACGGGCCCGGTCCCGGCTTGACGGCGTCTTCGTTGAGTTCGGAATCGAGTACCAGCGTGACGTTGAGAAAACCTTCGTTACGCCCGCGCAGCAGGGCCAGCGCGCGGTGCGAGGGCATGTCGACGATGGATTCGGCGAAATCGAACCAGTCGCGGAACTTGGCGCCTTCCAGTTCCTTGCCTTCAATTACGGTCGACCGTAGCAAACCGTGTTCTTTCAAATACTCACGCAGCGTCTGCAGCAGTTGCGCGTCTTCGGCGAACTTTTCCATCAGGATCTGGCGGGCGCCGTCGAGCACCGCCTTGGCGTCGGCGAAACCGGCGTCGGCGTTGAGGAATTTTTCGGCTTCGTCGTCCGGCGTCAGTTCCGGGTTGTCGAGCAGCGCCAGTGCCAGTGGTTCCATGCCGGCCTCGCGGGCAATCTGCGCCTTGGTCCGGCGTTTCTGCTTGTACGGCAGGTAAAGGTCTTCCAACCGCTGCTTGGTTTCGGCATCTTCGATCACCGCCCGCAGTTCCGGCGTCAGCTTGCCTTGTTCCTCGATGCTGGCCAGCACGGCGCCGCGACGGTCTTCGAGTTCGCGCAGGTAGCCAAGACGCTCTTCGAGGTTGCGCAGTTGCGTGTCGTCGAGTTCGCCGGTGACTTCCTTGCGGTAGCGGGCGATGAAGGGCACGGTGGCGCCTTCGTCGAGTAGTTGGACGGCGGCCTTGACCTGGGCCGGGCGGACGCCGAGTTCGACGGCAATGCGGTGTTCGATGGGTGCGAGCATGGTTGCGGCGGTGCAGCAAAAAAGGGGGGTGAATAATGCGCAATCCTGCTGCAAATTACAACCTTGGCCGAGTGGTGTAGCATGCGCTCAGCTACATTCTAAAAACTGAGGAGGAAAAATGATGAAGGTTGATACCTATCTGTTTGGTTCGGTCGAAGTTTCTCCGGAAAAACTGATTGAGTTTCCCAAGGGCTTGATTGCCTTTGAAGGCAACAAGCGCTTCATGCTGGTGCACGAGGGTGATGAGGCGACGCCGAGCAGTTTTACCCTGCAGTCACTGGATGATCCAGCGCTGGCTTTCCAGATCATCGACCCGACCTCGCTCGGTTTTCAGTACGAACTGGCCTTGACCGAAGAGGAAAATGCCCTGCTGCAGTCACCGGCCGCCGAAGATTATGTCGTCATGCTGGTTCTCTTCAAGCAGGATGAAGGCAAGCCGGAAATCAGTCCCAATCTGCGCGCGCCGCTGATCATCAATACCAAGGCCCGTGTTGGCCTGCAGAAAGTGATGGAAGTGCTGCGCCCGAACATCACGCTGAGTAATCTGGTCAGCAGCGTTTAAGCGACCGGGTTGGCCGGCCGGATGTTGGCAAAAAAATAGAACGCGGGGTTTTCGCCCCGCGTTTTGCGTTGGTGCGCCCAGCATGGGCGCACGCCTGCGGGTGCAAGTCCCGCCGTAAGTTGATCACGACGAACGAAGTGAAGCGCAACTGCATGAGGGTGACCGAGTGTGGGAAGGAAGCGTGGATCGTAATCTGTGGCGCTTCGGGTGGCTGGAAATTCACGCTGTTGGTGGCAGAACGCTGCCAAACTACTCCATACGGTACTGACCATTGCTTACTTTGATCGACTCAGGGTTCCCCGACTCTCATGACCTCAACTTCTCGAACCGCCCGGTGCGGACCCGCATGCCGGGTGGTGTGGCAGGGGCGCAGCCTATACTGACTGCCCCCTATCCCGATACCGTGTCTTGCGTGGCGAAGATTACTGGTCGCTGGCTTGTAGTTGGCTCCGGTAACGCCGGGCATTGGCGACGTAGTGGGCCGCGGACTTCATCAGTTTTTCCACTTCCTCGTCGCTGAGCTGACGGACGACCTTGCCCGGCGAACCGACGATCAGCGAACGGTCGGCAAAAACCTTGCCTTCGGGAATCAGGGTGTTGGCGCCGACGATGCAGTGCTGGCCGATCACTGCCCGGTTGAGGACAACCGAGCCGATGCCGATCAGGCTGCCGTCGCCGATGGTGCAGCCGTGCAGCATGACCAGGTGGCCGACGGTGACGTGGGCACCGATGTGCATCGGGATGCCTTCATCCGTATGCAGCACCGAGCCGTCCTGGATATTGGTGTGGGCCCCGATGTGAATCGGATCGTTGTCGCCGCGCAGGGTGGCGTTCCACCAGATCGACGCGTTTTCAGCCAGGTGGATGTCGCCGATTACCGTGGCGTTGGGGGCAATCCAGGCGGATGGGTCGATGTGCGGCGTTTTCTCGCCAAGGGTGTAGCAGGGCATGGGGTTCTCCGGAAATGGGGTGTCGTTGGCGGTCGACCGCAGGATCAACCGGTTTTTGTCTCGACGCGGGCGTCGACCGTCAGATGCTGGACGATGACACTGCCGATCAGGTCGCCTTCGACATTGACTGCCGTCCGTACGGTGTCGAGCAGGCGGTCGATGGGGAGCAGCAGGGCAATGGCCTCGGTCGGCAGGCCGACCGATTCGAGGACCAGCACCATCGACAACATGCCGGTGCTGGGAATGCCGGGTGCGCCGATGGCGCCCAGCATGGCGACGCAGAAAATGATGGCCTGCTGTGCTAGGTCGAGTTCAATGCCGGCCAGGCGGGCGATGAAGAGGGCGGCGGTGGCCTCGTACAGGGCGGTGCCATCCATGTTGATGGTGGCGCCGAGTGGCACGACAAACTGAGCGACCTCCTTTTTTACCTGCAACTGCTCTTCGGCGCAGCGCAGGCTGACGGGCAGCGTGGCCGCGCTGGAACTAGTGGCGAAGGCGGTCAGCAGGGCACCGCGCGTTGCCTTGAAGAAGGCCAGTGGCGAACGGCGGGTGATCAGCCAAAGCAGGGCGGGCAGGATGATCAGGCCGTGCACCAGCGTGGTGCCGGTGACGACTGCAATGAAATGGCCGAGGCTGAACAGCAGATCGCCGGGCTGGCGGGCGACCAATTGCAGCAACAGGGCGGCAATGCCCAGCGGTGCCAACTGCATGATCCAGCCGACCAGCCGCAGGCAGAGATCCTGCAATTCTTCCAGTCCGGTGCGCAGTGTCCGATAGCGCTCACCGCCGGCGACCAGGCCGATACCGACGAACAGCGCAATGATTACTACTGCCAGCAGGTCGCCGTTAGCCAGCGCCTTGAAGGGATTCTGGAACAGGCCGCGCAGGAACTGGGCGAGGTAATCGGCCAGCGGCATCTGCCGGGCCTGGAAATTTTGCGTGGCATCGGCGAACAGGGCCAGCTGCATGTCATCGCCGGGGCGGAATAGGTGGGCAGCGCCAAATCCGAGGAGGATGGCCAGCGCCATGGTGCCGAAGAAGAACAGCAGGGTGATGCGCCAGACGCGGTGCATCTGCCGGTGGGCGCGCAGACTGGCGACACCAACGACGATGGCCGAGAAGATCAGCGGCACCAACACCATGCGCAACAGGTCAATGAACAGGTTGCCGAGCAGTTTGGCAGCGTACAGGCTGTGCTCGACCAGCGGCGTGTTGCCTTGGCTGGCCAGCCACCCGCCGGCGGCCAGACCGATCAGGCTGCCGAGCAGGATGCGGGTGTTGAGTGAGGGCAGGGTCATGGTCGGCCAAGAGTGAACGCAGACGGTATTCTAGCCGGCGCCTGCTGTGGCATGATCAAAGGCCCCGATCTCCAAAGCCTGAAAATGAGCGATCTGACGCAGTTGACCGCAGCCCTGCTTGAATTCCGCGACGCCCGCGACTGGCGGCAGTTCCATTCACTGCGCCATCTCATCACCTCGCTCAATCTTGAAGCCGCCGAACTGCTGGAATTGACGCAGTGGCAGAGCGATGTAGAAATCGAAGCCTTGCCAGCAAACCCGGCGACGGCTGACGCCTTGCGTGATGAATGCGCTGACGTGCTGCTCTACCTGCTGCTCATTACCGAGCGGACGGGGATCGATCTGGTCGCCGCTGCCGAAGCCAAGCTGCTCAAAAATGCGCTCAAATATCCGGTTGACCGTGCCAAGGGCTCGCGAGCCAAGTACAACCAGCTGCCGGCGGCGGCCGACGATGCCTGACGCGCCCACCGACAACCGCCATTTTTATCGCGATCTGCCGGTTGACCGCGACTTCGAGCAGGCGATCGACACCTTTGGCCATACCTCGCTCCCTGACGACTGGTGGGTGGTCGTGGCCGATATTGTCGGCTCGACGCAGGCCATTACCGAGGGCGCCTACAAGGATGTGAACACGGTTGGTGTGGCCTGTATTGCGGCGGTGCTTAATGTTGACCGCAGTATCGCCATTCCCTACCTGTTCGGCGGCGATGGCGCCACCTTCGCCATTCCTGACTGTCTGCGAGCCCGCGTTGAAGTGGCTCTGCGCGGCGCCCAGCAAATGGCGCAGCGCAGCTTTGGGCTGGTGCTGCGGGCCGGGCTAGTGCAGGTCGCCGATTTGCGCCAAGGTGATGACTGGGTCCGCCTGGGCAAAAGCCGCTTATCGGATAGCAACACACAACCGGTGTTTTCCGGGCGGGGCTGGGAACAGGCCGACCGTCTGGTCAAGACCCCGGGCGCGGCGCGGGTGCGACAGGTCGACCCGGCCGCTGGCCCGGCCGAGGCCAGTTTTGAAGGTTTCGAGTGCCGCTGGCAGAACGTCCCCAGCTTTGCCGACCACAAGCTGGCGCTAATCGTCGTCGCCACCACCGCCGACGGGGCGGAGAATCTCGCGGTCTACCGCGCGATCCTGAGCAAAATCCGCGACCTCTTCGGCCATCTCGACGCCTGCCATCCGCTGCGTCCCAACCGCCTGCACCTCAGCTTCTCCCCCCGCAAGCTGGCCGGTGAATGGCGGGTGCGCAGCGGCCATCTTGGCTGGGCGGCGCGCTTGGGATATGCGCTGCGTTTGCTGTGGCAAAACCTGATGGGGATGATTTTGTTTGCCGGGAAAGTCGACACCGCCAGCCTGCGCTGGAGTCGCTATCGCGATGACCTGGTCGATAACAGCGATTTCCGCAAATTTGATGGGGCGTTGCGCATGGTGCTCGACGCCAGCGCCGCCCAATCCCAGGCCTTGACCACCTGGCTGGCCGAGCGCTACGCCGCCGGCCAACTGGTCTACGGCACCCATCCATCGAGTAGCGCGCTGATTACCTGCCTGGTCGAATCCCACGCGGCCCAGCACATCCATTTTGTTGATGGCAGCGACGGCGGCTATGCCATGGCCGCCCGCCAATTGAAAGCCCAACTCAAGTCACGGTTTACCGCATCCCGTTCCACACAACTCATTTGACATTGTAGATTTTCTGCATATGTTCCATGCCCTTGACGAAGTCACGCAAACGTTGAATGCCCAGCCAGAGGGTTTTGACGCCCGGTTCGCCGTCGCACTTTCTGCCGAGGAAGCCGCCAAGCCTGGTGATTTGGCGAACCTTATCCCGAATCGTCGGCACTGTTTCGGGAATCGCCGCCTTCGCCAGTATGTAAGCCCCTTTCCATTCTGCCTCGGCAAAAAGCAGGCTGGC
>JAQTXC010000006.1:0-32871 GCA_028689015.1 Dechloromonas sp. | reverse complement strand
GGCTTGCGTTTCGGATCAGTCCGTACACGCGCCCGGAATGCTCGCTGTCGGCTTGTCGGCAAACCGGGTGGCCAATTTCACCAGCCTTTGATTCGGCCGCTCGTCACCCAAGGCTGCGCCAGCAAACTCTTCCATCACCCACCCCGCCATGATCGTCTTCCTATAGACAAGACAATCAGAAAGCAAAGGGTGGAGCAGGTTGCTGCGGTCAACCGGGAAAATCGAAGAAAAATTCATAACAATTGGCTATTCAAGATGAGTTGTGTGGAACGGTATCGGTTAACTGCGGAACTCGAGAACGCCTCGGCTTGGCGTTCATGTGATTGCCCTGCAGATCATGGCTGTACTGGCGGAATTTTCCTGATGGTGTAGAGTCAATCATCAGAGTATGAATTTTTAAGGAGTGCATCATGGAAATCGGTTCTCTTTCGACTGCGCTGGCTTCATCGTATGTCAACGGCAATACGCCATCCGCTTCTCAGCAACCTGCTGCAGAAGCCCTGCAGGTCCAGCGTCGAGAGGCTAGCAGGTTGCAGGAGTCCGCGGACAATAGCCCGCAGACACCGCGTCCAGTGACCAATACGGATGGCCAAAAGACCGGTACCGTCATCAATGTGACGGCTTAGGATGCAAATTTTCGATGTGAGGTGAGGTCATGCCTGGGCTGACCGCGACGTCTGGTTTGGCTAGTGGGGTTTGGGGCCAGTTGCAGCAGCAACAGGCTCAACGCCGTGCCGAACAGGCCGATCAGCGCGCGCAGACCTTGCAGTCTGAGGCGCGGGCGGCGCAGGATGAAGCCAATCAAGCCGAGGAAAAGGCTCGGGCTTTGAAGCTTGAAAGCGGACAGGCGAGTCAAGACGCCCAGAGTGCTCGGCGGAATGCTGTGGCTTTGCAATCGCTGGGTGAGACAAAAGTGCAGTTGAGTGATCTGCGCACGCAATTGGCCCCGAGTGTTGCCGCCGCGGCGCCGGTTGAAAAGGCGACGGCTTACGTGCCACCGCCCTTTGTGAATGCTGAAGGGCAAACGACTGGTCTTCTGGTTAACGTCAGCGCCTGAGCGCGTGTTACGTATGCTGTCGTTGTGTTTTATGCCGCTTGCGCTGACAATGGCGCGACAATAAATAAAACTTATTCGAGACGCGTGCCAGATTCCCCGCTTGATTGCTTGTCATCCTTGTCGCCTTGGCTGGTCGGCCTGGAAACCCTCTTGCTCCTGAGCATTCTTGTCAGTTGGGTGGTGCTTGTCCGTTGGCGCCGACAGACGCTGCGCTTGCAGGCTGAACTTGCCCGTGATCGTCGACAATTGCAGGAAGCGAAGCGCCTGGCGTGCCTGGGTAGTTGGGAACTGGATCTGCTGACTGGGCGTTTATCGTGGTCCGATGAGTTGTACCGGATTTTCGAGGTCGACCCGGCGAGCCAAATTGGCAGCTATACGCTTTTTCTCGAACGGGTCCATCCCGAGGATCGTGACAAGGTGGATCAGGCATACCGGACCTCGGTTGATCAGCGCACACCGTACCGGATCGAACATCGCTTGCTGCTGCCGGATGGTTCGATCAAGCTGATTATTGAAACGGGTGAAACTTTTTATGCCGACGATGGCTCACCCTTGCGTTCGATCGGCACAGCGCAGGATGTGACTGAAACCCGTCAGTTGGCGTCGCGCATGATCTTGATGGCCAGTGCTTTCGAACACAGTGGCGAGGCCATCGTGATTACCGATACCAGTAATCGGGTGGTGATGGTCAATCCGGCGTTTGTGCGGCTGACCGGTTATGAGCCAGCGGATGTGCTGGGACAAAATCCATCCATGTTGTCGGCAGGGCGGACGACGCCTGCTGAGTACGAGTGCATGTGGCAGGCCATTCGCGAGCATGGTTTCTGGCAGGGCGAGGTTTGGGACAGGCGCAAGGATGGTGGGGTTTATCCGAAATGGCTGAGTGTGTCGGTGATTCGCGATGAAAATGGTGAGATTCGTCATCACATCGGACATTTCACCGATATTTCGGCTGAGCGGGCCGCCGAAGCGCGCTTACATCACATGGCGCACCACGATGTCCTGACCGGTTTGTGTAATCGCTTCAGCCTGCAGGACCGACTGGATCAAGCCATGGCACAGGCGCGTCGTGAGCATGAGCCACTGGCTCTGATGTTTATCGACCTCGATCGCTTCAAGGTCATCAATGACACGCTGGGCCATCATATCGGTGACGAATTGCTGATTGAAGTGTCGCAGCGCTTGCGACAAAGTGTGCGCGAATCTGATGTGGTGGCTCGCCTGGGGGGCGATGAGTTCGTGATTCTGTTGTCTGGTATTGGTCAGACCGGCGTATTGGCCAGGCTGGCTGAGAAACTGGTTCAAAACGTCGGTGAGCCGTACCAGCTATCTGGCCATGCGCTGTACACCACGCCGAGTATAGGAATCGCAATTTTCCCGACCGATGGGGCGACGGTCGATACCCTGATGAAAAATGCCGACGCCGCGATGTACCACGCCAAAACCGAAGGGCGGAATAACTTTCAGTTTTTTGATAGCAAGATGAATGATCTGGCGCTCGAACGATTGCAGATTGAGCAGAGCTTGCGTCATGGCCTGGCCCACAACGAATTCCTGCTGCATTATCAGCCAATCATTGATATGGTCAGCGGCCGGGTCCGGGCTTTCGAGGCACTGGTGCGCTGGCAGCATCCGCAGCGTGGTTTATTGGCACCGGGCTTGTTTATCGGGGTGGCCGAAGAGACCGGGTTGATCCAGCCGCTCGGTGATTGGGTCTTTTGGACGGCTTGCCGGCAATTGGCCGTTTTTCAGGCGGCAGGTCTGGACGCAATCAAAATGAGCATCAACATATCCGCCATCCAGATGCGCAACGGCAATTTGCCGATTCTGGCGCGCGGTGCCATAGAGGCCTTTACCCTTAATCCATCTGATCTTATTTTCGAGATTACCGAAACGGTGGCGATGCAGAATCCCGAGGAAACCGTCCGCTTGCTCAATCAGTTGCGCGACATGGGGGTAACCCTGGCGCTGGATGATTTTGGTACGGGTTACTCCTCGCTGAGTTACCTCCGTATGTTCGCCCTTGATCACCTGAAACTGGATCGTTCCTTCGTCGAGGAAATTGGCAAGGCAAACGATGGCGAAGTGATTTGTGATGCGACGATTGGTCTGGCCCGCAATTTGCGCCTCAAGGTCATTGCCGAAGGCGTTGAAACCGAGGCGCAACTCAACTATCTGCAAGCACGTGGCTGCGAAATGGCCCAGGGCTATCTGTTCAGCCGCCCGGTGCCGGCAGAGCAGGCCGTGGTTTTTGCCCGCGAGCGAAATAACAAACAGGTCGTCGATACCCTGACCCAACAAGAGGCATGAGCATGATGCGGACAATTTTTCTGGTTGGGGTGCTGGCCCTGTGCAGCAGTGGTTGTGCCGTGGTGGCGGTGGCTGATGCCGCTGTCAGCGTGGCGGCAACGACGGTCAAGGTGGGCGCTTCGGTGGTCGGTACCGCCGTTGACGTCACCTCGGCCGGGGTCAAGGCGGTGGTTGGTAGCAACGATTAAGCGCACCTGGCCACCGTCACGGCCCTACAGTACCAACTCGACCATCTTTAACGGGTGCTGGTCATCATGGCTGGGGAAGTCACTTTCTGGTGTGATCCAGTGGAGTGACTGTACGGGCCGCCCATTTTTTTCAGCGCTGCGCAGCAATTGCGCCTCCCAGTCGTTGCGGCTGACTTGGGCCACGTTGTTGCAGCAGATCAGGCGGCCGCCGGGGCGGGTGCAGCCGATGGCCGGTTTAAGCAGTGCCGGATAGTCATTGATCAGATCGACCACGCCGAAGGCGCTTTTGGCATAGCGAGGCGGATCGAGGAAGACCAGGTCGAATTGCCGTGCTGCAAGTGCCGGAAAAGGCGGCATGCGTTTGCCGCGGACCCGGTCTGCTTGACCGATGCCGGCCAGTTGGCGCATGGCGGCGAAGGCGTCGGACTGGATGAAACGAGGCCGGATCGCCAAATCGTTGAGGCGGGCGTTGTCTTTGCCGATGCGCAGGCTGGATTCGGCGAAATCAACATTGACAACATGCGCCGCCCCGCCTGCGGCGGCGGCCAGGCCAACGCCGCAGGTGTAGGCAAACAGGTTGAGCACCGATTGCCCGGCGACCGTTTGCCGAATATGGCGGCGACCGGCGCGCAGGTCGAGAAATAGCCAAGGGTCCTGGCCCGCATGGCGTGCCTGAATGTGGTAGCGCAGACCGAGTTCGCTGAACTGGTAACGGGTGTCGGCGATGCCGCGTTGTGCTTCCGGTAGCGGATTGCTGACCCGCGAGTGGCTGCGGCTGCGGTCGTTGTAAATGGCGTGCAGGCCGGGCAGGGCATCGGCGTAGAAGGCTTCGATTTGCTCGCGCTGCGAGTGGTCCAGCGATTGATGAAAAGTCTGGATCAAAAGCAGTGGACCGTAGCGGTCGACCGTCAATCGGGGGTGATTTTCAGCGCTGCCGTGGAAAAGACGATAAGCGTCTGTGTGTTCGGCATACAGGCTGGCCAGCAAGGGCTGGCGGTTTTGCAGGGCTTGATCAAGCGCGTTTTGAAGGCTGTCGGGCATGAGGCGTTCCGTGGTTCGGGTGAAGCTTGCGGTGTGGCGGACCACCGGAAAGCCAAGGGGGCATTCTATCAAGCGGCGCTGCTGGCGCCGTCCTTAATCGCCGTGACGTGGGATAATCGCCGCTTTTTGGGAGCGCCCATGGCCCTCAAGGCGACGGTTTTCAAGGCTGAACTGCAAGTGGCCGATCTGGATCGCGGTCATTTTGCTGATTACCCGCTGACCCTGGCCCGTCACCCGTCGGAGAACGACGAGCGGATGATGGTGCGTCTGCTGGCTTTTGCCCTGTTTGCCGGCCCGGACCTGGCCTTTGGCAAGGGCTTGTCGAGCGAGGATGAGTCGGCCTTGCAGGAAGTCGATCCCTCGGGTGTCCTGCGGACCTGGATCGAAGTCGGGCAGCCCGACGAAAGCCGCATCCGCAAGGGCTGCAACAAGGCTGACCGGGCGATCGTCCTCGCTTACGGGGCGCGTGCGGTCGACGTCTGGTGGCAGCAAGTTTCGCCGCAATTGGCGCGTTTCAGTAACCTGAGTGTCTGGCGTCTGACGGCTGAAGACACCCAAGCACTTGGCCAGTTGGCAGCACGTTCGATGAAGTTGTCGTGCACCATTCAGGAAGGCACGGTGTGGCTGGCCTCTGGCGAACAATCGTTGCAGTTGCATCCTAGCCTCCTGCGCGGTGCGGAGAGTCGCTAGAATCGCGGGATATTTTTCAATCGCAAACTGAAAGGTGCAAGAGATGTCGGAACAAGACGAAAACGAAACACAAGGGGTGGTTTTTGGCGTACTGGCTGCCGTGGTGCTGGGGGTGATTGCCCTGGTCGTCGGGCTTGCCATCTGGGCGACTACGCCGTCGGCAAGCCCGGCCGCTGCCGAAACGGCCGTGGTGTTGGGGGTCGAGGAGAGCGACACCGCGCCGCAGGGTGAGGCATTGGCCCAAGTGTTCTTCGCTGTTGGTTCGGCTGCTTTTGACCCGGCTGATGCCGCCGTTCTGGCGACGGTGCAGTCGGCACTCGTCGGACAGGGCGAGGCCATCGTGCTGTTGTCCGGTTTTCATGATGAATCGGGCGATCCGGCGATGAACGCCGAACTGGCCCGTCAGCGTGCCTTGGCCGTGCGCGAAGCGTTGCTGGTGGCTGGCGTGCCGGCTGAACGGATCAAGCTGCGTAAACCGGAGTCCACCTTGGGCCAGGGTTCGCCGGAAGAAAGCCGGCGCGTCGATATTCGCGTCCAGTAAGCGCGACGCTCAGCGCCGCAAGATATTCCACAGTAGTTCGATGCCGTTGGCCAGTAGGTCGACGGCGTCGATATCGAGGGCATGATTTGCGGGCTCAGGCCGCGCCCGTCGTTGTCGCGACTTTTCTTTTTCCTGCAACACAATGGCGTCGCCCAGCGCCTCAACATCGATTGTTTGCCGTTTGATCTCGGCATGTTGGTAACGGGCCAGCGCCTGTTCGACTGCTGCCGGGTCAAGAATGGCAATGGCTGAGCGGCAATGTGGGCAGGCCGCATGCTGACGAATATCAACCGGCGCACCGCAGCCCTGGCAGTGAATACTGCCGATGCGTGCCGCCAGCGTTTTGACCTCGCTCACGGTCAACTGGCGGACAAAGCCTTTTTCGATCATGAACTGACCGAAGCTGATGAAGCGACCGTGTTTCTGCAGGCAGCGGTGGTAATTGAACTGACCGCCATTCTTGACCACATCGAGGCCGTGCAGCAGGCGGTCGCGACAATGCGGGCAATGCAGCACGCTACTGAGCGTTTGCTGCGGGTCGGTGCGGTGGGCGTGGATTTCCTTGAACAAGGCGATGATGCTGCCCGGCGTTAATTGCAGGCTCTCGAATTCGTCGAACCATAATCCCTGGCAGCTGAAGCACAGATCGAGCACCACCTCGCCGCCCAGTTTTTTGGCAAAGCGCTGCTTGTGCATCGTCTGTTGGCAGGAAGGGCAGGGCAAAGGCTTCATGGCGGATCAATCGGCGGCACGGCTGAGGCGCCACTATAGCGCGAGTTGCGCAGCAGCAAGGGGGGAGGCATATCGCCTTCTGTTAATATTCGACCCTTCCTTCTGTTGCGAATGACCTCGATGAAACGCGCCGATCCAACCCAAGATAGCCTGGTGAACGAAGTGCAGTTGATGCTGACCGAATTGCCGTTGGCGGGGGCCATGGTGCTCGAATTGGGCTGTGGCAAGGCAGAAAAAACGCGGCTGCTGGCCGAACGGGGTGGTGTCCAGGGAATCGTGGCGCTGGAAGTGGATCAGATCCAGCATCAACGCAATCTACAGATCAGCGATTTGCCGCACGTCAGTTTTCGTCAGGGCGGCGCCGAGGCGATTCCGCTGGCTGATGCCAGTGTCGATATCGTCCTGATGTTCAAGTCGCTGCATCATGTGCCGGTCGAGGTCATGGGCCAGGCCTTGCGCGAGATAGCCCGGGTGTTGAAACCGGGCGGTCTGGCCTGGATTTCGGAGCCGGTTTTTGCCGGGGAGCTGAACGAGGTTTTCCGGCTGTTTCACGATGAAGAGCAGGTGCGCGAAGCGGCCTTTGCGGCAATTTGCCAGGCGGTGGACGAGGGATATTTATGTTCGAAGCAACAGCTTTTCTTTAACACCCGCAGTTTTTTCGACAATTTCGCCCAGTTTGATCAGCGCATGATCCAGGTGACCCACACCGACCACCAATTGGCGCCAGCGCTGTATGCCCAGGTCAAGGCCAAGTTCGAGTCCTATCTCGGGCCGGAGGGCGTCACTTTCTTCAATCCGCAGCGGGTGGATTTGCTGCAGAAGCCGTTGTGATTTTTGCGCTTTTTCACGGTTGACCGCGAGAAAAGCGCATGCCGGGTTAGCCGCAACTGCCCGGCCGGATCGTTCCCAGATTGAGCGTGACGCCTTTCTTCATCTTGCCGACGACGTGCATTTCGCAGGCCTTGCAGTCGAACTTGAGGATCAGCTTTTCGCTGCCATTAATCAACGTCATCGGGTCCGGCTTGAGGTGCTTTACTTCCTTGGGGCAGAGGTTGAAGCTGTAGCGCAGGCAATGGCGGGTGATCATCAACGACACCATGCCTTTCTCGCTGCCGGTTTCGTAGGCTTCTTCAATCAGCTTTACCCCGTGCTTTTCGTAAAACTGGCGGGCTTTGGCATTGAAGACGTTGCCGAGATAAGTGAGTTCGTTCTGCGGGTAGGGCACCGGGTCGGCGGCGGGTGCGGCACGCGGCGGGCGCTGATGGGCGGCGAGACGGGCTGATTGCAGCTTCTCTCCGGCTTCGCGGCGCAGGGCGTTGATGGCGCCGACCGGCAGGAACCAGGCTTGTGACAGTTGGAGGTCGACCGTTTCGGCGATAAACATCGTGTTGCCGAATTTGCCGAGGTTTTCCTGAAGCTTGGCCAGGGCCTGTTCCGGGTTTTTCGCTAGTTCATGGCCGATTTTTTCGCTTCTCGGCAGGTCGACCGCAACCGTGATGTGGTCTTCGTCGGTCAGCCTCAGCGTGAAGCCTCGCTCGGTTTCGGCAAAGACCGGCTGGACGCGGATGCGGCGCTCGGCGGATTCCTTTTCCAGCGAGCGCTCGAAGGCCTGGTCGCGGTTGCGGAACAGACTGGCGCCGGCGCTGAGTTCCTCCGGCATCTCGGCGGGAAAGAGTTTCTGACCGTCAGCATGGGCTTCCACCCGGTTAATGCGCATGCCGGCCACTTCGCCGTGCGCATCGTGGAAGCAGACGCCATCGCCATTGTGGAAGGCTTGGTTGCTGGCGACGACGAGCCAGCCATCCCCGATTTCGCGGACGTCGCCGATCAGTTCGCCGACAAAGGCCGGCGAGTCGAAGGCGCCGATGTCGTCCTGACGGCCGCCGGCAAAATAATCGGTATAGCCGCGATTGAAGGTCTTGTCCGGTTGCGGCGTGAAGCTGAAGGTCGAGTGGCCGGACGAGGCGCGGGCATACCGGCGGTCACTGGCGATGATGTCGTCGAGCAGGGTGCGGTAGTGGGCAGTGATGTTCTTGACGTAGGACAGGTCTTTCAAGCGGCCCTCGATCTTGAACGACGACACGCCGGCGTTGATCAGGGCGCGCAGGTTATCGCTCTGGTTGTTGTCCTTCATCGACAGCAGGTGCTGGTTCTCGGTAATCACCTTGCCCTTGTCGTCGACCAGCGTATAGGGCAGGCGGCAGGCTTGCGAACATTCGCCGCGATTGGCGCTACGTCCGGTGTGGGCATGGCTGATGTAGCACTGGCCGGAATAGGCAACGCAGAGCGCACCATGGACGAAGTATTCAAGCGCCAGCGTTGTTTCCCCGGCGACCTGCACGATTTCTTCGATCGACATTTCGCGCGCCAAGACGATCTGCGAGAAACCGGCGTCTTCGAGGAATCGGGCCTTGGCCGGGTTGCGGATGTCCGTCTGCGTCGAGGCATGCAGTTGGATCGGCGGCAGGTCCATTTCCAGCAGCCCCATGTCCTGGATGATTAGCGCGTCGGCCCCGGCGTTGTACAGATCCCAGGCCAGGGTACGCCCGGCCTCAAGTTCCGCATCGTGCAGGATGGTGTTCTGGGCGACAAAAACCTTGGCGTGGAAGCGATGGGCGAATTCGCACAGGCGGGCGATGTCGGCAAGGTCGTTGCCGGCGCCGTAGCGCGCGCCAAAGGCCGGGCCTCCGATATAGACGGCATCAGCGCCGTGGCGGATCGCTGCGATGCCGAAATCGGCATTCTTGGCCGGGGCGAGGAGTTCGAGAGGGTGCTGGATACGGGGCATGGGGGTCGGGTGATGGGGGCTCAGCAGCGAAAGCAGGCGTCGTCGCCGCTGTCTTCGTCGCGATAAGTGATGGTGGCGCTGCGGAACTTGAGATCGACCAGCAGATGGCAGTAATGTTCCCCGTGGCGCCAGGCCATGGCGACCGCGCTGCGGTTGGTCGAGTGCAGCTCGAAACTGCCGGCAAAGGCCGGGTAGGTATTGCGGAAGCGCATCAGGCGTAGCAGGCGCTGGACGACGGGCCGTTGCCATGCGCGGTCGACCTCATCCAGGCTGTAAAAATGCCGGTTGATGTCGCGGGCCTCGCCGGTCTGGCTGGCCAGTTCGTTGTCGTTGCTACCGGCTAATAAACCAACGTAGTACACCTGCGGGATGCCTGGCGTAAAAAAATGTAGGGCGCGCGCGCACAGATAGGCATCGTCGTTCTGCATCAAGGCATCGTAGAAGGTGCAGGTCAGCTGGTAGATGGCGCCGACACTATGCACATTGGCAGCAAAGCGGCGCAGGATGGGGTCACCACTGCGTCCAGAAATGTTTTCCACCATTTCCCGGATCTTTTCTTCGGGCAGTAGGCCATCGACATCGGGAATGCAGATGCCGTCGTGCGTGTCGAGGACGGTGATTTGCTCGTGGGGACACATGCGCAGCCAGTTTTTGAGATGGCGGCTGTCGGCATCGAGCAGGGCGAACAGGACGAGCGGTGGCAGGGCGAAGGCGTAAGGCCGCATGCCCTGGCGGGCGATGGCGAACTGATAGCTTGGGTGATCATGGACTTCCGGCAGGATGTCGGCGCCGAATTCGGCGCTGGTCTGGCGAAACCAGTCGAGAATGCCGTACACCTCCGGTTCGACCAGGAAGCAACTGCTGCCGATGCGCTTCGTGGTATAGCCAAAGGCATCGAGCCGGAACAGGCGAACACCGCGGGCGGTGAGGAATTCGATGTAACGGCGCATCAGCGCGTAGGTTTTGGGCGAGCGATAGTCGAGATCGATCTGGTGTTCGGTGAAGGTGCACCAGACGCGGCTGCGGTCGCCGTTGGCACATTCGACCTCGCGAAAGGGCTCCTTTTCTTTGCGGATGTGGATCCGCGACAAGTCGTCCTGGCTGAATTCACCCAGTTGCGCAAGGTGTACGAACAGCTCGGCGTGCGGCGAAGCAAAACCCTGGGCGAGAAAATCCTGAAACTCAGGCGAGGCATCGGCGATATGGTTGAGGATCAGATCCATACACAAATCGAAGCGGGCGGCAATGCGCTCGACCTCGTCCCAGGTGCCGAAGGCGGGATCCACTTCCAGGTGCGTCAGTGGCGAAAATCCGTTATCGGCATTCGATGGATAGATCGGCAAGAGATGCACGCCACTGAGCGCATCGCTCAGCCGGGTTTCGAGAAACGCTGTCAAGTCGCCCAAATGGCGGCCAATCCGGTTCGGATAACAGATCAGGTGCACCCCGTTTTTCAAGGGCATGGCGACACGCTGGGCTTGAAGGGCATGGCGGTGCTGCTCAATCGTAAATGAAGCGCGCTGCCAGGTCGTCGAGATTGAACTCGCGCAGGATCGCTGCGGCGCGTTCGCGCGCATTCTTGCGCGGTCGACCCCCGTTGTGGGTGTTTTTTGAGGCGATGATCAGTTCGTTCTTCATCGAGTGTTCCCAGCCAACCAGTTCGGTCACCGTGATGTCGTAACCGTGCGATTCGAGCAGCAGGCAGCGCAGCACGTTGGTCAGGTGGCTGCCCAGTTCGCGGGTGTGGATGGGATGGCGCCATAGTTCGGACAGTGGCGTCTTGCCCAGCGACTCATTTTTCTTCGCCCGCAGGCTGGCAGCGACTTCAGCCTGGCAGCAGGGTACCAGCACGATATGGCGGGCATGACGGGTCAGCGCGAAGCGGATGGCGTCATCGGTCGCGGTATTGCAGGCATGCAACGCGGTGACGACATCGACCGTTTCGGGCAACTCGCTGGACGTCAACGAATCCTCAACGGTGCAGGCAAGAAAGCGCATGCGCGGGAAATCGAGGCGGGTGGCGAGTTCGCGTGATCGCTCGACCAGTTCGCTGCGGGTTTCGATGCCAACGATGTCGCCAGTCTCTTTGTCCTTGAAGAACAGGTCGTAAAGAATGAAGCCCAGGTAGGACTTGCCGGCACCGTGATCGACCAGAAGTTTTGTATCAGTGAGTAACGGTTCAATGAACTGATAGAGGTGGTAGACCTGTTTCAGCTTGCGGCGGCTGTCCTGATTGAGCTTGCCGTCGCGCGTCAGGATGTGCAATTCCTTCAGCAAATCAATGGATTGGCCGGGTCTGATATCTGGTGCTTGAGCGGGGAGGGGAGATTTCTTCATGGGGGGCAATTATCGCATCCAAAGTTCTGTCGCTGACGTGTCAACCGATTGTCTGACCAGTCGTTATTGGACACATGGTGCAATCGCACCGCACTTCCTACGGAGACATAGAAATGGGCAGTCTGAGCAACGAATCCTTCGAGAACTTTCTGGATTCCCTGAAGAAAGCCGGTATCACGATTTCCAATGAGGCTGAATTGCGCGAACGCCTCGCCGAGGCGCAACGCTGGCGCTTCGCCTTTCAGACGCTGGCCGCCAATGGCAAGACCATTGGTATCCGTTTCGAAGACCATTCGGCGGGCTCCAACCAGGCTGATATCGAACGAGCCTTCAACGAATTCCAGTTTCCGGAAAAGACCAAGGCCGTGTTTTCTGCCAGCCTGAAGCATTGATTTTCCCTGGGCCTGCTTTGGCAGGCACAAATAGAAACGGGCGCTGCAATGGCAAGCCGTTAACAAAAAGTGAGTAAACGAAAGCCCCCGGATGAAAATCTACGGGGGCTCGTTATTTTGGTCATGTCCGAAACGGTTTCGGTCGTCATGCCGCCTTGTGGCGCTCTCCGTACGTCGGATACAGCTTCGTCTTGCGATGTCCGCCCTCAACGACCTCTTTGCCGAGAACCCTTCCGTCCCTGACAAGATTGACGGCGTGCTCATGGGCGCGGCGATACTGCATGCCGAGAGCCTTGGCCACTTCGTAGATGCTTTTCCCGGGGTTTTTGGCGACGGCGACGAGAAATTGTCGCCTCCGCTCGGGCAATGCTCCGAACTCGGGAAAAGGGCGCAGGTTCCACCCGCCGCCGGCCAGCCTGCCCCACGCCAAGTCGTATACGCCGGCCTTCCTGGCAACATGTTCCGGCAACTTGGCCCGAAGGAGAGGCCAGTCCCGAACGAACTTTTTTACGCCGTAAAAATGGACGAACTCGGAAAAATCCATCCCCAGCACTGCATCAGGAAGATAGGAGCGATGCCCCTCCGAAACACGCTCCCTCCACTTTTCAAGATGAACGTCGCGGTCCCAATATGCCTTTCGGCTGACGGATTCCCAAGGTTCGATTTGCGCCAAGGTTTTCATCTTGTCGGACCTCCTCGATCAGGCGCTCGCCTTCTCTTGCCCTGTGGCGGCGCGGGCGGTTCAGGTTCAGTCTCATACTCTGCCTCCCGCAAGATGTCGTCCAGCACTGCGGAGGCCCCTATTTGGGCGTAAAGAGCGTCTTGCAGGAAAGACACGTCCTTTGCTCGGTTCCACTTCGGGTCGCACACGATTTCCCCGAGTTCATCCATCAGTTCAAGCCAAGGCATGTTCGCCAGCCCGTTGTCGAAGGCATCCGACGGGAATGAATAAGGCAGGGCAGCCATGAAGTCCCGGAGGGGCATGAAGGACGACGACAGGACGTGCAAGTCGAACAGGTCGCGGGCCTTCTGCCTTCCGCCCTCGAACGAATCCCCTTCCGCGTCGCTTCCTGCAACGGTTCGCAGTTTCCGGTGATACAGCCCGGGGATTTCCTCCGTTCGGACGGTCAGGCTTCCAAAGGGCATGTCGACTGACGGGAAGGTCTCGAAATAGGCGTCCTCGACGAACGAAACCTTCAAGCGTTGCCCGCCATGGAGGACGTATCCATGAAGTTGATTCGCCTTCCTCGGGTCGTCCACGATGTCCTTTGTCTCATAGGCGATGCCGGATTTTTTGAGCGCGGCGGCCATGTCGGCAGCCTTGAAACCATGGGGCAGGAAGAAATCGAGGTCGTAGGACAGTCGGTGCCCCATCCAACACCGCGAAAGCGCGGTTCCGCCGCACAACTTGGATTGGTTGAACTGCGGGTCGCCCATGGCTTGCAATCTGGCAAGAACCGCTTCTTGCAGCGGGTAAAGAAGCTCTTGTTTCATTCCGTCCGACATCTATTGCCCCTAATGACATATATGTCACTCTCTGCCAGGGGTTCTGGTTTGTCAAGTTATAGGATTCGGAACGGCCTGTTCAAGCGGCCGGAAAAGAGAAAACCGCGAAAAAATCTTCTGCGGTCTTTTATTGGGATTGCCCGTAGGCAGGGTCTTCATCGGCCCGTTTACCCATTTTTTGTTAACGGCTTGCTGCAACGGCGCCCGTTTTGCATTTCTGGCCCTGTTTTACGGTTGACCGCAAAACAGGGCAAAAAATCAGCGGCTGATTGGCTTGTAGCGAATCCGCTTTGGCTTGGCGCCTTCTTCGCCGAGTCGAGCCTTTTTGTCGGCTTCGTATTCCTGGTAGTTGCCGGGGAAGAAGGTCCATTGCGATTCGCCTTCGGCGGCCAGGATGTGCGTGCAGATGCGATCAAGGAACCAGCGGTCGTGCGAGATGACCATGGCACAGCCAGGGAATTCGAGCAGGGCATCTTCCAGCGCGCGCAGCGTTTCGACGTCGAGGTCGTTGGACGGTTCATCGAGCAGTAGAACATTGCCGCCGGCCATCAGTGTTTTGGCCAGGTGCAGGCGACCGCGCTCGCCCCCTGACAGATTGCCGACTTGCTTGCCTTGATCAGCGCCCTTGAAGTTGAAGCGCCCAATGTAGGCGCGCGATGGCATTTCAAATTTGCCAATCTGCAGGATGTCGCTGCCTTGTGCCAGTTCTTCGAACACCGTTTTGCTGCCATCAAGACAATCGCGTGACTGGTCGACGTAGGCCATTTTGACCGTCTGGCCGATGTTGACCGTGCCTGAATCCGGTTGCTGCTGGCCGGTGATCATCTTGAACAGTGTTGATTTGCCAGCGCCGTTCGGGCCGATGATGCCGACGATGGCGCCCGGTGGGATGGTGAAGCTGACGTTGTCCATCAACAGTTTGTCGCCAAAGGTCTTGGTGACACCGTTGAACTCGATGACCTGATCGCCCAGTCGCTCGCCGACCGGAATGAAAATTTCCTGCGTTTCGTTGCGCTTCTGGTATTCGTGCGACGACATTTCCTCGAAACGCGACAGGCGGGCCTTGGACTTGGCTTGACGGGCCTTCGGGTTACTACGCACCCATTCTAGTTCCTGCTTCATCGCCTTCATGTGGGCGTCGATTTGCTTGTTCTCGGTTTCCAGGCGGGCTTCCTTCTGTTCCAGCCAGCTGGAGTAGTTGCCCTTGTACGGAATGCCGTGACCGCGGTCGAGTTCGAGAATCCACTCAGCCGCGTTATCGAGGAAATAACGGTCGTGGGTGACGGCCACCACGGTGCCGGGGAAGCGGACGAGGAATTGTTCCAGCCATTCCACCGATTCGGCGTCGAGGTGGTTGGTCGGCTCGTCAAGCAGCAGCATGTCGGGCTTTTCCAGCAGCAGTTTGGCGAGCGCGACGCGGCGTTTTTCACCGCCGGACAGGGTGCCGATGGTGGCCTCCCAAGGCGGCAGGCGCAGCGCATCGGCGGCGATTTCCATCTGGTTTTCGGTATCCGAACCGGCGGTCGCAATAATGGCCTCGAGGCGGGCCTGCTCTTCAGCCAGTTTGTCAAAATCGGCATCTTCCTCGGCGTAGGCGGCATAGACTGCCTCCAGCTTGGCCTGGGCTGACATGACCTCGCCGAGGGCGGACTCAACTTCTTCGCGTACTGTATTGCTCGGGTCGAGTTGCGGCTCCTGTGGCAGATAGCCGATCGAGACACCGGCCAGGTGCTGCACTTCGCCGTCGTATTCCTTGTCCACCCCGGCCATGATCTTGAGTACGGTCGACTTGCCGGAACCGTTCAAACCGAGCAGGCCGATCTTGGCACCAGGGAAAAAGGAGAGGGAAATATCCTTGATGATTTGCCGCTTGGGCGGGACGATTTTGCTCACGCGGAGCATCGACATCACGTATTGAGCCATGGGATTGCCTGTGACCGGAAAGGGTAAAAGGCGCAGTCTACGGGGCTTGTCGGCAAATGGCTAGATTCCAAGTGCCATTTATTTCAATGCGGGGCTTGCTTTTCAATTACGCCTCCGTATAATGCGCCGCTCTGACAGCGCGCCCGTAGCTCAGTTGGATAGAGTATCTGGCTACGAACCAGAGGGTCGGGCGTTCGAATCGCTCCGGGCGCGCCATCAGACAAGCAAGGCAGTCATTGCGACGGGTCTTGTGCAGTAATCAGCAGCGCGCCCGTAGCTCAGTTGGATAGAGTATCTGGCTACGAACCAGAGGGTCGGGCGTTCGAATCGCTCCGGGCGCGCCAGTTGACTGCAAGATAAGGCACTTCAGATGAAGTGCTTTTTTCTTTTGTGCGGCCGATTATGCTGATTGACTCCCCCGAAATAGCTGCCCGCGTTGAGAATTCATCCTTATTTGTGCCAATCGCTTGCCCGGGGAGTGGTTTTTTTAATCTCCGGCAGGTATAACTCTTGGCTAACCGATTAGTCGACTTGCGCCAGCCGCCTCGGTGCGCGCGATCTGGAGGATGAAATGAACGTGTGGTCACGCTATGGAAAAATTCTCGCCATCCTGCTTTGTCTGATGTTTGCTGGGGGGGCTGTACCAGCGTACGCGAGTTCTGACGCGGGTGGTGGTGGGCCGGAAACGCTGATTTTCACGGTCAACGCCGGCAAGGAAAATTATCTGCAATTTGGCTTGGTGCTGGAGACGGCTACGCCGGAAGCGCAGCATGCCTTGTCAACGCTCAAGCCACGTTTGCTGCACGCCATCATCCTCTTGTTATCAGGTCAGGATGTGGCGCACCTGCGGACCCTGCAGGGGAAAAAGGATTTAAGCGCTGATTTGGTCGAGACGGCGAATCAGGTGATTGATGAAACAGAAAAGACTGGTGTGCGCGATGCCTTATTTACCCGGTTTATCATTCAATAAGGGCTGGCGAATGGCCTGGTTTATGAAATTGCTGCGCTGCACAAATTTAACTTGACACATCGGCGCCAGTGAATAAAATTGAGCCATGCTGCAGTGCAACATAGTGCTGCGCAAATGACCCCAACCCACTGGAGAATCGCCATGACCAAGCCTGAAGACTTCGCCAAAACCGGCATCAATTTCACCCTGTTTTTCGCCAACACCACGTTTGATGGGATCGAGCGCCTGGCTCTGTTGAACCTGGCTGCTACCCGCTCTGCTTTTGAAAGCTACATGAGCACCCTGAATGCATTCCTGGGCACCAAGGACATTCAGGGCCTGGTCGAGCTGCAAAAGTCGCTGGCCACCCCGTCGCTGGAAAAGGGTATGGAATATTCCCGCAATGTGATCGCCATTGCCACGGAAGCCAAGGACAAGCTGGCCAAGGAAGTGGAAGTTCACGTGGCTGACACCAATGCCAAGGTCTCCGGCCTGGTTGAAAAGGCTCTGGCTTCGGCCCCGGCGGGTTCCGAAGTGGCGGTTGCTGCAGTCAAAACTGCCATCAAGTCGGCCAACGAAGCCTACGAAGGCCTGAACAAGGCGGCCAAGCAGGCTGCTGAAGTGGCTGAAGCCAGCGTCGCAGCTGTGACCGATGCCACCATGAAGGCTGCTGCCGTGGCCGCCCCGAAGGCCGTTGCCAAGAAGGCCGCCTGATCCTTCGCCGTTCCGCTTGAAGAACCGAGGCCAGGTGCCTCGGTTTTTTTACGCCCGGAAAATGGCCGCCACTGGGGGCGGCCCGATCGCGGTCGACTGCGCTGGCCGCCTTATTTTCGGCTGACCTTGAGCGGTTTGCCTTTGCCGCCACGCGGGCCGCGACAATTGTCCAGGCGCTCACCCTTGAGTTTGCCGGCAGCGCCGTCGATGATCGGCAGGATGTCGGTCAGCGCTGTCTTGCCGGGGGTGGCGTCGATCAGCTTAAGACCGCGGCCCTTGGCCAGCGGGCGGATGTCGTCGAGCGCAAAGACCAGCGCCCGCCCGTCGCGGGTCAGGACGGCAATGTCGCCATCGGCCGGAGCGGGTTGGAAAATGGCCGGCACTTCGCCTTCGTCCAGCGTCAGGAAGGCCTTGCCGGCCTTGCCGCGCGACAGCATGTCCTCGCCCTTGACGCGGAAGCCGTAGCCGCCTTCGCCGGCGACCAGATACATTTTGTCGGCCGATACAGGCCAGGCCAGCACGGTCTTGCCACCGCCCACAAAATCGACCAGCGAGGTTGCCGGGACGCCATCGCCCTTGCCGCCTGGAATGTCGGCGGCCAGGATGGAATAGGCGCGGCCATTGGAATCCAGCAAAACCAGCTGGTCGACCGTGCGACAGGGCAGGCAGGCCAGCAGGCTGTCGCCGGAGCGGAAAGTCAGGGTTGCCGGATCGATGTTGTGGCCGCTGCGTGAGCGTAGCCAGCCATGCCGGGAGACAATCAGCGTCGTTGCTTCGTCGGGGATAGAGACGCTCTTGGCGTCGGCCATCGTCACCTTGTCGGCGGCTTCGATCAGCGTCCGGCGTGCGTCGCCGTATTTCTTCGCGTCGGCCTCGATTTCGCTGGCCACGCAGTTGCGCAGAGCAGCTTCAGAATCGAGTAGTGCGTTCAGGCCGGCGGCTTCTTGGCGCAATTTGGCGAGTTCTTCGCCGATTTTGATGCCTTCGAGTCGTGCCAGCTGGCGCAGGCGGATTTCCAGGATGTCCTCGGCCTGGATCTCGGACAGCTTGAAATGGGCGATCAGGTCGGCCTTGGGGTCATCCGATTCGCGGATGACCTTGATGACCTTGTCGATGTCGAGCAGGATGGCCTGCCGACCTTCGAGAATGTGGATGCGTTTCTCGGCAGCGCTCAGGCGGTGACGGGTGCGCCGGGTCACGGTCGCCAGCCGGAAACGGCACCATTCGGCGATCATGTCGTAAAGCGTGCCCTGGCGTGGGGTGCCGGTCAGGCCGAGGACGGTCAGGTTGATCGAGGCGTTGGTTTCCAGGCTGGTGTGAGCGAGCAGCAGGCGGATCAGGTCGTCCTGCCCTTGGCGGGAGCTGGCGGGTTCAATGACCAGGCGGATGGCGTGTTCCTTGCCCGATTCATCGCGCACGCCCGATTCGCCAATGGCCGACAGGAAAGCCGCTTTCAGGTTGAGTTGTTCCGGCGTGAACACCTTCTTGCCGGCTTTTTCCTTGGCCACCGGATTGGAGCAGGCCTCGATCTCAGACATCACCGTGGCGGTGGAGACGCCTGGCGGTAGCTCGGTGATGACCAGGCGCCACTGGCCGCGGGCCAGCGCTTCAATCTTCCATTGGGCGCGCACGCGCAGGCTGCCGCGGCCATTTTGGTAGATGGTGGCGATTTCTTCCGGGCTGGAAATGATCTGCGCGCCGCCGGGGTAATCGGGGCCGGGGACCAGTGCCAAGACCTCGGCTGGGCTGAAATTCGGGTTACGGATCAGGTTGACCGCGGCATGGGCGATTTCACGCAGGTTGTGTGACGGGATTTCAGTCGCCATGCCGACCGCGATGCCGGAGGCGCCGTTAAGCAGTGCGAAAGGCAGGCGGGCGGGCAGCAGACAAGGTTCATCATTGACGCCGTCGTAGTTCGGTTTCCAGTCCACCGTGCCTTCGTCGAGTTCGGCCAGCAGCAGTTCGGCGATCGGCGTCAGCCGGGTTTCCGTGTAACGCATGGCAGCGGCGTTGTCGCCGTCGCGCGAGCCGAAGTTGCCCTGGCCATCGACCACCGGGTAGCGCAGGCTCCAGTCCTGGGCCATGCGCACCATCGCGTCGTAGACCGAGGAATCGCCGTGCGGGTGGTATTTACCGATCACGTCGCCGACAACGCGTGCCGATTTGACATGCTTGGGGCTCTTGTACAGGCCCATGCGGTGCATGGCGTAGAGGATGCGGCGCTGTACGGGCTTCTGGCCATCGGCGACTGAAGGCAGGGCGCGGCCGGTGACGACGCTCATCGCGTATTCGAGATAGCGGCGGGCGGCGTAGTCGGCGGGGGTCGGGATGTCGTCGGCCGGGCCGCTGGCGGCAGGCGGCATTGGCGGGGCGCCCTCATCGATCGGCATCAGGATCGGGTCGGCGGCGCTGTCGGCCGTCGTGGCTGGCGCATCAGCCGCTTTTTTGGCAGCGGCATTGAACAGGTCAAGCTGGTCGGTCATGGGATTTTTGCCGGAATCGGGTCGGCGGCAAATTTATCACGGTCGACCGCCCGTCGTGGCCGATTTTCCAGCGTGCCCAGCTCAGACGGTATAGAAGACCGCCAGCCAGATCGTGGTTTGATCGGGGGCTGTCCACGTCACGCGATGCGGGCGATGTGGCGCAATGTCCAGCCAGTCGCCGGCTTTTAGGTGGCGGTCGTGGTCTTCATCGGCGAAACGCAGGCGGGCCTCGCCCTGCAGCACGGCCACCCACTCGCCTTCTTCCTGGTCGTACCAGAAATCGGGCGGTGAGCACTGGCCGGTGGAGACAATGCGCTCGATACGCAGCCCCGGGCGGCACAGCAATTCGGAAAATTGTTCGCTGGATGCGGTCGACCGCGGTCGATCGCTAAAAAGGCCGGGGGTCAAAATAGTGCTTTCTGAATCACCTTGCTTGCCGGCGCGGGGGCTTGGCGAGGAGCGCTCAGCTTCATGCCAGCCGCCCATAACAGCGCGCCGCTACGCGCCCATTGCTCCTGATGGTAGGTCCGATATTCATAGGCCTCCTCATCGGTGCCGAGCCGGATATAACCGGGCGTTTTTACTTTCGGGGGGCGTGGATTGGCCGCCAGCAGCATTTTCCAGACTCGGGGGGCGTGTTGGTAGGCCGCGCGGAGCGTGGTTTCGGCATCCTGCAGGCGACCTGCCGCGAACAAGGCCAGCGCGTGGCCGTAGCGTGTTGCTGCGAAGTCATTGGGATATTTTTCCGCGACCGCTACGGCTTCATCGGCATGCTGTTGGGCAATCAGTTGATGGATCAGGATTGCTCGCAAACCCAGGTTGTCGACCGGGTTGGCGATATTCACGCTCCAGCGCAGCACGTTGAGTGTTTCTTCGGGGCGGGTGCTGGCGAATTCCGCGATATACCAGGCGGATAGCTGCTGCATTGGTCGATTGGCTAGCAGCCCCCAGGGAAGTTCGCGTTGCTCGGCCTGCAGGGTGTGGAGAACGATCTGACGTAGCTTTTCGCCACGTTCCAGCAGTCGACCGCCCAAGTTGTCCTCGCTACCCGGCAAGCCACCCATCAGCCCAGGCAATAAACCGATCAAGTCTTTCAGGATCAGGAAGGATTGGCCGGCGAGCATCTCTTCACTGGCCATCAGGACGGCTGATTCAGGATCGTTTTCGACAAACAGGACTTGATGCCAGTCCGCTTCCAGTTCGGCCAAGGCTTTTTTTGCGGTCAACGTCCCGTGTTTCAGGCTGTAGTGGCAGGCAGGGGGCGGCCAGTCGTTGAGGGCATTGTTGAGTTGCCGAAAGGGATCATCTTTGTCGAGCAGGGTGTTGAGCAGTGTCGCATCGTCGCCGCTGGTCAGTTGATGCAGAATTTGAATCAGTTCGCTGTGATCGAATTCCGAATCGCGGCGTAACCGGGCTGACCAGAACTGGGCGCGGGCCTTCGCTTCTTCCCGGCGATTTTCAGACAACAGGATCAAAATTTCGAGATGGGCCAAGGCTGGTGCATTGGGTTTTAAGCGCTGAGCTTCGCGAAAGGCGGTCCACGCCGCAGCAAAACGCCCCTGGTCACAGTCCTGCGTACTTTGTCGTTGCCAGCCGGTGGCGCGCAGGGCTTTGTCCGGCGCATTTTTCAAGGCGGCAATGAGTTGTTGTTTTTTGCGCGGCCGCTTGAGATCCATATAGAGGTTGAGCAGGGTGTCGGCGGCCAATTCAGCCCGCGCGTCGAGCCGATCCAGATGAACAAATAATAATTCGAGCAAACGGGCGGCTTTTTTGGCTTTTCCTTGCGCCGCCCAATTTTCGGCCACCATGGCGAGGTGTTCGGGATGCAGCTCAAGCAAGGGCAAGTCGGCGAGGGCCTTGTCCGGGAATTGCGCCAGCACCGCCTGCAGCATGATGATTTCGTTGATACCGAGTGCTGGCGCGTCGATCAATCCGCAACATTGTTTGTATTTGCCACCGCTGCCGCAAGGGCAGCGCGAATTTCGTTCGGGGTGTGGCCGTTTGTCTGGCCGGAAACGATGGTCGGGCAAGGGGGTGGCATTCCAGATTTCCAGGGCCAGTTGGGTCGCCATGGCACGCAGCATAGGGTCCGAGCGATCCCGGTGATCCATCTTGATCGTATCAAGCAGCAAGGGCAGCATCTGTTGCAGGCGGTCCCGATAGGTTGGGAAGGGCGTTTTTTCCAGCAACATGCGGGCAGCGCTGGAGCAGATGTGATCCAGCAGTATGTGCATCGTTTCTTGGTCCTGAGGGGTCATGGTCATCGGGTGTCAGGTGTTGCAGATCATGAAGCGTCCGTTTGCTCGTTCAGCAAGCGGGCGCATTCGGCGAGCAGCGACTCGGCGATATCGGAATGGTAGTTGGGATCAAGGGCTTCCATCATGTCGTGGGCGGTCATCAGGCCGACCTCGCGCGACAAGGTGCCAGCAATCTGGCGGGCCAGTTGGTCACTGAGTTCGGCCAGTTGTCGGCGCTCGGTCAGCGGCAGGGTGTTTTTCGAGCGAGCCAGCCAGTCGGCAGCGAGGTGGGCGCAGTGTGCGTCGGTCAGCCAGTGGCCGTGTTCGTAATAGCCGTGCAGGCGCTGTGCTGCCAGCGCAAAGAGCAGGGCAACGCGCAGACCCTGCGCAGTGGGTGGGGTGTCGTCACGCAGGCGCATGCCGGGGCTTTCGCTGGAGGTTGAGCAGAATTCATCGGGCGCTGCCAGGCAAGGCCGCCTGTAGCCAGGTGAGTGGAATACGTTCCTGCTCAAGCCGGATGGCCTGGCCGGGGCGTTGTTCGCGCAGGAGGTCGCAGACGCGTTGTTCGGCATCGTTCAGGCGCAGCAGCGGCTGCTGCGCCGGGCTGTTTTCGCTGCCCCAGGCTGCTTCATGGGCAAACAGGGTGGCGCTGTCCATCAGCAGCGACTGCACCTGCGGGAAATGGCTGCGCAGGTTGTCGAGAATGGCAAAGCCATGACTGTCGAGGTCGCCCCAGTAATGGATGCTGTGATCGTGCAGCCAAGTGGCCTGGGCCAGTGCCGAGAAGCCATAACCGGCACCAAAAATGAGCAGGCTGCGGTCGACCGCCGGAAAAGCCAGAAAATTGATTTCGTTTTCGGTGATGAAAACGCGGTCGACCGCAGGATGCAAGGCGGCGAATGTGCTGCTATCCAGGGTCAGGTCGGCTTGCCCGAACGCTGGCCAGGGCGCACACGCCGGGTCCAGAAAGCGGCAGCGAATCCGCTCGGGCTTATCGCGGAAACCGTAGCGGCGATTGAATCCGGCCAGACCGCTGGCTTGCGGGTCGATCTGGCTGGGTGGCAGGCTGAGGTCGAATAATTCGCTCAGCACGCCACGGTGGGCTTCAATGAATTTGCTGTCGATGCCTGGCAGATCAATCTGGCGCAGATATAAACCAGGGCGCGGCTGTGTTTTCAGCCAGCTGACGATGCTCAGCAGTTGCGGCCAGATGGCGGCGTGTTCGAGCGCACGCCAGGGACGCTTGCTGAACCAAGGCAGCAGTTCGGGGTGGCTGCTGGCGGTCGACGTCAGTAGTTGGCCAAAAAGGCTGGCTTCCTGGCGTTTGCCGATTAATGCCAGTGCTTGATCGGCGCTGTCCAGCCAAGCTTCGTCCGGTAGGCGGTTGACCCCGAACAAGCGGTGACGGAATTCGCGAAAGACCAGTCGGACGTGTGGCATGGTCTGCAGGGCCTGTGCCCAGCGTCGTACCGCGTCAAATTGTTCAGAAATTTCCCCGGAAGTCGGTGCTTTGAGTTTGAGTTGACATGGAAAAATGGGCTGGTCGCCGGCCAGAGCGGCCAAGATCCGGCCTTTGTACCACCAGGCCTCAACCTGGCTGCGCAGCGCGTGAGGGGTGCTCCAGTTCATGAGGCTAATCGCGCCTTTTCCTGCTGGTAGGCTTCGATACTGAGATTACGCAGGCGGGAATCGCGGCCATTGTCGTTATGCACGAAGCCGACGCTGGCGACGTAGGGCTCGATGATGTGGATTTTTTGCAGCGGCGTGACGATCAGCAGTTGCAGATTGAGTTGGGCGAAGAGCTTGAGGCCGTATTGCGCCGATTCGTCCGAGCCGCGCCCGAAGGCTTCGTCGATGACGACAAAGCGGAAACTGCGCGAACGCACCGCCCCCCATTCCAGGCCGAACTGGTAGGCCAGGCTGGCGGCGAGGATGGTGTAAGCGAGCTTTTCCTTTTGGCCGCCGGATTTGCCACCCGAGTCGGCGTAATGCTCGTATTCGCTATTGTCCTCGCGCCAGCGCTCCGAGGCGCCAAAGAGAAACCAGTTGCGCACATCGGTGACCTTGCTGGTCCATCGACGGTCCAGTTCACTTTTGCCATCGCGCCCCCGAAAACGGTCGGTGATGGCTTTGACCTGCAAAAACTTGGCTTCCGAATACTGTGCATTGTCCGAACCGGTCAGACTGTTTTCAGTGCAGGTACGCAGGTCAGTGATGAAGTCGCGGATTTCGGCATCCGGGCTGGGTTGCGCTTCCAGCCGGATGGTGCGGCCGGGGTTGTAATCGATTTGAGTCAGGGACTGGTTGATGAGCGCAATGCGTTCGCTGATTTCTTCCCGCTCTTTGGCCAGCAGGGCATTGAAATTGGCAATTTCCCGGATGGTGTTAACGTTGAGCAGTTCCTTGAAGTGTTCAACGAAGCGCGGCAGGTCGTCGGCATTGAGCTTGTCGAGCAAGTTTTTGTATTCAAAAGCAGCGGCCAGGCTGGCGTCAATTTCGGCGGTTTCGAGTTTGAATTCTTCCTTGAAGGCCGCCATAGATTTGACGATTTTTTCGCCCAGGCGTTGCAGGGTCCGGGTGTCGCTGTCGATTTGGGCTTGCAGCCAGCCGCGTAAGTCCTGCTCGCGGTGATCGCAGGATTCGATGCTCAGTTGATGTTCGCCCAGCGCTTCGCTGCGTAGCGGTGCGAGCTGGTTTTGTGCCTGAATCAAGTTTTCCGGCGGCAAGCTGGCGACCGTTTCAGCGGTGGCGCGGGCCATGATTTCCAGTTCTTCTCGCTTGCCTTCGAGCTTGCCGCGTTCGCCGATTTTTTGCCCAATTTGGTTGTCGACCGTAATTTTTTGATCGAGGACGGCGCGCAATTGGCCGTTGAGTTCGCGCAGGCGGTCGGAGGCAGCTTCCAATGCATTGCGCTCGTCTTGTAACGCAGCAATGCGACGTGTCACGGTTGCCCCGTCAATTTCGTCAAAATCGGTGAATGCGGCAAGGGTGGCCAAGGCGGTTAGTTGGGTGCTGAGCTGGCGGCGCGCCTGGTCGAGCTTGCTCAGTTCGCTGCCGACCTGGCCCAACTGAATTTCGAGCTGGCGCTGCTGGATTTCGAGCGCCGCAATCTTGGCATGGTTGCTCCAGCCCAGCACGTAGCGACTGCGGTCGTCGAGGCGGTGGCGGTCATCTTTTTCATGCCGCT
Source organism: Dechloromonas sp. (assembly GCA_028689015.1). GTDB lineage: Bacteria > Pseudomonadota > Gammaproteobacteria > Burkholderiales > Rhodocyclaceae > Azonexus. The sequence continues at coordinate 7,796 of JAQTXC010000006.1, read as the reverse complement.
CGCCGGGCGCCTTGATTTGCCCGGCGCGGGTGATAGCACGGGTTTCGCGACGGAATTGTTCCTGGTCAGCACAGCAGGCAACATCGAAGCGATGAGCGATTTCTCGTTCCAGCCAGTCGTAACAGGCAGTATCCGGCTTGATCGCCAGCTTGCTGGCCAGTGATTGCGGGTGCAGGCTGGACAGTTCGCTGCGCCGAGGTTGCATTCGGACCCGGTAATAGACCAGCCGACCGCGCAAATGGGTGCGATCTACCCAGTCGGCCACGACGTTGTAATGTGCATCCGGCACCAGCAGCGATAGACCGAAATTACGTAGTAAACGCTCGGCCGCGCCTTCCCAGTGGTGCTCGTCGTCACGGACCTGTACCAGTTCGCCGGCAAAGGGCAGGGTGTCCGCGTCGATTTTCAATGCCTGACATAACGCGCTGCGCAAGGCGATCTGCTCTGCGGGGAGATTGCTCTTGCGCGCCTTTAGACTGGTGATTTCGCTGGCCCGCTCGTCATGCGCCTGTTTGCCTTGCCGCAAGGTGACGGCCAGTTCGGTGGCGGCATTTTGCACGGTGGCCTGACGTTCTTCGGTGGCTTCGCGCCAGCTCGCAAGCTGTTGCTGTTGGCGCAGGAAGCCCGCGGGAGCATCGGCGGCCTGCTCGCCCAGAACTTGCAAAAGTTCGCCGTAGTGCTGCGCTTTGTGTTGGCGCTTGTCGCGCTCGGCTGCCAGTTGGCTGATCTCGATGCGCAGACGTTCGAGGCGGTCGCCGCCATTGTTCGCCACCGCCTGCTTCAGTTCGTCGATCCGCAGGCCGAGTTGATCGCGCTCGTCGGCCAGTTGTTTGAGCTGGCGGTCGAGTCGCTGCCAGTCATCGGAAAAATGGGCCAGGCGCTTGTCGATCAGGGCGGCTTTCAGGCTGGCGAACCAAGGGCGCAGCCAATCTCGGCATTGGCGGAGGTGGTCAATCTTCCCGGCGAGTTGTGCGTGGCGTTCGTTCTCCGCCACTAGCGGTTGTAGCTGCGCTACCTGCCGTTGTGCCTGCAGTACCGCTTCGTGGGCCCGGTTGAGGTCATCGACGTGCTGGATCAGCGCCGCAACGCGGGGTGCCACATCAAAAGGTTCCAGCATGTGGCTGCGCACGAAATCAGTCAGATTGCCGACCGATTTCATCGACACTGTCTGATGAAACAGCTCCAGTGCCTGATCGTTTTCGATACCAAAGCGCCGCCGAAACCAGGCGCCGTAGGGCGGAAAGCTCTCTTCAATCAGCGCACCATCCTTGCGTAGATTTTTGCGCAGGGTATTGATGTCGCTACCGAAATTGGCGAAATCACGGGCAATGCTCAGGGCTTTTTCGGCACCGACATAAAAACGCGCCGGTTGCCCATGCGCTTCCTTTAGCCAGAACACCTGCGCCAGCGTCACCGTCTGGTCGTAACCGGCATTATGAAAAACCCCGAGAATCACCGAGTAATTGCCCGGCTCGCGCAGGCTGACCGGGCGTGTCGTCCCGGTGGCTTCGTTGCGCTCGGACTTGTAGTGGCCCAATACGTAGGAACGCAGCGAGCGCTCCTTGTTATCCGCCCCGGCAGCCTTGTTGTAAGCGATGCGATGCGCCGGCACCAGCAAGGTGGTCACGGCATCAACCAACGTCGATTTGCCGGAACCGATGTCGCCGGTCAGCAGGCCGTTTTGCCCATTGAGCTGCAAGGCCCACACCCGCTGATCGAACGTCCCCCAGTTGTAAACTTCCAGACGCTGCAGGCGAAAGCCGGAGAGGCTGTCATTGGTGGAGAAGTCGAGAGGGAGGGAGGTGGGGGCAGACATCAATCAGCCTTGGAAGGAAATTGCCTGAAGATGGTTTTCTGCCGCTTGGCCGAGCAGAATGCGACGTGTCGTGAAAAAGGCAGGCCAGCGCTTGCTGAACCAGCGTTGAGCCAGTTTCTGATGGAAGCTTCTGTCGCCACTTTCCCGTGCTTTTTTAAGTTCCTGGTTGTAGTTGATCAGGACTTTCCGCCGGTGCTGACACAAGCGGTCGCAGTTGAGATTTAAGGTGCGAATGTTCTCTTGAATCCGGGTTTGCGTCGTCTGGGCGGGCAAGTCTTGCTGCTGATCGATTTGTGCACATGTGGTGCTATTGGGGAGCAATTCGCCAGTGCGTCTATCGAAATCGAACAGGCAGGGAGAGGCGTGCAGATTGAGCGGGTTGATTTGTGCAGCCAGGGCCGCAGCGATGGCTGCCGGACTTTTCCCGTGCAGAAGGTGATTTTTGTGCGCGTCGCAACTCAGGTTTTCCGGTAGCGGGTAGTCCGGCTCACCTTTGGGCTTTTTAGAGCCTCCTGTACATACCGCGAAAACATTGCCCCAGAGCAAGGCCCAGTTAATGGCGGGATTCGATGTGTCAGATTTGGGATGGTAGTGCTCAATCTGCTGAAAGTTGGCGTCATGTTGGCTGATGTCCTGCTCGCAGTAAGCGCACAAGCCACCTTGGTCGGTGATCAATAAATTTTTGATCGTTTTATAGTCCGAGCTGGGAGGCTGGCCAGGGGCTGCATGATTGCGGAAGTCATCCCAGTCATTTGCTGAATAAAGTGCGGCATACGCCGTCAGTGCATTGGGCGGCGGCGATTTGTAAATCTTCTTCATGCCTCGGCGTCACCCTCAAGCGATTTTTCCCAAATGCGATTTTCAATGTGAAGATCAGCTTCAGTCAGCGCGGGCTCTTCGCCTTGGTAACGGGCATCCAACTCTTGGCGCAGTGCCTTGGCTCGCGGCGAATCCCATAGGTCTACATAAACAAGATTCAGATATTCGGTGAGGTCTTTGGTGGCTTGGTTTGCTTGCGGGCGGGGATCGACCAAAAAGACTCTTTTAATGATCCGGGAGTTTTCGGCGCCTTCCGTTCCTACCGTCGAAAGAATCTGGTTTCCTCGTATAACCCGGATATGTTCCGAAGCAATCGAAGATATAACTTGCGGGCTATGCGTGGTCACAACGAACTGAATCTTCGGAAAGGCTGCCTGTAACTGCCCAAGCACTGTCTGCTGCCACCCCGGATGCAGATGCATGTCGACCTCGTCGATCATGACCACGCCGGGTGTTTTGAGCGCGGCCTCGTTGCCCAAATGCGGGTTCAGTTTGACGCAGCGATAGGCGATATCCCCTACCATGGCCAGCATGCTGCGGATACCATCGCTGAGATTGGCAACTTTCATCAGGCCAAGCTCCGGATGGTGGAGCACGAGTGATTTTTCATAAGTGATGCTGAAATCCAGTCGTTGCCAGCCTGTCGTCGGTTGCAACACACAGTCGATAGCCTGCCGAACGGCGGCAATCTGGTGATTGATTCTCGCCAGGTCTTTTCCTTCTGCGCTCTCCGGGGATGGGCCGCCGAGTTTGGCTTCGCCACTGAGTGTGCTTTGATCGAGGGTGAAGATGTACTGTGCTCTGGAGAGCATCAGCCAGCTAAACCAATCTTCAAAGTGTTTGAAGGTTGAGGCAGGATCAAGCGCGTCGCGATAGGCAAAGGTGCGGATGTAAAAGTCGCTATCGTCGGTGCTGTCCTTTTCGGCCTTGGTGCGTTTTGAACCTTCTGTGAGCTTCTTTCCGCTGCAATTTCTGCATGTGCCGTAATAGCCAAAAACAGGGAGGGTGATCCCTTCAATTTGCGGATCGCGTACCAGTGCCTGCAAGCCTTTTGCATGCTCGCGAATGGCATCACCTGACTCTTTGACTACTTTGGGGTGCTGTTTTTCTTCTGTGCGGTATCGCTTCCATTGCATGGACTGGGTTTCGACCAATGCGCTCACCTCGATAGCGCAGGGTAATTGCCTGGCCATGTCGTGGGAGGCCTTGCGGATCAGGCGGATATCGTCGACCGCAATACTGGCGTCAGGGGGGCTGTAACGGGTTTTTGCCAAGTCAAAACTACCCACAAACGGCCACAAGGCAATCCTGATCGCATCGAGAATGCTTGATTTGCCTTGCCCGTTTTCGGCGACCAGAACAGTCATTTGCGGATCAAGGTCGACCTCCAGCGCATCGAAGCAGCGGAAGTTTTCAAGCTTTAGAGTATTCAGGCGCATAGGTGTCTATTTTCAGAAGTCGGCAGGTTGGCTATTCGCAGGTCTATATTTTAAGTCCAGGCACGATCTATCTGCTTGAACAGCCTCTCGCGACTTCGGTCTGACGTGTGACGAGTATCGAAATCTTCGTCCGTGCCCACGTCGTGCATACGTAGCAGATGCTCGGCTAGTGTGCTTGGGACTGGCGTCGTATTGGGCCAGCTTCTCGGTGATTTAGGTTGCTTTCCTCAGTGGAGCAGGCATCTTCAATGCTCGAAGGTGGCGTATTCACAAGATCAATCACTGGCTTTTGGCATGTTGTTGGTTACCGAAAATCCTGGGTTAGCTATTTTCCGCCAACTGCGCTTTATACCCCGCGAGCCGTTCATCAAATTCGGCCAGCCATTGCGCGTCGACGAAGGCCTTCAAGATCCGTCTGACCTCGAAATGGGCCTCTTTTTCGCTGTCGACCGCATGATGGCCTTTCAGCTTGCGCAGAAAACCTAATTCAATGACCTTGTTGATGTGAACGTCGATCTGGTCGATCAGGCGGGCTTCGTTGCTGTGTTCGGGCAGGAAAACGCGGATCAGGTCGGCGATTTCTTCGCGGCTGAGTACTAGCCGGGTCTGGTCGCCGCCGGCGTCGAATTCGGCCAGCTTACGACGGAGCAGTGCCAACAACAGGCTGACCGGGAAAGAGAGCGGCCGACGGGCGATCAGGCGGGGGAGCTTTGGGGCCGTCTCGTCCAGGTTGTCCGGGCGGCTGCGCAGGAAGGCGTGACCTTCGGCGTCATCGAGAATGAGCTCCAGGCCGAGGATGCTGACATAGTCCCGCACGCCGGCTTGCTGACTGAGCAGTGCTGGCCAGAGCAGGCCCGCTTCATCACGGTAAAGCACGCCTTTGAGCAAGGCGATGAGCAGGGCAGAGCGTTCCTGAACAGTGGCATCGGCTGTTTCGATTGTGCTGGCGGATGTATTCATGCGGGCAGTCCAGGTCTGACAAAAATGACTCGGGGTAGACGGGCGCGGCGGATGACGGGGCGGCCTTGGCTGTCTGTGCCTGGCCAGAACAGGCCTTCTTCGACGCTTTCGTCGACCACGGTCTGAAATTGTGAGGTGGCAAGTTGCAGGTAGGCGACCAGTTCGGCGAGGCCGTATTGCAGCGGGTAGTCGGCGGCAATTTCCTTGAGCGTGATCTGGGCGTGGCTTTGCAGGGCGTGGCGGACATTGCGCGCCAGTCGCGCCTTGTCCACCACCACCTGATTGAACAGGGCGCTGGTATCGCCGTCGTCATCGGGCAGCAGTGCATCCTGCGCGAGGGGGGCGATTTTTGCTTTGCTGGCCGGGGTATGCAGTGGGCGTTCCATCGGCAATTCGATACCGGCTCCCGTATCGGCGATTTCCATGACAGTGCCCGTGGGGGGCGCGACGCGCAGGGCCAGCGCCTTGCCTTCGATGCCGCGCAGCAGGTCGATGATGCGGCGATTTTCCAGCCAGGCTTTATCGTCGAGGAAACGGCGCAGTTGTTGCGATAGTAGGGCGACGGTTCGTTGCGTGTGTTCGCCAGCTTCCAGCCAGTCGTAATGGATGCGCCGCGTGCGGCGATCGGGCTGCAATCCGGTGATGGCGGGCAGGGTGAGGATTTTCGTCAGCCGGGCGCTGAGTTCTTCCTGGCGCTGGCTGGACATCAGAAAATCCCAGAAGGCGCGGAAACTCTTGCCTTGATCGGAATCGCCAATGGCATCCCGTTCGCCCATGATTTCACCCAATAATTCGCCCTTGCTGCCTTCCCACAGGGCGATGCGTTCGCGCACCTTGCGATCGAGGCGGCGAAAATTGTGTTCGACTTCGCGAAAGTCGCCCAACAACTCGCGGGCCAGTTGCTGGAATTGCTGAAAACGATCCTTGAGTCCGGTGTCGTCGAGTAGCTGAATGTCGCCAGCCAGAATTTGCCCGATCTCGGCGTCGACCGCATCACGCCGTACTTGAAGTTCGGCGATGCGCTTTTGCGGGTCGGCCTCGCTGCCTTCGCTCATCTGGCGCAACAGATCGAAGAGGGTGAGCAGGCGCGATTCGGTGCCGACAAAGCTACGCTCGGTCAGGGTGCTCAGCCAGGCGATGGCCTTTTCGGTGGCGGGCATCAGGTCGAATTGCGCTTCGTCCGTGCCTTGCCGGTAAAACTTGCGTAACCAGCCCTTATCCGGGTGGGCCCAGTCGTTGAGGTAATCGACCGCAGCACGCGGAAAAGCCTCATGGCCCAGGTGTTCGCGCAGGGAAAACAAGTCGTCTTCCAGCGATTCGATCAGGTCGGCGGCGGGTAGCACACGCACATTCGGCGCGATGAAGGCACGGTGTAAAAAACTGGCGATCAAGGGAGCGTGCGGGGAGTTGAGCAGGCGCCAGGCGGGATGGTGCTGGCGCAGGGCATCGAGCGTGCTGTAGTCCATGAGATTGATTCAATCAGCGTTTGGGGGGCTGGCCAGGCGGTGCATTGCCTAAGGCCCGGGCAATGAAACTCCGGGCGACGCGTGGTTTGGGAACGCGTTCGTCGAACCAGGCGCGGACGTCTTCGTCCAGGCCGACGCCATGCATGTAGTTATAGAGCGCCTTGTTTAGCGCCCGGCCGAGGCGGTCGTGGTCGACGCCGCTGGGATCGATGAATTCGACATCGTTGGTGGCGAAGGTGATGGCCGGCAGGGGCTTGAGCTGAATGCCGTATTCCTCCGGGTCGAGCCCGACCGGCGAATGGACCGTGCACGCAAAACGATGGAAGAAGCCGGACTGGATGCAGCCTTCAAGGAACAGCTGGCGGACATATTCCAGCGCGTCGACGGTGTCCTGCACGGTCTGCGTCGGGAAACCGTACATCAGGTAGGCGTGCACGAGGATGCCGGCTTCCGAGAATGCCTTGGTGACGCGGGCGACCTGGTCGACCGACACCCCTTTTTTCATCAGCTTGAGTAGGCGGTCAGAGGCGACTTCCAGCCCGCCGGAGACGGCGATGCAGCCGCTGTCGGCCAGTTGTAGACAGAGCTCCGGGGTGAAGGATTTCTCGAAACGGATGTTGCCCCACCAGGAAATGGCCCGGTTGCGTTTCTGCAGTTCGTCAGCCAGTGCTTTCAGGGCCTTGGGCGGGGCGGCTTCGTCGACGAAATGAAAGCCGCTGTGGCCGGTTTCGGCGATAACGGTTTCGATGCGGTCGACCAGAATTTCAGCGGCAATGCCGTCGTAGCGGCCGATGTAGTCGAGGCTGACATCGCAGAAACTGCACTTTTTCCAGTAGCAGCCGTGGGCCACGGTCAGCTTGTTCCAGCAGGCGTCGGACCAGAGGCGGTGCATGGGATTGAGCAGGTCGAGCAGCGACAGGTAAGCATCCAGCGGCAGGCCATCCCAGGTCGGCGTGCCGACTTCGGCGAAGGGAATGTCGGGCTCATTGCCGTGGTTGAAGTAACGGACCTGACCGTCGACCCGGGCGTAGGCGCGCACCAGGTTGAGGCGTGGGCGCTGGCCTTGCCAGTGTTCGATCAGCGCCAGCAGTGGCCGTTCGCCATCGTCGAGCGTTACGTAGTCGAAGAAATCGAACACCCGCCCTTCCTTGAGGCTGCGCAACTCGGTGTTGACCCAGCCGCCGCCCAGCACGGTAACGATGGCTGGGTGGCGGGCCTTGATCGTTTGGGCGATGCGAAAGGCGGCATAGACGGAACCGGGAAAGGGCACGGAAAGGAGCAAAATATCCGGTTTTT
>JAQTXC010000048.1 GCA_028689015.1 Dechloromonas sp. | reverse complement strand
TCTTCTACCAACCTTTGGGGGGCCTTGACTGGCCCCCTTTTTTTATCGGCTATATGCATTCTGAGGTTGGATGGCGGGAATTTTGCAGTCCGATCACGGTTGTGGCCAAGGTTGGAATTGGTGTCTCGTGCGCGAATGCCTCGCAACACAAATGGTTGGAACTGACCCCGTATTGCCATGCCTGCTTTGACCTGGAAAAGCCGTGTGCAAAGGTATGCCTGATGGCCGGTCCTCTCAGTAACCTGCCGCTTAGCGCGTGTTTGGTTGAATGACGGCAGCGTGCCCATTCCGGACCTTCGCTGGTCCGGAGTGCCAATGGCAGGTTTCGGATTGCTGTTGTCGTTCAGAGCATACACTGAATCCGAACTGTTCGGCCTGAACTGCCGATGGGCCTGAGGCGAAACTCAGTCTGCAAAACGACAGGCAACGGCCCTTCAGTCACTGATGGAGGTCAATCACCACTCTCCCACCTGGCGAGCTCAGACATTCGAGCTACTGCGGTCCTTGGGCTTTGGTCCATATTGCTTTCATCGCGCACAAGAATTATCTGCAGCAATGATCCAAAACATTTGTCCGGGTTATATCTAGCAGCCTGTCGGTCTTGAGCCGACCAAGTCGCTGAGATTGAGGATGGCAGGCGAAAATTCACTAATTTTTGTCTGAAGACGCACGATTTCCCCTTGTTTTCGCTACTGCGGACGCAATGCGGCCATGCGTTTCAGATTCCACGCGAGGCAAACCAGCGTCCATTCTCCTGTGACTTTCTTCAGGCCGCGCAGGGAGAATTGGCGAAAGCCGAGTACGGACTTGATGATGCCAAACACCGGTTCGACGGTTTGCTTGCGCAACGCATAGAGTGCTCGGCCTGCTTTCGTTTTTAACTTGTGTGCCATGGTCTGAGCGGGCGTCGCATCAGCGGACAAGGCAACTGGCTCGCTAAAGCGTTCCTGTGGCACCGGATGGTGCTCATCCCGCTTCACCGCAATGAACGGGTCAATGCCACGCGATGCGCAGGCATCGGAATTTTTGGCGCTGTAAAAGCCCGTGTCCGCAAGGAGACGTTCCACTTTACCCAGAGAGGCGGGCAACCCAGCCAATTGCTCGAGCATCGGTACCACCTGTTCCTTGTCGTTGCAGGCTTGTGTCACGCCCAGTGCAACGACCAGCATGCTGCTCGTATCGACTGCGGCCTGTGCGTTGTAGGCCTGTTCAAAGCCACCGCCTGAAACGGGCATGATCCGCGATTCTTCATCCGTCAGATTCAGTTGATCTTGCGCCTTTGGTCCGGCACTCGGTGGCTTCGGCGGCTTGCCACCAGGCTTCTTGCCCGTTTCCTTGATCTTGGCTTCTCGCTGCGCCAGCTTGCCCTCGTACTCGGCTTGTTCTTTCTCGAAACGGGCTTGGGCACGTTCCTCGATCTTCGCCTTGGCGGCAGCCATCGCCTCAAGTCGCTCCTCCCGACGGGCAATTTCAGCGGGGATGCTCATGCCGTCGGGAACCGCTGACTGGTCGGCTTGCTCCGCGAGTGCAAACAAGGACTGAACTTCTTCTTTCAACTGAACTTCGAGTTGTTCAATGTGCCCATGTGACAGTGCGCTGTGGCGGGAGGCATTCGCCTTGACTTTGGTGCCGTCCAGGCTGACCGTGCCCAGCTTCAGGAGCTTCATTTCTCGCGCCATCTCCAGCACTTGCACGAACAGATCAGCCAGCTCGTCGAGAAAGCGCCGGCGAAAGGTCGCCAGCGTGTCATGGTCCGGGTGCGTGCCGGCTGCAATAAAGCGGAATGCCACCGAGTCAAAGGTCGCCCGCTCAATCTTCCGGCTCGAGAACACGCCGTTGGCGTAGCCATAGACCAGCAACGACAACAACACCGTGGGGTGATACGCCGCGCTGCCCCGACCTGCGTAGGCTTTCTCCAGCGTGCCGACATCGAGTCCATCAACCACCTCGACAATAAACCGGGCAAGGTGGTCTTCCGGCAGCCATTCATCAACCGAGGGGGGAAGAAGGTAGCCGGTCTGGCGGTCAACAGGACGGAAGCGATTCATTTCACGGAATGGTTTAGATTGGTAAGGAAGCATTATCCCATTCGCGAGGCTTTAGTCCGACAGGCTGCTAGCAGCCTGTCGACTATAATCACACTATTATTGATAGGGGGAAATGTGAATATCGGCGGCGTCGCACGAGAGACAGGAATCGAAGTAGCTACTTTGTACAAATGGGAACTCCGCTACGGATTCCCTAGCAACTCGTCGATCTCTACGACATCGCCGGCGAAACACAGGCAACACTGAAGCAACTGGGCGCCCGGCTCGGGGGCATTCTCGAAGCTACCAAGCGATGAAGACACCTGCCGTTCCACCAACGTCCCACTATTACATGAACATTATGGCGAGTCAGATATGCGCTACCCGTTGATGTCTCTGACCCTTGCCGGCCATGCCGCCTTGCGCAAGGTGATGCTGCTACTGACCATCGCCTTGGCTTTTGGTGCGGTGGGGTCGGCGCATTCTGCCGACAAGCGGATTGCCTACCTGGTATCCGATGTGCGAATTCCCTTCTGGAACATCATGAAGCGCGGCATCGAGCATCGGGCGGGCAGTCTGGGTTACAAGGTCGATGTCTACAGTGCCGATAACGATGCCAAGCGGGAGATTGAGTTCGTCGCCAAGGCCATCAGGGACAGGGTCGATGGTTTGGTCATTTCTCCAACCAATTCCTCGGCCGCCGTCACCATCCTACGCTTGGCCAAGACCGCGAAGATTCCGGTGGTGATCGCCGATATCGGCACCGACAGCGGCGACTACGTCAGCTACATTGCCTCAGATAATTTCGAGGGTTCCTACCAACTCGGCAAAGTGCTGGTCAAGGCGCTCCAGTCCCGCCATTGGGACAAAGGCAGTGTCGGCATCATCGGCATCCCCCAGAAGCGTGCCAACGGCAAGGCGCGTACCGCAGGCTTCATGAAAGCGCTGGAGGAAACCGGCGTCAAGGGAGGCGATCTTCGCCAGCAAGTCGACTTCTCCTACAAGGAGACCTATGACTTCACCCGCGAACTGATCGCCGCCAATCCGGAGCTGCGTGCCTTGTGGCTGCAGGGGTCTGACCGCTACCAAGGTGCGCTGGACGCGATTGCTGATGCAGGCAAGAAAGGCCAGATTTTGCTGATCTGCTTTGATGCCGAACCGGAGTTTCTTGAGATGATAACGAAGGGCATCCTGGCAGGCGCCGGCATGCAGCAACCCTTCCTGATGGGTGAAGAGGCTGTCATTGCGATGGACGCGCATCTCAAGGGCAAGCCAGTCCTGCAAAAGCAGCTCCTGCCCGTTCTGCCCGTGTCGACGGAAAATATCAAGGAGTTGATGCCGGTGATCCGCCGCAACGTGCTTGGTATCAATGTCAAGTAACGGGATGACGGACCAGACAAAGACACGCCGCTCTCTGCTGGCCCTGTTGGCCGGCATGGTGACGATCACCGTCGTCCTGGTGCTCGCCATCCATGCCGCCCATCTCTATTTTTCGCAACAGCAGAAGATTATTGACGAAACACAGAGCGACATTGCGGTCAGAGTGACCCGCCTTAAGAACAACATCGCGCCGTTCATCGAGTCCTACGCTGCCAACGAGTACGCCCAACTGGTGGCCAACGAGATCAGCCTACGCCCGTATTACGCCATCGTCGTTGAAGACTTCAGCATGGGCAAGATTCTCGGGCAGTCAGCGTTCGTCACGGGGAAGATCGATACCGGAAACCGGCAATATGCGGATATCGAGACGATCGAGGCCGACTACCAGCGTCTCCTAGACTTGGCGTACTTCAAGGGCTCCGCAGAAATCAAGTCGTCTGGCGGTGAGCGTATCGGCATCGTCTCGGTGTATCTCACCGACGAGGCCATGCAGCGCGAATTGCGCCAGCTGTTGTTCGAAAGCCTCGCCGTGACAGCATCGACCGCCATCTTGCTGATCGGTTTACTAGTGGTTTTTTCCCATCGCCTGCTCATCCATCCCATGCGCCGAATCGCCTTGGCAATCGGGCAACGCGACGGGGACGGGATTCCGCTATCTGCTGCACCGGATTTTGCCTACCGCGAAATCGTTACGCTTACGGACACCATTAACACCATGCTGGGGGTCATCCGGCAATCTCGCGATACGCTAAAGCAAGAGCGTCAACGACTGGAAAATGTCATTGACGGTACCAGCGCCGGCACCTGGGAATGGTATATCCCATCGGGCAAGCAGGTGATCAATGAACGCTGGGCCCGGATGCTCGGATACAGCGTCGAGGAGCTGTCGCCGGTGACTGTCGAGACGTGGAGCGGCAACGTTCATCCAGATGACCTTAAGGTCACCATGGATCAACTGGATCGGCATTTAAGGGGGGACAGTCCGGAATTCAGAACAGAGATCCGCATGCGTCACAAGCGGGGGCACTGGGTGAGGATCATGGGCTTGGGGCGGGTGCTTGAGCGGGCAGCGGATGGACACCCCTTGCAGATGTCGGGCATCCATATCGACATATCAGACCAGAAACAACAGGAGTTCGAGATCAGTGAACAACGCCGGCGCCTGGATTACATCCTCACTGGAACAAACGTGGGGACCTGGGAGTGGAACGTACAGACCGGTGCCGTTGTGTTCAATTCACGCTGGGCAGAAATGATCGGGTATCGCTTGGCAGAACTCGAGCCTATCTCAATCAATACCTGGATGAGTTTTGTTCATCCGGATGATCTCAAGGTATCCGGGGAACTGCTTGAAAAGCACTTTGCCGGGGAACAGCCTTTCTATGAGTGCGAAGCCCGCATGCGCCACAAGAATGGCCACTGGGTCTGGGTACTGGATCGCGGCAGGGTTGCATCGAGGACGGAGGACGGCAAACCCCTGCTAATTTCAGGTACGCATCAGGACATCACGGAGCGCAAGGAAGCTGAACAACGTCTTCGAGAGAGCGAACTGGTGCTACGCACCTCGATTGATGCCATCGGCGAAGCATTTGTTATCTTCGACCCCGAAGATCGACTGATCTTTTGCAACGAGAAGTACCGTGAGGTTTATCCATCGGTAGCCGAAATTATCCGTCCGGGGACAACTTTCGAGAAGATCGCGCGTACCTGGGCTGAACGAGGCTATGCTGATCTGGGGGACAGTGATGTCGATAGTTGGGTGGCTGAACGATTGGCGAGACACAAGAGAGGCCAGATTCTGATACAGCATACGGACAACGATCACTGGGTCAAGATCGTCGAACGCGTGACTCCGAGTGGTCATATCGTTGGGTTCTGTGTCGATATCTCCGAACTGATGAAGGCGAAGACCGAAGCTGAAGCCGCCAACTTAGCCAAGAGCCGCTTCCTGGCCACCATGAGCCACGAGATCCGCACACCGATGAACGGTATCCTCGGCATGGCGCAACTGCTCCTGCGTACTTCTCTTCCCGAAAACGAACGCCGCGACTGCGCGCGGACCATCCTCAATTCAGGTCAGACCTTGCTGACCCTGCTGAATGACATTCTCGACCTATCGAAGGTCGAGGCAGGCAAACTGTCCCTGGAAATGAGTGTCGTTGATCCGCAGCAAATCCTTCACGAAACTCAGGCGCTGTTCTTCGATAACGCTCTGGCAAAAGGTCTCGCCATGAACTCGGTGTGGGAGGGGCCTTCCTATTCGCGTTACTGCGGCGATCCCCATCGCCTTCGGCAAATGCTGACCAATTTGGTCAATAACGCCGTAAAGTTCACCGCCGCAGGCCAGGTTAGGCTGATGGCGAAGGAGGTCGCAGATATGAGTCCGCTGCCTCTGCTGGAATTCTCGGTCTCGGATACTGGTATCGGCATCAGTTCCGACAAGCAGGCGTTGTTGTTCCAACCCTTTAGCCAGGTGGATAGCTCCACATCCCGTCAGTTTGGCGGATCAGGCCTGGGCTTGTCGATCGTGCGCAGCCTGGCCAAAGCGATGGGGGGGGATGTTGGCGTCGACAGCGAACCGGGCATAGGCAGTCGATTCTGGTTTCGCATCCGGGCTGAGCGCGTGACAGTGAGCAGTGATAGCCGGAGGGTCGATCGTGGCGACATCGATACCGTAGAGGAAGATAACTACCCGCAACTCAGCGGACATGTACTGATCGTCGAAGACAACCCGACCAATCAATTGGTTCTCAACGCGCTTCTTCCCAAAATCGGCATTCAGACCATTCTTGCCGAAAATGGCCAGGAGGCGTTGGACGTGATGGTTGGTGGGAGCCATGACATCGATGCGATCCTCATGGATCTGCATATGCCCATCATGGATGGCTTCGAAGCCACCCAACGCATTCGCTCATGGGAAGCAACCGGAGGAAATCGTCACACCCCCATCCTAGCCTTGACCGCTGATGCCTTCCCGGAGGACAGAGAACGTTGCCTGAGCCTCGGCATGGACGACTTCATCGCCAAGCCGATCATGATCGAGGATCTCCTGCACGCGCTCGGCCGCTTCCTGAGCGCCGATTCCTCGCCGATGGCATCGGTTCCATCACATCGGAAGGCTACCCGACCGCTTGACAGGCAACGCTTTATTGAGCTTGCCAATGCCTTGCTACCGATGTTGCAACAAGGCAAGTTCGATGTCGTCGATCGATTTGCCGAACTCGAGACCTTGGCGACGGATACCCCGGAGGCCGCCGCCCTGATCAAGATCAGGCAGTTCCTCGATGCGTTCCGTTTCGACCAGGCCCTGCCGGCTTTGACCATACTTATCAACCAATTGGCGGTACAGGAATCCCTCCAATGATGCATCAGCGCCCCAAAGTCTTGATCATTGACGATACGCCGGCAAATCTCCAGACCCTCGGGCGGGCGCTGGCCAGTGAGTACGATCTGCACATTGCCAACTCAGGTGCCATTGGCCTGAAACTGGCAAGGGAAGTCCATCCCGACATCATTCTCCTCGATGTGATGATGCCGGAGATGGATGGTTACGAGGTCTGTCAGCGTCTCAAGGCTGATGAGCATCTCGAATGCATCCCGGTAGTGTTCGTAACGGCCTTATGCGATCTCGATGCCGAGGCCAAGGGCTTGCAGCTTGGTGCGGTCGACTACCTTTCAAAGCCGATCAACGTCAATATCGCCCGCCATCGCATCCACAACCTGATTCTGATGGAGCGTTTGCGCCGGGAAGTAGAAGCGCAGCGCGATCATCTGGAGGAGATGGTGCAGGCCCGGACCGAAGCCCTATCAATCGCCAAGGAGGCTGCCGAATCCGCCAGTCGCGCCAAGAGCACATTCCTAGCCAATATGAGCCACGAGTTGCGCACCCCGCTCAACGGCATCATGGGCATGATTGGACTGGTGCTGCGCAAGATCGATGATCCCCAGATCAAGGATCGCCTGCTCAAGGCGGAGTTGGCCTCGCAGAACCTGCTCGCCATCATCAACGATGTCCTCGATATCTCGAAAATCGAAGCCGAGCGACTGACGTTAGAGCATGTGGACTTCCCGGTTGGGATGGTGCTGGAAAATGTACGCAGCCTGATGACCCCCAAATCCCACGAGAAGCGCCTTGATCTGGCGATCTCGATGTCTAACGAACTCGCCGCGCTGCATGTGCGTGGCGATCCGCTTCGCCTGGGACAGATTCTGCTGAACTTGGTCGGCAATGCCATCAAATTCACGGAAAGCGGGCGTGTCGAAGTAGGTGTGACCCAACTGCCGAATCAGGACGGAAAGCTTCTGTTGCGTTTTATGGTGAGCGATTCCGGTATCGGCATTGCCCCTGAAGACCAGCGCAGAGTCTTCAGCGCTTTCGAACAGGCGGATGCCTCGACGACGCGCCGGCATGGCGGCACCGGTCTCGGACTGGCCATCTGCAAACGCCTCGTGCATCTGATGGGCGGGGAGATCAGTGTTCAGAGCGCCGCACAACAGGGCAGTACATTTACCTTCACCACCTTGATGGATTCCGGCTTGCCAGCGTGTTCGGCCGAGGCTACGGAATGGTCAACCGACGCGGAAAGCCAGATCAAGGCGCGATTCGGTGGTCGTAAAGTTCTGCTGGCGGAAGACGAGCCGATCAACCAGGAGGTGACGCTGTTGCTATTGGAGGAGACCGGGCTTGAGGTGGTGTTAGCGGCCAATGGAGTAGAGGCCGTCGAGCAGGTCCGGCACTCGGATTTC
The DNA here is from genome assembly GCA_028689015.1 of Dechloromonas sp. GTDB lineage: Bacteria > Pseudomonadota > Gammaproteobacteria > Burkholderiales > Rhodocyclaceae > Azonexus. The sequence continues at coordinate 11,236 of JAQTXC010000048.1, read as the reverse complement.
GCTCTTGTGCTGATGGACATGCTGATGCCCAGAATGGGCGGGATCGAGGCGACACTAGCGATTCGTAATATCCCGGGGCGAGAGTCCTTGCCAATCCTGGCCATGACGGCCAATGCCTTCGATGAGGATCGGCGGCAATGTATGGCGGCGGGTATGAACGATTTCATCTCCAAGCCGGTCAAGCCTGAAGTCATGTATGCGACTTTGTTAAAGTGGTTGATCCAGTTGAACGACGGGTGACCGGTGCATTGCCGACCGATACCGTGCTTCCACCAATGTCAGGATTGGCCGATTAGTTAGCGTAGGCCGTCCGGCAGGTTTCCGAGTACAGCGGTCGTTCAGGCTACGGCTATCAGGAGAAGCCGTATGACCGCAGTTGGCCGGGGCCAGCCTGTCACCTGAGCCAAATTCTACCCGCTGGAACGGCAGGTAGACTCAGCAATCTGCCAGTGGCTCTTCGCTATCCAACCCTATATTGCACATGACGGACTGCGGGATTCCCGTGCCGGACAACCACGTTTTGCACAAAACAGATTAATTTCAAGGCGCCTTGAAACCGGGTTTCCAACCTCAGAATGCATATGGCCTTTTTATTTTCCGCGGGGCGTGCGAAGGATCAAGGCAGCACCGTGAGGGCTGGCGGCTGAGCAACGAATTCCAAGCGTTTCTTGAGCGCTTCGGTGACGAAAATGTGTTGTTCGCGGTCGACGCGCAAAACCAGGGCAATTTGCATCTTGCGAGCCATCTCACGCCAGTTGTCCGGGCCGGCGATGAATATCGGTTTCGAGCTGGCATCGGAGAGCGTTCCCGCGCGTGGGCCCGGTGGGATGATGACGGTCACTGCTTCGGTATGTTGTACCGGATAACCGGTGCGGGGGTCGATCAGGTGCGCGTAGCGTTTGCCGTCTACTTCGAAATAGCGCTGATAATCGCCGGAGGTGCCGATTGCCTCGCCATCGTTCAGGCTGATGGTCGCCATTGGGCCGGGTTGTCGCGGATGCTGTATGCCGATGCGCCACTTGCGGCCTTCCTTGCTGCCCAGTGCCATGACATTGCCGCCGATGTTGATCAGCGCGTTATGGATGCCTTGTTCGCGCAGGATGGCCGCGGCACGATCGAGCGCGACGCCCTTCAGATAACCGCCGAAATCCAGCGCAACTTGGTGTTTTCGGCTGGAAATTACATCCTGCTCGATGACGATATCTGCAATTGACGGGGCATCTTTGCGCCAGGCCGCGATGGCCGTTGGATCGGGTAGGTGAGCGGTGAATTCATCGGCGTGAAAACCCCAGAGCGCGATCAGGCGACCGATCCCCGGATCGAAAAGATTGTCACCTTGGGCGGCCAGATTTTTTGCTTCCTGAATGAAATGGGCCATTTCTGGCGTTAGCCTCTGCGGTCGACCTTCTGCCAAGGCATTATTGATCGCGGTCAGTTCAGAGGGCTGCCAGGCGTGATAAGTACGATGCAGGCGGTCGAATTCGCGTAACACGGCCGCGATCGCCTGGCGACCGGTTTCCGGTTGGTCGCTGACGACGATGACTTCGACCCGGGTTCCGAAAACGTAGGCTTGCTGTTCCTGGAGCGGGGTGCGACCGCAGGCAGCCAGCAGCAGGCTGACGAGCAGCAGGATCGGCGTCAGGAGAGGCCGCATGCGTGTTCGACGGCAGTGATGAAAGCACCGGCTGCATCGAAACCAGTTTGTTGCCGGATTTCGACCATGCAGGTCGGGCTGGTGACGTTGATTTCGGTCAGGTGATTGCCAATGACGTCGATGCCGACCAGCATCAAGCCGCGCTTGAACAGGATGGGGCCGAGGTGTTCGGCAATCTCGCGGTCGCGGGCGGATAATTCCTGTGCCACGCCGGTGCCGCCGGCTGCCAGGTTGCCGCGCGTTTCGCCAGCTTTCGGGATACGGGCCAGGCAGTAGGGGACAACCTTGCCACCGATCAGCAAGATGCGCTTGTCGCCCTGGCTGATTTCGCGCAGATAGGCTTGTGCCATCACTGTTCGTCGCCCTTCGTGGCTGAGCGTTTCGACGATCACGTTGCGATTCGGGTCATTGCGATGCACCCGGAAAATCTGACTGCCGCCCATGCCGTCGAGCGGTTTGAGGATGACATCGCGTTGCTCGTCGATGAAATGCTGCAATTGCGCCATGTCGCGAGCAATCACGGTCGACGGGGCAAATTGCGGAAATTCGCTGATGGCGACCTTTTCGGAATGATCGCGCAGGGCGCGTGGCCGGTTGAAGACCCGGACACCGTCAGCCTCGGCGCGTTCGAGCAACCAGGTAGCGGTGATGTATTCGGCGTCGAAGGGCGGGTCCTTGCGCATGATGACCGCGTCGAAAGCGGTCAGAAAGCGCCATTCGCGGCCAGTTTCGCGATACCAGTCATGGTCATCCGGGCGGGTATTGAGGTGCTGTGCTTCACCAAAAACACCGCCCGGCTGGCCCGCTGCCGGGCTGCGCCAGCCCAGTGTCGCGCTGTGGATGGCAAAGACTTCGTGGCCGTGCGTTTCGGCTGCGCGCATCATGGCGACCGAGGAATCTTTCCAGGCCTTCAAGTCGGCCAGTGGGTCGAGCACAAAGGCCAAGCGCAGCGAACGCCTGGCACCGCCGAGGGCTTGTTGTTCAAAAAGAAGGGATTGGCCGGTGGGCATTTTCAGCAACTTTCCGGGGTTGACCGCTCCAGTTCGATTGCCGCAGCCAGGCAGGCTAGACGGCCGACCACGCCATAAGCGTAGAAGCGGTTGGGAGGGGCGTCCGGGTTGTTGGTGGCGTAATCGGGCAGGTTGCAGCCAGTCTCGAAGGCCAGGGGCTCGAAGTGCATGCCGGGGGCGTTGAGGTTTTCATCCTTGCCACGCTCGGTATGGACGCGATAGAAGCCGCCCACCACGTAACGGTCGATCATGTAAATCACCGGCTCGGCGACTGCCTGGTTCAGTGTTTCGAAGGAATGCACCCCTTCCTGGATCAACACCTCGGAAACGGCCAGCCCTTCCTTGACGACACTCATCTTGTTGCGTTGTTTGCGGTTCAGGGCGATCACCTCATCGACGTTACGCACCGTCATCACGCCCATGCCGTAGGTGCCGGCGTCGGCCTTGACGACGACGTAAGGCGTCTCGTGGATGCCGTATTCCTTGTACTTGTCGCGGACGATGTCGAGGACGGCGGCGACATTGGCGGCCAGGCATTCTTCGCCCTGGCGCTCGTGGAAATTGACTGAGCGGCAGACCGAGAAGGCCGGGTTGATGCGCCAGGGATCGATGCCGATGGCCTTGGCGAAATCATTGGCGACTTGGTCGTAGGCGGCAAAGTGGTTGGATTTTCGGCGCAATGCCCAGCCGGCGTGCAGCGGCGGCAGTAAGACCTGATCGGCCAGTCCTTGCAGGATGTCTGGAATGCCGGCCGACAGATCGTTGTTGAGCAAAATGGCGCAGGGTTCGAAATCTGCCAGTCCGAGGCGTTGACCGCGACGGACCAGCGGTTCGAGCAGCAGGCTCTGGCCGTAGGGCAGGGCGATGCTGGTCGGCGCGGTCAGGTCGGGCAGCAGGCTGCCGATGCGCACTTCCAGGCCGGTCTGGCGCAAGGTGGCGGCAATCTGGGCGACGTTCTGCAGGTAAAACTGGTTGCGCGTGTGGTTTTCCGGAATCAGCAGGAGGCTGCGCGCTTCCGGGCAGAATTTCTCGATGGCGCTCATTGCCGCCTGCACGCACAGTGGCAGGAAGGCGGGGTTGAGGTTGTTGAAACCACCGGGAAACAGATTGGTGTCCACCGGCGCCAGTTTGAAGCCGGCATTGCGCAGATCCACTGATGAATAAAAGGGTGGCGTGTGTTCCAGCCACTGGCCGCGCAGCCATTGTTCGATTTGCGGGCTGCTTTCCAGAAAACGCTGTTCCAGTTCAAGCAGGGGGCCGCTCAGCGCGGTGGTGAGATGGGGAACCATGGGTGCTGTCTCCAGGGTGTTTTTGGGCTTTATTGTCGGTCGGGATGTTACACCGCGGTGCACAAAAATGGGGCGGGCGGCCACGGTCGACCGCGCAAAAAGGGTAAAATCCGCTGCTTCTAGAAATACTTACGGAAACGGAACCGCTGTGCTCGTCGCCGCTAACATCACCATGCAGTTCGGGGCCAAGCCCCTGTTTGAAAACGTTAACGTCAAGTTTGGCGAAGGCTATCGCTACGGTCTGATCGGCGCCAATGGCGCGGGTAAATCGACCTTCATGAAGATCCTCTGCGGCGCGCTCGACCCCTCGGCCGGCAACGTCTCGAAGGAAAAGCACGAACGCATGGCTTACCTCAAGCAGGATCAGTTTGCCTACGAAGACATGCGCGTGCTCGACGTGGTGATGATGGGCCACGAAGAACTGTGGTCGGCGATCCAGGAACGCGACGCGATCTACGCCAATCCGGAAGCCACTGAAGACGAGTACATGCGCGCTGCCGAACTCGAAGGCAAGGTCGGCGAATACGACGGCTACACCGCCGAATCGCGCGCTGGCGAGCTCTTGCTCGGCGTCGGCATCCCGACCGAACAGCACAACGGCCCGATGAGCCAGGTTGCCCCCGGCTGGAAGCTGCGTGTGCTGCTTTGCCAGGCACTGTTTGCCAACCCGGATATCCTGCTGCTCGACGAGCCGACCAACAACCTCGACATCAACACCATCCGCTGGCTGGAGGATGTACTCAACAATCGTGATTCGACGATGATCATCATCTCGCACGACCGTCACTTCCTGAATCAGGTCTGTACCCACATGGCTGACCTGGATTACGGCAAGATCACTACTTACGCCGGCAACTACGACGACTTCATGGAAGCCGCCCAGGCCGCCCGCGAGCGCCAGCAGAACGCTAACGCCAAGGCCAAGGAGCGGATCGCCGAACTGCAGACTTTCGTCCGCCGCTTCTCGGCCAACGCGTCGAAGGCCAAGCAGGCGACCAGCCGCATGAAGCTGATCGACAAGCTCAAGCCGGAAGACATGAAGCCGTCATCGCGCCAGTACCCGTGGATCCGCTTTGATTACGACGAAAAGCAGAAGCTGCATCGTCAGGCGGTGGAAATCGAAGACCTCACCTTTGCTTACCCGGGCAGCGAGCAGAAGATCTTCAACAATCTGACGCTGACCATCAACGCCGGTGAAAAGATCGCCATCATCGGTGAGAACGGTGTCGGCAAAACGACCCTGCTCAAGTTGTTGATGGGCGAACTGCAAGCGGGGTACGGCACCATCAAATGGGCGGAAAAGGCGCAGCTCGGCTATTACGCCCAGGATCATTCGGCCGAATTCCAGTCCGACACCAACCTGACTGACTGGATTGCCCCGTATGCCCGGGCGTCGGCCGGCGAAGGTGGCGATGTTGAAACCCTGATGCGCGGCACTCTCGGGCGTTTGCTGTTCTCCGGCGATGATGTCAAGAAGGCGGTCAAGGTCATTTCCGGTGGCGAGCAGGGCCGTATGTTGTTCGGCAAGCTGATGTTGTCGCGACCCAATGTGTTGCTGATGGACGAGCCGACCAACCACCTCGATATGGAGTCGATTGAAGCGCTGAACAGTGGCCTGGAAAAATTCCCCGGGACGCTGATCTTTGTCTCGCACGACCGTGAATTCGTCTCCTCGCTGTCCACTCGCGTGCTGGAAGTGAAGGGCGACGGCAAGATCGTCGATTACCTCGGTGGCTACGAGGATTACCTGGCGTCGCAAGGCGTCGAGTAAACCGGGTTTTTGCCCCGTTCCGGGCGTTGACCGTGAAAAACCGAAGGCAGGGTCCTTCGGTTTTTTATCGGCTGGCGTAAGGCAGCAAGGCTTTAGCGGCGTCGATACGCTGGGCGAGGCTGATGCCAGGGTCGTTGATGACGGCGAGCAGAAAGCTGTGCGGATCAGCAAACGGACCGCAGGTTTTGAACATTTCCGGTGGGTTGACCGTGCTGATTGCCGGTTGGGGCGCGTCATTTGCGGTCGACGGGGTGTTTTGCGCCAAAAGCAGGGCGTGGGCGTTGGCAAAATCGGTCGTCGACAGGCTGGTGAATCGGCTGAGCAAATCGGCCTGCTGATCCTGGTTGGGGGGCAGGTCCAGCCAGGGTTCATCACAAAACATGCTGCCCATGGTCGGGTCGATGAAGGCTGACCAGCGTTCGTCGGCAGCCAGTGCGAGTGGTGGCAGGGTGGCTGGGACGTTGGGGTCGAGTTGCAGGCGGCTGGCCGGCAGATCCGCCAGATAGCGCTGGCGCAGGGCTTCGAGAAAGGCGCTGCCGGTGCTGACATCTACCGCTTCAGCCAGAGACAGCCACAAACGGAAGCCCTGACCATCGACCGACAGGGCGGGCGCGGGTAAATCAAGTTCGTGTTGGATGGCCTGCTGCAGTTCGCTGAGGGCCGGCCAGTCACTGGCACGCGTAAAGATCAGGCATAAGCAGCGGCTGCTGCTGGCCTGGGGGTGGCCGTACAGGCGTTGTTGTTGCCGGTTGAGCTTAGCCACGGAATGACTGGGGGTTGGTGTTCATTGCAATTCGCCGTCGGCCGCCAGTGTGCGGATAAGGCGCACGCAATCGAGATCGGATTGCTGATAAGCCGATTTGACGTAGTCGATATAAGCGGCGTCCTCGCTGTTCGCCTGGACGCCCAGTGTCGTGACGTAGGCGAAGCGCAGGAAAAAATGCTGGCTGGCCGGCTCTTCGATGGTGATGGTCAGGCTGCCGCCGGCGTGTTGCTCGGATGGCTGGATGGCGAAGCAGACCGCGTGCTGGTCGACCAGGGTGACGTGGTCTTCGATGACGGCCGGGCCGAAAACGAGTCGACGTTTCAACATCGTGGCCGAGCGTTCAAGGAGGGTGCAGGATTCCAGGCCGGGCAGGAAGGGCCGCGGGTTATCGACGCGATGCAGCAGGCCTTGCCAGATTTGCTGCCGGGATAGGGGCAGGACCAGCGGATTGTTCGGGTCGTTGATGGCGATCAGATGTTCGAAATTCATGGCGCGATGGTAGCATCGGCGCCATGCAACTAGAACGAATCCTGCAAAAACACGGCTTTGGCACCCGCAAGGGCTGCCGCTCTCTCATCCGCCATCACCGGGTTACGGTGAATAGCTTGGCTTGCGATGACCCCTTTGCCGATTTTCCGGTCACTGACCTGATCTTTACGGTCGATGACATTTCCTGGCCTTATTGCGAACATGCCGCGCTCATGCTGCACAAGCCGACAGGTTACGAATGTTCGCGCAAGCCGCAGCATCATCCTTCGGTGCTTGATCTGCTGCCCGTTCCGCTGCGCGAGCGCGGCGTGCAACCGATCGGCCGGCTCGATGAAGATACGACGGGCTTGCTGCTGATCACCGATGACGGACAGTTGAACCATCATTTGTCCTCGGCCAGGCGCAAGGTGCCTAAGGTTTATCTGGCGACAACCAAGCATGCGGTCGACGGTGAGCAAATCGACAAATTGCTGGCCGGGGTCTTGTTGAATGACGAACCGGCACCGATAGCGGCCGCAGCGGCTGAAATCGCCGGTGAGTACCTGTTGCGTCTGACGGTGACTGAAGGCAAATACCATCAGGTCAAACGTATGGTGGCCGCGGCGGGTAACCGGGTTGAGGCGTTGCATCGCGAATCGGTGGGCGAACTGACCCTGCCAGCCGACTTGCAGCCAGGTCAGTGGCGCTGGTTGTCTGTGGCCGATCTCGAAAAACTGGGCTATACGGTATGACGCTGACCGAAATGCGCTATCTGGTCGCGCTGGCCCGCGAGCGTCATTTCGGCAAGGCCGCCGAAGCCTGCCACGTCAGTCAGCCGACGCTGTCGGTGGCAGTCAAGAAGGTCGAAGGGCAATTGGGGGCCGCCTTGTTCGAGCGCACGGCCAGCGATGTCCGCATCACGGCGCTCGGCGAGCGCATCGTCACGCAGGCCAAGCGGGTGTTGGACGAAGCAGTCAAACTTGAAGAAATTGCCGAATCAACCGGCGACCCGATGACCGGTCAGTTGCGGGTTGGCATCATTTACACCATTGCCCCTTACCTGTTGCCGCAATTGATTCCGGCACTGAATCGCCAGGCGCCGAAAATGCCGCTTTTCCTGAAGGAAGACTTCACGGCTAATCTGATCCCGGCCCTCAAAGCCGGCGAACTGGACGTCATCATTATCGCCTTGCCCTTTGTCGAACCCGGGCTGGTGGCGCAGGCGGTCTATGACGAACCTTTCCGGGTCGTTGTCCCGGCCAATCATCCATGGCGCCAGCGCCAGGATATTCCCGCTGAAGAACTCGACGGCCAGAACCTGCTGTTGCTTGGTCAAGGGAATTGTTTCCGCGATCAGGTGCTGGAATCCTGTCCGCGTTTGACTGGGCCCGATGCGCTCGAACACGCCCTGGAAGGTAGTTCGCTGGAAACCATCCGCTACATGGTGGCCAGCGGTGCCGGGGTGGCGGTCATGCCAAGCACGGCTGCCGACCCGCTGATTGACAAGGAAACGATGGTCAAGGTGCTGCCTTTTGCCGGTCACTCACCGTCGCGCACGGTGGGTCTGGTTTGGCGCGTGACGTATCCGCGCGCCCAGGCCATCGACGCCGTTCGCGCCGCCCTGCTGTCCTGCGCCTTGCCTGGGTGTGCGGCACGCCACTAGGTTTCACGTGGAACCCGGCGGCGGGCCCACTTAACTGCTTTCGGCAAGTTTTTTCTTGGCTGGTGCCTTGGGCTTGGCGACTTTTTTCTCGAACTCAAAACCCACCTTGCCATCCTGCGCCGTCAGGTAGGCGGAGAATTTGCGCTTGGTGCGGTTGGAGACGAACTCCTTGAGCAGGTCGGTTTTGCCGTCGGCCAGCAGTTTTTTCATCTGGCCGGGTTCAATGGGCTGTTGCAGGATGATTTTGCCGGAGCGGAAGTCGCAGGTTTTCTCGGGGCCGACCGATTTTTCGCAGACGTAGGACGTCCCGTGGTCATAGACGTTGGCGGCACACTTCGGGCATTTTCCCAGGCTTTCATGGGCCGAGAAATCGACCGGTTCAGCATTCGCTTCGTCGGCCTTGTCCTGGCCGAAGTCGAATTCCGGCAGATTCTCGTCGTTGAGCTTGATGGCGGCAGAGAAGGCGCGGCCCATCTTGTTGCGGAAGCCGATCAGCGGGCCGACGTAACGTTCGGTGAGCAGGGTTTCGATCTCGGCCGGTTCGTACTGGCGGCCGGCGACCATCTTCCAAAGCGAATAGTCGCAGTCGCTGCACTGGAATTTCTTGTAGGTTTCACGGATCAGCCCGCCACATTTCGGGCAGGGAGCGGCCAGTAGCCCGAAGTCGCCAGGAATGGTGTCGCTGTCGTAGGTCTTGGCGCGCTCGACCATGTGGCGTGTCATGTCGGCGATTTCACGCATGAATTCGCTGCGGGTGAATTCACCCTTTTCGATGCGGCCGAGTTTCCATTCCCAGTCACCGGTCAACTCCGGCTGCGTCAGTTCCTTGATACCCAGGCCGTTGAGCAGGGTCATGAGGTTGAAGGCTTTGGCGGTTGGGGTTAGTTCGCGGCCTTCGCGCAGCATGTATTGCTCGCCGATCAGGTTTTCGATGATCTGGGCGCGGGTGGCTGGCGTGCCGAGGCCGCGGCCGGCCATCGCCGCCTTCAGTTCTTCGTCGTCGACCATTTTGCCGGCGCCTTCCATGGCGGAGAGCAGCGTTGCTTCTGAATAGCGCGGTGGCGGCTTGGTGGCATGGGCCTTGACCGTCACATCCTCGGTTTTGACCTTTTCGTCCTTGTCGACCGCAACCAGGTTGCCTTCGTCGCCGCTCTGGCCTTCCTTGCCATGCACGGCCAGCCAGCCTGGGTTGACCAGCACTTTGCCTTCGGTCTTGAAGGGATAGCCATCGACGCGGGTGATGCGTGTCGTCACCAGATATTCAGCGGCCGGGAAGAAGACCGACAGGAAGCGGCGGACGACAAAGTCGTACAGTTTTTGTTCGGCTTCGTTGAGATTCTTTGGCGCCTGCGGCGTGGGGATAATGGCAAAGTGATCGCTCACCTTTGCATTGTTGAAAATGCGCTTGTTCGGCATCACCCAGTTGCGCGCCAGGATCTGGTGGGCGAAGGGGGCGTAGCGGGCGAGCAGCACTTCGTCATGACCCTTGCCGGCGCCTTCGCCGGTCAGCACCGTCATCGTCGCCTTGACGGTGGCGACGTAGTCTTCCGGCAGGCAGCGTGAATCGGTTCGCGGATAGGTCAGGACCTTGTGCTTTTCATAGAGCGCCTGGGCCAGGCCGAGCGTGGTTTTGGCCGAGAAGCCGAAGCGGCTGTTGGCTTCGCGCTGCAGGCTGGTCAGATCGAAGAGCAGCGGTGACAACCGGGTTTCCGGCTTGGCTTCCTCGGTTACGATACCGGGCTTGCCTGAGGTGGCGGCCTTGATGGCTTCGGCACGGGCGACTTCCCACAGCCGGTCGGCGCGGGCATGTTCGTCAACTTGCTTGCCCTTGAAGCTTTCATCGAACCATTTGCCACTGTAATTGCCGGCCTTGGCGGCGAAGTCGGCTTCGACTTCCCAGTAATCACGCGGCACGAATTCGCGGATTTTGCGTTCGCGCTCGACGACGATGGCCAGCGTCGGTGTCTGCACGCGGCCGACCGTGGTCAGGTGGAAGCCGCCAGTCTTCGAATTGAAGGCGGTCATCGCCCGCGTGCCGTTGATGCCGACTAGCCAGTCCGATTCAGAACGGCAGACGGCGGCGTCAGCCAGGCCTTGCAAGTCGCTGCCCGGGCGCAGACGGGCAAAACCGTCGCGGATCGCCTGCGGCGTCATCGACTGCAGCCACAGGCGCTGCACTGGTTTCTTGTTGCTAGCGTGCTGGATGATGTAGTTGAAGATCAACTCCCCCTCGCGCCCCGCGTCACAGGCATTGACCAGGGCGTCAACATCCTTGCGCTTCAAGAGCTTGAGTAGCACCTTGAGGCGGGCGGCACTTTTTTCGATGGGGTTGAGCGCGAAGTGCGGTGGAATGACCGGCAGGTGGGCGAACGACCATTTGCCTCGCTTGACCTCGAATTCCTCCGGGCAGGCCAGTTCGAGCAGGTGGCCGACCGCCGACGAAACGACCCATTCGTCATTTTCGAAATAGTCGTCGTGCTTGGTCAAACCGCCCAGTGCCTTGGCGATGTCGCTGGCGACGGAGGGTTTTTCGGCGATGATCAGTTTTTTGCTCATGGGGTCTGCCTGTAGGGTGCGGGGCATGATAAGTGGCGCCCCGGCTGATTGGCAAGGGC
>JAQTXC010000005.1 GCA_028689015.1 Dechloromonas sp. | reverse complement strand
TTGAGCAGCGTCTGGACCTTCGTCTGCGATCATCTCAAGCACGTCCTCGCCGGAATCGCACCCCCTCGCACCCATCTACTGCTCCAAAATCATGCCGACGGAATCGGGTAACTGCGGTTTTTAGGTTCATAACAAATCCTATTATTCTCGATATTTTATTATTATATCGAGAATAATAGATGCTCTCAAAGCAATGGCTTAATCAGGTTGTCGGGAGTCCATCAACAAGGTCACCGGACCATCGTTCACCAGCGCCAATTTTCCAATGACTTTACGGTCGACCGTGACTGATGCTCGGTGTACATGATTTATCTCTATAAAGATAAGATGTTAACTACCTTAGCAACAACTCTGTGGATAAGTTAATTTATTTTAATTTATTCAACAAGTTGCATAAGTTTATTGGCTCTGGACAAGCCACTGTACTGGCTGTGGATGCTTTGGGGACAATTTTTACCATTTCTTCGATGTTGACCGTAATCCCCAAAGTACAAACGGCTTGCAAACAGACTTATCCCCAGGGCCGTTGATTTTTTTGCGTACGAAAACTTTTCGCCAGGGTGATTCGTTTATCGAGGGGCAGGGGACGGATCAATCAATGACAAAGATGAAGGAGGCAGGATGGACGATTTCATGCAAACGGCGATAGCGGAAGCCCAAGCCGGATTGGCCGAGGGGGGTATTCCGATCGGTTCAGTGCTGGTTCATCGCGGCGTGATCATTGGTCGGGGTCATAACCGTCGCATTCAGCAAGGTAGCGCTATCCTGCACGGTGAAATGGATGCCTTGGAAAACGCCGGCCGGCAATCCGCACAGGTCTATCGCGAGTCCGTGCTTTACACGACCTTATCGCCTTGCCCGATGTGTTCCGGTGCGATTCTTCTCTACGGTATCCCCAGGGTGGTCATTGGCGAGAATCTCACCTTCATGGGGGACGAAGAGCTGTTGCGTTCGCGCGGTGTGGTGGTCGAGTTGCTTCAGGACAGCACCTGCATTGCCCTGATGCGCGAATTTATCGCCCAACATCCTGCGCTCTGGCACGAGGATATTGGGGAAACGGCGTGAATCAGAATGGGGCAGTGCGACCTACAAAAAATCAAATATCGATCCGTGCATTTAATGCATTGGTTTCAATGAATTCCCGACGTGGTTCGACGTTTTCGCCCATCAGGGTGGTGAAGATTTCGTCGGCGGCAATGGCGTCATCGATCTGCACACGCAGCAGGCGGCGAACCTTGGGGTCCATGGTGGTTTCCCACAACTGATCCGGATTCATTTCGCCCAAGCCTTTGTAGCGTTGCTTGGCGATGCCGCGTTCGACTTCATTAAGTAGCCACTTCATGGCGTCACCGAAGTTGCTGACCACATGTTTCTTTTCGCCACGGGCCATGGTGGCGCCGGCGCCGAAGAGGTCGGCCAGCGTTTCGGCCATGCGCTTTAATTGCATAAAATCGCCAGACAGCAGTAGATCTTCATCGATTAGACCAACTTTGAGATTGCCGTGGTGCATGCGCTCGACACGCAAGGTCCAACGTTCCTGAATATCGTCAAATTTTGGCACCATGCGGGTGCTGCTGGGGATCAGGGCTGTAATGCGCTCGGCACTGGCCCGGGTATTGTCCTCGCTGGACAGGTCGACCGCGAGATTGTGACGGACAATGGCTTGCAGCACTTCAGGATTGACGAGATGGGACAGGCGCTCAATCACCGCTTCGGTGGCCAGCCAGGAGCGCGCCAGGCCTTCCAGTGCCGGGCCGGTGATGCCTTCGGCGTCAGCGCGCGGCGTCAGCACCGCTTCATTGAGCGCCATGTTGAGCAGGAACTGGTGGTATTCCTGGTCGTCCTTCAGGTAGCGCTCGGTCTTGCCGTGCTTGACCTTGTAGAGCGGCGGCTGGGCGATATAGACGTAGCCACGGTCGATCAGTTCGGGCATCTGGCGGTAAAGCAGGGTGAGCAGTAGGGTACGGATGTGGGCGCCGTCGACGTCGGCGTCGGTCATGATGATGATGCGGTGGTAGCGCAACTTGTCGACATTGAAGTCGTCCTTGCCGATACCGGTGCCGAGGGCGGTGATCAGCGTGACGATCTGTTCCGAGGCGATCAGTTTGTCGAAACGTGCTTTTTCAACGTTGAGCACCTTGCCGCGCAGCGGCAGGATGGCCTGGAATTTCCGGTCGCGGCCCTGCTTGGCCGAGCCGCCGGCGGAGTCGCCCTCGACGATGTAGATTTCGCACAGCGCTGGGTCTTTTTCCTGACAGTCGGCCAGTTTGCCGGGCAGGCCAACGCCGTCGAGAACGCCCTTGCGGCGCGTCATTTCACGGGCACGGCGAGCGGCTTCGCGGGCGCGGGAGGCTTCAACGATCTTGCCGCAAATCATCTTGGCGTCGACCGGGCGTTCGAGCAAAAAATCAGCGAGCTTCTGGGCGACGACTTCTTCAACCGCGGCACGGGCTTCGGACGAAACCAGCTTCATCTTGGTCTGCGAGGCAAACTTGGGGTCGGGCATTTTGACCGACAGCACGCAGGCCAGGCCTTCGCGCATGTCGTCACCAGCGATGTCGACCTTGGCTTTCTTGGCGATCTCGTTTTCGTCGATGTACTTGTTGATGACGCGGGTCATTGCAGCGCGCAGACCGGTCAGGTGCGTGCCGCCGTCCGACTGCGGAATGTTGTTGGTGAAACAGAGCACCTGTTCCTGGTAGGAGTCGTTCCACTGCATCGCCACTTCGACACCGATGGTGATGGCAGAATCAGCCGCGCCCTGACCCACTTTGGCGTCGCCGGACGAGTAGAAAATGTTCGGATGGAGGACCGACTTGGTGCGGTTGATGTACTCAACGAAGCTCTGTACGCCACCGGCAAAGGCGAAAAGCTCTTCTTTGCCGGCGCGCTGGTCGACCAGCTTGATCGATACGCCGTTGTTGAGGAAAGACAGTTCGCGCAGGCGCTTGGCGAGGATTTCGTAGTGAAATTCAACGTGGCCGAAAATTTCGTCGTCGGCCAGAAAATGTACTTCAGTACCGCGCTTTTCGGTCTCACCAACCACTTTTAGTGGTGATACTTCAAAACCATCACGAATTTCGATGCTGCGGTCGACCGGCACGCCACGGCAAAATTCCATGAAATGCTTCTTGCCGTCGCGACGGATGGTCAGGCGCAAGAACTTGGACAGCGCATTGACACAGGACACGCCAACGCCGTGCAGACCACCGGAGACCTTGTACGAGTTCTGGTTGAACTTGCCGCCGGCGTGCAGCTCGGTCAGCGCGATTTCAGCCGCCGAGCGCTTCGGCTCGTGCTTGTCGTCCATCTTGACGCCGGTCGGGATGCCGCGGCCGTTGTCGATGACGCTGATCGAATTGTCGGTATGGATGGTGACGATGATGTCGTCGCAATGCCCAGCCAGCGCTTCGTCAATCGAATTATCGACGACCTCGAAAACCAGGTGATGCAAGCCGGTGCCATCCGAGGTATCACCAATGTACATCCCCGGCCGCTTTCGCACGGCCTCCAGGCCTTCGAGGATCTGAATGCTGGATTCGCCATAGCCTGGCGCGACGTTGTCCGGGGTGTTCTGTTCACTCATGCTTCGGTTTCCACGTGAAACGGTGCGGGACCTGTCGGTCGACAGGCCCCAACTGCAAAAAATGCCGGTGCTTAGATGCGCATGGGCATCACGACGTATTTGAATTGATCGTTATCCGGCAAGGTGATCAATGCGCTGGAGTTGGCGTCGTTAAAACTCCACTGGATTACTTCGGCATGAACGTTGTTCAGCACATCCAGCAAATAGCCCACGTTGAAACCGACATCAATCACTTCACCGCTGTAATCGACTTCGATTTCTTCCTGCGCTTCTTCCTGTTCTGCGTTGGCAGCAATCAGTTTCAGGCTATTTTCGCCCAAAACGACGCGTATACCGCGGAATTTTTCATTGGTCAGAATGGCGGCACGCTGCATGGCCTGCATCAAGACCTGGCGTTCGACCTTCATGTGATATTTCAGCGACGCCGGAATGACGCGTTCGTAATCGGGAAATTTACCGTCAATCAGTTTGGAAACGAGGACGATGGAACCAAAGGAAAAACGCACCTGGTTGCTCGACAAGGCAATATCCAAAACGTCATCGCTATCGACCAGCAGACGATTGAGTTCGATCACCGTCTTGCGCGGCAGGATCATTTCCTGACGGGGCAAGTCGGTGTCAATACCGACGCAGGCATAGGCCAGGCGGTGACCATCGGTGGCCACGGCCCGCAATTCATTGCCATCGACCAGCAGCAGCAGGCCATTGAGGTAATAACGGACATCCTGAGCCGCCATGCTGTATTGGGTTTTGCCCAGCAGTTGGCGGAATGCCCGTTGCGTGATCTGAAATTTCCGAACTTCGCCTTCTGCCAGATTCATGCGCGGAAAATCATCGGCCGGCAAAGTCTGCAAGTTGAAACGGCTTTTGCCACCTTTGATCTGCAGACGCTTGTCTTCAACTTTCAGACTCACTTCCGTGCTGTCCGGCAAGGAACGAAGGATTTCCTGCAATTTGCGAGCACCAACGGTAATTGCGCCATCCCCTTCGCCACCACTGATCTGACTACTGGTCGTGATCTGGATTTCGATGTCCGTGGCCAGGAAAGTCAGCTTATCTCCTTGTTTCTCAATGAGAACATTCGAAAGAATCGGCAGGGTATGGCGACGTTCGACAATTCCCGATACCGATTGCAAGGGGGCAAGCAAGGTGTCTCTTTGGCTTTTTATAAGAACCATAAATTAAATTCCTTTAAATACGATATCGGGAACAATTCTGTGGATAAGCACAAAATTCTACAATTTTTCAGAAACTTGCGTTTGAATTCTGCTTGTCCAAAAGCCTCTGAACTGACTGTGGATGGATTCTGGACAATTTTTGCGACAAGGATGTATCGGCTACTTACACACAATTGATCGACAGTTTTTCCTCATGCTTATCAACAGACCTAACCCTTGATGACCTGAAGTAGCACGTGCAGGTCATGGTTAAGCTCGCTGTCCTTGATACGTAATGCATCAATGGTTTTGACGGCATGAATGACGGTCGTGTGGTCGCGGCCGCCAAAGGCATCGCCAATTTCCGGAAAACTGTGCGAAGTCACTTCGCGGCATAACCACATCGCGGTCTGCCGGGGGCGGGCGATGGCCCGGGTCCTTTTTTTTGAGAACAGATCGGCGACCTTGATCTTGTAATAGTCAGCCACCGTTTTTTGAATGCTCTCAATGCCGACATTACGGACCGAACCAATCACATCCTTCAAGGCTTCCTTGGCCAGTTCCAACGAAATGGCCCGGCCGTGGAAGGAGGAATAGGCTACCACCCGTTTCAAGGCACCTTCGAGTTCACGCACATTGGAGCGCAAATGTTTGGCAATGAAGAAAGCTACTTCGTCATCGAGTTGGATGGCTTCTGCCTCGGCCTTCTTTTTCAAGATGGCGACACGCATTTCGAGTTCAGGGGGCTCGATCTGCACCGTCAGTCCCCAGTCGAAGCGTGTGACTAGCCGGTCATCGAGGCCGTTGATGTCTTTGGGGTAGGTATCGCAGGTGATGATGACCTGCTTGCGTGCTTCGATCAGCGCATTGAACAGGAAGAAGAACTCTTCCTGGGAGCGGTTCTTGCCATTGAAGAATTGCACATCGTCGAGTAGCAGCACATCAAGCGAGCGGTAGGTGCGCTTGAAGGTATCAAACGATTTCTGCTGGTAAGCCCGTACCACGTCGGAGTAATAGTCTTCGGCATGTACGTAGCGCACCACCTTGTCGGGTGCCTCACTGACGATGTGATTGCCGATGGCGTGAATCAGGTGGGTCTTGCCGAGGCCGGCACCGCCATAGATGAATAGCGGGTTATAGGCGCCGCCGGGATTGCTGGCGACCTGAAGGGCAGCCGCCCGCGCCAGGTCGTTGGCTTTGCCAACCACCAGGTTGTCGAAAGTAAAGGTGCTGAACAGTCGGGCCTTTTCATAGCCTTGCCCAGCTTTGGCACGGGGTTTTTCAGCAGCTGGCGCGTTATTGGTGACGACTGCGTTGTTGCTGCTTGTTGCGTTACTGCTTGGGCGAACCGCGCCGGCCTTGGCGGCCCCGATGACCAAAGCGATTTCTACCGGGGCGTTGAAGAAGCTGCGGCTGTACTCCTCGATCCGGGACAGATAACGATCGCGGACCCATTTGAGGATGAAACCGTTGGGGGCGATCAGGCGCAGGCCGTCGGCGGCAGCATTTTGCTCGCCTTCGAGCCGCAAGGGCTTGATCCAAGTATTGAATTGCTGTGCGGGCAATTCCTGTTCAAAGCGCTGCAAACAGGATTCCCAGAAACCGGACATTGAAAAAAACACTCCCCCCTGCGCCAGCAGTAGAACTGGCTACAGACTATCTATTTGATTAATATTGATTTATTTAGGATTTTTGGGCGTGCTACAACTTTCGTCCAAGGCGTGATTCTACTATCCATCCACAAGCTTATCCACAGCTTTGATTAATAATTCACCTTGACAGAGCAGGTACAAACAAGGTGTAATCACGCGTTTTTCTCAGTACATCAAGGAATTACGACATGAAACGCACGTATCAACCGTCGGTCGTGCGCCGCAAGCGCACCCATGGCTTCCTGGTCCGTTCGCGCACCAAGGGTGGCCGTGCAGTTCTCGCTGCCCGCCGCGCCAAGGGTCGCAAGCGTCTGGCCGTTTAATCCGGACGCCCGGCGAGGTGGATAGAAGCTTCGCCAGATGCTATCGCCTGACCAAAACGGATGAGTTCTCATCCGTTTTTGGTTTCAGGAAGGCAATTCGTGGCAAGTTGCTGATGCTGCATTACCAAGCACGTCCAGAAGGGCAGGTCAGCGCACGTCTGGGCCTGGTGGTAGGTAAGAAATTGCTTAAAAGAGCCGTCGACCGCAATTGCCTCAAGCGCATCGTCCGTGAACAGTTTCGTTTGCGACGTGATGCGCTGCCGGCCGTTGATCTGGTGGTTCGTCTGATGGTCAAGGCGGCGCCACTCGATCGGCAAGCGGTTGCGAATGATTTTGGCGAACTTCTGGGCCGGTTGCAGCGGCCTCGCCGCCCAGCGGCCACCGCATGAAATTCATCCTGATCACGCTGGTTCGCGTCTATCAGTACGCAATCAGCCCGCTGCTCGGGCGACGTTGTCGATATTTTCCGACCTGTTCGGAGTACACCATCGATGCCGTTACTAAACATGGTGCCGTCAAAGGCAGCTGGCTGGGGATGAAGCGCATTTGTCGCTGTCACCCTTGGCATCCTGGCGGGTATGATCCCGTTCCCTGAATTCGATTAATTACGAAGGCTGCTCATGGATACTCGACGCCTGATTTTGGTCATGATTTTCGCTTTCTCCAGCTTTATGCTGTGGGAAAACTGGCAGAAGTACAACCAGCCTGCTGTGCCTGGTCAAGCGGCAATGGCGGCAGTGCAGGCTCATGGCGCGGCCCCGCGGCCGACAGTCAATCTGCAGGCAGCGGGTGATGCACCCGCGGTGGTCAGCCCGGCGGCAGCCGTGGCGGAGAGCTTTGTGGTCTCCACCGATTTGATCAAGGCCCGGATTTCCACCCAGGGCGGTGATCTGGTCGGTCTTGAATTGCTCAATTACCGCGAGCAGGCAGACAAGACAAAAAACTTTGTCCTGTTCGATGCACAACACCAGTACATGGCCCAAAGTGGTCTGATTGGCGAAGGCTTGCCGACGCACCGCAGCACCTTCCGTCGCGTCGCCGGGCCGACCGAACTGGCCGCTGGTCAGAACGAACTGAAGGTACGACTCGAAGCAGAGGGTCCGACTGGCATCAAGCTGGCCAAGATCATGACCTTCAAACGGGGCTCGTATGTGGTTGATGTCAGCTGGGAAGTGGTCAATGGCAGCGACAAGCCGCTGGCACCGCATGCCTATTTCCAGATTCAGCGTGATGACGTGTCGCCGGCTGGCGAAAACGCCATGATGCACACCTACACCGGGCCGGCGGTTTATACCGACGGCGAGAAATATCAGAAGGTGGCTTTTGATGATGTGACCAAGGGCAAGGCCAAGTTTGCCAAATCGGCCGACAATGGCTGGCTGGCCATGGTGCAGCATTATTTCGTTTCGGCTTGGGTGCCGCAGGACAAGGCGCCGCGCGAGTATTACATGCGCAAGCTGGATGGCAGCAATCTCTTCCAGGCAGGTGTCATCGTACCGATCAACGAGATTGCGCCGGGTGCCCAAGGGGCGACCTCAGTCACCTTGTTTGCTGGTCCGCAGGAGCAGGCCGCACTGAAAGCTGTTGCCCCTGGTCTTGATCTGGTGGTCGATTACGGCTGGCTGACCGTTGTCGCGGCGCCGATTTTCTGGGCCCTGCAGGCGATTCATAATCTGGTCGGCAACTGGGGTTGGGCCATCATCGTGTTGACGGTGCTGCTCAAGTTAGCCTTCTTCCCGCTGTCGGCCGCTTCGTACAAGTCGATGGCCAAGATGCGCCTGGTGACGCCACGTCTGGTGCAGTTGAAGGAACGCTATAGCGATGACAAGCAACGCCTGAACCAGGAAATGATGAAGCTGTACCAAACCGAGAAAATCAACCCGCTCGGTGGCTGTCTGCCCATCCTGATCCAGATTCCGGTTTTCATCGCGCTGTACTGGGTCTTGCTTGGCGCAGTCGAAATGCGCGACACGCCGTGGTTGGGCTGGATTACTGACCTGGCTTCGCCTGATCCTTACTACATTCTGCCGGTGATCATGATCATTTCGATGGTCATCCAGATGCGCCTTAACCCGACGCCGCCGGACCCCATCCAGGCTAAGGTGATGATGGCTATGCCCTTCGTCTTCGGCATCATGTTCCTGTGGTTCCCCGCCGGTCTGGTGCTGTATTGGGTCGTGAACAACATCTTGTCGATCGCCCAGCAGTGGCAGATCACGCGGATGATGGAAGCCGGCGGCAAGGCTGCCAACGACGCCAAGGCCTAAGGTGTGAAATCGGACACCATCGCCGCCATCGCCACGGCCCCCGGTCGTGGCGGGGTCGGCGTGATCCGTGTATCGGGCAGCCATTTGCTGCCCTTTGCTTTGGCACTCACCGGGAAGACGCCTCAGCCGCGTTATGCGACGCTGGCTGATTTCAAGTCCGCCGAGGGTGCCACGGTCGACAGTGGTTTATTGCTGTTTTTCCCCGGCCCGAAGTCTTTCACCGGCGAGGATGTACTCGAACTGCAGGGCCACGGTGGCCCGGTGGTGATGCAGATGCTGCTCGCCCGCTGTCTTGATCTTGGCGCCCGTCTCGCCGAACCCGGGGAGTTTTCCCGCCGGGCCTTCCTTAACGGCAAGATGGACCTGGCGCAGGCCGAAGCCGTCGCCGACCTGATCGACGCCGCCACTGCCAGCGCTGCCCGTTCGGCAGTGCGTTCGTTGCAGGGTGAGTTCTCGCGCGCCATCGGCGAACTGAATGAAGAACTGATCAACCTGCGTATGCTGGTTGAAGCAACGCTCGATTTTCCCGAAGAAGACATTGATTTTCTGCAAGCGGCCAATGCCTTTGGTCGACTGGAGAAGTTGCAGCAAAAACTCGCCGAGATCTTCGACCGGGCCAGCCAGGGCAAACTGCTGCAAAGCGGCCTGCACGTCGTTCTCGCCGGTCAGCCGAACGTCGGCAAGTCCTCATTGCTCAACCGCCTGACGGGTGACGATCTGGCCATTGTCACGCCGATCGCCGGCACAACCCGCGATGCCTTACGGTCGACCATCCAGATCGAGGGTATTCCACTGCACATCATCGACACTGCCGGCCTGCGCGATACCGAGGATGTGGTCGAGAAGATCGGTATTGCACGCAGCTGGCAGGAAATTGAACGCGCCGACGTGGTCGTGCTGCTGGTCGATGCCAATACTGGGGTTTCTGCGGTCGACCGCGAGATTTTGGCAAAAATGCCCGAGCGCCTGCAGCGCATCACCGTTTATAACAAGATCGACCTCGTCGGTCGCTCGCCGGAACGTCACGATGAAGAAGAGGGGGTCGCCATTTCCCTGTCGGCCAAGGCCAATGACGGCATCGACCTGCTGCGCCAGGAGTTGCTGCGCGTTGCCGGCTGGCATCAGGCGGAAGACGTTTTCATCGCCCGCGAACGCCATCTGCGGGCCCTGGTGCTGGCCCAGTCACATGTCGCCGCGGCTCGGGCCGTAGTCGAAGGTCGCCTGCCGGCCCTCGAATTATTCGCCGAAGAACTGCGCCTGACGCAGCATGCCCTCGGCGAAATTACCGGAAAATTCACGGCTGACGACCTCCTTGGTGTGATTTTCAGCCGGTTTTGCATTGGCAAGTGATTGTTACGGTCGACCGTAAAAAGCCACTTTTTTCCGCACCGCGATGGACGCGCTGAATCCCATTTTCTTGGTGTTGATCGTCGCGGCCGGGCTGGCCGGGATGATCGATGCCGTGGTTGGCGGCGGGGGCTTGGTGCAGATTCCCGCCTTGTTCACGGCCTTTCCGGGGCAAGATCCGGCGACGCTGTTTGGCACCAACAAATGCGCCAGCATTTTTGGCACCGGCAATGCAGCCTGGCGTTATTCGCGGCGTATCGTTTTGCCTTGGCGCACCATCCTGCCAGCGGCGCTGGCGGCTTTTCTGTTGTCCTACGCCGGGGCGGCGGTGGTCGATTATCTGCCGCGCCATGCTGTTCGACCGCTGATCCTGCTGCTATTGATCTTTGCCGCGGTCTACACCTGGCAGCGACGTGATTTCGGCCAGTCGCACCAGCCGACTCACAGTGGTCATCGCGAGTGGCTATATGCGACCTTGCTCGGCGGCGCCATTGGTTTTTACGATGGTTTTTTCGGGCCGGGAACAGGAAGTTTCCTGATTTTTCTGTTTGTTCGCTTCTTTGGTTTCGATTTTTTGCACGCTTCAGCCAGTTCGAAATGGGTGAATGTGGCGACCAATCTAGCGGCTCTGGCCTATTTTGTCCCGGCCGGTCAGATCATGCTCAGCCTCGGCTTGCTAATGGCGGCGGCCAACATCATTGGCTCGATGATCGGCATTCGCCTGGCACTGCGCTATGGCAGCGGCTTCATCCGCCAAGTCTTCCTGATGCTCGCCGGGGTGCTGATTCTGCGCTTTGCCTGGGATACGCTGACTTATCACGGCTGAGCAGAATGCAAAAAAGGCCAAACCCGATGTCACAAGGTATTGGCCTTTGCTGTAGAACCTTTGGTGCTCTGGGCGAGACTCGAACTCGCACACCTTGCGGCACTACCCCCTCAAGATAGCGTGTCTACCAATTTCACCACCAGAGCATTTGGTGCGTCCTGACGGGGTCGAACCGCCGACATTCGCCTTGTAAGGGCGACGCTCTACCAACTGAGCTAAGGACGCATAAGGGCGCGCATTTTAGCGCCTCACCGACAGATTGGGAATAGAAATTTTCGTTGCCGGGCAAATTAGGGTTGAACGGTGTCGAGCGTGGTCAGAAATTTGGCTGCATTCTGGTAGCCGACGATGCGCCGGCCAGCGATTTCCTGGCCCTCGGCGTTGAAGAAAATGATGCCGGGCGGCCCAAACAGGCCAAAGCGGGCGAGCAGGGCTTTGTCTTCTGCTGTGTTGTGGGTGACGTCGGCTTTGAGTAGTGTGAAGCCAGCGAGCTTGGCCTGGACGGCGGGATCGGCAAAAGTGAATTTCTCCATTTCCTTGCAGGAAACACACCAGTCGGCATAAAAATCGAGCATCACCGGGCGGTCGACCGTGCGCAAGCGCTTGTCCAGTTGGGCTAATGAATGGACGGGTTCGAATGACAGCGGGCGATTTTCAGCGGCCTGGGCGCTGCTGCCACGCAGACCCGCCAGCGGCTGCAATGGGTCGCGGCCACCGGCCAAGGCGCCGAGCAGCAGGGCGGCGCCGGTCAGCAGCAGGACGACGCCGATGCCTTTCCAGAAGCGCAACCAGCCTTTGGCATGGGGTGGCAGCGGATCGAGGGCATGCAGGTAGATGGCCGGGAGGATGCACAGCACGGCCCAGCCCAGCATTTCGACGACGCCTGGAATGACCGGCGAGATCAGCCACAGGGCGGTGGCCAGCAGGAGTACGCCAAAGGCTTTTTTGACGCCTTCCATCCACGGGCCGGTGCGTGGCAACAAGGTGGCGCCGGCCAGGCCGACCAATAGCAGTGGCACACCCATGCCCAGTGCCATGACGAACAGGGCGCTACCGCCGAGCACGGCATTGCCGGTCTGGCCGATGTAGAGCAGGGCGCCGGCCAGCGGGGCGGCAACACAGGGACCGACAATCAGCGCCGACAAGGCACCCATCAGAAAGACGCCGATGCCGCGGCCGCCTTGCAGGTGTCCGGATTCTTCCGACAGCTTGCTCTGCAGGGCGGTTGGCAGTTGTAGTTCGTAGAAACCGAACATCGACAACGACAGGACGACAAAAATCGCAGCAAAGCCGCCCAGCACCCAAGCGTTCTGCAGGGCTGCGGATAGCAGTGTGCCGCTCAGCCCGGCGGCGACGCCGGCCAAGGCATAGGTGAGTGCCATGCCGAGGACATAGGCTACCGACAAGGCGAAGGCGCGGCCGCGCGTGACCTGTTTGCCCTGACCGGCAATGATGCCGGAGAGGATGGGGATCATCGGGAAAACGCAGGGCGTCAGTGACAGGCCCAGGCCGGCCAGGAAGAAAAAGCCGAGGATGGCGAACAGGCTGGCGTCGCGCAGGACACCGGCGATTTGGCCGCTTTCATCGCCGTCGACCGCGTTACTGGCTGTCGCTGATTGCGCCGCGGCGCTTGGCGTGGTTGCCGGGTCGGGTAGGGTCAGAGCCACGGTCTGGGTGTGTGGCGGGTAGCAGACGCCGGCATCGGCGCAGCCCTGGGCGACGACATCAAGTTGCAGCGGCATTTCACCGGAATTTTGCCGGTCGACCGTGACGCGCAAGGCGACCGTCTTGTAAAACACCTCGACCTTGCCGAAATTCTCGTCGTTTTTTTCCTTGCCGCGCGGCAACTCGGGCGGGCTGACGGTCAGTCGCTCGTCGACGGGACGAACGCGGAATTTGTCGCGATAAAGGTAATAGCCATCGGCGATGGTGAATTTTATTTCGACCGTCTGTCCATCCAGTGCCCGGGCGGAGGCCTTGAAGGCGTCGGCTGGATCGAGAAATTCCTGAGCCTGAGCGAGTGAGGCGAGGAACACAAAAAGAAACAGGAGATAGCGCATGATCATTGGACGGTGTGCTCGGCCAGCCAGTTCAAATAAGCCGGCAAGGCATGGGTAATGGGCAAGGCGATGATTTCCGGAAGTTCGTAAGGATGCAGTTCGAGCAGGCGCTTTTCCAGTGCCGGATAGGTTGCCGCGGTCGACTTGATCAGCAGGGGAATTTCCGAACTTGATTCGATGGCCCCTTGCCAGCGATAAATTGACTGCACCCGTGCCAGCAGATTGACGCAGGCGGCCAGCCCTTCTTCAACCAGCGCCAAAGCAATGGTATTGGCGCTGGCTTCGTCAGGACAATTGGTGAGGATGAGCAGGGGGGTCATGGCGCAATCCTTATTTGAGCAGTCGGCGCCGGGTCAGGCGCAGGGCGAGGGCATAGGCGATGCCGGCGGTGAGTAGCAGTACGACCACATGCAGCAGCGCTTGTGCCGGGACTTCGCCAGCCAGCAAGGGGCGGACCAGGGCGACGCCCTGGGCCAGTGGTAACCAGGCGCCGATGCTGGCCAGCCAGGGCGGCAGTTGATCCGTAGGGAAGAACACCCCGGAGATTAGCGTCATTGGTGTGATGAACAGGGTGAAGTAATACATGAAAAAATCGTAGGAAGGGGCCAGGGCATTCCAGATCAGACCCAATGCTGCGAAAGCCAGTCCGGTGAGGACAATGGCCGGTAGCGCCCAGAGCAGCAGGCTGCCTTGCGTCAGCCCCATGGCAGTGATGACGAGCAGGATGGCCAGCCCGGAAAACAGCGATTTGGTGGCGGCCCAGATCAATTCGCCAGCGACAACATCGGCCAGGCCCAGCGGTGTATTGAGGATGGCGTCCCAGGTTTTCTGGACATGCATGCGCGAGAAGGAGGAATACAGCGCTTCGAAGGTGGCGGCATTCATGGTCGAGGCGCACACCGTGCCAGCTGCCAGGAAGGCGACGTAAGGCTGACCGTCGATTGATGGCAGCATGGCGCCCAGGCCATAGCCGAGGCCGAGCATGTAAATCAACGGATCGGCCAGATTGCCAAGGATGGAGGGCAGGGCGAGCTTTCTCCAGACGAGAAAATTGCGTTGCCAGACAGGGAAGAAGCCGAACAGTCCGGGGCGGGCAATGGCAAGTTGTTTGGACATCGGAAAGTCATCGGCAAGGGCGAAGGCGTCATTTTAGTGGCCGGCGGCGTAAATTGCGGTGACGGTCTGTAAGTTCACGATCTCGCCGTTAATGTCAAAATACCCGCATGACGCCGCCCGCCATTATTCTGAGCACCCTCAACGCCAAGTACATCCATGCCTCGCTCGGCCTGCGCTACCTGATCGCCAATATGGCCCGGCATGGTGGCGACGATTTACGGGCGCTGACCGTGTTGCGTGAATTCACTATCAAGCGGCCGGTCGATGAGATCGTTGCAGCGCTGCTGGCCGAACTGGGCGAACCTGGCAAGACAGCGCAGATCGTCGGTTTCGGGGTCTACCTCTGGAATGTGCGGCAAACCACCGGCGTGGTCCGCCAACTCAAGGCGGCGCGCCCGGCGCTGAAGATCGTCCTGGGCGGCCCGGAAGTCAGTCACGAATGGCAAGATCAGGAAATCGTCCGCCTCGCCGACCACCTGATCACCGGCTGGGGCGACGTCAGCTTTGCCAGACTGTGCCGCGCCCTGATCCACGGGCCACAACCGCTGAGGAAAGTGATTCCTGGCGAACAGCCGCCGCTCGACCAGATCGACCTGCCCTACGCCGAATACAGCGCCGACGACCTCGCTCACCGCCTGCTCTACGTCGAAGCCTCGCGTGGCTGTCCGTTCAAATGCGAATTCTGTCTCAGCGCGCTCGACCAGACCGCCTGGTCTTTCGACCAGCCGCGCTTTTTTGCTGCGCTGACGGATCTGCACGGACGCGGTGCGCGCCACTTCAAGTTCGTCGACCGCACGTTCAACCTGAAAATCGATAACTCGCTGGCCATCCTGCAATTCTTCCTCGACCGGCTGACGCCCGATCTCTTCCTGCATTTCGAGGTCATCCCAGATCACCTGCCGGAACGCCTAAAGGCGATGATCGCCCGCTTCCCGCCCGGCGTGCTGCAACTTGAAGTCGGCATCCAGACTTTTGACCCGGTCGTCCAGCAACGCATCTCGCGCCGCCAGGACAATGACAAAACCTGCGCCAACCTCGACTGGCTGCTCAGGCACAGCCATGCCCACCTGCACACCGATCTCATCTTCGGCTTGCCCGGCGAAACCCTGGCCGGCTTTGCCGCCGGCTTCGACCGCCTGTACGCGCTGCACGCCCACGAAATCCAGCTCGGCCTGCTAAAGCGCCTGCGCGGCACACCGATCGCCCGGCACAGCGCCGAACACGGCATGGTCTACGACCCCGAGTCGCCCTACAGCGTGCAGCAAACCGCCGCCGTCCCGGCGGCGGACATCCAGCGTTTCACCCGCCTGGCGCGCTACTGGGACCTGCTCGCCAACTCCGGCCGCTTCCCGCAAACCCTGCCGCTGCTGCTGACTGCGCCCTCTCCCTTTGCCGCCCTCCTCGCTTTCAGCGACTGGCTATGGCAAAGCACCGCCAGTACCAGCCGCCTGACCCCGGAAACGCTGGTCGACCGGCTGTTCGATTACCTGACACACGTCATTGGTCTGGATCCCGAGCACGTCCGCCAGCGATTGCTCAGCGACTATCAAGGCAGCGGTGCCCGCGCCAATCCGGCGTGCCTGCAGGGCTTGCTCAAGGGCCGAGCCAAGCCGGTAGCGCATGGCTGCAAAGGCTTGGCGCACAGGCAGGAACGGCATGGGGGTGTCGGCGGCGCCTTGGCGGTCGGGCTGGCGCAGCCGGTCGACTCTGCAATAAACAGCGCGATCATGGGTCAGGGCCAATTTCGGCAGGAGTCGTCATGAGTGAACGTTGTTCATCCTCTGCTTGCAATGGACGTCATTTGAGAAAGCAGTGTTGCCCGGTGAATGGGTATGAATATGCCGAGGTGCCGATTCGGACCATTACTCATCACATCAAGGCGCCGTGGGCCTGGCAGCCAAGCGCACAGCGCTACTTCTTCTGCGACGACCCGGCTTGCGAGGTTGTCTATTTTGGCGATGATGGTTCGACGATACTCAAGCAGCAATTGCGGACACCGCCAGGACAAAAAGAAACATCGGCGGATAGGCGGCTGTGTTATTGCTTTGGAATTACCGAGCAGGATTTTCAGCGCAACCCAAATACGCGGGACTATGTGCTTGCCCAGACCAAGTCAGGGCACTGCGCATGCGAAACCAGTAATCCGTCAGGTCGCTGCTGTTTAAAAGACTTCCCGCCGCCTGCTGACGAATGATGGCTCAGGGTTGCCAGGCATCCGCCTCAATCCCGTAATTCCCGCCCGGTCAGCTTGATGAAGACGTCTTCCAGGTTGGCGGCGCGATGGACATAGCGCAGGCCATCGGCGGCGGCCAGCGCGCTGAGCAGCGGTTGCGGATCGCGGCAGTAGAAGAAGGCGGTTTCGCCGCTTTGTTCGACCCGCTCGGCCAGGTGGCGGTGGTTTTCGGTGAAATCGGCTAGTTGACCGCAGGATTCGTCGAAAACCTCGATCACCTGCGGTTCGATGTGCGTGGCGATCAGTTCGCGTGGGCTGCCTTCGGCAATTTTACGGCCGTGGTCGATGACGATCAGTCGGTCACAGAGTCGTTCGGCCTCGTCCATGAAATGGGTGGTCAGGATCAGCGTCTTGCCGACTGACTTCAGTTGCTTGAGGCGTTCCCAGATCAGGTGGCGGGCCTGCGGATCGAGGCCGGTGGTCGGTTCGTCGAGGAAGACGATGTCTGGATTGGCGACCAGGGCCCGGGCCAGCGTCAGGCGTCGTTTCATGCCGCCAGACAGAGTCGACAGCTTGGCATTGGCCTTGCTGCCGAGGCTGGCGAATTCAAGCAATTGCGGGATGCGCGGCCGGATGTCGGCATCCTTCAGCCCGAAATAGCGGCCAAAAACCAGCAGGTTCTCGGCACAGGTGAAGTCCGGATCAAGATTGTCGAACTGCGGCACGACGCCGACCCGTGCCCGGGCCGACTGTGCATCGGCCGGAATGCTGTGGCCGCCGAGGGTGATCTCGCCGCCATCCGGCGCGGTTAGACCGAGGCACAGGCGCAGTGTCGTGGTCTTGCCGGCCCCGTTCGGGCCAAGCAGGCCAAAACAGGTGCCGGGTTCGACGGTAAACGACAGTCCGGCGACCACCGCGGTGTCGCCATAGGTCTTGTGCAGCCCGCTGACGTCTAGTGCCGCCATGCGCGGGTGATGATGTCGCGGATCAGGTGCAGGCGGCGATGGAAGAAGTGGTCGGCGCCGGGGACGACGACGACCGGCAGGTCGTTCGGTTGCGCCCAGGCCAGCACGTTGTCCAGCGGCACCGTCTCGTCGGCCGAGCCGTGGATGACGAGGGTGTCGTGTGGCACCGCTTCGGTGTCGTACTGGCGCGTGCCTTCGACGAAGCCGGCGGCGGTGCCGACCAGCACCAGCCGCTGTGCCGGGTGGCCGGCTTCGACCAGGCGTTTGCCCACACGGGTCTGGCAGTAGGCGCCGAAGGAAAAGCCGGCGAGCGCGACCGGGATGTCGCCGCAGCGCAGTTTGGCATCGTGCAGGACAGCCAGCAGATCATC
The DNA here is from genome assembly GCA_028689015.1 of Dechloromonas sp. GTDB lineage: Bacteria > Pseudomonadota > Gammaproteobacteria > Burkholderiales > Rhodocyclaceae > Azonexus. The sequence goes on along the minus strand of JAQTXC010000005.1, from coordinate 69,268 downwards.
GGTTTCGCCACGGCCTTCATCGTGAACCCCCTCGGTGCCGCCGACGCCGCGAAAATTGGGCCGAAAGGCGGCGTAACCGAGACTGACGAAGGTGCGGGCCAGTGTATAGGCCACCTTGTTGGTATTGGCACCACCGCCCAGCGGGTGCGGGTGGGCGATCAGGGCGATGCCCCTGGGCGCGTCCGGGCGCTCCATGATGACGTCGATCTTGCCGACCGGGCCATCGATCAGGAATTTTTCTTCAGGCGCTTTCATGGTTTATCAGATTTTCAGGCGGTCGACCGTGCGGCCGTGGATCAGGTGTTCCTGGATGATTTCCTCGACATCTTCGTTGTCGACAAAGTTGTACCAAGTTTCGTTCGGATAAATGACCATCACCGGTCCTTGGTCACAACGCCCGAGGCAGCCGGCCTTGTTGATGCGCACGGCGCCGGCGCCGTTCTTCTTCAGCGCGCCGATGCGGTCCTTGGCGTAGGCAAAGGCGGTCGAGCCGCCGACATTGTTGCAGCATTGCTCGCCGCCATCGCGCTGGTTGGTGCAGATGAACACATGGTGTTGAAAGTAGCTCATGCGAAGTCTCCAATTGAAGCTCGCCATTATAGGCGGTGCCGTTTCACGTGGAACGGCGACGATAGCGTCTCCAGCAGCGGGGCTTACGGTCGACGCAGGCTGAGCAGCAAAAAAGGTAAGCAAAGGAAAGGCCACAAGCTGGCGACCAGGCGGGTCAGACCGTTGAAATTGAGAAAATGGCCTTGGCGCCAGGCCGCCAAGGCGGCAGCCGAGTAGGGGTTGGCGGGGGTCAAGTTAACCAGGACTGTGCCAGCGACGAGGGCCAAGATGGCCAAGCCGACGGCGACCCGGCGCGGGAGCCAGAGCAGCAGCGCGGTGGCCAGCAGGCCGCCCAGCAAGCCTTGGGTGGCACCAGTCGTCAGCCAGGCCAATGCCTCTTGCGGGCTGATCAGGACGGCGGCGCCGAGGGTCCGTACGCCCAGGCCGAGGGCGATGAACAGTGGGATAGCGAAGGCTGCCTGCCGGCGATGGGCGATCAGGCTGCGCAATATCAGGCCTATCGCTACTGTTTGGCTGGCTGTGATTACGGCTTCGCTGGCGGCAAAGCGTTCGGCAGAGAAAGGAAGTAGCGGTGTCAGGTCGATCCAGTGGCGTAGATTGCCTGCGCCAAAAAGCAGGGTTTCCGGCGATAACGGTACCAATAGCCAGAGGCCGAGTAGCGTCAGGCCCAACTCGGCATGTGGAACTGGCGCCAGCAAATGCTTTTCCAGTGTCGCCAGTTGGCGGAAGAAATGGTGACCACGCCATTGTGCCCAGGCCGCGCCCAATAGGCCGCCCAAGGTGTTGCACAACAGGTCAAGATTGGACGGCACGCGTGAGGGGAGCCAATTTTGCAGACTTTCCATGCCCAGGCTGAGGAGGGCCGCCAGCAAGACTGCCAGACTGGGCGCGGTGTAGCGGCCGGGCCAGGGACGCAAGGCCAGGGTCAAAAAGAAGCCCAGCGGCAGGTAGACCGCGACATTGGCCAACAGATCGAAGCCGGTCCAGTAGCGCGGCCAGTCAGCGTCCAGAAAGGCGAGCAGGCGGACCCCGTTATTACGCCAGCCCGCAAAGGGGTGCAGGCTGCCGTAGACAATCAGCCCGCACCAGGCCAGGGCCAGGTAACGGGCAAGCAGGATGGGACGGCGACCGGCGTCAGGCATGCCCGGATTCTAGGGCCTATCGGCGGCGACGTCAGCCCTGCTGCTATGACAAATGCTCAGTGGGAATGCGGTGGGTGGCCGGCGACGTGATGTGTTTCGGCCGCTGCCCGGTGATGCAGCGGGGTATGCAGGTCGTGATTGCCGGTGCCACGACCGAGGTGTTGCGGTAGCAGCGAACCAAGCAGCATGCCGAGAATGCTGATGGCCAGGCCGATCAATTGGGGGGGCACCAAGCTGTCGTCACCGAGGAGGACTTCGACCAGCAGCCAGGCAGCAATGCCGCCGACGATGGAAAACAGGGCGCCTTGCGTGGTGGATCGGCGCCAGAAAGCGCCAAAGAAGAGTGGCACGAAGGCGCCGGCCAGTGTCACTTTGTAGGCGTTTTCGACCATGTGGAAAATGCTGGCTTCGGAGTTGAGGGCAAAAGCCAGTACGGCCCCGGTAAAGCAGACGATGGTCAGGCGCATGACGCGCAGGAACTGGTGGTCACCCATGTGCGGGAAAAAGCCGCGCACAATGTTTTCAGCAAAGGCAACCGACGGGGCGAGCAGTGTTGCCGACGAACAACTCATGATGGCGGCGAGGACGGCGCCAAAGAAGACGGCTTGGGCGAAGACCGGCGTGTGTTGCAGGATCAGGGTGGGCAGCACACGCTGCGAGTCGCTGATCATCAGGGCGTTGAACTGTTCGGGGTCGATCAAGGTCGCCGAATAGGCGATGAACATCGGGACGAAGGTGAAGCAGAAATAGATGGTGGCGCCGATGATCGAACCCCAGAGCGCGATGTGGGCGGTGCGGGCTGAGGTGATGCGCTGGAAAACGTCCTGCTGCGGGATGGAGCCGAGCATCATGGTCAGGCCGGCACCGATGAAGGCCAGCCACTGCCAGGGATCTGGATCGGGGAAAAAATCGAGCTTGCCGGCGGCTGAGGCATGTTCGATGACCGGCATGACCCCCCCGGTCTGACCGGAAATTAGCCAGGCAATAAACAACATGCCACCGATGATGACCCCCATCTGGACGAAGTCGAGGATGGCGACTGACAACATGCCGCCCAAGGTGGTGTAGGTGAGAACGATCATCGCACCAAGGATCATGCCGTGTGTTTCACTCAGTGCGCCATCAGTGACGATGTTGAGCAGCAGGCCGAGGGCCTTGATTTGCGCCGATACCCAGCCGAGATAGGCAAGCACGATGCAGATCGTAGTCAGCACCTCGACCGTGCGGTTGTAACGCAGGCGGAAATAGTCGCCCAGGGTCAAAATGTTGAGCTTGTAGAGCTTGCGGGCGAAAAAGACGCCAGCAATGATCAGGCACAGCGAGGCCCCGAAGGGGTCGGCGACGACGCCGCGCAGGCCTTCATTGACGAAGGTGGACGAGACGCCAAAAATGGCCTCGGCGCCAAACCAGGTAGCGAATACGGTGGCGGTGACGACTGGCAGTGGCAGATGGCGCCCGGCAACGGCAAAATCCTTGGCGCTATGCACGCGGGTCGCGGCGACCAGGCCGATGGCGATTGAAAGCAGCAGGTAGAGGGCAACAAACCAGATCAACATGAATGGTGCGGTCAACCGGGGAAAAGGGCCAAAAACCGGCCGATTATACGGTCACGGCGCGACAGTTTGGCAGTCAAAGGGCGCGGCGCTGACAATTTCGATCCGCTCGCCGCGGGTCGGATGGTCAAAGCCGATGGCGGCAGCGTGTAAGAGCAGGCGCGGTGCCCGATCGAAGGTCAATCCACCATATAAATCGTCGCCAAGAATAGGGTGTCCCAGGCTGGCCAGATGGACGCGCAACTGATGCGAACGACCGGTGATTGGCGTTAATTCGAGCAGGCTGCAGCGCTGGGCAGCGTCGCGTTCCAGAACGCGAAAATAGGTTAGCGATGGCTTGCCGATGGTGAAGTCGACCATTTGCCGCGGTCGGTTTGGCCAGTCACAGATGAGCGGCAGATCGATACGCCCGCGGTCATCACCGGGTAAACCATCGACCACCGCCCGATACTGCTTGTCTACCTGCCGGTTCTCGAACAGGCGCGACAGAGCACGGTGCATGTCGGCATGACGGGCGAGGACGAGCAGGCCGGAGGTGGCCATATCCAAGCGGTGGACGGCGAGAATTTCCGGAAAATCCTGCCGCAAACGGCTGAGCAAACAGTCCTGCTTGTCCTCGCCGCGGCCGGGGACTGAGAGCAGGCCGGCGGGCTTGTCGACGATCAGCAAGTCATCGTCAAGGTACATGATGAGCGGCAGGGTGCAGGGGGGGCTGTAGGGTGTGCTCATCGAGGCAGGGGTGTGCGGCAGCGTGCAGGGGTGAAGAATTGTCTTGCCAAGGCTTTCTGGCTCAATATACTGTATTAATACACAGTATTTTGGTGTCGGAGTGGGCTTGCAAGGATACACGCAACTTGATTGCCTGGTTTTGACGTCGCGATATAATCAATTGTCATAGTTGGTCGATTTTGCGGTCGACACGGCTGACAGCAATTTTTGTTCCATATTTGGCCCCTGTGCCATAATCCGCTCAACATTTCGAGGTAAGACCATGGACGACAACAAGGCAAAGGCGCTAGCCGCAGCGCTGCAACAGATCGAAAAGCAGTTTGGCAAGGGCTCCATCATGAAGATGGGCGATGCCGAAATCGACGAAGGCATCCAGGTGGTGTCCACCGGCTCGCTGGGCCTGGATATTGCGCTCGGCGTCGGCGGCCTGCCGCGTGGCCGGGTTGTTGAAATCTACGGTCCCGAGTCCTCGGGCAAGACCACGCTGTGTCTGCAGGTCATTGCTGAAATGCAGAAGCTGGGCGGCGTCGCCGCCTTCATCGACGCCGAACACGCGCTCGACCCGCAATATGCTCAAAAGCTCGGCGTCAATGTCGGCGACCTGCTGATCTCGCAGCCGGATACCGGCGAACAAGCCCTCGAAATCTCCGACATGCTGGTTCGTTCCGGCTCGGTCGATATCATCGTTATCGATTCGGTGGCCGCACTGACACCGCGCGCCGAAATTGAAGGCGACATGGGCGACCAGATGGTTGGCCTGCATGCCCGTCTGATGAGCCAGGCGCTGCGCAAACTGACCGCCAACATCAAAAAAACCAACACCCTGGTCATTTTTATCAACCAGATCCGGATGAAGATCGGCGTCATGTTCGGTTCGCCGGAAACGACGACGGGCGGTAATGCACTGAAATTCTACGCCTCGGTGCGGATGGACATTCGCCGTATCGGTGGTATCAAGAAGGGTGACGAAGTCATCGGTAACGAAACCCGTGTCAAGGTGGTCAAGAACAAGGTATCACCGCCCTTCCGTGAAGCCATTTTCGACATCCTGTACGGCGAAGGGATTTCGCGTGAAGGCGAGATCGTCGAGATGGGGGTTGCTCACAAGTTGGTCGACAAATCGGGCGCCTGGTATTCCTACAAGGGTGAAAAAATCGGCCAGGGCAAGGATAACGCCCGCGAATTCCTCAAATCGCACCCCGAAATTGCTCAGGAAATTGAAGCGGGTATTCGTTTGGCGGCGGGAACGACTGTCATCAAGCCGACCAAGTCCACCAAGGCAACTGAAACAGATGGCTGATTTGCGTGGGCAGGCGCTCAAATTGCTGGCCCGGCGTGACTACAGTCGCGCCGAGTTGCGGTCGCGCCTGTTGCCGCAAGCCGAATCAACCGCTGTGCTCGAGGGTGAACTGGATCGCCTGCAGGCAGCGGGTTTGTTGTCCGACGCTCGCTACGCCACGCAGCGGGTGGCGGTGCGGGGGCTGCGTTATGGTGATGCCCGCCTGCGTCAGGAATTACGCCAGCGCGGCGTGAGCGATGTGGACATCGCTACGGCCTTGCCTGAGGCAGGTGATGAGCGGGTGCGCTGTCAGCAAGTCTGGTCCCGAAAATTCGGACAATTACCCGATTCAGCGAGCGAATGGGCCCGGCAAATGCGATTTTTGCAGTATCGTGGCTTTTCGTCCGACGCTATCCGTCGGGTTTTGTGCGGAGTCGATGACGAATGAGCAGTCCGGTAGCCAAGCTGACAGCGAATAATCTGAAAAAGCGCTACAAGGCGCGAACGGTGGTTGAAGACGTTTCCTTCGAGGTCAAGGCGGGCGAGGTGGTTGGTTTGCTCGGTCCGAATGGCGCCGGCAAGACAACGTGTTTCTACATGATCGTTGGCCTGGTCGCTGCTGATGCGGGTGAAGTTTTTATCGACGATGCACGCCTGACCCATCAGCCGATGCACCGCCGGGCGCGAGCCGGGTTGTCCTACCTGCCGCAGGAGGCTTCGGTTTTTCGCAAGCTCAATGTCGAGGACAACATCCGCGCCATTCTCGAATTGCTGAAAATTTCGCGGCGAGAGGTCGATGAGCGGCTGGAGACCTTGCTGGGTGAGTTGCACATCGGTCATGTCCGCCACGTCAATGCGGCGGCGCTGTCCGGGGGCGAGCGGCGGCGAGTGGAAATTGCCCGGGCGCTGGCGAGTAATCCCCGCTTCATCCTGCTGGATGAGCCCTTTGCCGGGGTCGACCCAATTGCCGTGCTTGAAATCCAGAAAATCATCCGATTTTTGAAAGAGCGGCAAATTGGGGTTCTGATCACCGATCACAATGTCCGTGAAACGCTGGGAATCTGCGATCACGCCTACATTATCAACGCCGGAAATGTCCTGGCTGCTGGACGGCCGGACGAAATCGTTGATAATGAAAGCGTACGCAAGGTTTATCTCGGCGAGCACTTCAGGCTCTGACGGATGGCTGAAGCACCGAACCACCCATGAAGCCGACACTCCAGCTAAAACTTTCCCAACATCTGGCCCTGACGCCACAACTGCAGCAGTCGATCAAGCTGTTGCAGTTGTCGACGGTCGAAATGCAGCAGGAAATCGAGCGTTACCTGCTCGAAAACCCGATGCTGGAGCGCGAAGACGAGCCGACCGGTGAGTCGTTTGCCGGAGCCCAACAATTTGATTCGCCGAGCACGTCGACCGCGAACGAACGTGAAGAGGCGCCAGCCCGGGACGAGCACGAGTCCGACATGCCCAGTGCCCCGGCCGATGTCGACGACGACCGGTGGACTAGCGATGCGGGCACTTACAGCGGTGCCGGGCGGGACGAGGACGACGATAGCGATAGTCACGACCAGCATTCCACAACGCCCAGCTTGCGCGATCATCTGGGCTGGCAGTTGGGGGCAACACAACTCGGCGACCGGGATCGTAGCCTGGTTCGCTTCCTGATTGAGGCGCTGGATGATGATGGTTATCTGTCGACGCCGCTGCTCGAGTTGTGGGAAACGCTGCCGCCGGAATATGAAATTGAACCGGAAGAGCTGGAAATCGCCCTCTGTCACATTCAGAGCTTTGACCCGGTGGGTATCGGGGCGCGTAATTTGCGCGAATGCTTGTTGTTGCAACTCAAAGCCTTACCACTGGATAACGATGTTCGACTGGCCAGGCGCATTGTCGCCGATCACCTCGAACTACTTGCCGCCCGGGATTTTGCCCGGATCCGCAAGGCGACCGCGTGCGATGATGAGGATCTGAAGGCGGCGCATGCTTTGATTACCGGCCTTAATCCCCGGCCGGCAGCGCCGTACGCACAAAGTGAAGCGCGTTATATTACGCCGGATGTCATTGTCAAGAAATTGAAAGGCAAGTGGACGGCCTACATCAATCCAGATGCCTATCCGCGCTTACGAATCAATCGCTTATATGCCGATATATTAGCCCGTCAGCGACGTGGCAATGGCAACATGACCGGGCAATTGCAGGAAGCGCGCTGGTTGATCAAGAACGTGCAACAACGTTTTGATACGATTCACCGGGTATCGCAAGCCATTGTCGAACGCCAGAAACAATTTTTCGAACACGGCGAGGTGGCGATGCGGCCGTTGGTGCTGCGCGAAATTGCCGATATTCTGGGTTTGCACGAGTCGACCGTGTCGCGGGTCACTAGTCAGAAATACATGTCGACGCCGCGCGGCATCTTTGAATTGAAATACTTCTTCGGCAGCCATGTCGCCACCGATACCGGTGGGGCCTGTTCTGCCACGGCCATTCGTGCCCTGATCAAGCAACTGGTCTCGGCGGAGGATGGCAAGAAGCCCTTGTCGGATAGCCAATTATCCGAAATACTAGGCCAGCAGGGAATCGTGGTTGCCCGACGCACGGTTGCAAAATACCGCGAGTCGCTCAACATCCCGCCGGTCAATTTACGCAAGACCCTGTAGAGAGAGGAGAAAAAAGTGAATCTGCAGATCAGTGGTCACCATATCGACGTTACCCCCGCCCTGCGCGACTATGTCGAAAACAAGCTTGATCCCGTCGTTCGCCATTTTGACAAGGTGACTGGCGTGAGTGTTGTGCTCTCCGTCGAGAAATTGAAGCAAAAGGCGGAAGTCACAGTCCATGTGCCAGGCAAGGACATGCATGTCGAAGAATCCGGCGATGATCTCTATGCCGCAATTGACGCCATGTTCGATAAGCTGGACCGCCAGGTTCAGAAATACAAGCAGAAGATGCAAGATCATCACCGCGGTGACAAGCCGGCTCTGCACATTGCTGAATAAGCCCCTCAATGGCCGTGACGAATTTGTCACGGCCTTTGCTTTTGTCTCTCCATGAACCCAATCACCAATATTCTGTCGCTTGAGCAGGTACTGCTTGATCTTGATGCCGGCAGCAAGAAGCGCGTTTTCGAACAGGCTGGCATGTTGTTCGAAAATCGCCTGGGCGTGGCCCGTTCCGCCATTTTTGATAGCCTGTTTGCCCGTGAAAAACTGGGCTCGACTGGCTTGGGCCAGGGCGTCGCCATTCCGCACGGCCGGATCAAGGGCCTCAAGCAGGCGGCCGGGGCCGTCATTCGCCTGGCTAGTCCGATTCCCTTCGATTCACCCGATGGCCGGCCGGTTTCCCTGTTGTTTGTCTTGCTTGTGCCCGAACAGGCCACCGAGCAGCACTTGCAGATTCTCTCCGAACTGGCGCAACGCTTTTCCGATCGAGCGTTCCGCGAAGCATTGCAAGTCGCTGTTGATCCAGCCGCCGTGATGGCCTTGTTCAGTCAGTGAGTCGTGCCGCTCGCGCACATTAGCCTCGCCCAGCTTTACGAAGACAACCGGGAGAAATTGCTGCTGGGTTGGACGATCTGCCATGGGGAAGACCGGCGGATCGAAATCAAGGTGTCAAATAACTACGGCGCCGATGTGGTCGGCCACATCAACATCATTCACCCCGAGCGCTTACAAGTCATCGGCCAGGCCGAGTTGGAATGGGCGGTTCGGATCGGTGATCGGCGTTTTGGCCAGATGTTCAATGATCTGCTGCAGGCACGACCGCCAGCCATCGTTATTGCGGATGGCCTGGCGCCGCCACCCCTGTTGATTGAAGCCTGTCAGCTCAGTTGCACACCGCTGATCATTTCACCGAAACCGTGCTCGGCGGTCATCGATCAACTGCGCATCTACCTGTCGTCGCGCCTGGCGGATACGGTCAGCCTGCATGGGGTATTCATGGACGTTCTGGGCATGGGCGTACTGATCACTGGCGACTCCGGGCTGGGGAAGTCAGAGTTGGCGCTTGAGCTGATTTCACGAGGCCACGGCCTGGTCGCCGACGATGTGGTCGAGATGGCCCGTATTGCGCCAACGACAATCGAAGGACGTTGCCCCGGCATGTTGCGTGATTTTCTTGAGGTGCGCGGCCTCGGGCTTCTTAATATTCGGACCATCTTTGGCGAAACCGCGTCGCGGCGCAAGATGAAGCTGAAACTGATCGTTCATCTGCAGAAAACCTCGCTGACCAGTGATGCGCCGCGCTTGCCATTAGATGCGCAAACGCAGGAAATTCTTGGGGTACCGATTCGCAAGGTGGTGATTCCCGTGGCGGCCGGCCGTAATCTGGCGGTGCTATTAGAAGCGGCGGTGCGCAACACGATCCTGCAATTCCGTGGAATTGATAGTATGAATGACTTTGTCGTACGCCAACAGCGTATGATGCTTGATGACGAAACCTGATTAAACCCAGCGGAGTGTGCGATGAAAAAATTGTTTGGATTGGTGTTGACCGTAATTTTTGTCGGTACGGCCCAGGCGGCGCCGGATTGCGCAGCCCGGGCGGCAGAAAAGAAACTGGGCGGGGCGGCCAAGACCAGCTTCATCAAAAAATGTCAGGCTGATCAGGCGACTGTCGCACCAGATGCTTGCGAAGCCAAGGCGAAGGAAAAGAAGCTGGCCGGGGCTGCGCGCAACAGTTTCGTCAAAAAATGCCGCGGGACGGTTAGTGATGCCGGGGCCAATCCCTGCCAGGCCAAGGCCAGCGAGAAAAAGCTGGCGGGTGCGGCCCGCAGTAGTTTTATGAAAAAGTGCACGGCCGACGCAGCGGCTAGCCAGTAAAGCGCTGTCATCTGGCCTGGCGTGCTGACGACTGCTGCCAGGCAAGTAGCCCGGGCCAATGGCCCTATAAGGGCTCAAATTCGATGATTTCAGCGCTCGGATCGTTGCACGAACTACCTAGGCAGAGTTGCCCCTGTCCATGTATACGGACAGCTTGCTGGCGTACCATTTGTTCCGAATCGCCGGCGACGCGCAAATAACTGCCATTGGTACTGTTGTCACAAAAATAAAAGCCGTCGGCCCGTCGTTCAATGCGAGCGTGCTGGCGAGACGCCTTGCGGTCATCAATGACTAGCATGTTCTGGCTGTCGCGGCCCAGGGTCAGCAAAGGGGTTTTGTCATCGAGTAGCAGGGATTTGCCGCGATAGCGCAGGCAAAGTCGTTCGCTAGTCGGGGCGGGGCTGCTGGGGACCAGCGGGGGCGTGGGTGGCGGCGTCAGGTTCGGCGTTATGGCGACGGACATGGCCGGTGTGGCATGAGCATTCGGCCGATGGACAATAAATGGATGATTGGCGGTGTCGACCGTACCACCCAGCCGTGCCGGGTCAAGATAAACCAGGTCGGCGGGCAGGGTTCCGGTCAAGGCAGTGACGAAAGGTGCTGAGCAGAGGATTTCTCCCCCTTCGCCCAGTTTGGCCAGTTGGCTGACTTCCTGTTGTGCTTGCGCTGCGTCAGATTGCACGTGCAAGGCGATGCGAACGGCCAGACTCAGACCGCCGACCGGCGGTAGGTCAGCAATCCGCTGTCGCATGTCAAAGGCTCCGAGCAAAGCCTCGTCCGCATTGGTGAAGCGGGCCAGCAACTCGTCGTTGACCTGGTGCAGAAATTGGCCTGAATAACCATCGATGGATCGTGCCATGCGTTTGCTGCAGCGCTCGATGGCATGCGCTGCTTCGTCGGGACGGAGGCTGGCGTGCAGGCGCTTGGCGCCGGGGATATCGGCGAGCAGAAGGATGGAAAACGGGTGGCTGTCAGTCAATTTATGGCCCCGGAAGTGGTGGCAATCGCCTGGATTATACGAGGTCCTTGCTCAAGGGGCCGGGGTCAACCAGTTGACCGCTGCGGACGTTGCAGCGGGTGGCAAGGTGGGGGGGTCAAAAGCGATATCTCCCTCGTCGACGATGGTGTCGACTGTCAAACCGGCAAAATCGAACAAGCCACGATCAGCCAGGTGCGAGGGAACGACATTTTGCATGGCGGTGAAGACCGCTTCGGTACGACCCGGAAAGCGGCGGTCCCAGTCAGCCATCATTTCCTTTATTTTCTGGCGCTGCAGATTGTCCTGCGAGCCGCACAAATTGCACGGAATGATCGGGAAATCCATGCCACGCGCGAAGCGGGCGATATCGGCTTCTGCGCAATAGGCCAATGGCCGGATGACGACGTGTGCCTGATCGTCGGTGACCAGCTTCGGTGGCATGGCCTTGAGCTTGCCGCCGAACAGCATGTTGAGAAAAAGGGTGTGCACCATGTCGTCGCGGTGGTGGCCGAGCGCGATCTTGTTGGCACCCAATTCCTTGGCCGTGCGGTAGATGATGCCGCGCCGCAGGCGGGAACAGAGCGAGCAGGTGGTCTTGCCTTCCGGCACTTTTTCCTTGACTAGCGAGTAGGTGTCGGCCTCGACGATGCGATACTCGATGCCGATCGACGCGAAGTAGGCCGGCAGAATGTGTTCGGGAAAGCCTGGTTGTTTCTGGTCGAGATTCATCGCGATCAGCTTGAAGCGGACGGGGGCTCGCTTTTGCAGCGCCATCAACATGGCCAGCAAGGTGTACGAGTCCTTGCCGCCTGAGCAGCAGACCAGCACGGTGTCGCCGTCTGCAATCATCTGATAGTCGATGATGGCCTTGCCGGTACGGCTTTCCAGGGATTTTTGCAGTTTTTGCAGAGAGTTCGATAGTGCCATGAGAGTCGACGATGGCCGGAACGTTGAGTCGAAGCGGCGAGCAAGACAAAAGGGCCGCCAGTTTACTCCGAGAACTGCTCGGCGATGCGTTGCAGATGAGGGGCCAGACGGCGAATTTCCTGGGCCAGCGAATCAATTTCCGGCGTCAGGCCGGACAGGTCACCGCTGCGGGCACGTAATTCGATGTCAGCGGCGACCCGAATGGCGGGTTCGGCCTCGAAGCTGGCTAGCGTGCCGCGTAGACTATGGGCGGTTCGTTCGCACAAGGCCGCATCCTGTTCAAGCAGGCTGCGTTGTAACTGCGCAATATCCTGTTCCCAAGTGGCGAGAAAAATGCCGGCGATGATTTCTACGGTTTCCTGGTCAGCACCTTGCAAAGCCAGGCCATAATCAAAGCCGCTGGGTGTGGCTTCGATATCGCCAACGTGCCCACCCAGGGCCAGCAGTTTTTCGAGCAGGGCCCGGGTTTTGATGGGCTTGGCCAGGTAATCGTCCATGCCGGCAGCCAGGCAGGCGGCCCGGTCCTCGTTCATGGCGGCAGCCGTCATGGCGATGATCGGCGTGGTTGGCAACTGCTGGGCGGCTTCATGGGCACGAATCAGGCGGGTTGCCTCCAGGCCCCCCATGACCGGCATCTGCATGTCCATCAGGACCAGATCGAAACGTTGCTGGCGGAACAATTCGACGCCCACCTGGCCGTTGACCGCGAGCGTTGGGCGGTGTCCCCACTTCTCGAGCAGGCTGATCGCCAGCCGTTGGTTGGTCGGGTGGTCTTCGACCAGCAGAATATCAAGGCTGCGCTGCATTTCACGCAAGGCGTGCCGGGTGACGAGCTGGTTGGGTAGTGGCTGTTGATGATCACGGCACAAGTCGAAAATACGACTCAGGGCGACCAGCAACTCCTCAGAAGAAATCGGTTTGGCGAAGAAGCCGGCAATCCCTACTTCCTGGCAGCGCTGGGCATCACCACGCATGGCACCGGACGACAGCATCAGCATGGGCGGGCCGTCCGGCCAGCGCTGGCGCAACGCGCTGGCCAGCGTATAACCATCCATTTCCGGCATGTGCGCGTCGAGAATGATGCCATCGTAGGCTTGTGGCTGTTGCTCGACGATGCTCAGGGCTTCCGGTCCTGAAGCGGTGGCCGTGGTCTGGATGTCCCACGCGTGCAGCATGCCGGCCAGCACCCGGCGATTGGTCGCATTGTCATCGACGATCAGCAAGTGTTTGTTCCGCAGGCCAAGGGCGTGGCGGATGGTCTGCGGGGGGGACTGGTCGAGCATCAGGCGCAGGGTGAAGTGGAACACACTGCCTTGGCCTGGCGTGCTTTCCAGCCCCATCTCACCGCCCATCAGTTCGACCAGGCGACGAGAAATTGACAAGCCCAGGCCGGTGCCGCCAAATTTTCGGGTGGTTGAGGTGTCTTCCTGGGTGAAGGATTCGAAGACGGCTTTCTGTTTATCCGGGGCAATGCCGATCCCGGTATCGTGGACCGCGATATGCACCATCGCGTGGCCGTTGTGCTGACTGAGACAGCGCGTATGCAGCGTAATTTCGCCCTGCGGCGTGAACTTGATGGCGTTGCCGACCAGATTGATCAGCACCTGGCGAATGCGGTTGGGGTCGCCAATGACGTGTAGCGGGACGTCGGGCAGGATTTCGCTGATCAGTTCAAGATTTTTTTCATGGGCCCGTAGGGCCAGGCTTTTCAAAGTATCCGCGATGACCCGGTGCAAATCGAAGGAAATATGTTCAACCAACAACTTGCCGGCTTCGATTTTCGAAAAATCGAGAATGTCATTGATGATGGTCAGCAGCGACTCGGCAGAGGATTTGACCAAGCCCATGTATTCGCGCTGCTCTTCGGTCAGTGCGGTGTCGAGTGCCAGGTCGGTCATGCCGATGATGCCGTTCATCGGGGTGCGAATTTCGTGGCTCATGTTGGCCAGGAAATCGCTTTTTGCCCGGCTGGCTGCTTCGGCGACATCCTTGGCCTGGCGCAGTTCGGTTTCATCGCGCTTGCGCTCGGTAATGTCGATGATGGTACCGAGTAGGCCCAGGGTCTGGCCGTTTCGTTTTGTGAGTAATGCTTTGCGATAAATGGTGTCGTGCGATGTTCCATCACGACTGTGAACCATGGCTTCATAGCTCTGCACGCCGCCGGTGCTATGGAGCAATTTGTCCTTTTCGGCATGGAGGGCTGCGTCGCTGGCGGGGAGAAGATCGAACAGGGTTTGGCCGATGATTTGTTTGCGGTCGACCTGGAAAAACAGCTCAAAAGCCCGATTGATCCGTTGATATCGACCTTGCGGATCTTTTAGATAAACTGGCAGGGGGATGGCCTCAAGCAGGGCTTCGACCAGCGCCAGTTGTTCGGACAGCGTTTCCTCCATCCGCTTGCGATCGGTGATGTCGGTGCGGATGCCGATATATTGGGCGGGCAGGCCATGTGCGTCGAGCAGCGGGACAATGCTTGCATTGACCCAGTACGCCTCACCTTGCTTGGCGCGGTTGCACATTTCGCCCTGCCAGACGCGACCTTCGGTAATGCATTGCCACATCGCACGAAAAAATTCGGGCGAATGCTGCCCGGAATTGAGCAGGCGATGATTCTGGCCGATCAGTTCATCGCGCTGGTAACCGCTGATCGCACAGAAGCGGTCGTTGGCATAAATAATGGCGCCGCTGGCATCGGTAATGCTGACGATGGCGTGTTGATCGAGGGCGAATTTCTGGTTGGCGAGCTCGCGATGGTTTTGCTCGTTTTCGGCGACAAGTTGGCCGATTTGCCGGGATAGCGCCGTGATGTCGTCGACGGCGCTATCACCAGAGGCTGCGGTCTCGCCTGGGCGCAATTCATGAAGGATGCTGCGTAGTGACGCCAAGGCAGCCTCACGGCTGTTCAACTCATCGCGCAACTGGTTGTTGGCGCTGGACAATTCGGCCGATGACAATTCGAGGCTGCGGGTGCGCAAATCGAGATCCCGCTCGTACTGGGCGTAACTGCCGTCGACGCGGTGCAAGAAATCACCCAGCCCGCCAAGGATGCTCTGGAGTTCCGGCGGGGCGCTGGCGGCCAGGGTTGGCAGACGGGCAAGAAGCGCCGCCAGGGCGGTCGGACTATCAATGCCGAGGCTGCGTTTGAGTTGGCGCAGCAGGCCCTTCTGACTGATGGTGGCGGCTTGTCCAGGCGGGAAGGCGGGTAATGTCACGGTCGGGCGCTCAGGCTTCGCTGAGGCAGGTGATGGTCATGGTCTGATTGTGCAGCTTGCAGGCGGCACCCGGCGTGAATGGGCTGATTTCGCCGTAGGAATAAAAACCGGTCAGGCAGGCCTGTTGTCCCAGCACATCTGCGACGGCCTCAACTTCTTCATCGACGCGATTACCCATGACCAGTTTCCGGCCGACGCAACTGACCAAAATGGCCAGTTGATCACTCTCGCTGGCCAGCATGTCGGCGGCGGCTTCGGCGGCGGCTTCGGCGCCATTGACCAGCTTCTCGGTACTGGCATGCATCAGTTTCAGATAGCCATCGGCCTTGATTTCACCGGCCAAGGTCAGGCTGCCCGTCGCTTCGTCGACAGCGAGGATGGTACGGATCAGGCCGACGGCGCTGTGATCATCACCGAGCATGGCGAAGGGAAAAAGCAGGCCAGAGGCCGGCAGGCCCTTGGCGTGTTCGCCGAGATAACGTTTGTAGATGGCCAGCGCCGGCTCGCCATCGAGTTCGTAGAGCATATTGCCCACGCAGCGGGTGACCTTGCGGGCCGGGCCGAAGGGCTCCCAGCCGCCAAAGGAACCGTGACCGAAGCGCAGCCCGCTGCCACACAGGCCGACGGCCACCACATGTTGGTGACTGACGCCTGCCTCACCCAGGGTCAGCGTGCGCTGGAACTGCCCGCCATCGCCGGCCAGGCCGCCGGTAATCGGGATGTTTTGGCCGAGCACGTCGGTCATGCCATCAACCAGGGCGCTGCCGTTGATTGCCACGCCCGGACCGAATACCAGAACAGCTTTCAGGTCGGGGGCGGCCAGCGCTGCGCCAAGGCGGCGACCGGCCGCTTGTGAATCGGCCATGTCACTCAGCACGGTACTGGCACTGCGCACGGCGGTATTCGTAAACTCGATGGCGGTGATCGTGCAACTGCCATCATCTACGCCTTGCGCCGTGATTTCACCGGCGGTGGAGCAGCCGAGCAATTGGCTGCTCGGGAAAAGCTGGCGCAGACCCGGCAGGAAATCGGCTCTCGCCAGGTGGTCGACCGCAGCAAAGACGATCACCAGGGCGGGCGAAATATCGGCAAAGGCTGGGGTCAGATGTTGGATGTCTTGCTGGGTGCTGAACGTTTGTTGCCGAATTTTCATTTTGCCCTCCGTTAATGCCGGAAAAATATCACACTGCACCGCTTGCCGGGGGCGAGTGCAGGCTAAAATTCGCCCCTTTTGAGGCTTTCCCATGGCAATGCCTGCCCCTGATGCCGATGCGCTGGCGCATAGCCAGCGTCTGTCCGATTTGATCGTGCACGCGGTGCAGGCGGCAGACGGCCATTTATCCTTTGCCCGCTATATGGAATTGGTGCTCTATGCGCCGGCTTTGGGCTATTACACGGCGGGGGCGCGTAAATTTGGGGCGGCCGGTGACTTTGTGACTGCCCCGGAGATGAGCCCGCTGTTTGGCCAGGCGCTGGCCGCGCAGGTGGCGCAAATCATGGCGATGTCCGCCCCGGCGGTGCTGGAAGTGGGTGCTGGCTCTGGCCGGTTGGCGGCTGACCTGCTACTGGCTCTGGAAGCACGCCATGCTTTGCCCGATCACTACCATATTCTCGATCTTTCCCCCGACCTGCGTCAGCGTCAGCGCGAGACGTTGTTGGCTGCCGCGCCACACCTGATCGACCGGGTGTGCTGGCTCGATCGCTTGCCTGACAGTTTTTCTGGGGTGGTGGTAGCCAACGAGTTACTCGATGCCCTGCCGGCTGAGGTGGTGGCCTGGCGCGCCGACGGCATTTTCGAGCGGGGCGTCACGGTCGATGCAGCGGGCCGTTTCACGTGGAACGAACGGCCGGCGAGCGGCGCCTTGCTGGTCGCGGCCCAGGAAATTGCAGCGACCTGCACCGTGCCGCCGGGGTTCGAGAGTGAAATTGGTCTGGCGGCCCGGGCCTGGACGGCCGAGTGGGCGCATCGTTTGCAGTGTGGTGCGCTGTTGCTGATTGATTATGGCTTCCCGCGCCATGAGTTCTATCATCCGCAACGTGGTCGCGGCACACTGATGTGCCACTATCGACACCATGCCCATCCCGATCCGTTTTACTTGCCGGGTTTGCAGGATGTCACGGTCCACGTTGATTTCACGGCAATAATCGCTGCCGCACACGGTGCTGGGCTCGATCTGCTGGGCTATGCCAACCAAGGCAACTTCCTGCTCAATTGCGGATTACTCGATCGTCTGGCCGATATTGAGCTCGGTAGCCAGACCTACATTCGCCAGACGGCCGCCGCCAATCAGCTGCTGATGCCGCACGAAATGGGCGAACTCTTCAAGGTGATTGCCATTGGACGCGGTATTCCGGATACGCTGTGCGGCTTTAGTCGCGGCGACCAGCGCCATCGCCTGTAAGGCCATGTTTCAGCGCCGTGCTAGTTCGCGGAAGCGGCTGCGCTGACCCAGCAGCAGGCGGCCCAATTCTTCGAGCAAGGCCTGGTCGACCGCGCTTGGCCGAACGTGGTGCTGAACCGTCCCCAGGCGTTCGAGGTTGCGGGCTTCAAACAGCAGTCGGCCCTGCGCGAAGTTGGCCTGCCAGCGGATGTTGACGCTCAGGCTGCCACTGATCTCGAACTCGGCGCGCTCGACATAACGCCGCGCATTATGAAATTCGCGACAGTTGAAGCGCAGCCCCCAGTCGAATAACTGGGTTCGTAAGCGCTCAATAGCCGGCCCTTCCCGCTCGATCTTGAACGATGGCGCACCGTCCAGACGAATGCCCAGGCTGACCAATTCGGCGCGGTTGCCGCTGGCTTGATCTTGCGTCCGGTAGTCGGCAAAACCTTCTTGCCAGACCAGTTCGCGCAGTACTTGCTGGTCAGCCACCGGGTAGTGGTGTGCGATGGTTGGTTTGAGGATGTTCAGTTGCTGGGTCAACTCATGCAAATACTGAAAAATCTGCCGCAGTGCCCGATCCAGATCGTCGTCCTGGACCGCCTGGCGGCGGCTGGCATCGCGCTCTGCTGCTTGCTGGGCATTGGCCTGCTGCCGCAATTGCGTCAACAGATCACCGTCCTGGCTGATCTGGGCGGTGGCTTGGCGGGTGGTTTCGGCCTTGTGGGCTTCCGGGGTGCGCCAAGTGCTGCCGGGCGCAATGTCGGGAAAGCTGGCGGCGGTTGCCCGCAGGCCACCGCCGACGGTATTCAGGGTGTCCTGGCGCTGCTTGCGTTCGGCGGCATCGAGGTCGAAGGCTTCAATGTCGGCTAGCAGCGAGGCTTCCAGGGCGGCGATATCGTCGGCCAACGAGGATGACTGGCCGCGGCGATGGCGGGAGGTCTCGGTGGTGGCTGGCTGTGGAGCGGTGGCGGGCGTCTTGGTCATTGCGTTGTCAGGCATGGCGGCTACACTGAGCGAACAGTGTGTGACCGAAAAGGAGTCAGTGCAAGATGGATTTAAGTGCAATCGGCAGTTTAAGCAGTGCGTTGTCGCAGTCGCAAACCGGTGACGCGGTCAACACGCTGGTTTTGAAAAAAGCACTCGACCTGCAGGCGCAGGCGGCGGCCCAGTTGGTCCAGGCCTTGCCGGCGGTGTCGAGCAATCCTCCGAATCTGGGCGCGGCGGTCGACGTCAAGGCTTGATCTCCCGGGCCCAGTCGCACAACATGGCCGCAACCTGCGGCCATTCTTTTTCATGGGTGATGGCATGCCCCATATCGCGCAGGATGTGCGCCGGCTGGCGGTAGGTGTGGCCGGTGGTCTGCACCAGAAAGGCGGGGACCAGAACGTCATGCTGAGCGCCAACGATCAGCATCGGCGGTTGGTGCATGGCAAACAGATTGGGCAGGTTGAACATCGACATGTCCCACAGGGCGCGTTGCGACTCTGGCTGCATGCGGGCCAGCCAGGTGGCCAGCATGGCTTCATCGGCTTCGCCGGCAAACAAGGCGTCGCGTAGCGTGTCGGTATCGGTGTATTCGCCGCTCATGATGCGGTTGATTTCCAGAAAGAGCTGCGGCTTTTGCATCAGAAGATGAAATTGCGCCGCGATCAAGCCTTGTGGAGGCACTGAGCAGAGCAGCGCCACGCCGGGGGCTTGGTAATGCTCAAGATATTTCTGCACCACAAAACCACCCATCGAATGGCCGACCAGCAGGGGGTCGCCGGCCAGATGGTCGACGATACTCCGCACATCGTCGACGTAATCGGCGATCGAGTGGCCGTGGATGTGGTCCCGCCCCGTGCTGCCGCCGTGGCCGCGCAGCGACAAGGCATGGCTGCTGATGCCGGCGTCGGCCAGGAAGGGCATGAAGGTTTCGGTCCACATCCAGCCGCCGGCGAAGGCGCCGTGAACGAAGAGCAATTCCGGGCCGGGTTTTTTTTTCCGGGTTCGGCAGCTGAAAAGTTCGATGCCGCCGATGTGCTGCGTGGTAATCATGGGGATTGTTTCTTTCGCCGTGGTCTAATGCGGGTTTTCAAATTGGGCGGCGCCGATGTTCAAATGGATATTGACCTTGGTCCTGGCGATCTTTCTGCTGGGTCTGGTCACGCCCCATCTGGCCCGTTTCATTCGCTTTGGTCAGTTGCCGGGCGACATGGCCTTTCGCTGGCGTGGTCGAGCCTATACCTTCCCGTTTGCGTCGACACTGATTTTTTCAGCCTTGCTCTGGTTGCTGAGCCGTCTCCTGTAAGGCCAGGCGAACGGCGGCAACGCGCGCCGCGTGGATGCGCTGTGGGATGTCGCCGCGGTCAACGCATTGCTGGGCGATTTTTCCGCCATCGACGGTGTTGACCGCGCGCAGGGCGCAGCGCAGTCGTTGCGGTGCCTCGTAGGCCCGATCCTGCCAACCGCCGCGGCCGGTGTAGTCGCAGCAGCAGGCTGCCAGCAATAGTTCAAAGCGCTCGGGGCGACGCAGTGCGTCGGTTTTTTCAAATAGTTCGACGAGGGTGTTGGGACGCAATTCAGCCGCGCGATGAATGTTGCCGTGGTATCGCGCCATCAGCAGGGCCAGGTCGCGACATTCGTTGGGAACGCGCAGGCGGGCGGTCAGTGCTTCGGTCAATTGGGCGCTGCGCTGTTCGTGCCCGATGTGCCGGGGCAGTACGTCGGCTGGGGTGGTGGCCTTGCCCAGGTCGTGGCAGAGCGCGGCAAAGCGCACCGCGAGCGGGTAGCCGAATACCGCCGACTGGTCGATGACCATCATGGTATGGATGCCAGTATCGATTTCGGGGTGGTATTCGGCGCGCTGAGCCACGCCGAACAGGGCATCGACTTCCGGTAGCAGACGCTTGAGCGCCCCACAGGAACGCAGAACCTCGAACATGCGCGACGGCTTGTCTTCCAGTAGTCCCTTGGCCAGTTCCTGCCACACCCGCTCGGCAACCAGGTGATCAACCTCGCCGCTGGCGACCATGTCCTGCATCAGGGTCAGGGTGGCCGGTGCAATGCTGAAATCGGCAAAGCGGGCAGCAAAGCGGGCAATTCGCAGGATACGTACCGGGTCTTCGGCAAAGGCCGGGCCAACATGGCGGAGGATTTTGGCCGCTAGGTCGCGTTGACCGTGAAAGGGGTCGACCAGCGAGCCGTCAGCGCCGCGTGCCATGGCATTGATGGTCAGATCGCGGCGGGCGAGGTCTTCTTCCAGCGTGACATCTGGCGCCGCGTGAAAGGTGAAGCCATGGTAACCATGGCCACTTTTGCGCTCGGTGCGGGCCAGGGCGTATTCGGCCTGGGTCGTCGGGTGCAGGAAAACCGGGAAATCCTTGCCGACGGGTCGAAAACCGGCCGCCAGCATGGCGTCCGGGGTCGTGCCGACGACCACGTAATCGCGGTCGTCACACGGCCGGCCGAGCAGTTCGTCCCGGACGGCACCGCCGACGATGAAGACCTGCACGGCTGCCTGTCGGTCCTCAGCGACCAGCGCGGAAGCGGAAGCTGTCGAGCTTGCCCTTCGGCGTGCTGCGGGCAATGTAAGTCGGAGCGATGGCTTCAAGGGCGGCCGGTCGCCAGTGGGCCGGTGGCTGGCATGGGCCGTCGCAGACGCTGTCGACCTGCATTGAGCGCAGGTTGTCCGGCGACATCAGCGGATTCGGGGCCAGCCACATCAGGCCGGCTTGCAGATAGGCCCAGCCTTCTGACAAGGCGACGATACGGGCCCGGCTGCCCGTTAGTTCGGCGGTGTAGTCGACCAGTTGACGCAGGCTGTAGGTCGTCGGGCCGACCAGGTCGTAAGCCTGGCCGAAGGTCGCGTCGTTGCTCAGGCAATCGACGAAGGCATCGGCGACATCCGCCGCCCACACCGGCTGGAATCGGGCGTGGCCGAAACCGAGCGGGAAGATCGGCGCTTTTTTCAGCACGCTGGCGAACATCGACAGGAAAGAATCCCCCAGGCCGAAAATAACCGACGGCCGGAAGACGGTGACGTCCAGGCGATCGCGGGCAGCCAGTACGATCGCTTCGCCGTCGCCCTTGGAGGCGAGGTATTCGGATGGCCCCTTGGGATCGGCCTTGAGGGCGCTCATATGAACCAGGCGGCGAACACCGCTGGCCTGACAGGCGGCGATGATTTTTTTGGGCAGTTCAACATGTGCCTGGGCGAAATCGGCGCTATACGGCAGCTTGACATCGCGGCTGTGCAGAATGCCGACCAGATTGATCACGACGTCATGGCCGCGCATCAATTCGGTCAGTGTTTTTTCGCAGTGGATATTGGCTTCCGGCATCTCGACCCCGGGCTGAATGATCAGCGCCTTGGTGCGTTCGCGCCGCCGGGTCGGCACGGTGACTTCGATGCCGCGCTGCGACAGACGGTTGACGATGTAGGTACCGACAAAACCACTACCCCCCAGCAGCAGAACCTTTTTGATGTCCATCTGTAACCCCGGTATTTACATTTCTGAAAGCGAGGATTCTACGGCAAATCTGCCCTTCGCGATGCCCCCAGGATTAAAGGTAGCGACTCCAGAGTACGGTTGCGGAGGCGTTACAGGTGCTGCCGCTACAGGTTGTTGGGGTGCCGCCACTGTTGCAGTCGCTGCCATCACAGGTTGGGTCGAAGGTGCTGGGCAATTCCCCGAGGTCAATGGTGACCCCGCCCTGAATGGTGGTGCTGGCGCTCGATTTCGGGGTGTTGGCAACGACCAGGGCGCCAACGATTTTGGTGCTGCCACTGGTTTTCAGCAGGCCGCCTGCCATGATCGTGCCGTAGATTTGGTTACTGGCGCTGAGTGCGATATCGCCGCCCTGAAAAGTGCTGCCGGTGTAGCTGCCTGCCAGTAAGGCGACGTTGCCAAGGGGCAAAGCTTCAAACGTGTCGTTGATGCAATAATTTTTCGGTTTGATGCCGGCCAGGCGACTGTCGGTGTTGACAAAGCCTTTGCTATCGGTGCACACGCCAGCATAACCAGCGTAATTGGGCGAATAAATCTTGACGCTGCCCTGCGTAATGTTGATGTTTCCGGTGGCCAGAAAGGTATTGATGAAGGTGCCGTTGGCTAGTTTGAGATTGCCTTCAAACCAAGCGGTTCCCGGGGCCATGCTCTGTCCGTTGAAAACCCAGTTTCCCGCGCTCGACTGGTCAAAACAGGCATTTCCGTTACCAAAACCCATGCACAGGGTTTTGCCGGGCGTGGTCGGTGCACTGCACTTGCCTGCGCTGTCCACGGCGGTGCACAAATAATCGTTCTTGTTGTTGGTGGTGTACGAGGCGATGAAGTAGGTGCCGTTGTCAATGCCGTCTACATTGCGGACGGTGACTTTTCTCTTACCGTTTTCGTAGAAAAAAACGTAATTGGCTGAGTCCTTGAATTGATTGGCGTCGATCTCCGGCCGTTCCATCACGATGGGGTCAATGACGGCGACCGAAACGAGCGGAATGTCGATCACCAGATTGGGGTTTTTGAACACGTTGACGATAGGCTCCCAGGCTCTCGCGGCAGTCCCCTTGATGTCGCCGCGAACGATGCCGTCAACAATGGTATTGCCTGTTTTCCAATTGACCCAACTGCCCCCGCGAAGCTGCCCGGTCACCCCTGCTCCCCAACTGCTTTGCAGATCGATCCAGCCCAAGGCAAAAATATTTTGAACCCTGCTGTCGCCAGCTAATAAGGTGACGTTGCCACGACTGTTGATAGTGGCAGCGCTGTTGGGGCGATACTCGACGTTGCCGTTGGCATTGATGAGGTTGCCGGCAAAGGTGTTTTTCCAGACCACATTGCCTTCGCTGTTCAGGGTGCCCGTGATTTGTCCGCTCCCGCTGGTGATGGTGACGTTGCCCTTGGTGTTGACCGTATTGACCGTGGTGCCGCCGGTACCAAAGATCACGTCGGCGTTGGAGTGTACCTGGTCGACGGTTGCTCGACCGCTGTTCAGGTTGACCTGGCCAATGGCGATGACTTCAAGAATGGTGGCGCCTTGGCTGATGGTCACCGATTTGTTCGAGCACACCCGGTTGACCGTGATGCCGCTTTGTATCTTGACGTCACCGGTGGCACACAGTTCGTTGATGCCGGTGACCGATCCCGATAAGTCGGCATTGCCATCGACCATGAAGTTGCCGTTGGTACTCCCCTTGATATTGACGCCCCCTTGCAGGATCAGATTGGAGTGAATCGACACGCTTTCCAGCTTGATGTCCGGTGTGCTGGTCGGTGTTTCGGTATTGCTGCTCGGGTTGTAGAGATAAACCGTCTCGATCGCGCGGCTGGCAATGCCCGCCTGCGACTGGATTTGCGCCCGGACGCGATAGGGCTTGGTCGAATCGATACTGGCGACCTCACTCCAGGTGCCATCTGCCGCTTGTTGCTGGATCATACTCAGGGTGGCTGATAGTCCGCCTTGGCTGGGTACGCTGATCTTTTCTCCGGTGGTAATCGTGGTGCCGGCTTGTTCCAGGTAAAGACGGATGATTTCCACCCCTTGCCAGGCCCGGGTGCTGGCTTGCGTATTGGCATGAAAAGTGAGGTTGCTCTCCTGATGGCTGCCTATGGCACCCATGTTGTTGGCAGTCACCGCGAGGGCCGCGAGCCCGGCCAGGCTGACCAGAAGCATGTTGATGCCTCCACGTTGCTGGCGTCGTGGAGAGAGGGGGGAGTGTGTCGTCATGAGCGGATTCCCGTCAGGCAAAAATTGCTGCTGGCTTCCAAAGTGGTCCGGTTGTTCTCTCGCTGGCTGCTGTCAGTGGAATTCCAGGGTGAATCAGTCGCCGTGACGTCCGGCGTGACAGTCAGTGTGACAAAAAGTGATGCGCTTGCGCTGCTGTGACCATAGGGACTGCAATCTCCCGATTGCACCTTAAAGTCGACGCTGAGGCGGGTTGTGTTGGCGGCAATACTGCGCAGGGCCGTGCTTGGCCATGCCTGGCTGGCCAGATCGCTACTTTGGGTGCAGGCGGTATCGGTCAGCGCCTGCAGGCCGCCATCGTAGCCAATCAAGCCCGCGCATACATAGGCGCCGTTCTCCGGATTACGCCAGCGCCAGAGCACGGCATTGCCTGAACTGACAGTGGCTGAGATGGTCTGTCGGGTGCCGCTCAGGCTCTGTGCACTGCTACCTTGAGTGCTGCCGGGGCGGCTGGCGCTGAGCAGGACGAAGTCAATATTGGGTGTGCCTGCGACATGACCATCGCTGTCTTCAAGGCCAAAACCAGCGCGTTGTATTTCGAGTTCGGCGACCTGCAGCGACAGCGTTTGTGCTTCCAGGGTTTTTGCCATGCTTTGGCTGGTCCGGGCTTGCTGGGTCTGGGTGCGAAAAAGCGATACTGCGGCCAGCACCGACATCAAGCCGAGTAACAGGCCGATCATCAGTGACACCAAGGACACCCCGGCTTGTTGCCGGGTGCCCGGTAATGAACGTAGCGGGTTCATGGTGTTTTGGTGGATGTGCTGTGACCCACCTTCATCGCGCCGTCCTCGCCAAACCAATCGCTGGACGTAACGGACATGCTGAGCTGGTATTTGGCGGGTAGATCCTCTGGCAGGTCCAGCGTTTGCTGGCCGCCCGCATTATTTTGCACCAGCAGGGATTCACCTATCGATTCGCAGTTGACGGTGACTGCCAGGTTTGTGCCTTTGATCGTGATCGTTTGCTGGATTGTTTTGGCGCCGGTGGCACATTGATCAATCAGGGGGGTACCAGCGGCGGATGGGGCCGAGTTCATCAAGGCACGTAGTTGCACTGCGGCTTGTTCCTGGGCAAAGCTTTGGCGCTGGGCGACGCTGGCTTTGGCCGAGATCAGGATGCTGCCCAGAGCGATGACGGCGGTGATGATCATGGCGATCAAGGCGTCAAGTAGCGTGTTGCCGGCTTGCGGGTGATTAATTCGCTTAGTAAAGGCTGCTGGAAACATAGGCGCTCCCTCGGACGACAGTGATTGTGCTCGTGCTGCGGTCGGCGCAGGCGGTACTGCCGAGGCTGTCTGTTTTGGGCCAACCGCGGTTGTCGAAAGCCAGGCAAGACAGGTCCGTTGGCTGGGTTTTGCTGTCACTGCTGACATCGCCGAGCAATACGCGAGTGCTACTGCCGCCTGCCAGTTCAGCCTGCCAGCGGGCGCCGGTGCTAGTGCAGGCACTTGGTTTCTGGTCGAAAACATAGAGGCTGCCGTTGCTCAGGCACAGCCAGGCTTCGTTGCTGCGCAATGCCCATGCCCGGCTCTTGTTGTAGGCGTTTCTGATCTGGGCAGCGGCCTGCCCAGCCTTTGACTGATCAATCCAAGCGCTGGTCAAGGGGAGTCCGGTTGCTGCGATCAGAGCCAGAATGGCGATGGTGATCATCTGCTCGATCAATGTGAAGCCGCTATCGGCTCGCGGTTGCTGCGCATGCACGAGGGGCATTTATTCGCTCCAACTGCTGAAGCCGAAGCAGCCGGGGCCGCTACGGACATTCGACTCCGTGATGCTCAGGGTGCAGCCCGCCATGGTTCCGGTTCCGCTGGCTTGCAAGGTGTAGGTGCGGGCGCTGTCATCCTTGGTCAGGATGATGTAGTCAAACTTGTTTTGGGACGGTGCCCAGCCAGTCAGGGTGCTCTGGCTGTCGGCTGTTGTAGTGGTTGCCGCCGCATAGCTGAAGCTTTGCATGTAGCGGTTTTCCATGGCCAGGGTCATCGAGGCCAAGCTACTCTCTGCTGCACGCAATTCCTGCTTGCGGATGTAGTTGGTATAGCTTGGCATGGCGATGGCGGCCAGGATGCCGATGATCGCGATGACGATGAGTAACTCAATGAGGGTAAAGCCATGGCGGCTTGCCGATGTGTTGCCCATGATACTGCCTCTCGTTTTGCATAATACGTCCAGAGAGGCGAGCTTAGACCGCTAATTTATGCTCTGTCAATATGACGAAAGTGGTATGTGGCCTGTGTGAATCAAGGAAGATCGGCATCCTTCATCGCTTGTCCGCTGGTCGGAGCGACTGTGCCCAGGCGCGCCTTGAGGGAATCTGGCTTGCCGTTGAACAGGGTCGAGTAATACACCGCGTTGCTCATGACTTTTTTGACGTAATCGCGGGTTTCGCTAAATGGAATGGTTTCGGCATAAATGGCACCTTCCAGCGGTCGCTCGGCGCGCCAGCGCTTGGCGCGGCCGGGGCCAGCGTTGTAAGCGGCAGAGGCGAGTACCGGATGGTTGTCGAGGTTTTCCATAACCAGACGCATGTAGGAGGTGCCGAGCAGCACGTTGATCTCGGTGTCATTGACCCGGCTGTGGCTGTAATCGCGCAGGCCGATTTTCTTGGCGACCCATTTGGCGGTGGCGGGCATCAATTGCATCAAGCCGGAGGCGCCCACGGTCGACCGGGCGCTGGTGATAAAACGGCTCTCCTGACGCATCAGGCCATAGACCCAGGCGTCATCCAGCGATTGTTCGCGGGCCGCCGGGCGTACCTGGTCGCCGTAAGGTGCGAGAAAACGCAGGCTATAGTCGTGTTCATGCTGGGTGCGGTCGGCGGTATTGATTGCCCGGTCCCAGATCTGGTGCTGTCGGGCCAGTTCGGCGGCGGCCAGCAACTGGCGATCGTTCATGCCACGCAAGCTCCAATTCCACTCGCGTACGCCTTCAAGGCGCAGGTCAAGGCGGAAGAAGGTCAGTGCCCGCGACAGTCCGGGCACGTCACGCGCTGCCTGCGCCTCCTCCGTGCTGATCGAACGAGCCCGCGGGGGCGGTGTGATGGTCAGCCCCAGTTCTTCATCGGCCAGATTGCCGTAAAAATTGGCTTGTCGGCTGATCCGGCCAAACAGCGCGTCGGCCTGGCTAGTCCGGCCGCCGGCTTTGTAGGCTCGACCTAGCCAGTAAATCCATTCCGGACGGGCGGCAAGTTCGGCGGGCATGTCTTCGATGCTGCGTCGGACCAGCGCCCAGTCGAGGGCGCGGAGCGCTGCGCGGACTTTCCATTGCCGGTTCTCGTCGGAGAGCGGGGTATTGCCTGCTTTGCCATACCAGTCAATGGTTTCAGGCAAATGGCGACGAGCGGCTTGCAAGGCAATCTGGCTCCAGGCCCAGTGCTTTTCGTCGGCTTGCAGGCGGCTTTCACGCTGGGTCAGTTGGTCGGCGGCGATGCCAGGATCGCTGCCGGCCACTTGCTGGATGGCGTAGAGGGTGAGTTCGCGCTCGGCGCGGCTGGCCGACCAGTTGCCGGATTGTTTGGCGAGAAAGGCCATGCCACTCTTGGTGGCCTGGGCAAAACGTTGGCTGTTGGGGGCCAGGGAATCCGGCAAATAGGCGAGGCTGCGGGCGGCCCAACTGTCGCGGTTGGCTTCAATCTGCCGGCGGGCCCGCGTGAGGATGGCATCGTGATTGACGCGTTGGCTGTTCACCAGATGTGCCAGCAAGGGCTGGCAGGCTTCTGGTGGTTCAAGCAGGGTCAGCCACTGGCTGGCGATTTCGTCGAGCACGACGGTTTCACCCAGGTTGAGTCGGGCTTGTTGCTGGTAGCAGGTCAGGTCGGTTTCAGCGGCCTGCAGTTTGGGGTATTCAGCCAGGATCAGATCCCAAGCGCCGCGTTTGCCCGCCCAGCGCAACCAGTCAGCACGCAGTTTTTCAGCGACGTAACTGCCGTCATGGGCGGCCAGAAAATCGGGAATGCCGCTTGGTTCGTTGCGCCCCAGCAGGGCGCGCAGCCGATAGTTTTCGGCATAGGCTGCCAGCGGGTGGCCGGCGGTTGCACTCAGATTCTGTTCCAGTTGGTCCAGTTTGCCGTTTTTCAGGGCGTCGCGGGTGGCGAGAAAGGCGCGATCACCGCGTTCCTCGGCCTGCAGCGGGCAGACAATGGAGACGACGAGGAGGGCAAAGAGGAGGCGAAGCTTCATGTTAGATTATGCTGATGACAGGGCGAATTGAGGATAACACGGCGTGGCGTCAAGCCATCCGGCGCGAATTGCAGCAGCGCCGGCAGGCGCTCGACCCGGCGACGCATGCGGCGTGGTCGGCGCGCATTGTCGCGCATTTGCTGGCCGCGTTGCCGCCGCCGCAGGTGTTGGCTCTATGCTGGCCGATCAAGCAGGAGGCGGATGTGCGGGCAGTGGTCGATCGCTGGTGTGTTGCAGGCCGGCGGGCCGCGCTACCGGTGGTGGTCAGGCCGGAACAGCCGCTGGCTTTTCGGGAATGGTCGGCCAGTAGCGAACTGCAGGCCGACCGCTATGGCATTCCAACGCCGGTGGATGGAGACTGGCTGTGGCCGGACATGATCTTGTTGCCGCTCAATGGGTTTGATGGTGCGGGTTACCGCTTGGGTTATGGCGGTGGTTATTTTGATCGGACGCTGGCGGCGTTGACCCCACGGCCGCTGGCCGTCGGCGTTGGCTTCGAGATCAATCGTCTGCCCAGCATCCGGCCAGAGGCGCACGATCAGCGGCTGGACTGGCTGGTCACCGAGGCGGGGGCTGTCCGCTGTGCCGGCTGATCAGGCCGGTCTGACGGACGTTCGGGCGTACCTTGTTTATTGCGCCGGGGCGTTCTGGCAGGCCTCGACAAAACGTTGCAGAGCTTCGTCCAGCGTGCGGCGGGGGCAGCCAAAATTGAGCCGTAACCAGCCTGGCGCGCCAAAATCCGCTCCATCGGACAAACCCAGGCCATGTGCCTCGAAATGTGCCGCCGGCTCTGCCAGCCCAAGGGCGCGGACGTCGATCCAGGCCAGATAAGTGGCTTCGACCGCCGCCATTTTAACGCCCGCTTGGCTGTTGACCGTGGCCAGCACGCGCTCACGATTGCCGCGCAAGTAGGTGATCAACGCGCGGTGCCAGTCTTCGGCGTCGCGGTAGGCGGCTTCGCAAGCTGCCAGGCCGAGCACATTGATGTGCGGCACGATGCCATCCATGGCGCGACGGAAACGCCGGCGCAGGGCCTGATCACTGATGACCGCGAAGGCGCAGCCCAGGCCGGGAATGTTGAAGGTTTTTGACGGTGCCATCAGTGTGATGGTCCGGCGGGCGATGGCCGGGTTCAGGCTGGCGAAGGGGGTATGACGTTTGTCAGCATCAAGGATCAGGCCGCAGTGAATTTCGTCCGAACAGACAATCAGGTCGTTCTGTTCGGCAAAGTGGGCGAGATCAAGTAGTTCATCACGTTTCCAGCAGCGGCCGACCGGGTTATGCGGGTGGCAGAGCAGGAAGAGGGCGGTGTCTGCGGTCAACGCTGTTTGCAAGGCGTTTTTGTCCCACTGCCAGCCGGCATCGCCCAGGGACAGGGGCGCTTGCTGCAGGGGACGACCGGAAAAACGCGGGGCAGACAAGAACGGCGGATAAATCGGGGTCGCGGTCAGGACGGCACCGTCGACGCTGCGGCAGGCAATGTTGAGGCCGCTGACCAAGCCGGGCAGCCAGACGATCCATTCGGCGGCGATCGTCCAGTTGTACTCGCGCTGCAGATGGTCGATGACCGCCTGATTCAACGACGGCGTCGCCTCGCCATAACCAAAAACCCCGTGGGCGATGCGCTGTTGCAGGGCATCAATCACGGCCGGCGGCGCGGCGAAGTCCATGTCGGCGACCCAGAGAGGCAGCACATCGCGCCCGGCGTACTTGCCCCACTTGATGGATTCGGAAGCTCGGCGATCGACGATGTGGTCGAAATCGCCAGCCGCCGGGTTGGCCTGCGTCGCCATTTTAGAGGGGGCGCCGCACGGACTTAGACCTCAAGATGCTGGTACAGCGCGGTCGATAAATAACGTTCGCCGAAGGACGGAATGATGACAACGATCAGTTTGCCGGCATTTTCCGGACGCTTGGCCAGTTCGAGTGCCGCGAAGGTCGCGGCGCCGGAAGAAATGCCAACCAGCAGGCCTTCTTCGGTCGCCATCTGGCGGGCGGTGGCGAAGGCGTCGTCGTTCTTGACGCGGATCACCTCATCGTAAACGGTGGTATTGAGCACGCCCGGCACGAAACCGGCACCGATGCCCTGGATCGGGTGCGGCCCCTTGGCGCCACCGGACAGCACCGGCGAGGCATCGGGTTCGACGGCGACGATCTGTACGCCGGGTTTCCTTGCCTTGAGCACTTCGCCGACACCGGTGACCGTGCCGCCGGTGCCGACGCCGGCAACGAAAATGTCGACCTGGCCGTCGGTGTCGCACCAGATTTCCTCGGCGGTGGTGTTGCGGTGGACGGCCGGATTGGCCGGGTTTTCAAACTGTTGAGGCACGAAATATTTGGGGTCGGCTTCGGCCAGCGCCTGGGCTTTGGCAATCGCGCCGCCCATGCCTTCTCCGCCCGGCGTCAGGATCAACTCGGCGCCGTAGGCTTTCAGCAACAGCTTGCGTTCGCGGCTCATGGTTTCCGGCATGACAAAAGCCGCCTTGATGCCGCGTGCCGCGCAGACCATGGCCAAGCCGATGCCGGTGTTGCCGGACGTTGGTTCTAGGACGACCGTGTCCGGGCCAATCTGGCCGGCGGCTTGTGCCGCATCGAGCATGGCGATGGCAATGCGATCCTTGACGCTGTGGCCAGGATTGAAGAACTCCAGCTTGGCGACGACGGTTGCGCCAGTGCCGGTGGTGACACGGTTGAGCTTGACCAGTGGCGTGTTGCCAACCAGTTCGGTGACATTTTGAGCAATTTTCATCGGTACGACTCCCGGTAAGTTTAGGCGCAGTCTAAAGGCCGGACTTTGCTGAGAAAAGAATCAATTTTCAGTTTCTTATGCAAAAAATGCATTTAGCCCAGGAAAAGTTTGTAGACCGGGTTGCTGCTTTCGTCCCAATAGGTGTAACCCAGCTTGTCGAGGAAGGCGCTGAAGCTGGCCAGGTCGTCGGTCGGCACCTGGATGCCGACCAGTACCCGGCCGTAATCGGCGCCATGGTTGCGGTAATGGAAGAGGCTGATGTTCCAGCCGCCGCTCATCTGGGTGAGGAAATTCATCAGCGCACCCGGCCGTTCGGGAAATTCGAAGCGGTAGATCAGTTCGCGCAGGCCATTTTGGCAGACAGCCGGGGCGTGGCCGCCGACCATGTGGCGGACGTGGTTGCGCGCCAGGTCGTCTTCGGTCAGGTCCAGTGTCGGGTAGCCGTGCTTGAGCAGGCTGTCTACCAGCTTGATCGATTCCTTGCGGTCGACCACCTGCACACCGACATAAACATGCGCCTCGCTGGCGGTGTGATAGCGGTAATTGAATTCGGTGACGTTGCGGTTGCCGATCAGGGCGAGGAATTTTTTGTAAGCGCCGGGTTTCTCGGGCAAGGTGACGGCGAAGACGGCTTCGCGCTGTTCGCCGAACTCGGCGCGCTCGGAGACAAAACGCAGGCGGTCGAAATTCATGTTGGCGCCGGAGGTGATGGCGACCAGATTCTTGTCCTTGAGCGTGTGCTGGCGAGCGTATTCCTTGGCGCCGGCCACGGCCAGGGCGCCGGAGGGTTCGAGGATCGAACGGGTGTCTTCAAAGACATCCTTGATCGCGGCGCTGATTGCATCGGTATCGACCAGGATGACTTCGTCGAGATATTCCTGGCACAGGCGGAAGGTTTCCTCGCCGACGAACTTGACGGCGGTGCCGTCGGCAAAGAGGCCGACGTGATCGAGGCGAACCCGCTTGCCGGCGGCTAGTGAGCGTTTCATGGCATCGGCATCGAAGGTTTCGACGCCGATGACCTTGATTTGCGGACGCAGGCGCTTGATGTAGGCGGCCACCCCGGCTGCCAGGCCGCCACCGCCAATGGCGCAGAATACCGCCTCGATCGGGCCATTGTGGCGCGAATGCTGGCGCAGGATTTCCAGCCCGATGGTGCCTTGCCCGGCGATCACCTCTGGATCGTCGAAGGGATGGACGAAGGTCAGTTTCTCGGCTTTTTCCAGTTCCAGCGCTTTGGCATAGGCATCGTCGTAGGACGAACCGGCCAGCACCACTTCGCCGCCGCGCCGGCGCACGGCGTCGACCTTGATGTTCGGTGTCGATTCCGGCATGACGATGACTGCCCGGCAGCCCAGCTTGGCGGCCGACAGGGCGACGCCCTGGGCGTGGTTGCCGGCCGAGGCGCAGATGACGCCGCGTTTGAGCTTGTCGGCCGACAGGCTGGCGATTTTGTTGTAGGCGCCGCGCAATTTGAATGAAAAGACCGGCTGCATGTCCTCGCGCTTGAGCAGAATGCGATTGCCAACCCGGGCCGAAAGATTGCCGGCCAGGTCGAGCGGCGTTTCGACCGCCACATCGTAAACCTGGGCATTGAGGACTTTTTCGAGATAATCCGGGTGCATGCGTGCAGCTCAACAAGGCAAAAGGGGGATTCTACGGGTGGAGTGGCTAAACGTCACGGCGGAACAGGGACTGAGTGGCTTGTTTTTAGCCAGTTTTCTGGCGTCGACCGTATTGCCCGGCGGCTCGGAGGCGGTGTTGTGGGGTTTCCTGCAAATTCACCCGGAACAGGCGTCGACCGCGCTCTGGCTGGCGACACTGGGGAATACGGCGGGTGGCCTGACGTCGTGGGGGTGTGGCCGCTACCTGCCGCGCTGGCAGCGGATGGACAATCTGCCGTACCAGGCCCAGCTTGTCCGTTGGGGCAGCCCCGTCCTGTTGTTGTCGTGGTTGCCGCTGGTCGGCGATGCGCTGTGCTTGGCCGCCGGCTGGCTGCGTTTGCACTGGCTGCCGTGTTGTCTATTTATGGCCGCTGGCAAATTTGCCCGTTACTGGCTGCTGGTGCAGGCGGCATGAACAGGGGCGGCGCTGTGTTGACCACGGGAAATCAGGTCAATACGGGGCAGCCCTGAACCTTGACTGCCGGACCCGGTCTACCGAGTCCGCGTGTTGCGTTGCAATACGCTAAAATCCACCTTTTGACGGACCACGGCTGCTTCCATGACTGCCCGCCTGCGCGAAATTCCTTATAACTACACGTCGTTCTCCGATCGTGAAATCGTCATCCGCCTGCTTGGCCCTGATAACTGGGCGACGCTTGATGAGTTGCGTAGCGAACGCGTGACGGGGCGCTCCGCCCGCATGTTGTACGAAGTGCTGGGCGATATTTGGGTGGTGCAGCGCAACCCCTATCTGGAAGACGACCTGCTTGATAACCGTGAGCGGCGTGATGCGCTGGTTGAGGCCTTGCGCCATCGTCTGCGCGAAGTCGAGCGGCGGCGGGCGGAGAGCGCGGCGGAGGACCCGGAACGGTCGACCAAGGTCAAGGTCTTGATTGAAGCGGCGCATCTTGCGGTCGACCGCTTCGCCCAGCGTTTTTCCGAAACCTGGGACTTGCGGCGTAAGACGCTGAAAATTCTCGGCAAGCATACCCGTCGTGACAACATCGCCTTCGATGGCCTGGCCCGCGTTTCGCACGTCACCGATGCCACCGACTGGCGCGTCGAATATCCTTTCGTCGTTCTCTATCCGGATACGGAGGAAGAGATTGGCCATCTGGTGCGCGGTTGCATCGAGGCTGGTCTGACCATCATCCCGCGCGGCGGCGGCACTGGCTACACCGGTGGCGCTGTGCCGTTGACGCCGTATTCGGCGGTGATCAATACCGAAAAACTGATCGATATCGGTCCGGTTGAGGAGCTGGTGCTGGCTGGCCATGAAACGCCGTACGCCAGCATTCGCACCGGCGCCGGTGTTGTGACCGACCGGGTGTCCGAAGCCGCCTCGCTGGCTGGCCGCGTGTTTGCGGTCGACCCGACCTCGGCCTCGGCTTCCTGCATCGGCGGCAATATCGCCATGAACGCGGGTGGCAAAAAGGCCGTGCTGTGGGGCACGGCGCTCGACAATCTGGCCTGGTGGAAGATGGTCGACCCCGATGGCAATTGGCTGGAGATTGAGCGGGTCAATCACAACTACGGCAAGATCCACGAGCAGGAAAATGTCGAGTTCCGCGTCAAGCGCTTCGATCCGAGCGGCAGGAAATTGCTCGGCGAGGAGGTCCTGACCATGCCCGGAGCGGCCTGCCGCAAGACCGGGCTGGGTAAGGATGTGACCGACAAGTTCCTTGGGGGCATTCCCGGCGTGCAGAAGGAAGGCACGGACGGCATCATCGTCGCTGCCCGCTGGGTGCTGCACAAAATGCCGCCGGTGGCGCGGACCGTCTGTTTAGAGTTTTTCGGCCAGGTGCGCGAGGCCGTGCCGGCCATTGTCGAGATCACCGATTACTTCAAGCCGGGCGGTGCCGGGCATGCCGCTGGTGTGCAGCTGGCCGGTCTGGAGCACCTCGACGAGCGCTACGTCAAGGCTGTCGGCTATGCCACCAAGGCCAAGCGCCACGGTCGCCCAAAAATGGTGCTGATCGGCGATCTCGTCGGCCACGATGAAAAGGCGGTGATGGCCGCTGCGTCAGAAGTCGTCCGCATGTGCAACCTGCGGGCTGCCGAGGGTTTCATCGCGGTC
Source organism: Dechloromonas sp. (assembly GCA_028689015.1). Taxonomy (GTDB): domain Bacteria; phylum Pseudomonadota; class Gammaproteobacteria; order Burkholderiales; family Rhodocyclaceae; genus Azonexus. Next base: position 34,289 of record JAQTXC010000005.1, on the reverse strand, counting down.
GACGGCGAAACGCGCAAGAAATTCTGGCTTGACCGTTCGCGGACCGCCGCCATCTCCCGCCACACCAACGCCTTCAAGGTGAATGAAGACGTGGTGATTCCGCTGCCGCGCATGGGCGACTATTGCGATGGCATCGAGCGCATTAATATTGAGTTGTCGACGCAGAACAAATTGGCCCTGTGCGACGCGTTGACTGCGTTCCTGCAAGGTGAGTTGCCCTTGCATGCGGGCGATGCCAATCTCGACAAAGAGGTGCTGATTGGCGACCGCCAGCAAGCGGCGCTCGATTATGTGGCTGCGGTTCGCCTGCGCTGGGAATGGCTGCTCGACAACCTCGACTTGCCGCTGGCCGAGGCTGAGTCGCGTTTTGCGTCCTACGGTGTGGTGGCCAGCGAGTTGACCAATCGGGCGGCGAATCCGATCCTGTTCCATCGCTTGCAGGATTATTCGGTTCGTACGTCGTGGAAGCAGGAGTTGAAGGCGCGGCTGGCCAAAATTTTCGATGGTGGGGTCTATCGTCCCATCCTCGAACGCATTGAGTCCATCCACAAGGACGTGCTGCGCGGCCGTGTTTTTGTCGCCCTGCACATGCATGCCGGCGATGGCAATGTGCACACCAACATCCCGGTCAATTCCGACAATTACGACATGTTGCAAACCGCCAACAAGGCGGTCGAGCGCATCATGCATCTGGCGCGTTCGCTCGATGGCGTCATTTCCGGCGAGCATGGCATCGGCATCACCAAGCTGGAATTCCTGACCGAAGAAGAACTCGGCCCTTTCCGCGCCTACAAGCAAAAGGTCGACCCGGAAGGCCGTTTCAACAAGGGCAAGCTGATGCCCGGTGGCGACCTGGGCAATGCCTATACGCCGTCGTTCAGCTTGCTGGGTACCGAGTCGCTGATCATGGAGCAATCCGAGATCGGCAAGATTTCGGACATGGTCAAGGATTGCTTGCGTTGCGGTAAATGCAAGCCGGTCTGTTCGACCCATGTGCCGCGGGCCAACCTGCTTTACTCACCGCGCAACAAGATTCTGGCGACTTCGTTGCTGGTCGAGGCCTTCCTTTACGAAGAGCAGACCCGGCGTGGTATTTCGCTCAAGCATTTCGACGAATTCAACGATGTGGCCGACCATTGCACGGTCTGCCACCGTTGCGTCAAACCTTGCCCGGTCGACATCGATTTCGGTGATGTTTCGGTGGCGATGCGCAATTTCCTGCGCAAGCAGGACAAAAAGCGCTTCAGTCCCGGGACCGTGGCGGCGATGACGTATCTTAATTTGAAGGATCCGGCGACCATCAAGCTGATGCGCGGCGTAATGATGGACTTTGGTTTCAAGGCGCAGCGCCTGGCCCACAAGGCGGCCAAGGCCATTGGCCTGGTTCAGGATAGCCGCGCCCATCCGCCGGCAACGCTCGGCGCTCCGAGCGTCAAGACGCAGGTCATCCACTTTCTGAACCGGCCCATGCCGGGCAATTTGCCCAAACGGACGTCGCGGGCCCTGCTCGACATCGAGGACGACAAGGTCATCCCGGTCATCCGCAATCCGCACAAAACGACCGATGAGTCGGATGCCGTTTTCTATTTTCCGGGCTGCGGTTCCGAGCGCCTGTTCTCGCAAGTCGGCTTGGCGACGCAGGCGATGCTCTATCAGGTCGGTGCCACCACGGTGCTGCCGCCTGGTTATTTGTGCTGCGGTTATCCGCAGACATCCTCGGGTGACGAGGACAAGGGGCAGAAGATCACCACCGACAATCGCGTGCTCTTCCATCGTGTTGCCACCACGTTGAATTATCTCGACATCAAGACGGTGATTGTTTCATGTGGAACCTGCATGGATCAGTTGCAGAAATACCAGTTCGAAAAGATTTTCCCGGGCTGCCGCCTGCTAGATATCCATGAATATCTAATGGAGAAGGGCGTCAAGCTCGAGGGCGTCGAAGGGACGCGCTACATGTACCATGATCCCTGTCACACACCGATGAAGGCCTATACGCCGTTGGCCGTTACCAAAGCCTTGATGGGTCAGGATGTGCCGCTGACTGATCGCTGCTGCGGTGACTCCGGTTCATTTGCCTATTCGCGGCCGGATATCGCCACCCAGGTGAAGTTCCGCAAGCAGCAGGAAATCGAGAAAGGGGCCGAGAAATTACGGGCCGATGGTTTCCAGGGCGAGGTCAAGATCCTGACCTCTTGTCCCGCCTGTCTGCAGGGTCTGTCACGTTATGATGACGATGCCGGAACGCAGGCTGACTACATCGTGGTTGAAATGGCGAAGCACTTGCTGGGTGACAACTGGATGGCCGACTATGTCGGTAAGGCCAATCGTGGTGGGATCGAGCGCGTATTGTTGTGAGCGGTTGCGTGCGGACTGACCCTGGGGGCCAGTAGGGCCGGATCGGACAGCCAGAGCGCGATGAGCAAGGGAGATCGAGGTGAGCGAAACCGGGCGGTGTGAACTGTGTTCGACGACGGCGGGCGAGTTGCTCTGGTCGTCGCCGGCCTGTCGGATTGTTCTGGTCAACGAGGCCGACTATCCCGGGTTTTGCCGGGTCATCTGGACGGCCCATGTCCGCGAAATGAGTGATTTGTCCACGGCGCAGCAGCAGGCGCTGATGGCGGTCGTGTTCGCGGTCGAGGCGGTGCTGCGTCAGCTCTACGATCCCCTGAAAATCAATCTGGCCAGTTTTGGCAATATGGTGCCGCACCTGCATTGGCACATCATTCCGCGCTGGGCCGACGACCCGCATTTTCCTGAACCCATTTGGGGGCGGCGCCAGCGTGATTCGACCGGGCTACGACCAAAGGTGTCGGCGGCGCAGTTGGCGGCTGCCATGCAGCAGGCGCTGGCCGCCTTGCCAGACCTTCCGCAATGAGTCGCTTGCCTCTTGCGCCGGTGGTCGGCAGTGTCCAGGCGGCGACGGATTATCTGGCCGTACTGCCGGTGGATGATCCGGTCCGTTATGAACAGGGTGTTCTCAGCTTGCTGGACAGCCTGCTGCGCGTGCCACCGCAACCCGACGTGTTGTTCGGCGTGCTGGAGCGGTTACGCGCCGGGGTGGGCCGGGTTCGGGAAGAGTTGGCTCGTCACTACAGCCAGCGGCCCGTTCCGCTGAGTGAGTTGGAGACTCTGGCCTTCCTGCGTTGCCAGGCGGTCTTGCAACGCATGGCGCAGGCCTATGCACTTTGCGCCCAGCGCGTTGACATGCCGCCACCGAGTAGCGATGCCCAGCAGTTTCTGGCCGAGGTCTTGCAGCGTTGTCTCTACTACAACGGCCGGCTGATTTTTGAGCATTACCGCGCCTGCCGTGAACTGGTCGGTGGTTGCTGGCTGGCCGTGCATGCGGCGTATAAGGTTGCTGAAGAATTGTCCTTGGCGGAGCGGTCGGTCACCGACCGCTTTATGGCATCGGCTGAAACTTGTTGTCTGGCCACCTACGCCAGTATTTTGTTGAGTGATCTGGCGGGACCTGCTAGTCAGGGGGCACGCAACATCGACATGATTCGGCGCTGGGCTGAGTTATGGTCAAGCAAGGCTCAGGTATTACGCCCGCCGGTGAGCGAGGAAAGAACGCTGCCCATTCATCTGGACCGCGATGTGCCGCTGTGCCCGGCGGAAGGCGCTGGTGAGACGACGGCCAATTTGCGTTTATTCGATATCCGGGCGGTCGGTCGTGAGGCGCGCCATGCCCTGGCTAAACTCAAAAAGACATCGCGGCCAGAGCAACTGGGTCTGGGCGAGGAGCCGGCCGGCAAGGTCATCCATTTGCTGCAGTCCTTGGTTGCGCCGTGGAGTCAGAGTCTCGCCGTTCGTCGTTTCCGGCGTTTTGCCAGCGACGGTCAGGCACGCCTGACCAGTGGCCTGGAGGCGATTTATCAGCAGGTGGCAGGTCAGCCCTTTGTTGCGCAGGATAGCCGGCAAGCATATTCCCGTGGTGACCATGTTCAATTACACATTTTCCGGGACAAAGTTGCAGCTGCTGTCGTGCCGCTGGATGTTGCGGAACAGACCGAAAGCTGGCGTGTTCTTAACCATTCGGCGAGTGGTTTCAGGCTGCGCCGCGATGGGCCCGGGCATAGTTTGCAGCACGGGCAACTGGTCGCGGTCTGTCCGCCGGACAGCAAACGCTTTTTTCTGGCGCATGTCACCTGGTTGGTCGAGAATCAGGCGGGTGCCCTGGTCTGTGGCTTGTCCATCCTGCCGGGGTTGCCGCAAGCCTTGGCGGTTCGCTTGCTGCCTTTGCCCAGCGAGGGTGTTCCGGCACTCCGCTATGCGGTGGCCTTCAAGTTACCTGCGGTGCCCGGGGTGGGCGAGGAACCTTCGCTGGTGCTGCCGCTGGGTCTGTACCAGGCCAGCCGGACCTTGGAGACGCGCCAGGATAAGCGCCTGGGGCGCTTGCGAATGTTGAACATCCTGCAGCGGGGCAGCGATTTTGATCGGGTGAGCTACAGCGATGCTTGAGTACGTCTGCCTGGGGCTGCGCTAAACTAACGGGCTTGAATTGGGGAATCGCATGGCAGGCATGGAAAAAGACACGCCGATACCGACCGAGATCCGGTTGCATCAGACGTCGCGGCAACTGGAATTGATTTACGACACAGCAAGTTATCGGCTGAGTTTTGAGTACCTGCGGGTGTACACCCCGTCCGCTGAGGCGCGTGGGCATGGGCCGGGTCAGGAAGTGCTACAGACTGGCAAGCGGGAAGTCGATCTGTTGCAAATTGAACCCGTGGGAACATATGCCCTGCGCCTGGTTTTTTCCGATGGTCACGACAGCGGTTTATATACTTGGGATTTGCTCCACAATCTGGCGGTGCACGCGGATGCATTGTGGGCAACTTATCTCGAACAACTGGCGGCGCAAGGTTTATCGCGCGATATTGACAATTCAGTCCGGAGCGCCGGATCTGCTTGCGGTCAACGGCACTAATACGATGAAAAACGAAACAACCCATTTTGGTTATGAAACCGTCGCCGAGCAGGAAAAAGCCCGGCGGGTCGCTGAGGTTTTCGATTCGGTGGCCAGTCGCTACGACCTGATGAATGATTTGATGTCCGGTGGCCTGCACCGATTGTGGAAGGCGTTCACCATCCAGCGCAGCGGTGTTCGACCCGGTGCCCGGGTACTGGATGTCGCGGGCGGGACGGGCGATTTGTCACTGGCCTTTGCCAAGCGGGTCGGGCCGCAGGGCCAGGTCTGGCTGACCGACATCAATAATGCGATGCTGGCCCGTGGCCGCGACCGTCTGACTGACAAGGGTTACATGCTGCCGGTGGCACAATGCGATGCCGAAAAACTGCCTTTCCCCGATGATTACTTTGATTGCGTGACCGTGGCTTTTGGCTTGCGCAACATGACTCATAAAGATGCAGCCATCGCCGAAATGCGCCGTGTCTTGCGGCCGGGGGGCTGTTTGCTGATTCTTGAGTTTTCACAGGTCTGGAAGCCGCTGGCCCCCGTTTATGACTTCTACTCCTTCCAGATCATTCCGCGGGTAGGGAAACTGGTGACCCAGGATGCCGACAGCTACCGTTATCTCTCCGAGTCGATCCGCATGCATCCCGATCAGGAAAGTTTGAAGCAGATCATGGAAGGCGTCGGGCTTGAACGTGTCGAGTATTTCAACCTGGCGCTGGGTGTGGTCGCCCTGCACCGCGGTTACAAATTTTAAATCACATGCTGGGTCTGGATCGTTTATTCATCCGTTCGCTCAATCATGTGCTCCGGCAATCGCCGTGGGCGTGTGAGCGCTTGCGGGCGCATGCTGGCGCGGTGGTGGCGCTGCAGGGCGGGGCGATGCACATTCACTACCAAATTCAAAATGATGGCCTGACGGCCTTGGCGGATCCATCGTCGCAACCCACGGTCACAGTGAGTTTGCCGAACGATTTTCCGGCCAAAGCCTTGGTCGACCGTGAACGCCTGTTTGCAACGGCTCGTTTGCAGGGGGCAGTCGATGTTGCGGAAACGCTGGCGTTCGTATTTCGCAATTTATCGTGGGATGCGGAGGGGGATGTGGCGCGCCTGATTGGTGATATTCCGGCCCGTCGTTTCAGACTGCTGGCGCAGGGTTTGAACCGCGCGCTGCTGCGCGGTGGCCGCAGTCTGGCGGAAAATATTACTGAATATAGTGTCGAAGAGGCCGCCTTGCTTCCTTCGGCTCACGAAGTGTCGGAATTTTCGGCCGCAGTGAATGGTCTTCGTGATGATCTGGCGCGTCTGGAAAAGCGCTTTGGGCGGCTTTGAGGACTGAGTTGCTCGACAGCGGGGCGGTCGACTTCCTTTGGCATTGAAAAATTAGCGTATAAAAAAAGCAGCCCGCAGGCTGCTTTTTTCATGGCAATCGATCTCAGTGCGTGTGCTTGCGCAGACGTTGAATCGTTTGCAACTGGGCGATCGCTTCAGCCAGTTCGGCTTCGGCGGCGGCGTAATCCATTTCTGCTTGCCGATTGGCGAGGGCTTCCTCGGCATGCTTCTTGGCTTCCAGCGCCTTGGCTTCGTCCAGATCGTGGGCGCGAATCGCGGTATCCGCCAACACGGTAATCATGTCGGGTTGTACCTCAAGCATGCCACCGGACACATAGACCAGTTCGAACTCGCTGTTGTCCGGCACCTTTAAACGAATGGTGCCGGGCTTGATGCGGGTCAGAAGCGGTGTGTGCTTTGGCAGGATGCCCAGTTCCCCGGCTTCGCCGGGGAACACTGCGATTTCCACCAGGCCGGAGAAAATGGATTCTTCGGCACTGACGACATCACAATGAACGGTCATAACCATTGCTGGCTCCTATTCTGCTGATACTGCATTACTGCAGTGTCTTCGCCTTTTCGATAACTTCCTCGATACCGCCAACCATGTAGAAGGCCTGTTCCGGCAGGTGGTCGTATTCACCGGCACAAATACCTTTGAAGCCCTTGATGGTTTCCTTGAGCGGAACAAACTTGCCCGGGGAACCGGTAAAGACTTCGGCGACGTGGAACGGCTGCGACAGGAAACGCTGAATCTTACGGGCGCGGGAAACGGCCAGCTTGTCTTCAGGAGACAATTCGTCCATCCCCAGAATTGCGATGATGTCGCGCAATTCCTTGTAGCGCTGCAGATTCATCTGCACGGCACGAGCAACCGAGTAGTGCTCTTCACCGACAACCTGTGGGTCGAGCTGGCGCGAGGTGGAGTCGAGCGGATCGACGGCCGGGTAGATACCCAGGGAGGCGATGTCACGCGACAACACGACGGTGGAGTCGAGGTGCAGGAAGGTGGTGGCAGGCGACGGGTCGGTCAAGTCATCGGCAGGGACGTAAACGGCCTGGATGGAGGTGATGGAACCGACCTTGGTCGAGGTGATGCGCTCTTGCAGGCGACCCATTTCTTCAGCCAGCGTCGGCTGATAGCCCACGGCGGAAGGCATACGGCCGAGCAGTGCGGACACTTCGGTACCGGCCAGCGTGTAGCGGTAGATGTTGTCGACGAAGAACAGAATGTCACGACCGTCGTCACGGAAACGCTCGGCCATGGTCAGACCAGTCAGTGCGACGCGCAGACGGTTGCCCGGCGGCTCGTTCATCTGACCGAACACCATCGCGACCTTGTCGAGAACGTTGGAGTCCTTCATTTCGTGATAGAAGTCGTTACCTTCACGGGTACGCTCACCAACACCGGCAAACACGGAAAGACCCGAGTGTTGCTTGGCGATGTTGTTGATCAACTCCATCATGTTGACGGTTTTGCCGACGCCGGCGCCGCCGAACAGGCCGACCTTGCCGCCCTTGGCGAACGGGCAGATCAGATCGATCACCTTGATGCCGGTTTCGAGCAGATCGACCGACGACGACAGTTCGTCGAACTTCGGTGCGGCGGCGTGAATTTCACGCAGTTCGTCGCATTCGATCGGGCCGGCTTCGTCGATCGGGCGACCGAGAACGTCCATAATGCGACCCAGCGTGCCCATGCCGACCGGCACGGAAATGCCAGCACCGGTGTTATTAACCTTCATACCGCGGCGCAGGCCGTCGGAAGAACCCATGGCGATGGTACGGACGACGCCGTCACCCAATTGCTGCTGAACCTCGAAGGTCAGGCCTTCCTCTGCCATACCATTGGCTTCGGCTGCATCCAGCTTGAGTGCGTCGTAGACCTTCGGCATCGCGTCGCGCGGGAAGTGGATGTCCACAACCGCACCGATACATTGAACGATGGAACCTTGACTCATATTCAAATCCCCAATAATTAAAAGCGTCGCGCTTGCGTCAGACGGCGGCTGCGCCGCTTACGATTTCCGAGAGTTCCTTGGTAATCGCGGCCTGACGGGCCTTGTTGTAGACCAGCTTCAATTCACCGATCACGTTCTTCGCGTTGTCGGAGGCCGACTTCATGGCCACCATTCGCGCTGACTGTTCGGAAGCCATGTTTTCTGCCACGGCCTGATAAATCAAAGCTTCAACATAGCGGATCAAGAGATCGTCGATGACTGCCTGGGCTTCCGGTTCGTAGACATAATCCCAACCCGGCTGGTGGTCAGTCTTGACCACGTCGTCGGAGAGCGGGAGCAGCTTTTCGAAAACCGGTTCCTGCTTCATCGTATTGATGAAACGGGTGTAGCCGATGTACAGCGCGTCGATTTCGCCATTGATATAGGCGTCGAGCTGAACCTTCAGCGGACCAATCAGCTTTTCCAGATGCGGTGTATCACCGAGCCCGATCACGTGCGAGACCACCGAAGCACCGGCGCGCTGCATGAAACCCAGACCTTTGTTGCCGATACAAGTCGCTTGGAACTTGACCTGCTGGCCATCAAATTCCTTCATCTTGCCCAGAACCAGGCGCAGGACGTTGGAATTCAGACCGCCGCACAGGCCTTTGTCCGAGCTGATCAATACGATACCGACCGCTTTTTGGGCACGCTTCTCGAGGAAGGGATGCTTGTATTCGGTCAGCGCATGAGAAAGGTTGCCCGCAACGCGCCGGATCTTTTCGCCATAAGGACGGGCAGCCCGCATCCGTTCCTGTGCCTTGCGCATTTTGGATGCGGCCACCATCTCCATGGCCTTGGTGATCTTGCGCGTGTTTTCAACGCTCTTGATCTTGTTGCGAATTTCCTTGCCGCTAGGCATGGCGTTCTCCTAAGATCAAGCCCAGGTGTTCTTGAAAGCCTGGATACCGGCGGCGAGGGCCTTTTCAGTTTCGCCGTCGAGGTCAGCCTTCGACTCCATGGTGTTCATGACATCGCCGCAATTGGCCTTGAGGTAGCTGATCAAGGACTTTTCGCATTCCAGCGCGCGCTTGACTTCGACATCATCAAAGTAGCCCTTGTCCGCTGCGTACAGCGTCACGGCCATCTCGGAGATGCTCATCGGGGAATACTGGGCCTGCTTCATCAGCTCGGTCACCAGACGGCCACGCTCTAGCTGCTTGCGGGTGGCTTCGTCGAGGTCGGAAGCAAACTGGGCAAAAGCAGCAAGTTCGCGATACTGAGCCAGGGCCAGACGAACACCGCCGCCGAGCTTCTTGATCAGTTTGGTTTGAGCGGCACCACCGACGCGGGACACCGAAATACCGGCGTTGATCGCGGGACGGATACCAGCGTTGAACAGGTCGGTTTCCAGGAAGATCTGACCATCGGTAATCGAAATCACGTTGGTCGGAACGAAAGCGGAAACGTCACCTGCCTGGGTTTCAATCACTGGCAGGGCGGTCAACGAACCACTCTTGCCTTTGACTTCTCCGTTGGTGAAGCGCTCAACCCAAGCTTCAGAAACGCGAGCTGCACGCTCCAGTAGACGGGAGTGGAGATAGAAAACATCACCCGGATAGGCTTCACGGCCTGGCGGACGACGCAGCAGCAGGGAAACTTGACGATAGCCCCAAGCCTGCTTGGTCAAATCGTCATAAACGATCAGGGCGTCCTGGCCGCGATCGCGGAAGTACTCACCCATGGTGCAACCGGCATACGGTGCCAAGTATTGCAGTGCAGCGGATTCGGAGGCCGAGGCGGCAACGACGATGGTGTTTTCCATCGCGCCATGCTCTTCCAGCTTGCGAACGACGTTGGCGATAGTGGAGGCCTTTTGACCGATTGCCACATAAACGCAGAAGAGGTTCTTGCCTTTCTGGTTGATGATGGCGTCGACCGCAACAGCGGTCTTGCCGGTCTGACGGTCGCCAATGATCAGCTCGCGCTGACCGCGACCGACCGGCACCATCGAGTCCACACACTTCAGACCGGTTTGCACCGGCTGGGACACCGACTTACGCCAGATGACGCCTGGGGCGACCTTTTCCAGCTTGTCGGTTTCCTTGGCGTTGATGGGACCTTTACCATCGATCGGTTGACCGAGGGTGTTGACCACGCGGCCAAGAAGTTCCGGTCCGACGGGCACTTCCAGAATGCGGCCGGTGGTTTTGACCACGTCGCCTTCTGAAATATGCTCGTATTCGCCGAGGATAACGGCGCCGACGGAATCGCGCTCGAGGTTGAGTGCCATGCCGATGGTGTTGCCGGGGAATTCCAGCATTTCACCTTGCATAACGTCTTGCAAGCCATGCACACGAACGATACCGTCAGTGACGGAAACAACGGTGCCCTGCGTACGCACTTCCGATGCGCCTTGCAGGTTCTGGATCTTGCTCTTGATCAGTTCAGAAATTTCGGAAGGATTCAACTGCATGAAATTCTCCTAGTTGTTCAGCGCCACGGCCATCGCGTCGAGTTTGCCGCGGACTGAAGCATCCAGCACCTGGTCACCCACTGCGATTCGTACGCCACCGATCAGGCTCGGGTCGAGTTCGACGCGAGCAATGAGGCGGGTACCGAAGCGGGGTTCCAGCTGTTGCAGCAGGGCAGCCACTTGGTTTTCGTCAATGGGGAATGCGGAATGCACCACCGCCTCCTTGACCCCTTCTTCCTGGCTCTTGGCCATTTCGAAAAGCCGGGAAATCTCCGGCAGGAGTGCGAGACGCCGGTTTTCTGCGAGGGTACGAACGAAATTGCCCAAAACTGCATCATTGTCGTTAGACAAGGAAATAAACAATTCGGCAATCTGCTCAGTGGAGAGCCGGGGATTGCTCATGACCGTAGCCATGTCCCCGTCCTGGGCGATCAGCGCCAGCAGTTGCAGGCGCTGCGACCAGAGGCCCTGGGCCCCGGATTCCTTGGCCAGCTGATAAGCGGCGTCGGCGTAGGGGCGAGCGATGGTGACGGATTCAGCCATAAGCTTTACAGATCCTGTTTGATCGTAGCCAGAATGTCGGAATGGACTTGTGCGTTGATCTCGCGACGCAGAATTTGCTCGGCGCCGGTAATGACCAAGCCTGCCACTTGTTCGCGCAGTTGCTCTTTGGCACGCACGGCTTCCTGTTCGATTTCAGCTTTGGCGCCGGCAACGACACGGTCAGCTTCGACCTTGGCGTTGAGCTTGGCTTCTTCGATCAGTTGAGCCGCCCGCTTTTCAGCGTTGGCGATCAATTCAGCAGCCTTTTCCTTGCCTTCGCGGAGAGACTCCGTCGAACGCTTGGTGGCCAGTTCGAGATCCTGCTTGCCACGTTCGGCAGCAGCCAGTCCATCCGCGATCTTCTTCGCACGCTCGTCGAGCGCCTTCACAATGGGGGGCCACACGAATTGCATCGTGAACCACGCCAGAATGAAGAACACAACGAGCTGTGCAAACAACGTTGCGTTCAGATTCACGGTTCTAGTCCTCTTTTAAACGGTTGATCGAAGAGGCGCGATTAAACCAGCTTGAACGGGTTGGCGAAGGCGAACATCATGGCGATACCGACGCCAATCAGGAATGCGGCGTCGATCAGACCGGCCAGCAGGAACATTTTGGTTTGCAGGGCGTTCATCAACTCCGGCTGACGAGCAGACGCTTCAATGTACTTGCCACCCATCAGGCCGATACCGATACAGGCACCGATGGCGCCCAGACCAATGATCAGGCCGGCAGCCAGAGCAACAAAACCGAGAACGTGTTCCATGACAACTCCTTGCTAAGGTTAAGTAAGTAAAGATAAAACAAAAACTACAGATAAATCAGTGTGCTTCGTGTGCTTGGCCAACGTAAACCAGGGTCAGCATCATGAAGATGAAGGCTTGCAGTGCAACGATCAGGATGTGGAAGATCGCCCAGATCGAGCCCGCAATGATGTGGCCGGCGAACAGGGAAACCCCTGTGGCGCTGGCCGACCAGGCGGCACCCATCAGGGCAATCAGCATGAACACCAACTCACCAGCGTACATGTTGCCGAACAGTCGCATGCCGTGCGAAACAGTTTTGGCCAGGAATTCGATCATTTGCATGGCGAAATTCACCGGGTAGAGCAGTGGATGGCTACCGAACGGGGCGGTGAAGAGTTCGTGCACCCAGCCGCCGAAGCCCTTGATTTTGATGTTGTAATAAACACAGACCAGCAGTACGCCGATCGACATACCCAAGGTGCCATTCAGGTCAGCCGAGGGAACGATGCGCAAGTAAGCGTGGTGGTCGCCGGTAATGGTCTGCCACAAGGTCGGCAGCAGGTCGAGCGGCAGGAAGTCCATCGAGTTCATCAGGAAGATCCAGATGAACACGGTCAGCGCCAGGGGGCCGACGAACTTGCGGGATTCGGCGCTATGCACGATGCCCTTGGCTTGCTCGTTCACCATGTCGAGAACGATTTCAACGGCGGCCTGCATGCGACCAGGAACGCCGGAGGTGACGCTTTTGGCGACGCGCCACATAACGAACAGACCCACCACGCCCATCAGGACGGAGAAGATCATGGTGTCGATGTTAATTACACTGAAGTCGATAACGTCCTTTTGGGCGTGACCGGTGGAGTTCCAGTGCGTAAGGTGGTGAACGATGTATTCGCCGGCGGTGGGCGCGTTCGCTGCTGCTTCGTGGCCTGCTGTAGACATAATCAGGATTTCTTCCAAAACGCTATAAAACCAGCATGCAAGACAACCGCAAGCCCAATCATCAGACTGGGCCAATGCATCTCGGGATAACCCGTGATGGCGATTACTAGTAATCCAACGGTGGCTGCAATTTTCAGAAACTCACCGATGAAGAAATTCGCCGCGTACGATGCGCCGGGGCGATTGTTCACCATCGTCAGCCGGATGGCAAAGAGAAGGTTGGGAAGAATTGCAGCCAATGCTGCCAGCCCCACCGAAACAAGCCCCCGCGTTCCTACAATTGCACCAGCCCCGATTGCTGTAATAAGTGCTGCACCTATCTGCAGAAAAATTGCTTTCAACATGGTGCTTTGCAATCGATGACCGGCTATGCCGCACAGACATAAATGATACAAGAGTGCGCGGCGGTGCGTCAATGAGAATTAGGGGTTTACCGCAATAGCTGCTCCCTTTTGTGGGCTTTAACGCAAACGCCCGAGAATGCCGTCCAGTTGATCCAGATCGTTGAATTCAATGGTTATTTTTCCGCTGCCTTTTTTTGAGCTACGAATGGCGACGCTGGCGCCGATGACGTCTGACAGTTCTTCCTGCAGGCGCAGCAGATCGCGGTCGACCGGTGCTTGGGGTGCTTTTTTGGATGGGTGGGTGATTTGCTGGACGAGGCGCTCGGCATCGCGTACCGATAGTCCTTTCTGGATGATGCGCTGGGCGACCGCTACCTGTTGCGGTGCGGCCAGGGGGAGCAGGGCGCGAGCGTGGCCCATGTCCAGTTTGCCGGTGATTAGCATTTCCTGGACGGTGGCGGTCAACTGCAGTAAACGGAGCAAATTGCTCGCGGCTGGGCGGGAGCGGCCGACGGCGTCCGCTGCCTGTTGGTGCGTCAGGCCGAATTCGTCGATCAGGCGTTGCAGGCCGTGGGCTTCTTCCAGTGGATTAAGGTTTTCGCGCTGGATGTTCTCGATCAGCGCCATGGCGAGCGCTTGCTCATCCGGAATGTTGCGAACCAGGACCGGGACCTCGGTCAGGCCGGCGAGTTGCGAGGCCCGCCAGCGTCGTTCACCGGCGACGATTTCATAGCGCTCGGCGCCTGGCGTTGGGTCAATGGCGCGCACCAGGATGGGCTGCATGACGCCCTGGGTCTTGATCGAAGCAGCCAGTTCAGCGAGCGCGTCATCGTCCATGTGGGTGCGCGGCTGATATTTACCCGGTTTCAGGCGGTCGACCGGGAGATTGCGTTGCTCGTCGCCCTGTGGCTTATCGCTGCCGGCGAGCAAGGCGTCGAGGCCGCGGCCGAGTCCTTTCATCTTCATCATGCTGCAACCCTTTCGAGAATTTCTTTGGCCAGTGCGCTGTAGGCTTGGGCGCCTTTTGAATTTTTGTCGAAGGCGATGACGGGCTTGCCATAGGATGGTGCTTCGGCCAGGCGGACGTTGCGCGGCACGATGGTTTTGTAAACCTTGTTGCCGAAATGGGTTTCGAGCTCGTTCGATACCTGCTGGGTCAGCGTGCTTTGGCCGTTGTACATGGTGCGCAGCAGGCCTTCGACTTCCAGTCGCGAATTGAGGTGGTGGCGGATTTTGCGCAGGGTTTCGACCAAGTCGGACAAGCCTTCTAGCGCGTAATACTCGCACTGCATTGGGATCAGCACGGAATCTGCAGCGACCAGCGCGTTGACCGTGAGCATGTTGAGTGCTGGCGGGCAGTCAATGAGGACGAAGTCGTATTCGTCGTGATTTTGTTGCAGTGCCTGCTTGAGCCGGTATTCACGCTGCTCGAGCTCGACCAGTTCGACCTCGGCACCGGCCAGTTCGCGATTGGCGGGGAGAACGTCGAAGGCAAAGTCGGTCTTGATGCAGACTTCAGTCAGCGTCGCGGCGCCGATTAGTAATTGATAGACGGTGGGCAGCGCTTCTTTTTTGGTGATGCCGGAGCCGGTGGTGGCATTGCCCTGCGGGTCCATATCGATCAGCAGGACGCGCTGTCCTTCGGCACCGAGCGAGGCGGCCAGATTGACGGCGGTGGTCGTCTTGCCGACGCCCCCCTTTTGATTGGTGATGGCGATTACTTTCATGTTTTTTCAATCCGCGCCTGGCAAAACCAGGCGAATCAGGTGGCGCTCGGCGGCGAGGCCGGGCACATGCAGCGGAATGATCTGCTCGACGATGATGTCTGTCGGCAGGGCGGCAATTTCGTCATCGGGACGCATGCCCTTCATGGCCAGCCAACACCCGCCCGGGGCCAGCAGGTGGCGGGTCAGCTCGACAAAAGTTTTCAGTTCGGCAAAGGCGCGGGAGCTGATCTGCGCGTATTGTCCGTGCATTTCTTCAACCCGGGCGTGGTCGACCGCAACATTCTTCAAACCCAGTTCAATCGCCGCCTGTTGCAGAAAAGTGGCTTTTTTTTGCACGGTATCGACCATGCGAACGGCCAGCTGGGGTCGGGCAATGGCGAGTGGGATGCCCGGCAGACCGCCACCCGAACCGACGTCGAGCAACGGGCCGGTGCCGACATGCGGCAGGATGGCCAGCGAATCGAGCAGGTGATGCGAGATCGCCTGCGCTGGATCGCGCAGTGCGGTCAGGTTGTAAGTCCTGTTCCACTTCAGCAGCAGGTCGCGGAAGGCGAGGAGTTGCTGCTGTGTGTCAGCGGAGAGGTCGAGGCCTAGTTCGGCCAGGCCGGTGGCCAGGGTCAATGGATGACTCATGCGGCAGCGGACAGTTTGTGGCGTTTGAGATGGATGAGCAGCAACGAAAGGGCGGCTGGCGTGATGCCCTGGATGCGCGAGGCCTGGCCGATGGTTTGCGGCAGGTGCTGCTTGAGCTTCTGCTTGACCTCGTTCGACAAGCCGGCGACGGCGTCGTAATCGAGCGCCGGGGGCAGGATCGTGCTTTCGTAGCTGCTGGACTTGGCGACTTCGTCAGCCTGGCGGTCGATGTAGCCCTGGTACTTGGCCGATATTTCCAGCTGTTCGATGACTGCTTCGTCGATTTCGGGCGTTTCTTGCGGTCGACCGTCGATTTCCAGCGAAATTAGGTGGCGATAGCTGACTTCCGGGCGGCGCAGCAGGTCGAACAGGTTGTATTCGTGCTCGATGGCTTTGCCGAGGATGCGCGTGCAATCGTCGGTCTGCGTGATTTTCGGATTGACCCAGGTCGTTTTCAGGCGCTCCTGCTCGCTGGCGATGGCATCGCGCTTGCGGCAGAAGGCGGACCAGCGCAGGTCATCGACCAGGCCGAGTTGGCGGCCCTGTTCGGTCAGACGCAGGTCGGCGTTATCTTCGCGCAGGCTCAGGCGGTATTCCGCCCGGCTGGTGAACATCCGGTAGGGGTCGGAAACGCCACGGGTGATCAGGTCGTCGACCAACACACCGAGGTAGGCTTCGTTGCGTTTCGGGCACCAGCCCTCTTCGCCGCGCATGTAGCGCACGGCATTGATGCCGGCCAGCAGGCCTTGCGCCGCCGCTTCTTCATAGCCGGTGGTGCCGTTGATCTGGCCGGCGAAAAACAGGCCGTTGATTGCCTTTGATTCCAGCGTGTCCTTGAGGCCGCGCGGGTCGTAGAAATCGTATTCGATGGCGTAGCCGGGGCGTAGGATGTGGCAGTTTTCCAGGCCGCGAATCGAACGGACCAGGGCCAGCTGGATGTCGAAAGGCAGGCTGGTAGACACGCCATTCGGGTAGATCTCGTGCGTCGTCAGGCCTTCCGGCTCAAGAAACAGGTTGTGCTTGTTCTTGTCGGCGAAGCGGTGGATCTTGTCCTCGATCGACGGACAGTAACGCGGCCCGACGCCCTCGATAACGCCGGTGTACATCGGCGAACGGTCCAGCCCGCTGCGGATGATGTCGTGCGTTTTTTCGTTGGTTTCGGTGATCCAGCACGGCAGCTGGCGCGGGTGCTGGGCGGCATTGCCGAGGAAGGAGAAGACCGGCATCGGGTTGTCCGAGTGCTGTTCTTCCATCACCGAAAAGTCGATGGTCTTGCCGTCCAGGCGCGGTGGCGTACCGGTCTTGAGGCGGCCCTGCGGCAGGTTCAGCTCCTTCAGCCGGGCGGCCAGCGAGTTTGACGGCGGATCGCCCATGCGGCCGCCGGTATAGTTTTCCAACCCGACGTGGATCTTGCCGTTGAGGAAAGTGCCAGCGGTCAGGACGACGGCCTCGGCCATGAAGCGGATACCGAGTTGCGTGACGGCACCAACGACGCGCTCGCCTTCGACAATCAGGTCATCGCAGGCTTCGGCAAAAATCGTCAAATTAGGCTGATTTTCGAGTCGACCGCGGATCGCCTGTTTGTACAGCACGCGGTCGGCCTGGGCGCGGGTGGCACGTACGGCTGGGCCTTTCGAGGCGTTGAGGATGCGGAACTGGATACCGGCCTCGTCGGTCGCCGCTGCCATCGCCCCGCCCAGCGCGTCGACCTCGCGCACCAGGTGGCCCTTGCCAATGCCGCCGATCGATGGATTGCAGCTCATTGCCCCCAGCGTATCCAGGTTATGCGTCAGCAGCAGTGTGTTCGCACCCGCCCGCGCCGCGGCCAGCGCGGCCTCGGTGCCGGCGTGGCCGCCGCCGATCACAATGACGTCAAAACGGGTGGGGTACAGCATGCGTAGGGCTTTCTGGCAGCGTTGCTGCAGTGCGGTAAAGGACCGCGAATTTTACGTCAGGTGGCTGAAAAATCACAGATTTGCCGTCGTCGACCGCGAGGCTTGTCTTGCTCGGCTACGGGATCTCAAGTACTTTCCGCGCATGCCATCTCCAGTCGGAAAGTCTCCCAGCGCGCTCGATGATGACGATATGCTGCTCATCTTGCAGCAATCGTTGACCAAGAAGCGGGTATTGATCGTCGATCGTCACGCGCCGGCGCGTGATTCCCTGCGTCTGATGTTGGGGAGCCTTGGCGTGACTGCGGTCCATGGGGCGGGTAATTCCGCCGAAGTTATCCGTCAGGTACGGGCCAATCGCTTCGACATCATCCTGTCCGACTTCATTCTCGATGATGGTCGTGACGGCCAGCAGTTGCTGGAAGAATTGCGTTACGCCCACCTGATTCCGCTCGGGACGGTCTACGTCATCATCACCAGCGAACGCAGCTACAGCAACGTCGTTGCCCTGGCCGAGCTGGCACCGGATGATTACCTGGTCAAGCCTTTTACCGCTGAGCAACTCAAAGGTCGTCTGGTGCGGACCATCTTCCGGCAGTATGTGCTGCGCCATATTTACGACAAAATCAATCACGGGGCGCTGGAAGAGGCCATTCTGGCGTGTGACCGGGTCATCCAGCAGCAGCCCGTGTATATGTACGACGGCCTGCGTTTCAAAGGAGAGCTGCTGCATCAGTTGGGCCGTAGCGACGAGGCGGAAGCGGTTTATCGGCAGGTCCTTGAAGGCAAGGTTGTGCCTTGGGCGCGCATGGGGCTGGCCAAGAGCCTGCGTGAGCGTGGGGCGCTTGATGAAGCCGCCGGACTGGCTGAAGCAGTCCTGGTCGATGCGCCGCAATTTTTGGGAGCCTACGATTTTTTAGCCGCGGTCAACGAGGCGCGAGGGCGCTTACACGATGCCCAGCAGGCGCTGCAACGGGCCGCCGACGCCTCGCCGCACAACACCATGCGCCAGCGCATGGTGGGGGATGTGGCGTTGCGCAATCATGATCTGCTGGCTGCCGAAAAAGCCTTCGGCAAAGTGCTTGAACGCAGTCATGGCTCCAGCCTGCAGACAGTCGATGATTTTGCCAACCTGTCGCGCACCCTGGTGGCGCGCGGCGACGCCGAGGCGGCCCGGCGAGTGATGACGGACATGAAGCGAGAATGCCGTTACGACAAGCAACTGGAACTGGCATCACTGGTCATTGAGAGTCTTTGTCTGCAAAGCGAAGGCTTGCCGGACAAGGCCAAGCCGCTGTTGGAGCAGGCGCAGCTGGCACAGCAGCGGCTTGGCAGTGAGCTGACTCAGAACGGCGGTCATGCTTCGCACCGTTTGCTGGTTGATCTGGCGCATGCCTGCTACGGCAGTGGGGATGATGCGGCGGGTCATCGATTAATGCGTCAGGTGGCGGCGGAGAATAACGATGACCCCCATTTGCTGGGTCACATTCATCGTGTGTTCGAGAAAACCGGCCGGGCCGACGCTGGCAAGGCCTTGCTGGCCTCGGTTGAGCGTGAAATTATCGAACTCAATAATCGAGGCGTGCTAGCAGCACGCAGTGGTGATCTGGCTGAGGCCGTCAAATTGCTGATGCAGGCGGCCGACCAAGTGCCCAACCTGCAGTTCCTGGTTAATGCGGCCAAGTCGATTTACACGCTTTTGGATCGTCAGGGCTGGGATGAGGACTTGGCGCTGCGGGCGCTGGCCTATCTACGCCAGGCGCAGGCCCGTGATCGCAAGAGCCCCAAGCTGGCTGCCGCCCGCAATCTCTATGTGACGGTCGCCAAAAAATACGGCAAAGTCGCCGAGTTTTGAGCCGGCGCCCGCGCCGGATGTGCGCGGTCGACGTGCTAAAGTGCCCATTTTTCGTCTGACGGGTTTATTGCCATGTTTTCTGGAATTGTCGCGGCGGTCGGCCGCATCACCGAACTCACCCCGCGCGAAGTCGGCTATCGGTTGCATGTCGACGCCGCTGCCTTGAATATTGATGATGTGGCGCTGGGTGACTCGATTGCCCATAACGGCGTCTGCCTGACCGTGGTGGCCAAGGAAGGCAACTGCTTCATGGTCGATGTCTCGCCGGAAACCCTGTCCTGCACGGTCGGTCTTGATGCGCCGGGGCCGGTTAATCTGGAAAAGGCGCTGCGGCTGGCGGACGTCATCGGCGGTCATCTGGTCTCCGGCCATGTCGACGGGGTTGGCGAAGTGCTGCGTTTCGATCCTGTCGGTGACAACCGACTGCTTGAAATCCGGGTGCCGGGAGACATCGCTAAATACATCGCCCGCAAGGGCTCGATCGTTGTCGATGGCACCAGCCTGACCACCAACGCGGTCAATGGCAACGATTTCACCATCAACCTGATCCCCCATACCCTGGAAAACACCACCCTCAACCGCCTGCAGCCGGGAAGTAAGGTCAATTTGGAAATTGACCTGATCGCCCGTTATTGCGAGCGTTTGTTGAGTTATCAGAACGGCGGCTGAGATGGCAACCCGCCGGGTGGTGGGGGCGCGTGCCCGCTGTGGCCTGATTGCCGTGCTGGTGTCACTGTTATCGGCTTGCGCCGGCTATGGTGGCCAGGGTTTCACGCTGGGGCACAGTACGGTGGCTGATGTTGAGCGCATGATCGGCGCGCCGGCCATGCACTGGCAGGCTGAAAATGGCGAACAGGTGCGTGTCTATCCGCGCGGACCGATGGGTTTTCATACCTGGATGCTGCGCAGCGATGCCAGTGGTCGCTTGCTCAGCCAGGAAAATGTTCTCGATCCCCGGCACTTCGCCCGCATCGCACCGGGCATGGATGAACTGGCCGTGCTGCAACTGCTGGGGCCGCCGATTCCCGCCTGGACGGTGTATTTCTCGGCCCGTGACGAACGGGTCTGGGAGTGGCGTTATTGCGACGACTGGGGCGAGCCGGCCCGCTTCAATGTTTTGTTTGACGGGACGACTCGTCGGGTGCGGTCGACGCTGGCTGCCAGCGAAAGCCAGCGTGGCCTGAGTGGTCATGACCAGCGCCGGGCCTGGTGCCATCGCTGAACCGCGAAGCCTGGGACCGACGGTGATGTCTTGAACAATGCGACCGTCGCCCCCATAATAGAAAGCATGGTTGTAATTCCAGCAATCTGGAGGCGTTCTGGACAGGGGTTCGATTCCCCTCACCTCCACCCAAGGGCATTGACTGCAGTGTGTTTGGTTGGGGGTGTACTGGTTTCGACAGGGCGGACAAAGGTGCGCAGGCAACTCGTCAGGCGATCGACGTTAATGAAGCAAATCCATAATTGCCAATGATGAGCAATTCGCTATTGCCGCCTAAAAACGGTTAGCCGGGGCTGCTAGAGCCTTGTTACCAAAGATAGCCGGCGGGGACTTCGGTCCCCGTCGTCACGTCTGGTCGCGGCTTGATGAATGCATTAAGCTCGATGCTTTCCTCATAATTCAGGAAGGCTTATGGCCCGCATCATTCCCGATGGTTGGCGTGAACTCGCAGTGACAGGTGCAGCGAAGCGCGAAATTGAGACGCTTGAAATCCTGGCAGAGGGACTGCCAGATGACTACAGCGTGTATCACGGCGTGCACTGGACAGGCATGGATGGACAGCACGCGATTTATGGGGAAATTGATTTTGCTGTCGTGAATTGCGCGGGGGACTTGCTGCTGATCGAGCAGAAATGTGGATTTCTGGAGGAAACGCCAGAGGGTCTGGTAAAGCAATATCCTCGCAAATCAAAAAATGTCGCGGTGCAGATTTCCCGCATGGTCAGCAATCTGCGAGGCAAGCTCGCCACGCGGGGTGACATTCCCCTGATTCACACGGATGCCCTGCTCTATTGCCCGGATTACGCCGTCAAGCAACCGGAAACGGCTGGGCTGGTGCCTGAACGGATTGTTGACGCCGGTCGACGTGGGCAATTGTGCAAAATTGTCGAGAAACTGCTTCCGCTGCGCGAGGAAACCCCGGCAACGGCAAAGGTGCACGCATTCTTGCGCGACCTGATCCAGCTTGAGCCGGATGTCAGCGCGCTGATGGGGCAGGCCAAGGCCTTGGTGACCCGAATTTCCGGTGGCTTGGCACATTGGGCAAGACGCTTGGAGTTCGAGCCATTTCGCTTGCGGGTCACGGGCACTGCCGGGTCGGGGAAGACGCAACTGGCCCTGGCTGAGTTTCGGGCTAGTTTGGCGGCTGGCAAGCGCCCGCTCTATGTTTGTTACAACCGGCCACTGGCCGACCATTTCAGCCGGATCGCGCCTCGTGGCGGTTTGGCAGTGACCTTCCATCAGCTTTGCGAGCAACGTATCCGCCATGCCGGAGAAGTGCCTTACTACGGTCAACCCGATGCGTTCGATAAAATTCAGAAACGGGCGGCTGAGTTACCAATCGGTGCCAGCTTCCTGTTCGATACCCTGATCGTGGATGAGGGGCAGGATATTTCCGAAAAATGGCGTGACTTCATTTTCCGTCATGCGCGAACGGAGGCTCGCATTGTCTGGCTGGAGGACCCGGTGCAGAACCTCTATGGCCGCACGCCCATTGCCTTGCCGGGTTTTATCACGATGCGGGCCAACACCAATTATCGCAGTCCCCGGCCCGTGGTCGATTTGCTC
This sequence comes from Dechloromonas sp., assembly GCA_028689015.1. Classification (GTDB taxonomy): domain Bacteria; phylum Pseudomonadota; class Gammaproteobacteria; order Burkholderiales; family Rhodocyclaceae; genus Azonexus. The sequence continues at coordinate 12,153 of JAQTXC010000005.1, read as the reverse complement.
AAGCGCTTGATGCCGGGCCATGTGGACATCGAAGCGGCCTCTCCTTTTATTGGCGAGGACATTGAAATTCTGGATTACGAGGATACCGCGGGCATGTTTGCCCGGGTCAAGGAAGGCATCCGGCTATGCTATGCCGCCGGTTTCAAGAAACATGATTTGGCCATCATCAGCTATCACGGTCGGGAGCAGTCGCACCTGACCACCCTCGACAAACTCGGAACAACCTCATTGCGCCATTTCACCGGCGAATACGACTTACTGGGCCAGCCGGTGTACACCGATGGCGATGTCCTGGTGGACTCGGTCTATCGCTTCAAGGGTCAGGCGGCACCGGCGATCATCCTGACCGAAATAGATTGTGACGTGCTGGACGACAAGGCTTTGCGCAAACTGTTTGTCGGGGCAACGCGTAGTTCGATGAAGCTGGTGTTGGTCATGCACCAAACGGCTGCCGCGTGTTTGTTGGCGCGCCTGGGGTAAGCCGCTACTTGTTGGCCAGGCGCATTTTCAAGCAATCCGAAACTACAGTCTTCCCGCCGGAGGTGACGAGGTGTTTCGGCGGAGCGGTATACGACGTGTTCTGTCGCTACTGGCTGTCAAACTGCTTTGCATTGAAACGCGCTGACACAGCCCAGGAGCTCCTATGTATTCAACCAATTCCCCACTTGAACATTTGACTGCCTTTGCCATCGTCTTTGTGGCGGGAGTCGTATCAACCATCTCGCTGGCCAAGTACTTCGAAAAGATCCGCAAGGCATCCGCTGAATAAATCCGTGGCATTGCGAATGGAATTCCATTCGCCTACGCGGAAGGCATTTCATAAATCGAAAGGCATGCGCTATAGTCATACGCCCATGCCTTTCACATTCCTCCCGAACTGCACCCCGATTCGCCATGAGTGATGCCTTGTTACGCCAGTGGTGCATGCTTCGGGGAATTCCGCGGCCACCCAAACGCATTGACGCAAAATCCTTGCTGGAGCGTCTCGAGGCCTCCGGCTTCCAGGTAAATTTGCGCACGGTGCAGCGGGATCTGGTCAACCTCTCCCGGGCCTTGCCCTTGAGTTCCGACGATTCAAAGCCTCAAGGGTGGAGTTGGCGGCCTGATGCGCCGCAGCTGGATTTACCTACGCTGGAGCCGTTGACCGCGCTGGTGTTCCATCTGGCGGAGAAACACCTCCATGCCCTGCTGCCAGCGGCCAGCCTCGGGCAACTTTCTCCCTGGTTCGATACGGCCAAGAGAGTGCTCGATCAGCAGGATGGTGGTTTGGGGGCATGGCGTAACAAGGTGCGCGTCCTCGCCGCCGGGCAAGCGCTGATGCCTCCCCTCGTTGATGAAGCCATTCAGGAACGTGTCTCGCGAGCCTTGCTGACTAACAAGCAACTGCGTATCGATTACGTCCCGCGCACGGGATCGCAAGTCAAAAACTATGTCATCAACCTGCTGGGCTTGGTGGTGAGAAACCAGATCATTTATCTGGTGGCAACCATCGGTAGCTACACCGATATCCGGCAGTTGGCCCTGCATCGAATTGCCACAGCCGAGTTGCAGGAAACGGACATCGTGCCGCTAGCAGGGTTCGATCTGGAGGCGTACATCCAGGGGGGCGCTTTTGGCTGGCAGGTGGGCGAAGGGGGGCCGATCAGGCTGGTAGCCACCTTCAGTCAGGGCGCCGCGCCCAGCGTGACTGAAAGGCTTTTGGCCCCTGATCAAAAAATTGATGAGCATCCGAATGGCAGCGTAACGATCACCGCAACGGTTGCGGATACCAAGGCGCTGCGGGTATGGCTGCTGGGGTTTGGGGATCAGGTGATCGTTGAAGGGCCGGCGGAGTTGCGGAATGAAATTGCGCAGATCGTTAAAGCGATGTGCCGAAATTACGATGTGTGATGGTTCTGCTTATTGGAGACTCATATGCCGATTCGACCAAAACCGATGACCTATGTCTGTCAGTCTTGCGGGTGGAAAAAGACTGTCGCGCCGATGAGTGATGTACTGCTGCCGGGAGACATCGTTAAGCAATGCGAGAAATGCGGTTGTAAACAGCTATTGAGGCGATTGCCTACACCCCTTGATATGTTGCGTATTGTGTTTAGTTGAAGAACGGCTAATTTGGATAAATTTTAGGTGACGCTGGACATGATTTACATTGCCAGATTACATCCGCATCAGGAAAAGCTGATAGTGCGATACTCATCTTATCCACCGAAGGGTCCCTCTTACAAACGGCTGCTTAAAGATGTCATTTAGCGGCAAATGGGCACTTTGGTTGGCGAAAGAAGGACTTCTCCAATTTGGGCTCGCAACTTTTGAATTGGGTGCAAAGCACCAAGCACCTACCGTTTCATTTCGACCTCTGAATGCACAAGGTGCCGGGAAGCCTGGCGCTTGAGATATGCCTGGACCTAGTCCCCGGATTAAGTTGTTGCTAGGACGGCCTCATGCAAATGACAATATTTTATAAAAAATTAGTAACCGACAAACACAAGGAATCTTTCCCATGTTGAATACCCAACGCGCGTACCTGAGTTACCTCGAAGCAGTGATTAAACTGATCGGCGAAACTCCTCTCCAAACCAATGAACTACAGCTGCTAAAGGAAGACATAAGCCACATCGAATTGTTGGTACCCGTCATTGGTGCCTTCAGTGCTGGTAAGAGCAGTTTGCTCAATGCATTCCTAGGGGTAGATGTCTTGGGTGTTGGCCTCACCCCAGAAACGGAACTAGCGACCGAACTACGCTACTGCAGCGACCCGCACCTCCTCGCTCTGCGCTCAGATGGTAGTAGCGAGCGTCTTAACGTGAGCGGGCTAGCAAACATCAAGGCTAGGGCACGCGAGTTTACCCACCTGCAGTTGTACCTGGATAACCCGCATCTTGAGGCTTTAACTTCTCTGGTGTTGGTGGATATGCCCGGTTTTGGGTCGTCGCTTGCCAATCACAACAAGGCTATTGCCTATTACCTTCCACGCGGCGTGCACTTTATCGTAGTCACCAGCATCGAAGACGGCAACATCACCCAATCAATGATGCGTCAGCTGGATGACTTGCAGACCTACGGGCGTGATTTCACTTTCCTGTTGAATAAGGTAAACCTCCGCTCCGAAGAGCAGATAAATGAAGTGTCGGATCTGATCAGCGAGCAAATCAAGTCTGCCTTCGCCAACGTCCACCCCTTAACGCGCGTTGGTCTTGACGATGGGGTACGGCTGGCCGATTTGCTGACGAGGCTGGAGCCTGAACGCATCATTCGGCAACTGTTCGAGGATCGCCTGAAGGACCTCACCCACTCGCTTATCAGCCAAATTAATCTGGCGTTAACCTCATTAAAGAAGAACCAAGCGGAGAATGAATATGCTTTGAGCGAACTAGCGGACGGCATCCGCAAAGTTGAACGTAAGCGGGACGATATCCTTGCTGACCTACGCAACCAGCAACTGGACCGGATGGTGGAACGCTGTGTTTCTGACTCCGGGCGCGAACTAGAGAATGTCCGTGAAGAGCTAGTAAATGCAGGCTTGTCGAGCAACCAGGAGGGTTTCTCGCGGATCATCTCGGAGGTAGTCCGGAGCGCGATGACTCGCACCATAAAGGACCAGATGGAGTTCATAAGTCGCTCGGTCGTGTCCGACTTCACCCAGTCGCTGGGTAATCTGGGCAACGCTATGGGAGCGTTCAATAATGACCAGAACTGGCTGGGCGATATGTCGGACAAGATCAATCGTACCCTACATAAAACAGTGGAAACCGTTGGGCATTGGAGCGGTTCGTTGGCCGAGCGCAACTCGCGAGAGTTGGAAAAACTGAAGAAAGATAACAACTGGAAAGAAGGGCAGCCACTGCCCAAAGTGACTTACCAAGGCTTGACAACGATCTTGGCCGTAACCACATCCGTGGTCAATCCCCTGATCGAACTGGCCATTATCTTTTTACCGGACATCTTGGCCATGATCAATCAAGGTCGCCAGAGAGACCAACTCCGACAGAAAGTAATGAACGAGATCATTCCCGCAGTCAAGCGTGAATTGAGGTACAAGCTGCCAACCCTATTGAACGAGCAACTGGATGAACTGGTCGCGCAAGTTAGTGCAGAGTTCGAGCGCGAGATCGGCGAAAAACAACGAATCATCGATGAATTAATGTCCAACCGACACCAAGATGGCCAGGCGAAAGAGCAGCAAGTTGCCCACCTCCTTTCTGTCAGAGTAGAGCTTCAAGGCCTGGCCAAGGAAACCCTCTACAAGCAGACTCAGCCATGAATGCAAAGGACGTCCTTGATCTGAACCAACGGCTCCACCATTGGATGGAGACATATCACCAGGAACTGGAAAAAGATATTGCTCACTGGATCAGGAAACATGCCATTGGGCGCCCCGAGGAATTGGCCCGTTCGTTCGAGAAGCTGACCGAAGAAAACCGGCTGCTGCAGATCGGTGTGGTAGGCCGAGTTAAGGCGGGCAAATCGTCTTTGCTCAATGCTCTGGTGTTCGACGGTCACAATATTCTTCCCCGGGCTGCCACGCCTATGACCGCAGCCCTAACCACTCTCACCCATGCGGATTCATTCGGCGCTCAAGTCCAGTTCTACAGCACTGCAGATCTGGAAAATATCCAGAAGGACGCCAAACGCTTCGAGGCGAGACTTGTTGAAGAGCGGGCCAAGGCCGTAGATGTTCTTCGCCGACGCCGACAGCAAAATGGCCAGACATGTGAAGACGATGAATTCTGGAACCAGGTCGAGAAAAACGCGCTGCGTGCCGTGCAGGCAGAGCAATCGCTAGCCGCTGCGCATGATCAATGGCAACGCATTGATGCATCTGGGGTCGACCTTACGGACCTCGGCAATCTGGGTCAGCTCCAGGCGGAAGACGCAAACTCGCTAGCCAGCCAGTTGCTCGAATATGTTGGTGCAGAAGGCAGCTACATGCCTCTAACCAAGAGCGTTGATATTTTCCTGCCCTTAGAATCGCTTCGTAATGTCCGGATTATCGATACCCCGGGCCTGAACGACCCTGTGCAGTCCCGTGAGGAGCGGACTACCAATCTGCTCAAGGATTGTGACGTGGTGTTTATTGTCAGCCCTGCAGGACAGTTCCTCAGTGAACAAGACCTTGAGGTTATGAGCCGGATCACTCAAAAGGAGGGCGTCCAGGAGCTCGTCCTAATCGCCAGCCAGGTTGATAACCAGCTTTATGGCAGCGACACCCGCCAACCCACCCTGCAAGCTTCGCTGGAAAAAATCACTCAGACCCTCAGCTCGCACATGGTTGACACGCTGCAGCGTCTGAAGAGCCAGCATCCGGAAATAGGAAGCACTTTTGACGGACTGATCCTGCGTGGCACCGGAAAGGTTCTACACACGTCCGGTGTGTGTCACAGCTTGTCGGTTCGTTTTGACCAACAGGATGGATGGGACAGCGGTGAGCGCAAGGCCTGGGAAAACCTGCAGGCTCACTACCAGGATTTTTTTACACCGGACAACGCTGACCGTTGTCGCGCCAACCTGGACTTACTTGCCAACACTGCCGCGCTACGTGGGGTACTGGGAAAGGTCAGAGAGCAAAAGAACCACATAATCGAGCAACGACGCGCAGAATTGGTACGGGCAAAGTCGTCAGCACTGGAGGCATTTCGCGCCGACCTCCTGAAGTTTACTCAAGCCAAGTTCCAGGAAGTTAAGAATGCCGATCTCGATGAGTTAAAGGCTCAGCGACGGAAGCTCGATAGCTTGATCGCGGTGGCAACTCATGACCTTGATGGAGTTATCTCTGAACGGGTACCAGAATTTCGAGATCAACTTAAAAAGACGCTTACCGCCGATCTGAAAAGCGCTTACGACGAAACAGAGGATTCATTCAAAAGTGCTTCAGAAGAGATAAGAGAAACTCGTAGCCGTGTCCGTGACAGTATCGTTGCCAAGGGTGCAAATTGGGGCTGGGGAGGTGGCACGGAAGAATACACATATAGGGAGTTCAAACTGTACTTGAACCCAGTTCGTGCCGGCCTCGATGACTTCGCAAATGGGTTAGCCAACTCCTTGAGGTACTCGAGCAGTGACTTGACGCACCGGTTTCTTCAGCAACTCATAAAAGAGATCACGCAGGCCGCTAGGCGGCACCTTGGCGACGATGTCGACCCAGCACTCGTTATTCGCTCCGTTAATGGCCTTGTTTCCAAAATTGAAATCCCGCAATTTGAATTAGACAGCAGTGAGCTGCACAAATTGAAGGGTAACGGAAGTTATTTACTAAATTGCGAGGCGCGCAATTTTTTGGACGATGCCAAGGGTCTTCTCCAGAACCTCAAAGGGCAGGCTACTCGCCAAATTCGTGACTTTACGGATGACATAGCCAATGGTTTGCCACGCTCTATTGGGGACGATTTCTTCAAAGACATGCAGACTCGGATCGAGCAATTGGAAGGGCTGGTCGATAACGCACTGCTGACACTTGACCGCTTGCAACGGATGGCCAAGGATCTGGAGGCCGCATGATGTCCGAATTGCTCCCTCCCTCCCTATTTATACACCTTGTAAAACTGACGCGACTGTTTGTCTGGCGACGAAAGTCGCTACACGACGCTATTGTTGAGGATCTTCGCACTGCGGACACTCGGCACGAGGCTCTAGTACGAGCGCACCAGAACACGCAGGAGCAGTTTCAGGCCCTGACCCAAGTGCACTTGCACCTTACCGAACGCGTGGCCGCTACCAACGCCGAACTTGCGCAATCGCGGCATGACTTTCAGGGGTTGCAGCTGTTGTTGAATCAATCCCAGACGCAGCACCAACATGACTGTGAGCAGGCGCGAATACGCTTTGACACATTGGCAACAAACCATAACCAAGTCGTCCAAGAGCGAAAAGCCGCCGAATTGGCCCTCGCCAATGAGTTGGAGACCTCACAAAAACTGGCGGCTGAGCTAAAAGCACTGGAGCAGCGACACGGCGACACCTGGACTCGTTTCCAACTCATTTCACAACTGCTAGCCGCACACCCCCCAGAAAATATGGGGCTAGCCCGTTTCCGGCAAGTGCTGGCGAACGACTACATGGTCTTTGCGGAATCAGAGTCTTCCTTGGCCGCCGAAGCAAAGGCGCTACTGATGCTGCAGTCAATCGAACAGGAATTAGGCCTACTTGTAGGCTTTCCGGACGTATTTAAGCGAACTATCGTGGGCATTGTCGGCGGTTTCAGTAGTGGTAAATCTGAGTTCATTAACAGCTTCATTCTTGATCGTGAAATTCGCCTGGCCGTCGGTCTCCAGCCCGTCACGGCGATCCCGAGTTATGTCCTAGCAACCAATGAGCGCTTGATTCGCGGTTACTCCGCCAATGGTGGTCACATTGATTTGGACGTGGGGTTCTACAAAAGCATTTCTCACGCATTCATTAACTCTTTCAGCTTTGATCTCAAAAGCCTCATGCCCTTCATGTGCGTGGGCATTCAGATGGACCCCGCTTATTTCAGCAACATTTGTTTCATTGACACCCCCGGCTATAACCCTCCGGCCACAGCAGGCGAATACAGCCAGAGCGACAAACAAACCGCGGTGCAATTCGCGCAACAATCCGACGCCATAATTTGGCTCATTGGCCTTGACGCAAACGGGACCATCCCGGACTCGGACTTGGATTTCATTCAGGAGATTGGCGTTGAGCATCGCTCAGTCTATGTGGTGCTCAACAAAGCAGATCTTAGGCCAGAGGACGACCTAGAGTGCATCATGGACGAAGTGGAGAGCGTGCTAGAGTATGAGGACATTCCTGTTGCGGGGATTAGTGCCTACAGTTCAACCCAGCGCAGAAGCGTTGCCCACCGTGGCCGGCCGCTGATGGAGCATTTTGTCCAGATTAATCAGAATGGCGATGTTATGCAGCGCCTTGAAGAGCGGCTTAAGGAGGTTTTTGATATGTACGATGACGCCATTCAGGCGGACATCGAAACAATTCGCAACCGGAAACGCGCTATCAACGGACTGCAACTGGATGCCTTGGAAATCGGAGGTTCAGAACTCTATAAAAAGATGCAGGAAACTGTCATAAACCTTAACCCAAAAGAGGGTACCACTCACTTTGAGAATCAATTGAGGGAGTCGCGGAGTTTGCTTGAGGCTTTTTCCAATTCCATTCGACTGGCCGATGTGACGCTTGAGAACCCTACCCTTCCAGCCGAAACACGATCGGCACAATGACCGAGGCTTCGATGGCTTCGTCGCCGCGTTTGGCGGGGACGAAGCGCCAGCGGTTGACGACCTGAATGGCAGAGTCGTCCAGACGGGCGAAATTGCTGCTTTTTTCCAGGTTGACCGCAAGCGGCGCGCCCTCTGCGCTGACTTTGACGCGCAACAGTACGCGCCCTTCCTCGCCCAGCCTGCGGGAGATTGCCGGATATGCCGGCGCTGGATTCTGCAGGTAGGCCACATCAAAGCGTACCGGACTGAGTGGTGCGTTGCCGGCGGCTGGGGCAGCCTTGATGGGGGCACTGGCAAGCGGTGCTGTAGTGGTTACGGCGGCCGTTGGCACGGTATTTTCAACCGGAACAGGACTTGGAACGAGGGGGGGCGTTGCTGTTTGGGTCGGGGATTTTGCGACCTGCATGACCGTTTTCCGGGGTGTAGCTTGCGGCCTGGCAGTCTGCTTTTGGGGGGGCGGTACTGCAGAAAGCGGTAGCGGCGTGGGTACCGACTTGGCGCTGCCCAATTGCACCTGCATCACGGGCAAGGCTTCGGCCTCCCTGTGCAGCGCTTGATGCAGGGGATAAGCCAGTGCCATGCCATGCAGGCCCAGGGCGATCAGGAAGAAGCGCCCGCTGCGCCGCCATTCGGGCTGGCTTGCCGGGAGATTCAGGGAATCCGTGAACATCCCGCTATTTTACGTTCAAGCGCCGCGAGCGGGGCAGGCTTGCCCCGCGAGGTGAAAGCTGCGGGTGGCATGAATGCCAGCGAGGCGGATCGGGTCCAGAGTGCCGGCGCGTTCCAGTTGCTTGATGATTCTGGAGATGGTTTCAAAGCGCAGGTCGGTGATTTCGGCGATGTCTTGCCGTGTCGGCAGGATGACGTTGCCGGCTGGGTCGGCCAGCAGGCGGGCCAGCCCCAGAACCCGGTCGATGGCCTGACCGCCACGCAGGGCAATCAATTCGGCGGCTCGTTGTTGCGTCTTGGCCAGCACGTCCAGCAGGGTGTCGTTGCTGCGGTTGCGATCGCCTTCCGGCCACGGGGCCAGTTCGCAGGGGGTAAGCGCCGAGGCGCTGAAGGTGTAGCAGCCAAAGAGCAGGGTTTCGCAGCCGATGATGTCGCCGGCGATGGCGAGGCTGGCGAAATGTCGCTTATTTTGCGGGGCGACCGTATCGAGGCGGACGACGCCTTTGCGCACGCGCCAAGCGAGGCCTTCGCCGCCATTCGCATAAATGGCTTCGCTGACGTCAAACTGCTGAATGCTGCGGTGTTTTTGGAGTTTCTGGCGGTCGACCGTAACAAATGGAGGCATTTCAGTGCTCCCGACCCGAAAAGGCAAAAAGCCCCGGCCGGCTGGCCGAGGCTGTGGTGATGCGATTTGAGGGATCAGAACTTGACATTGATCCCGGCGTACAGCGAACGGCCCATGCCGGGAACTGCGATGCCCCACGGGGAATCGGCATTCAACGGGGGCATGGTCGTACCCTGGCCGACATAGGCGCCGCCCAGTGGCTGGTAGTAGAGGCGGTCAAATACGTTATCCACGCCCAGATCCAGTCGGACCTGTTTCCATTGATAGCTGGCCCGCAGGTTCAGCAGGCTGTAGCCCGGGGTTTTCAATTCGTTGCGTTCCTCGGAAACATATTTTTTGCTCTCGACCATCACCAACTCGGCGCTGCTGCTCCATTGCCCCAGGGAGTGCGCCAGCGTGAATTTGGCGTTGAGCGGCATGATGTTGTACAGGTCGTCGGCCTTGCCGTTGGTGGTTTTGCCGCGCACGTAATTGATCAGCCCCTTGGCGGTGAAGTCGCCGACGACGGTATTTTTGGCGATTGGCAGCTGGCCGGAGATATCGATCCCGGAGAGGCGCGCATCCTGGTTGGTGTATTTCAGGAACACGAAATTATTGGTGCGCGTCTGATTGGCGGCTACGGCACAGGGGCTGCCGGCCATGGCGGTATCGGTGGCGCTGCAGCGGCGGGCATTGATGTAATCCTGAACATAGGTGACATAGGGCGTGATCTTGAAGCTCATGTCCTGTTGTGCAGCATCATGCAGATCCAATGTGGCGCTGAGGGTATGTGCAACTTCCGGCTTGAGATCGGGGTCGCCGACATAGCCGTTGCCATCGCCCACCATGTTGATCATGTTCATGGCCATGCCGCCGGTCGACCAGAAATAACGCTCATAAAGGTTGGGCGAGCGGGTCTTGCGGGCGTAGCCGAATTCTAGGGTTTGTGTCGCTGCCGGGGTGTAGCGGGCCAGCGCGGTGAGATCCCAGTTGTTGTCAGTGCGGCTGCGGTCGCGATTGTTGAAGGCAGCCGCATCAGCCGTGTAGCCGGCGTTATAGCCTTGGACGGTGCCGGTATCCATCTTCACCGTTTCGTTGCGCACGCCGAGCAGGCTCATCCATTGCGCCGACCAGCGCGATTCTACTTCCCCGAAAAGTGCATAGCGGTCGCGTTCACCGTTGTTGATGCTGTTGAAGGTGTTCGGCCACATGCCGCCGGTGCCAGACGGGTCCCACCAGTCGCTGAAGCGGTAACGTTGATACTCGGCACCGATGCGCACCAGATCGCGGTCGTTGGCGGCTATTTCTCCCTTGATGACAACGCCGGTGTTTTTGCCCTCGGTGTCCATGGGCATGCCCTGTGCGCCACTCCGGTAGTAGTAGGCCTTGTCTTCCAGGAAATTCATTTTGTGCCGGGTGTGCTCATGATAGGCCTGCGCTTGCAGGGTGCCCCAGTCGTAGCGGCCGGTGTAGCGCAAGCTGGCCCGTTCGCTTTCGTTCTGCGTCATGTCCATGCGCTGATTGGGGAAGCCCTGGTACGGGATGTCCTGAATGCCCAGTTTGAATTCGAGCAAGTGATTGTCGAGGCGTCCGGCGATGCCGAGTTGATGATTGGTGGACTTGAACATCGACGAGCCGACCTCGTTGCCGGCCAGATATTTGGTCGACGGCGTGGGCACGACGAGGCTGGTCGCGTAGCTGGGGCCTGCGGCCTTGAAATCTCCTCCGGCGGTGTAGTTGCCGGATTCCACTGTGGTGCCGCGATAGCTGATGCTGAAATTTTCCGTGGCCAGCGTGGCCGAGGCATTGCCGCCTTTGGCATTGCCATTGCTGCGGTAGAAGCCGCCGATTTCGCCTTGGGTGAGCAGGCCTTGGCCCTCGGCCGCAAAGACCGGTGCTGCCGATTCGACCTTGATCGTGCCCCCAATGCTGTCGCCGCCGACGCTCACCGGCGTGATGCCGGCAAAGACCTGCACCCGTTCGATGCTGGCCGGGTCGATGTAGGAGAGTGGCGGGTTCATGTGATTGCCGCAGGCGGAAATCAGGTCCATGTCATCGACCTTGATGCGTAGCCGGTCATCGGCGAGGCCGTGAATGACGGGCAGGCTGGAGACGCCGCCAGCGCCGTAGAGGCTGACCCCTGGCACATCCTTCAGGAGGCTGGCGGTGTCGCTGGTGGCGGCTCGCTGCGGGGTGATGTCGCGGGCGTTCATGGTGGTGCTGCCGTTGGCCGCCTTGTTGGCGGTAACCACCACCTCATCCAGCGTGGTTTTGTCAGCGGCTAGCGCTGACGAGCAGAAGGTGGTCGACGAGAAGGCCAGACTGATGGCAGCGGCCAGCGGGTGAATGCGATAAGCCATGAAACGCCCCATGTTGTTGTTTTTCAGAGGGGCGAATTATCTGGCGCGGGGCCATGCATTGGGAATGCGACCAATTGTCGCACCCTGCCGTGTCAGGTGTTCAACTTATCCAGCGCATCGCGTAGTTTGGCGGGCTCGTCGAGGCGTAGCATCTTGCGGACGTTGGGTGTCAGTTCGCTGATATTCGCCTTGAGGACGCGGTGCTTCACTTTGAGAACTTGCGACGGGTGCATCGAGAAGGTGCGTAGCCCCATGCCGAGGAGCAAGCGGGTCAGGCTGGGGTCGCCGGCCATTTCGCCACACACCGAGACCGGAATGGCGAGTT
>JAQTXC010000047.1 GCA_028689015.1 Dechloromonas sp. | reverse complement strand
AAATAAAATAACCGGCGAAAGCCGGTTTTTTTATTTTCTGATTGATAAATCACGCTAGGCAAATTAAATTACATCCGTTGTTTAATACTCTGGAGGTTTATATGGATTTGTCTCAACTCAGTCTTGTTGAATTACGCGATTTGCAGCAGCGTATTCCTGCTGAAATTGACCAGCGTGAATCTGTCGAAAAAGCAAAGGTCTTGAATGAGATCAAGGAAATTCTGAATGCGCGCGGTTTTTCGCTCGAGGATTTTCTGGGTCAGGAAGTTAAAGCAAAACCGGTGACGATCGATAAAGTCAAGGTCAAGGTTAAATACCGTCACCCGGACAATCCGGAACTGGAGTGGACTGGCCGTGGCCGCAAGCCGAAATGGGTTGAAGCTTGGTTGGCGACAGGTGCTGCGATCGATACGCTGCTGGTTTGATCAATGCGTATTCTCCTGAGTAACGATGACGGTTATTTCGCTCCTGGTTTGGCAGCGCTTCATGAGGCTCTGCGTGATCTGGGTGAATTAACCGTGGTTGCGCCAGAGCAGAATCGTAGCGGCGCCAGCAATTCATTGACGCTGGATCGGCCGCTATTCATGAAGCAGGCGGCCAATGGGTTTTATTTCGTGAATGGCACGCCCACCGATTGTGTTCATCTGGCGGTGACGGGGATGCTGGATTATGTTCCAGACATTATTGTCTCTGGCATTAATTCGGGCGCCAATATGGGCGATGATACGATTTACTCCGGCACGGTGGCCGCTGCCACCGAAGGTTATTTACTGGGTATTCCTTCCATCGCCATCTCGCTGGTTGGCACCGATTATCAGCATTTTGCGACAGCCGGTGCGATTGCTCGGCAATTGGTTGAGCGGTTTATTGCTAAGCCATTTAGTGAACCCGTATTACTCAATGTGAATGTGCCGGATTATCCGCTGGCAGCCATTCAGGGACATGAGGTTACTCGGCTGGGGCGGCGCCATAAGGCCGAACCTGTGGTGCGGATGATTTCGCCACGTCAGGAAACGGTGTATTGGGTGGGGGCTGCCGGGGCGGCTGCCGATGCGGGACCAGGGACCGATTTCAACGCGGTCGACCGTGGTTTTGTGTCGATAACGCCATTGCAGATTGATCTGACCCACAATCGGCAACTACCCGTGCTTAACCAATGGATGACGTGATCTGACCGTGTTACAAGGCATCGGCATGACTTCGCAACGCACACGCGCCCGGATGGTCGAGCGCCTGCGTGAAAAAGGTATCAAGAACGACGCGGTGCTCAAGGCTATGGCTGCGGTGCCGCGTCATGTCTTTGTCGAGGAGGCCTTGGCGTCGCGGGCTTATGAAGATACTGCCTTGCCGTTGGGGATGGGGCAGACCATTTCTCAGCCTTTTATCGTCGCCCGCATGATCGAGCTTTTGCTCAATGGCCGTAGCGGGCTGGGGCGAACGCTGGAAATTGGTGCGGGTTGCGGTTATCAGGCGACTGTACTGGCGCAACTGACTAAAGAGGTGTTTGCCATCGAGCGCCTGGCGCCATTGATCGAGAAGGCCAAGGTCAATATGCGCACCCTGCAGCAATTCAACGTTCGCCTCAAGCATGCGGATGGACAGTTGGGTTTGCCGGAAGGTGCGCCGTATGATTCCATCATCGTGGCGGCGGCGGGGATTGGTATTCCTCCGGCCTTGCTGTCACAGCTTGCGGTGGGGGGGCGATTGGTCTTGCCTGTCGGCGCCCAAGAGCAGTATCTTTCGCTTGTCGAGCGCACGCCACAAGGGTTTACCGAAACGCGCCTGGATACGGTGCGTTTTGTCCCGCTACTCTCCGGAACACAATGATTCGAATTTTCCCGCTGTTGATTGCCTTATTTTTGCTGAGTGCCTGTACCCAGGCGCCGGTTCCGGCTGTCGAACCTGCACCGACTGCCCGTGCCCAGCTACTTGGGACCAATGATTATCTGGTCAAGCGAGGCGATACGCTGTACCGCATCGCCAAGGAACATGGCGTCGATCACATGGAGCTGGCGGCGCTGAACAATCTGGACAACCCGGCGGCGATCAAAGAGGGGCAAGTGCTTCGTCTGCGCCGTGCGGTGGCCCCGGCTGCCGCAACGGCGACGGTTGCGCCCATCGGGGCAGGCGCGGTCGTCGAATCGCGCCCGCTGGGCACGGGGGCTGCTTCGGCCGAGGTGCCCAGTGGTTGGCTGCGTGAGCCGCGCGGTGGCAAGGAACCCTATTCGGCAGAAGCCGATGCCCGCCTCAATCGCCGGCTTGATGCCGCACCGGAGAGCAGCCCGCCGCCCTCGCCAGCCGTGGCGGCCGCGCCAGCGGCTCCGGCGAGTACCGATGGGATTGTCTGGGCCTGGCCGACCACTGCCAGCTTGAGTGCGCCTTACAACGAAGCCGGTAGCAAGGGCTTTGATTTCGCCGGCCGCCAAGGCGACCCCGTGCTGGCAGCCAGTGATGGAAAGGTGCTTTATGTCGGCGACGCGCTGGCTGGTTACGGCAAGCTGGTGATTGTCAAGCACAACGCCGAATATCTCTCGGTCTACGCCCACAACAGCCGAATTCTGGTCAAGGAAGGGCAGAGCGTTCGTCGGGGGCAGAAGATCGGCGAAATGGGCAAGACCGGGACAGATACGGTCAAGTTGCATTTCGAAGTCCGCAAGCAAGGCAAGCCGGTTGACCCGGTTGGTTATTTGCCCAAGCGATGAATACCGACGAGGAGTCAGCCGACGACCTGGGGGCACTCGATGCCTCGGTTGACGGAATGGCTGCTCAGCCGGAAGCGGATGCGTCAGCGGGCGAAACCGAACTGCTGGAAGACGTTACCCAGCTCTACCTGAACGAAATTGGTGCCCGGCCGTTGTTGACCGCGAGCGAGGAAGCAGCGTTGGCCCGTCGGGTGCGAGCCGGTGATTTCGCGGCTCGGCAATTGATGATCGAACACAATCTGCGTCTGGTGGTCAGCATTGCCAAGCATTACCTGAATCGGGGTATTCCCCTGCTCGACTTGATTGAGGAGGGGAATCTGGGTCTGATTCACGCCTTGGAAAAATTCGATCCGGAACGCGGCTTCCGCTTTTCTACCTATGCGACCTGGTGGATACGCCAAGGCATCGAGCGCGGCATCATGAACCAGTCGCGGACCATTCGTCTGCCGGTGCATGTGGTCAAGGAAATTAACGGTGTGCTGCGGGCGATGCGGCATCTGGAATCTGCTGAAAAACGCGAGTCGACCGTGGCACATATCGCCGCCCTCACTGAGCGATCGGAGGCCGATGTGCGGCGCATCCTGTCGCTCAACGAGCATATTGCATCGCTGGATGCGCCGCTCGACATTGATCCCAATCACAGCATGGCCGAGATTATTCCTGACGAGTCGGGGGGGGGAGATCCGGAATCCCTGCTGCAAATCAGCGAGGTCGGTGTTTTGTTGGCTGACTGGCTGGCCCAGTTGAGCGAGCGGCAGCGGCTGGTGATCAGCCGTCGTTACGGCCTGGAGGGGAGTGAGGTGGACACCCTGGACGCGATTGCGGGTGATCTGGGCTTGACCCGCGAACGGGTGCGGCAAATCCAGATGGAAGCGCTCGATGCCCTGCGCCGCATTATCAAGCGCGGCAACATCAGCCGCGATTCCCTGTTTTAAGCGACTTGCCGCGGTCGACCGCGTGTGCCGTTCCTTTTAGCGTTCGCTGCCAGGCATGCGCTGCCGGATGGCTTCAGCCAACTGAAAAACCGACATGGCGTAGAAACTTGAGCGGTTGTAACGGGTAATGACGTAGAAATTATCAAAGCCCAGCCAGTATTCGGTCGCTTGCCCCGGGGTGATCAGGTCGACCAGGGTGACGCGTGCCGTCGGCGGCGTGTCGGCCAGCACGCCGGCCGCGAGCAGGTCGCCTGCCAGCAGACGAGGTTGAATGCCGGCTTCCAGCCATTCGTTGGCGGGCGGGCCGGCGAGACGGGCCGGCACGGCAATGGGCTGACCGCTTTGCCAGCCGTGCTGTAGAAGAAAGTGGGCGACACTGCCAATGGCATCGTCGTCGCTATTTGACAAGTCAATGCGTTGGTCGCCATCGAAATCGATGGCGTAACGCCGCTGGCTGCCGGGCATGAATTGTGGAATACCAATGGCGCCGGCGTAGGAGCCGCGAATTTCGGCGGGGTCGAGCCCGTTTTCGCGGGCCAGCAGGAAAAATTGTTCCAATTCGGTACGGAAAAACTCAGCGCGCGGCGGGTAGCTGAAGGCGAGGGTGGCCAGCGCATCGAGGACGCGGAATCCCCCGGTATTGCGTCCGTAGACGGTTTCGACGCCGATGATGGCGACGATGATTTCTTCTGGCACACCATACAAGGCGCGGGCGCGGGCCAGATGCGCGGCATGGTTTTGCCAGAACTCGACGCCTTGGGCGATGCGCTGTTCGTTAAGAAATCGTGGCTGGTAACGCGCCCAGGACCGTTGACCAGGTTTGCTGGGCGGTGCAATCAGGCGCAGAACGCGCGGATCGGGGCTGATCTGGGCAAAGCGCTCAAGCAGTTCTGTGCGGGAGAAACCATGCCGTTTTTCCATGTCGACCGCGAAGGTCTGGGCATCGGTTGAATCGGCAATCCGGCTGGCCGCGTGTAGCGACGGGCAGAGCAGGGCGAGCAACAAAGCAGGCAATAAAAACTTCAACGGGAACTCCATCGGGCAAGTTCGGCGACGGCTTGACGCAGGGCTGGCAAGGCTTGCGCCAGGTCGCCGTAACGAACCTGCAAATAATGATCAACCACGCGATTGAGGCGGGGGGCCAGGTCGGGATGGGCCTGCGCGACGCGGTGGGCAAAGGTGTTTGGGGTTTCCCCCGGCGCCAAGTGTACATTTCTTCGCGCCAGTTGTCGCAGCGCCTGCTGCCATAGCCGGCTGGCCGGATCGCCGGATGGACGCTGATAAAGCGCCCAGAGGGTGAGGCCCAGTACCACCAGGCCACCCAGCCCAGCCAGCAAAGCGCTGAGTTGTCGCCAGTCCGCCTCGGGCCAGCCCAGTTGGGCCAGCAGGCGGCGTTGCTTGGCCAGGTCGTAGCCGAGGACGTGCTGGTTCCAGGCATTGTTCAGCGCTTCCCAACGATGGCGCAGGTTGCGCGCCCAGTCACCCCGCAACTGGATGATGGCGGGCAGTGCTTCGCCGGTCGGCAGGGCATCGACAATGCCGTGCTCGATGCGCGATGGGGCGACCGCCGCAGTTGGGTCTACCCGCACCCAGCCACGATCACTCAGCCAGACTTCGCTCCAGGCGTGGGCGTCTGACTGGCGAATGACCCAGTAATTATCGAGCGGATTCAGTTCGCCCCCCTGGTAGCCACCGACGATTCGTGCCGGAATGCCCGCTGCCCGCATCAGGAAAACGAAACTGGCGGCGTAGTGTTCGCAAAAGCCACGCCGGCGGTCGAACAGGAAATCGTCGATGGCATCGGCACCCAATAACGGCGGCTGCAGCGTGTAGTAGAACGGTTGTTCGGCAAAATGGCGGAGCACGCGGTCGACAAAGGCTTGGTCGCTTTTTTCGCTTTGCCGCCAGTCGACCGCGAGCGCTCGGCTGCGCGGATTACCGCGGGGGGGAAGTTGCTGGTTGCGCTGGCGGATATGCGGCATCTCGATCGAGTTCAAGCGGTAGTCGAGATGGCTGGCAAAGGTCCAGCGTTGGCGTTGGTCCAGGTTGTCCTTGGCGAGGACGGTCATTCGGCCATCGAGGCGGCTGTTTGCCGGCAGCGCCCCCGGGGCATCGAGGGCGAGCAGCCAGCGCTTGCCATGTGCTTCGAGCGTGCTTTCGTAGCGCAGAGCGGGCGACAGCACTTCGATGCGGGGCGGCGGGTCATCACCGCTGGCCGGGTGCCAGGTTTCACCATCAAAACGCTCCAGCACCGGGCCACGCCAGTACAGCTGCTGGCGGGGCGGGGGGGGGTCGTCAAAACGCACCCGGAAGGCGATATCGCCGCTCTGAACCAGTTGGGAAATGTGGCCCATACGCAAGGTGTCGGACAGGCCGGTCCGGCCGGCATGGGCGTCTTGCGGTAATCCCCACAAGGGGCCGTCGACCCGTGGAAACAACAGGTAGAGCAGCAGCATCAGCGGCAGGGCTTGCAGGCCCAGGCGGCCCGCCTGGCGAAAAAGCAGTGTAATGGCAGTCGACCGTGGCGATTGCAGGCGAATCATACAGGCGGTCAGTAACCACAAAGCGCCGATCAGCCAGAGACCGGTGAGCAGGGTTTGCGAATAAAAATAATGGGTCAACAGCAAAAAATACCCCAGGGTGATGACAACAAAGCCATCACGGGCGCTGCGCATTTCGAGCAGCTTCAAGCTCATGAACAGCACCAGCGTAGCGACGCCGGCATCACGGCCGAACAGTGTGCGGAACTCGAACAGGATCAGCGCGCAACAACTCCCCACCAGGAGCAGCAGCAACCAGCGGCTCGGTGCGGCCTGGTCTTGATGGATCTGACTGAAGGCGGCGAGTAGCAGCAAGGCTGCCAGCAGATTGAGACTGACCGGCAAATGCAGGCCATGCGGCAGGCAGGCAATCAGCGCGCCGGCCAGCAACCCGTAGCGGGCCGCGCGATCGAGGGCGATGGGTGGTGTTTTCATGCCGGGTAGAGAGCGAGCGCCTGCAGGCAGCGCAGGCGCTGCGCTTCGCCCTGGCCATCGGGAATGCGCTGACCCGGCAGTTGCAGGCGGTAGGTCCAGCCCTGGGCAGCGGCGACCAGCACCCAGCCCGTGAGGATAGACAGTCGTTGCTCGTGATCAGCCTCTGGTGGGCAATCCTGCCAGTCGAACTGCCAGCAGTTTTCCTCGCCGTCATGATATTGGGCAATCAGCAGCGGGGCCGTCGGCCCGCCACGGGCGCTGGCTTTCCAGGCGACGTGGCGCAGTGGGTCGCTGGCCTGGCGTGGGCGGAAACCGGCGAACTCGGCCTGGCCCTGCGGCTGATTGCCGCCGCTGCTGTCGGCGCCCGAGGCGTGTGCCGGCAGTGGCTGCGGCAGCGGTTGCGGATAAACCAGGCAGCGCAACCGGGGATGCAAATCGCTCCAGGCCGTAAATAGTCCCAGCGGGTAACGGCTGCGCAAACGAACACGCGGCAAGGTCAGCCAGCCGCGTTGTCGGGCGGGCAGGGTGAGCTGGATTTTTTGCTCGCTCAGGCCGTCGACCGCGATTGTTCGGATCGGCTGTTCGGCGAGCGCAAAGTTTAGGTCAGGGCGCGCCTCAGGGGTCGGGTTGCTGACCCGCAGCGTGAATTCGGCCATTTCGCCGACAAAGACCGGCGCCGCGCTGAGGGGTTTCAGTCGCAGGCCGTAAAGGTTGCGAAAGGTGTGGATCATGCCGACGACGCCCAGCGCCGCTAGAAAGAAGGTCAGGGCATGGCCGAGTGCCAGGCGGTAATTGATCGCCGCCAGCAACATCACCAGCAAGGTCAGCGCATAGAGCAGGCCTGCGGCCGATGGCAGGATGAAAATTCGTCGCCGGCCGAGGCTGATCGTGCCGTCGCCGTCATCGTGCCAACGAAACAGTTTTTTCTGCAGCGTGTCGCGCCAGGTCATGGTCAACTCAAGGAATCGCCACCTGGCGCAACAACTGGGCAATCTCTTCCGGATGGGCGGCCTGGCCATCCCGGTTCGAGCGCAGTCGGTGGCAGGCGACGGCTGGCAGGACCGCTTGTACGTCGTCAGGCAAAACCCGGTCGCGACCATCGAGCCACGCCCAGGCGCGCGCTGCCGCCAGCAGACCTAGGCCAGCGCGTGGCGAGAGACCATGACGAAAATCCGGGTGCTGGCGTGTCGCCTCAAGTAGCGCTTGCAGGTAGTCGATCAAGGCAGCAGACACATGGACGCGCTGGACGGCCGCTTGCAAGGCAGGTAATTGCTCGGCATTCAGTAACGGCAAGGTGCGCCCCGTGCTACTGCGAGTGACATGGCCGGCGAGCAGGGCTCGCTCAGCCTGGCGGTCCGGGTAGCCCAGTTCGATGCGCATCAGAAAGCGATCGAGTTGCGACTCGGGTAGCGGAAAGGTGCCAATCTGATGGCTGGGATTTTGCGTGGCGATGACGAAAAAAGGATGCGGCAGGCGTCGCGTCTGACCATCGGCCGTGACCTGGCCTTCTTCCATGGCTTCCAGCAAGGCACTTTGCGTTTTCGGGCTGGCCCGGTTGATCTCGTCAGCCAGCAACAGTTGGGAAAAGATCGGCCCGGGAATAAAGCGAAAGGCACTGTGCTCTCGCTCAAAAATACTGACACCGATGATGTCGGCCGGCAGCAGGTCGCTGGTGAATTGAATGCGGGCGAACTCAAGGCCCAGCAAGCGGGCCAGGCTGTGCGCCAGCGTCGTCTTACCCATGCCCGGTAAATCTTCGATCAACAGGTGGCCGCCCGCCAGCAGGCAGGCGCTGGCCAGCCGAGTTTCCTGTGGTTTGCCGAGCAGAATTTCGTTGCAGGCATTGAGAACGGCCTGAAAGGGCTGTTGCGTGGACATGGACATGCGTATTTTCCAAGGCGGGATAGTGTCATTCTAATGCTTGAAGGCGGCTGCAAATTAGGACGATAATGGTCGTTCGACGAGCGCACGCTCCAGTACGCCGCATCGCAGAGAGAGAACAAGTGACAACCACTGCCTTCATTACCCATCGCGACTGTCAGTTGCATGACATGGGAACGCATCACCCGGAATGCCCGCAACGCCTCACTGCCATTAACGATCACCTGATCGCCCAGGGTATTGACGCCTATTTCGTTTATCACGACGCACCGCTGGCAACGTTTGAACAACTACTGCGCGTCCATCCCGCATCGCATCTCGAACGCATCAAGCGGGCCTCGCCTGAGCATGGCGTGGTCCATCTGGATCCCGATACCGCGATGAATCCGCACACCTGGCAAGCGGCCTTGCGCGCCGCCGGCGCAGGTTGCATGGCCGTGGACCTGGTCATGAGCGGCGAATCCGAGAACGCCTTCTGCGCTGTTCGTCCGCCCGGTCACCATGCCGAAAAAGCCAACCCGATGGGTTTTTGTTTTTTCAACAACATCGGTGTCGCAGCCCGCCATGCCCTCAAAAAGCATGGCCTGGAGCGGGTGGCGATCATTGATTTTGACGTTCATCACGGCAATGGCACCGAGGATTGTTTTGCCGGTGACGAGCAGGTACTGATGTGCAGCATTTTCCAGCACCCGTTCTATCCGTATAGCGGCGCCGACAAGCCCGCGGCCAATATGTGCAATGTGCCACTGGCCGCCGGTTGTGGTGGCGAAGAGTTCCGCGATGCCGTCATGCAGGTGTGGACGCCTCGCCTGCGCGAATTCAAGCCGCAGATGATTTTCATCTCGGCCGGTTTTGACGGTCATTACGAAGACGACATGGGGGGCCTCAAGCTGGTCGAAAAAGACTTTGCCTGGTGCACCGAGCATCTGAAAAAGCTGGCAGCCGAGTTGTGCGACAAGCGCATCGTCTCCATGCTCGAAGGCGGCTATGTGATGACCTCGCTGGCACGCAGTGTTGGTGCCCATTTGCGGGTCCTGGCCGATCTGTAGTCGTCGCGTCTTTGGAAAAGAGCAGGGCTGGGTTAAACTCATGCCCTCTTTTTTCATGTTTCCAACGTTTTTACGGATAAATCCATGGCGTTGATTGTTCAGAAGTACGGCGGCACATCGGTCGCCAATCCGGAGCGCATCAAGAATGTCGCCCGGCGCGTTGCCCGCTTTCAGGCGCAAGGGCACCAGGTTGTGGTGGTGGTCTCGGCGATGAGCGGCGAAACCAATAAATTGATCGCCTTGGCCAAGGAAATGCAGGCCACGCCCGACCCCCGCGAACTGGATGCCGTCGTTTGCACTGGCGAACAGGTCACCACCGGCCTGCTGGCCATGGGCCTGAAAGCCATTGGTGTTGATGCCAAGAGTTACACCGGCGCCCAGGTCAAGGTGTTGACTGACAGCACCCACACCAAGGCGCGCATCCTGTCGATCGACGAAATGAACATTCGCCGTGACCTCGATGCCGGCAAAGTGGTCATCGTTGCCGGCTTCCAGGGCGTCGATGAACACGGCAACATCACCACACTGGGTCGTGGCGGTTCCGACACCTCGGGTGTGGCGTTGGCTGCCGCCTTGAAGGCCGACGAATGCCAGATCTACACCGATGTCGATGGCGTCTATACGACCGACCCCCGCGTCGTGCCCGAAGCCAAGAAGCTCGACACCATCACCTTTGAAGAGATGCTGGAAATGGCCAGCCTCGGCTCCAAGGTGCTGCAGATCCGCTCGGTCGAATTCGCCGGCAAGTACAAGGTCAAATTGCGCGTGCTGTCCAGCTTCCAGGATGAAGGCGAGGGCACGCTGATTACTGTTGAGGAAGACAAGAACATGGAACAACCGATCATTTCCGGGATCGCCTTCAATCGCGACGAAGCCAAGCTGACCATGCTCGGTGTGCCCGATACCCCGGGCATCGCCTACCAGATCCTGGGTGCCATCGCCGATGCCAATATCGACGTCGACATGATCATCCAGAACGTCGGCCATGATGGCACCACCGATTTCTCTTTCACCGTCAATCGTGGCGAGTTTGCCAAGGCCCGCGAAATCCTCGAAGGCGTCAAGCAAATGCTGGGTGCCCGCGAAATTACTGGCGACAACAAGATCTGCAAGGTCTCGGCCGTGGGTGTCGGCATGCGCTCGCACCCGGGTGTCGCCTCCAAGATGTTCAAGGCACTGGCCGATGAGGGGATCAATATCCAGATGATTTCCACCTCGGAAATCAAAATTTCGGTTGTCCTGGACGAGAAGTATCTGGAACTGGCGGTTCGCGTTTTGCACCGCACGTTCGATCTTGATCAGTAAAGTTTGACCAAATGGCGCGGAACCTATAATATCCGCGCCTCGTTGATCGACAGGGAGACGTGGCCGAGAGGTCGAAGGCACTCCCCTGCTAAGGGAGCATACGCGCTAAAACGTGTATCGAGGGTTCGAATCCCTCCGTCTCCGCCAGTCCTGTGTCAACGAAAGAACGAAGCCCTTGCCTAAAAACAAGGGCTTTTTTCTTTTCTTATCGTCGACTTTTTCCTTGGTTGCCCGCTTTTCGCTTTTGAAAGTGCTTTTAGTCGAATGTCAATGCGTAGAAGCCGGGGTGATCGGCATGCAGGCGCTGAATTATAGTGCTTATCTGGTAACAGGCATTATTTGTGCTTTTCTAAGCTATGGAATTCTGTTGCGCTGTTTTTTGTCAGGTTTGTGACGATTGATTGCACCAGAATGTTGCGCTGTATGTGTTTGTCGTTAATTGTGCCGCAATATTTACAGAAGACTTACAGATCAAGGTGCCTTGCGTTAAAATCGGGCGCTTGTTTTTGCGGGGTTCGGGAAGCTGCGGGCAGGGCCACTCGGGGTGGCGATGTTTGTTCAGGATGTCTTTCCGGTAAGAAAAATTCATCATTGGGCTAGCGAATGATCAGAATTAAACGCGGTCTGGACTTGCCGATTACCGGCTTGCCCACCCAGCGCATCGAGGCGGGGCGCCCTGTGCGCAGCGTGGCGGTCATCGGGTATGACTACCATGGCATGAAGCCGACGATGGCGGTGCAGGTGGGCGATCGAGTGAAGCTGGGGCAGCTTCTTTTTTCCGACAAAAAAACACCGGGTGTGCAGTTCACTGCGCCGGGCGCCGGGGTGGTGAGTGCCATTCACCGCGGTGAGCGCCGTGTCCTGCAGTCGGTGGTGATTGATCTTGAGGGCGACGAGGCGATTGAATTTGCCCGCTATGCCGAGGCCGAGATTGATCAGCTGGCGGTGCCGGCGATTCGCGATAACTTGCAGCAGTCCGGTTTGTGGGCCGCGCTGCGGACACGTCCTTATAGCAAGATCCCCGCGGTCGACAGCACGCCCTCGTCAATTTTCGTGACGGCGATCGATACGCATCCGCTGGCAGCGGATCCCGCAGTGGTGATCGCGGCGCAGCCTGATGATTTTTCCCGAGGCTTGCGGGTGTTGGCCCGTCTGGCGCGGGTGGTGTTGTGTACCGGTGAAAATGGCCCGGTGGCGGGCAATGATCTGGCCAATGTTCAGGTCGAGCGTTTTGCCGGCCCGCATCCAGCAGGTTTGCCGGGAACGCATATTCATTTTATCGACCCGGTCAATGCACACAAAACGGTGTGGCAGATTGGTTATCAGGACGTGATCGCCATTGGCCAGTTGTTTGCTACCGGTCGCTTGTCGGTCGAGCGCGTCGTGGCGCTGGCTGGGCCGGTGGTAGCGCAACCGCGCCTGGTACGGGCTCGTCTGGGGGCTTGCCTTGATGAATTGACCGCGGGTGAATTGCAGCCTGGCAAGAACCGGGTGATTTCCGGCTCGGTGTTTGGCGGTCGTCTGGCGCAGGGGGCCTTTGCCTACCTTGGCCGCTATCACCAGCAGGTGTCTTGCTTGCAGGAAGGCGATGAGCGTGAGTTCATGCATTACCTGCGCGCCGGCTTTGAAAAGCACTCGGTGATGAATATCTTTTTGTCCAAGCTGTCGGCCGGTAAGAAATTTCCGTTCACCACGTCGACCAACGGCAGTCCGCGCGCCATGGTGCCGGTTGGCAATTACGAAGAAATCATGCCGCTCGACATCCTGCCGACGCAGTTGCTGCGCTACCTGATTGTCGGTGATACCGACATGGCGCAAAAACTGGGCGCGCTCGAACTCGATGAGGAAGATCTCGCGCTGTGTTCGTATGTTTGTGCCGGCAAGTACGAGTACGGCCCCATTTTGCGTGACAACCTCACGCGCATCGAGAAGGAGGGTTGAGCATGGGTTTGCGCGCCTGGCTCGACAGTATCGAGCATCATTTTCACAAGGGGGGCAAGTACGAAAATTTGTACGCCCTCTACGAAGCCATCGACACCGGTTTGTTCAAGCCGTCGAGTGTCACCAAAACAACCGCGCATGTCCGCGATGGTCTTGACCTCAAACGGATGATGATCACCGTTTGGTTGTGCACCTTCCCAGCCTTGTTTTTCGGCATGTGGAATGTCGGTTTTCAGGCCAACACGGCGTATGTGGCACAGCCTGATCTGCTGCTGGCCCAGGATAACTGGCGTCTGGCCGTGGTTCATTTGCTGGCCGGCAACAACCCCGCCAGTGTCTGGGACAACCTGATCCTTGGTGCGGCGTACTTCCTGCCCATTTATGCCGTGACCTTTGTCGTCGGCGGTTTCTGGGAAGTGTTGTTTGCCTCGATCCGTAAGCACGAGGTCAACGAGGGCTTTTTCGTTACCTCGGTTCTCTTTGCCTTGATCCTGCCACCGTCGATTCCTTTATGGCAGGTTGCCTTGGGGATCAGTTTTGGCGTGGTGATCGGCAAGGAGGTGTTTGGCGGCACCGGGAAAAACTTCCTCAATCCCGCGTTGACCGGGCGCGCCTTCCTGTTTTTTGCCTACCCGGCGCAATTGTCGGGTGACGCGGTGTGGACCGCGGTCGATGGCTTTACCGGTGCAACGCCGCTGGCACTGGCGGCGGCGGGCGGTATCGGTGATGTGGTGGCGCAGGGTTACACCTGGTGGGATGCCTTTTTTGGCACCATTCAGGGCTCGGTGGGTGAAACCAGCACCCTGGCCATCCTGATCGGTGGTGCGGTGTTGTTGCTGACCAAGATTGCTTCCTGGCGCATTGTTTCCGGCGTGATGCTGGGGATGATCGCGACCAGCCTGTTGCTCAACAGCATTGGCTCGGCGACCAACCCGATGTTTGCGATGCCTTGGTACTGGCATCTGGTGGTGGGCGGTTTCGCCTTCGGCATGATTTTCATGGCGACGGATCCGGTTTCAGCCTCGATGACCAACACCGGCAAATGGATTTTCGGTGTCGTGATCGGCCTGATGGTTGTGCTCATTCGGGTGGTCAATCCGGCTTTCCCTGAGGGCATGATGCTGGCGATCCTGTTTGCCAACCTGTGTGCTCCCCTGATCGATCATTTCGTGATCATGGCCAACATCAAGCGGAGGATGGCGCGCAATGTCCAGTAAAAAGGAATCTACTGTTCGCACGCTGGTCGTGGCCTTGACGGTCAGTCTGGTCAGCTCGATTTTCGTGGCCGGCGCTGCGGTGTCGCTCAAGCCGATCCAGATTGAAAATCGCTTGCTCGACAAGCAACGCAGCATTCTGGCGATTGCTGGCATCGGCAGCCCGGACTTGTCGGCCAAAGACGTCCAGGCGCTGTTCAGCGAACGCATCAAGCCCCGCATCGTCGATCTTGAGACGGGCGATTACGTGGACAATCTCGATCCGGTGACCTTCGATCCGCTCAAGGCATCGAAAGATCCGAAGATGTCGACGGCGCTCGACGGCGAGCAGGATTTGGCGCTGATCAAACGGCGCGAGCGCTTTACCACGGTCTACCGGCTGGAACAGGGTGAAACGCTGGAAGCCCTGATCCTGCCGATTCGCGGTTATGGCTTGTGGTCCACGCTGCATGGTTTCATGGCGGTTAAACCGGACCTCAACACGGTGGTCGGCCTGGGCTTCTACCAGCACGCTGAAACGCCGGGTCTGGGCGGCGAAGTCGATAACCCGAAATGGAAGGCCTTGTGGCCGGGCAAGACGCTGTTTGACGACAGCGGCAAGCCCAACATCCAGATCGTCAAGGGCGGTGTTGATCCGGCCAGTCCGTCGGCCGGTCATCAGGTCGATGCGCTGGCGGGCGCCACGCTGACCAGCAAGGGGGTCGATCGTCTGCTTCAATTCTGGCTGGGTGAGCAGGGCTTTGGCCCGTATCTCGCCAAGCTGCGTACCCAGGGGGCCTGACCATGGCAGAGCAAAAAGTCAAGGAAGTCCTGTTTAACCCGGTCTTCAACAACAACCCGATTGCCCTGCAGATCCTCGGGATCTGCTCGGCGCTGGCGGTGACCTCCAACCTCAAAACGGCATTGGTCATGGCCATTGCGCTGACGCTGGTGACGGCCTTTTCCAACTTCTTCATCGCCTTGATCCGGGCGCAGATCCCCAGTTCCATCCGCATGATCGTGCAGATGGTGATCATTGCTTCTCTGGTCATCGTCGTTGATCAGGCACTGAAGGCCTTTGCCTACAGCCTCGCCAAGCAGTTGTCGGTGTTCGTCGGCCTGATCATCACCAACTGTATCGTCATGGGGCGGGCCGAAGCCTTCGCCATGCAGAACCCACCGGTGGTCTCGTTCTGGGATGGTATCGGTAATGGCCTGGGTTACAGCGTCATGCTGGTTGCCCTGGGTACGGTCCGCGAACTGTTCGGCGCCGGCAAGTTGTTTGGCATCGACATCATTCCACTAGTCAAGGATGGCGGCTGGTATGTGCCAAACGGTTTGCTGCTGTTGCCGCCGTCGGCTTTTTTCCTGATCGGTCTTTTCATCTGGGCGCTGCGCAGCTGGAAGAAGGAACAGGTCGAGCCCGAAGCATTCAAGATGGCCCCGCAAGTCAGCGAAAGGGAGGCGTACTGAGATGGAACACCTGCTGAGTCTTTTTGTTCGCTCCGTGTTCATCGAGAACATGGCGCTCTCCTTCTTCCTCGGGATGTGCTCGTTCATCGCCATTTCGAAGAAGGTGGAAACAGCGATTGGCCTGGGGATCGCGGTCATTGCCGTGCAGGCCATCACCGTCCCGGCCAACAACCTGATGTACACCTACCTGCTGCGCGACGGCGCGCTGGCCTGGGCCGGCATGCCGGAGGTCGACCTGTCCTATCTGGGGCTGTTGTCCTACATCGGTGTGATCGCCGCCATCGTGCAGATTCTCGAGATGCTGCTCGACAAGTTCATGCCCAGCCTTTACAACGCGCTCGGTATCTTCCTGCCGTTGATCACGGTCAACTGCGTGATCATGGCCGGTTCGCTGTTCATGGTCGAGCGTGACTACAACTTCTCGGAAAGCGTGGTCTATGGGGTCGGTTCCGGTGCCTCCTGGGCGCTGGCCATTGCGCTGCTGGCGGGTATCCGCGAAAAGCTGAAATACAGCGATGTGCCGGAAGGCCTGCGCGGCCTCGGCATCACCTTCATCACCATTGGCCTGATGTCCCTGGGCTTCATGTCGTTCTCCGGCGTGCAGCTCTAAGGAGGGAAAGCAAGGATGAATACTCAGGAAATCGTACTCGCCATCGGGATGTTTACGGCCATCGTGCTTGCACTGGCCGTCTTCATCCTGCTGGCTCGCGCCCGACTGGTCTCCAGCGGTGACGTTGAAATTCTCATCAATAACGAACGGACGATCACCGTGCCGGCCGGAGGCAAGCTGTTGCAGACACTGGCTGCCAACGACATCTTCCTGTCGTCAGCTTGTGGCGGTGGTGGCACCTGCGCTCAATGCAAGTGCCAGGTGCACGAGGGCGGCGGTGACATGCTGCCAACCGAGGAGTCGCACTTCAACAAGCGCCAGGCCAAGGAAGGCTGGCGTCTCTCCTGCCAGACCCCGGTCAAGCAGAACATGAAAATCGAAGTGCCGGAAGAGGTCTTCGGCGTCAAGAAATGGGAGTGCACGGTCGAGTCGAACCCGAACGTTGCCACCTTCATCAAGGAACTGACCCTGCGCCTGCCGGAAGGTGAAAACGTCAATTTCCGTGCCGGCGGCTATGTGCAGCTCGAATGCCCGCCCCACGTTGCCAAATACGCCGACTTCGACATCCAGCCCGAGTATCGCGGTGACTGGGACAAGTTCAATATGTGGCGTTTTGTGTCAAAGGTTGATGAAACAGTCATTCGCGCTTACTCGATGGCCAATTACCCGGAAGAAGAGGGCGTGGTCAAGTTCAACATCCGCGTCGCCTCGCCGCCGCCTAATCGCGACGATATTCCGCCAGGCCAGATGTCGTCCTTTGTCTTCAATCTGAAGCCGGGTGACAAGGTCACGGTCTACGGCCCGTTTGGTGAATTTTTCGCCCGTGAAACCGACAACGAAATGGTCTTCGTCGGTGGCGGTGCCGGCATGGCGCCGATGCGCTCGCACATTTTCGATCAGTTGAAGCGACTCAAATCGACCCGCAAGATCAGCTTCTGGTACGGAGCCCGGTCAATGCGCGAGGCTTTTTACGTCGAGGAGTTCGACAAACTGGCTGCCGAGAATCCGAACTTCAAGTGGCATCTGGCGCTATCTGATCCTTTGCCGGAAGACAACTGGACCGGGTACACCGGCTTCATCCACAACGTGTTGTACGAAAACTATCTGAAGGACCATGCGGCACCGGAAGATTGCGAGTTCTACATGTGCGGGCCACCGATGATGAATTCGGCCGTGATCAAGATGCTGCTGGATCTGGGTGTTGAGCGCGAGAACATCATGCTCGACGACTTCGGCGGCTAAGCGGTACAGGAAACGATCATGGAGATGTTCCTGGTGACCTTCGGCATCATCGTCGTCATTGTGCTGGTCATGGCAGTGGGCGTGATGTTCGGTCGCAAGCCGATCGCCGGCAGTTGCGGCGGCTACAAGGCGATTGATGCCGATTGTGCGTTTGGATGCAAGAACCCGTGCGAGAAACGCCAGGCGCGAATGAAAGCGCAGGCTGAAGCGGACGCTGAGAAAGAGGAATAAGCATGCTGAAATCGTTGCTGGTCAAGGATTACATGACCGCTGATCATCTGGTCTTCTCGCCGGAGATGGATGTACTGGCTGCCGTTCATCAGTTGATCGAGCACCGCCTGAGCGGCGCCCCGGTCATCGACGGCGAGGGCCGGCTGGTTGGCTTCTTTTCCGAAAAGGATGGCCTCAAGGTGGCGCTCAATGCCTCGTACTACGAGCAGCCAGGTGCCCCGGTCGGCCAGGCGATGAGCCGTGATATCAAGACCCTGTCGCCGGAGGCATCGCTGGCTGATGCGGTCGAATTATTCGTCCAGCAGGCCTATCGGGTGTACCCGGTGGTGGCTAACGGCAAGGTGGTAGGTCAGCTGTCACGCAGCGATGCTCTGAAAGCCCTGGAAAAACTCTGGTAGCCTTGCGCCCCGGTGCCCATGTGGGATGGGCACGTTGGACGGGGACTTATGAAACATCCGGCAGGAATACGCATCATCGGTGCCGCCAGTGGTCTGGGCGCGCAGGATCACGCCTGCGCCGACGGCCCAATTGCGTTTCATCATTCGCACGCCTGGCAGGCGCTGGCTCACCACCCGCGTCTGGATTGGGGAAAAACCTTGTTTGCACCGTCGGCTGACGGGCTGTCACCCACCGCCCGCATCGCCGCCCTGTGCCGAAATCTGGCCGACGAAGTGCAACAAACCTTGCAGCAACAGCAATTCCCGGTCGTCCTCGGGGGGGATCATTCGGTGGCCATTGGCACCTGGAGTGGCGTGGCCCGCCACCTCGGTCAGCCACTCGGCTTGCTGTGGATCGATGCCCACCTCGATAGCCACACCCCCCAAAGCACCTATTCCGGGGCCATCCACGGCATGCCGCTGGCTTGCCTGCTCGGCCGCGGGGACAAACGTTTGCTGTCGATCGGCCTGAACGATGTTCAAATTGATGCTGCCCATTGCGCGGTATTTGGCGCGCGCAGTTACGAGCCGGAAGAAATCGACTTGCTACAGCAACTGGGCGTGCGGGTGTTTACGGTCAACGAACTGGAAGCACGCGGTTTTGCCATTTGTCTTGACGAGGCTTTGGCCCGGGTCAGGGCGGCGCCCGCTGGTTTTGGTGTGACCATTGATCTTGACGTGGTCGACCCGCAATTGGCCCCCGGGGTGGGCAGCCCGGAACCGGACGGCCTGTGGGATGGTGACCTGCTGCTTGCGTTGCGCCGTATGGCAGGCTTGCCCGACCTGCGGGCGCTGGAAATAGTCGAGTACAACCCGGACCGTGATCGTCATGCGGCCACCGCGTTGCTGATGGCTGACTTGATCGCCCAACTCTTGCCTGCGGGCAGATCGCCGACGCGCTAAATGAAAAAAACTGATCCCTGGACGGTGCTTGGAGTGACCCGCGATTCACCGCCCGCCAGCTGGAAACGAGCTTACCGGCGTTTGGCAATGCGTTGGCACCCGGACCGCAACGATGACCCGGCGGCGACCGAGCGCTTCAAGGAAATTGCTGCGGCCTACGAGGCCTTGCTCGCGGTCGACCGGCCTGCCGTCGAAGAAATCACGCCGGAAGCGGAACCTGAACCTGCCGAAAAACCAGCGGCGCCGGTCAAAGCCGCCGATATCCGAATTAACCTCGAATTGCCGCTGGTCGAAGCGGCGATCGGTTGCCGTAAAACCATCCATTTTCATCGCAACCATGCCTGCGCGAAATGCGCCGGCTCGGGCGAGGCGGGCGTGCAGCGGACACGCTTTTGCGGCGCCTGTCATGGCAGTGGCCGGGTGCGCGACGCAGCCAGGGCGCTAGTGTCATGCCCCGAGTGCAGCGGCCGAGGCTTCTTCAGCGAACGCATTTGCCCAGCGTGTGCGGGCAGCGGGCACCACAGCGAAGACGTCAGTCTGTTAGTCACCATTCCCCCCGGCATGCTGCCGGGCGACGATTTACGCTTGGCCGGGCAGGGTGAGGCGGCTAGCGCGGGTGGTCTACCGGGCGACCTCTACCTAACCATGGTGATCCAGGCGCACCCGTTATTTGAGCTGCAGGGCAGCGATGTGCACCTGACCATGCCGGTGAGTGCCCTGGCGCTGATGGCCGGAGCCGACATCGAAATCCCCGCCCTGTTCGGCCCGGTGCTGTACACGCTGAACGCCGGTTCACCCACGCCCCGGCAGTGTCGCTTGCCCGGGCATGGCTACCCTGGGCGCGGTCGGCGAGCCCGGGGTGATTTAATCGTGGCCCTGCAACCGATTTTCCCGGCCGAATTGGGCGAGCAGCAGCGTCAGGCCTTGCTACAGGCGCATGCCGCCCTGCTTGACGATGTGGCACGGGCACTGCCCGAACTGGCCGCCTGGCAGGCCGTGCTCAAGCCCTGATCAGCCCTCATCGGGCGCCGCCCGCGGCTGAGCGACGAAATTGCCGTATTGATCGCGGTCGACCGCGGCGAACGGCTCAATGCGCAGGCCGCGCCAAAAAATCCGGACATCCTGCCCTTCAAACAAGGCCATCCACTGCGCCGGGCTGGCGGCTTGCCCGGTGTCATCACGGCATTCATCGATCACCCCAGGCAGATCACGATCATCCAGCAGCCCCAGGCCGAGGGAAGTGGCAAGTAGAAAACGACCCGCCTCATCAAGGTAAATATGCCGCAACTCACCTGCCGGCTGGCCCGTGTGGGCCAGCAAGGCCTCCCCATCGCGCCGGAAAACCCAGGGCGTGGCCGCCAGATCGACATACACCCGCTGCGGGCCATTCTGCACAAACCAGCGGCCTGATTCGTCCGAACCGTATTGCCGGTTCATGAACGCGATCAGGCCACGGTGCGTCACGCGCTCTCCCTGCAATCGCCAGTCCCCCCGCTGATCCAGCGACAACCAGCCGTAGCAGGCGGGGACGTTGGGCCATTTGGCTGCCCAGACCAAGTCATTTGATGTCA
>JAQTXC010000046.1:1657-20607 GCA_028689015.1 Dechloromonas sp. | reverse complement strand
AAAAAAATGGCGCCCCGCAGGGCGCCATAAACAGATGCGATGAAGCCATCTGACGCAAGAGAATCGATTCCAAAATAGTCACCCAGCAACAGTTGACCGTGACCGGCGGAGCGCTCCTGGCACCCTACCGGTCAGCCCGTCTTAGAAGCTGTGCTTGATACCCATGGCCAGGCCATTGACCCCGCCGCCACTCAGGCCCAGCGAGTTACCCATCGGATTGATCGTGAACGACGCATTGCGATCGTTCTTGATGTGCGCATAATCGGCATAGAGTTCGGTACGCTTGGACAAGGCATAACGTGCGCCGACCGCCCACTTGCTGGCATCGGCGCTGCTCAGCGTCTTGTCGCTGACCTGGCCGTAGCTCGCCAGCAATTTGGTCTTGCCCAGCGGCACCGTGGCACCGATGAACCAGTTGCGACGATCATAGGACTGCCCAGCCGCCAGGCCACCCAGATTACTACCGCCTCCCAGGTTGATGTTGCCGCCAATCAGTGAATCCGGATCACCCTTGATCACATCGTAGACCGCGCCCAGCTTGACCGGGCCAAAGTCATACGACGCGCCGGTCGTGGCGACATAAAGCCGGCTGTTGGCATAACCGACGGCCTTGGTGGTTTCGTAATCAAGATCGACACTGAGCGGGCCATTGGCATAAATCAGGTTGGCCGAGAACAGACGGTCATCGCCGTTATTACCCTGCGTTGCCACGCCCGGCGTGGTGTGTACACCGTTCAGGCTGCCTTCAGCGCCCTGGGTATTGGTCGCCGTCGCCAGAATCAGCGTGAACCCATTGAAGGCTGGCGAAATATAGGCGATGGCATTAGCCGCACGGTCATATTGAGTGGTCATCGACGCAAAATTACCAACCGAATAATTGCCAAACGGGTTGTATTTTCCGTAGATCCCATAACGGATACCGTCCAGGTAGCCGGCAACGACCGTACCGAAGCCACCAGTCAGGCCGACATATTGGTGCCCCGCCTGAGCCAGACCGGTATTGGTATCCGGGCTGATCCGGTATTGCAGATCGAACAAGGCCTTGACGCCATTGCCCAGATCCTCGGTTCCCTTGAAGCCGATATGGCTTTGCGAGGCCGCGCTTTGCAGGTCGTTCTGCGACTTGCCACTGGCCACGGCGCCATTGTGGCCGCTACGATACATCCAGCCCATATCGACATTGCCGTAGATGGTGACATTGGTTTGCGCAAAGGCCGCGCTCGAAGCCGCTGCGGCGATGGCCAGCGCAATGATTTTCTTCTGCATGGAAAGTCTCCAGAGTATTGTCGTTGATGTTCTGCCGGGGCCTTGGCGCCCGGGCATGTTTCCCCCACCGTCATCGTGGCGATGACGGCGTCCCCAGAACATCGCGAAAGCCGTGCCACCACCTGTAAAAACCCCGGAACGCCTTGCCGTGTCAGGGTTAACGCCCAAACACCAGGCCGGGCGAAGCACCCGGGCACCAGTGCAAAGCGTTTCATTTCAAGACAACTGCTGCCCGGGTTGCCACGAAATAAAGCAATCTGACCCAGGCGTGCCGGCTTAGAAGCGATAGCCCAGGCTCATGCCCAGCAGCCAGTTGCGCCCAGCACCCGGCTCGTAGAAA
Source organism: Dechloromonas sp. (assembly GCA_028689015.1). Taxonomy (GTDB): domain Bacteria; phylum Pseudomonadota; class Gammaproteobacteria; order Burkholderiales; family Rhodocyclaceae; genus Azonexus. The sequence goes on along the minus strand of JAQTXC010000046.1, from coordinate 19,001 downwards.
CGGCCGTTGCCATCGCCCACCACCACCGAACCGACATAGTGCCGATCGAAGAGATTGTCGATGCGGGCAAAGGCACCCACCTTGAGGGCGCCCAACTGGCGGTCAACACCGACCCGCAGGTTGGCGATGGCAAAACCGGGCGCGGCCTGCCGGGTATTCATGTCCTCGACCATCACCTCGCCACGCGCCATTCCTTCGACCGCCGCATGCCAGCCATTGGCGGGATGACGCCAGACCAGATCAGTAAAGAGCTGCAGTTGCGGTACCGCCGGCAAGCGGTTACCGGCCGCCACTGTCCCGCTGCTCCCGGTAAAAGCCTCGTCATAAATCGCCTCCAGATGGGTCAAAGCCAAGCGGCTTTTCCATTGCGGCGCCCATTTTGTGTCCAGTCCCAACTCCAGCCCGCGACGACGGGTCTTGCCGGCATTCTGATAACTGGTCCGCCCACCCGACGATGCCGAAACGATCAATTCGTCGCGCGTGCTGACCTGGAACAGCGCAAGATCGAGTCGGCTGCTGTCGTTCAGCATGGCTTTCAGACCGGTTTCAAGATGAACGCTGGTCGACGGCTTGAGAGCGAAACTAAAACTGCCCCCGGCCCCGGAATAGAACAGTTCGTTCATGCTCGGCGTTTCAAAACCCCGCGCTGCGCTGGCGTAGAGATTGATCGTCGGCGTCGCCCGGAACACCAGGCCCAGCGTCGGTGTCGTCTGGTCGTAATGCACTTGGCCGCTATCGTTGCCATTACCGACTGCAATGTAATGATCATCAACCCGGAAAGCCACCCGGCTATGGCGGATGCCGCCGCTGAATGCCCAGCGCTCACCCTGCCACTCGCTTTGCACATACTGATCGAAGCTGCTGACCTGATCGGTTTCATTGCGCCGCAAAGCCCCGCGCACCCCCAGCGTGGCACCGACAAAATTCTCGTAACCACGTCGCTCGTCGGTCGATTGTTCGTAATCGACCCCCAGCGTCGTCGTCAACTGCCCCCCGGCCAGCGTCTGGCGGGCAATCCAGCGCCCGGAAACGCCGCCGTACTGGCGGTCGAAATCAATGACCCCGCCGGAATGCGTCGGGTTAGCCTGAACAAACGACGGGATCGACTGATACTGAACAACGCTACGCTGCCCAACATAGGCCGACACCTGCAGACGCTGCTCGCCAAACCGATGCTCGTAACTCAAGCCGCCCTGACTTTGATCGATGCTTTTGCGGGTGTTGTACTGCAGGGCCGCGGTTTCAACCGTGCGCGGCGCACTCTGGTAACGCCCCCAGGTTAGCCCCAAGGGGTCCTCCGCTTGTTGACGAAAGGCATTGGCCACCAACGTCAGACGGCCATCGCTACTCGGCGCATAGCTCAACTTGGCATACCCCTGGTCACGCTGCACGCTACTGTGCTGCCGCTCGCCATCGGCGGCAAAACGTGACACGTCAGTCACGTAGGAAATGCCATCCACTTCACCCTGGCTGGACAGATCAGCCTTCCACAAGCCATGGCGACCGGCAACAAAATTACCCTCAATCGTTGGTTGACCGCGACCATCGGCGGTCAACAATTGAATGACCCCGCCCGCGGCATTGCCATAGATCGCCGACATCGGACCGCGCATCACTTCCAGGCGCTCCGCCCGATCCAGATTGAAGGTCGCCGCCTGCCCCTGACCATCCGGCATGGAGGCCGGAATACCATCCGCAATCAGGCGAATACCGCGCACACCAAACGCCGTGCGCGCACCAAAACCACGCGATGAAATCTGCAAATCCTGGGCATAGTTGCCACGATTGAGAACGACCAGGCCCGGCACCCCGGCCAGCACTTCCGAGGCATTGACCCGCAGCTGAGCCGCACCGGTTTTCTGGTTATCAACCACGTCGACCGCAGCCGGCAAATCAAAGGTATTGCGCTCGACCCGACTCCCGGTGACTGCCACCGGGTCGAGGACGAGATCAGCCTGCTCGGCGGCGGCCGCAGCGGGATACATCGCCGCCAGCAAGGCAACCAGCGGCAAGGGACGAAAAACAAGGGGGGAGATGGACATGATGGGCTTGCTCCAGAAGACATTGCCGGGCGAGACATTCAGCACGGCTTGGCAAGCATTATTTCGCCCTCGCCATCCCCACACATCGGGCAAACCACTGGATTGGCCTAGTGAAAATCATGAGATGTCTGGCAGCAAGCAGTCCTTCAGCCCTTGATCGCCTTGCCCGGAGATTGAGATTCCTCTGAATTGACGCGTTAAATCGCGAAGATCGCGTCCGCCTAAAACGATGGTGGATACTTTCGATGGAAATCCAAAAGCCAAGTCGCCGGCGCCAGGCATGCTGGCCGCTCAAGCTTCCAGCAGCCTGGCCCGTAGGGCGACCAGGGTCATTTCGGCGACATTGCGCACATTAAGCTTCTGCTTGATGTGATAGAGATGCGTACCGACCGTGCTCTGGCCCAGGCAAAATTGCTCGGCGATCTCGTTGACCGTGCGCCCCATCGCCAGCTTGAGAAAGACGGCCAACTCACGTTCAGTCAGGCTCTCCAGCGGATTGGCAGCGCCGGAAAACTGTGCCAGCGCCAACATCGAGGCAAGCTCCGGGTCAATATAACGTTCACCGCGCAGCACGGTCGCCACCGCCTTGAGAAACTCCTCCGGCATCGCCCGCTTGCACAAGTAACCGCTGGCTCCCAGGCGCAAGGCGCGCACCGGAATTACTTCATCGTGATGGGCCGACAGCATCAGGATTCGCGCCTGCGGCTGGGTCGACCGCAAGCGCTCCAGCGCTCCCAGCCCCCCCATGCCCGGCATCGAGACATCCATGATCAACAGATCGGGCTGCAATTCGGCGTGGCAGCGCAGCGCGCTTTCGCCCGCATCGGCTTCACCGACGATTGCGCAGCCCTCGCCTTCAAGCAAGGCCCGAAAACCCAGCCGGACCATGGCATGGTCGTCGGCAAGCAGAATGCGTTTGCCCAGCAGTGTACGTTTCATGTCATCACCTCATCGTGCAGGGGAAAGCGGGCAAGCAGGCCAAAACCACCGGCGGCCGGGGTCAATAGCGAAAGTTCGCCACCCAGCGCTGTCACGCGTTCAGCCATACCAGCCAAGCCGAGCCCGCAACCGGCCTGCGCCGAGGGCTGGCCTGAGCGACCGCAACCATTGTCGATCAGGGCCAGTTGCCATTCGCCGCTGCGACTGCTCAAGCGCAGGACGACTTGGCTGGCCTGGGCGTGGCGCAACACATTGGTCAGCCCTTCCTGAACGATGCGCAGCAGACCATGCCAGACCGGGTCGGACAAGCCTTGGGTGGCCGGATCGATATCGACCTGCAAGGCAATAGCTGGGTGCCGTTCGCGCCACAAATCAAGAAACTGCTGCAAAGCTTGCGGTCCAGCCGGGGCATGCAGGCGATGCAAAATATGGCGAATGCCATCCTGCATGCCGCCGGTCACGGCGATGATGCTACGTGCGGGTGCCTCCACCCCTGGCGCACGCTCACCCTGACGGGCAATGGCCCCGGCCAGCGCCCGCACGGCCGTGATGCCCTGCGCCAATTCATCGTGCAATTCACGGGCGATGTCCTGGCGCTCTGCCGCCAGTCGCTGATGCAGGCCCTTGGCCAATTCACGCTCGGTTTCCAGGCGCACATTGTCGTCGACCGCGACATGCAGGCGATCCGCCATGCCATTGAAAGCGCGGGCCAGACGGTCGATTTCCCAGGTGCCACACAAGGGCAGCCGGGTATCAAAACGGCCGCTGCCGGTGCGGTCAAGCGCTTGCAGCACCTGCTCCAGCGGGCGCAAAGCCCGGCCCAAGGCCGCCCGGGTCGCGGCAAACAAGGCCAGCAACAAGGTCACCCCCCAGCCGGCGAAGGCCAGCAACTCATCCCAGGCATCCAGCACGGCCCGCGAAGGATCAGGGCGAATGACCAGGGTTTGCTGCCCCAATAGCAGGCTGCGCACAGCCAACTCGGGGGCAATCAAGCCGACAAACCACTCGGGTGCCGCCCGGCCGGCCTTGTAGACCGGGGGCGGCGAACGGTAAAGCAAACGTCCGGACGCATCGTAGACCGCCAGTTCATTGGCGCGAATGCGGCCGAGCGGGCGAAGCAGCGGCACGATATCAGACAAGACATCGGGCACAGCAGGGCCTTGCAACGACTCCGCCATACCTTCCAGAAAATGGACCGTCACCCGCGAAGCCGCCTCAATCTCTTCGCTGATGCTGTGCCGGGTGCCGACCGACCAGGCCAGCACCAGCAGCAACAGCAAGCTGCTGGTCAGGCCCAGCATCACCCGTGAGACGCGGGCATGCAGGCTGGCGCCCGTCATGAGCGACCACCAAAAACATGCCGCACCCCCAACCAGATGGCCCGCGGCGCTCCCGGTGCAACAAAGGTTTCGCGTCGCCAGTCGGCCGAATCAACCTGGAAGGCACCGGCCGCATTAAAGGGGTTCTCGGCCAAGGCGCCGGCCGTGCTGTAGCGGGTATCGAACAGATTGTTGACCTGGGCAAACAACTGCCAGCCTTGCCCCAGACGAACTTCGGCGTTGAGGTTGAGGATGGCGTAGCCAGGCAGGCGGCCAGCGCCTTCGAATTGGCGAACCGTACCGAAGGTATCGGTCGCGCTGCCGGCCTGATGCTGATTGTTTTCGTTACCACGCGCGAACTGGTTGGAGAAGGCCTGGACATCGGCCCCCAGACGCCAGCCCTCGCCCACCGGCCAATTGACGCCGAGCTTGAGACTGTGCGCCGGCTGACCAGGCAAGCGATCGCCCGCCCGAACCAAAATTTCGTCATCCTGGCCGTTGACCGTGCACGCCGCATCGCTGCCCCGCGAACTGTTGTTCTGAGCCAGCAAACAGGCGGATGACTGGAAGGTCGCCTGCAGATAACTGTAATTGACGAACCAGTCGACCTGGCGCTGCCGGCCGTTTAAGCCCAGCTCAACCCCCTGGCGGCGCGTCTGGCCAAAGTTGGTGAAATAACCGGCACTGGTCGACGTGCCGACAAACAAGATGTCGTCCCTGGATAGCGTGCGATAAACGCCCGCCTGCCAAGCCAATTGCTCGGACAGGCGACCCCGCACACCGGCTTCCAGCGTCCGTGCCACCACCTGTTTCAGGTAAGGATCAGCCGCCATGGCATTGGGCAGGGTGCACGGGTTGGCCGGGTCGGCGCAGCCCAGTTCGATCGGTGTCGGCACCCGGTTTCCCTGACTAAAGCCGCCGTAAAAATTCAAACCGGGCTGCGCCTGCCAAGTCAGGCCAAGCGCCGGATTAAGCTGGCGATAACGATGGTCGCCATCCAGATTCGGCGGATTGGGGTTGAGCTGATCCTGCGTCGTCACCCGGCTGTGGTTATAACGGGCCGATGCCGTCAGGTGCCATTGCGGCGTCAGGGCGACGGTGTCGGTCACGAACAGGCTGGCGGTCGTGGTCCGACCGTGCAGCAGGTTCTGGTCAGCCTCGGCCGCCAGTTGGCTGATGCCACGGCTGGCATCGAGCACACCCAGCGCCTGCGTCTGGCGGAAGCTGACCCGCGCTTCGTCGTAGCCCCCACCGACCGTCAATTGATGACGCTTGGTGCTCAGGTTCCATTGCCAGGCCATGCCCTGCCCACGCTGACGGGTTCGGGTCCGGTTGTGCGCCCCGGACGCCTGATCGGACACCCCGTCGAAAGGGCCATCCTCGAAATCATCGTTGGCGTCGCCATTCAGCGTTCGCGTGTCATTGAAGCGTTGATAGATGTTGGCACTCAGGCTTTGCGCCGGGTCCAACCACCAGCGAGCATTCAGCGTCCACTGCGTCAGGTCGTGCCGGGTCTGGTCGGGATGGGTAAACACCTGATTGCGCTGCGCAGCCTGCATCGATTGCGGCAACAGGCCATTGCCGGTCATCTTGCTCTGGGCGTGCAACAGGCTGAAATCGGCTTCAGCCACCGCGCTGCGATAAGACCACTTGCCGAACAACTGACCGGACGCCGACGGCGAACGTTCACGCCAGCCCGCCTCCTGAAAACCGTCGGCAGCAACAAACCAGCCCAGCTGATCCGTGTGGCCACCATGCGAAAACTCTTGGCGAAAACGACCAAAACTACCGCCAGACAACTCCAGTTGCGTACCGGGCGAGCTAAAACCATCACGGGTGCGAATAGCCAGTGCACCACCCAGCGTATTGAGGCCAAACACTGGGTTGGAGCCGGGCATCAAGTCCATGCCGGCAATTGCCGAATGGGGCAGTAATTCCCAGTTGACCGTGTCACCAAACGGCTCGTTAACCCGCACACCGTCAAGATAAACCGACAAACCCTGTGCCGTCCCCAGCAAGGGCGAGGCGGTAAAGCCCCGGTAATTGAGATCGGCCTGGAAGGGATTGCCCTGCACCTCGTTCAAATGCACGCTGGGCAATTGGCGGGCCATGAATTCAGCCACATTCAGGCTTTCCTGGCCTTCAAGCTGGGCGGCGCTGATCGTCTGCACATTGGCCGGCACCTGCTGCCGGGGAATGCCCAGGCCGGCCAGCGGCGAATTGCCGATGACCTCGACTGCCTCCATCTTCAGGACAGCCGATTCGGCCTGCGCCAGAGAAACCAGGCCAAACGCGGCCAGCGGAAAAATTTGTCTCTTCATGTTGTTTTATTGAGTTTGTAAGTAATGGGAACAACTACCTGAATTTCGTTTTCATCCAGCGTTGCTGGCAGCGGCGGCAAAGGCCCCAGGTCATTCACCATGGCCAAAGCATGGTCGTCGAGGACCGAAAAGCCGCTGGAATGATCAAGCTGCACGGCCAACAAGGTGCCCTTGCGGGCGACCTTGAGGCGCAAGCGCACCTCGCCCTCCCAACCGCGCAAGGCGGCAAGACGTGGATAAACCTGTTGCCGGGCAAGCAAGCGCCCCAGATCCAGCCGATAGGCAGCCAGCAAACTGGCATCGGCCAGCGCCGATTTGGCGGACGGCGGGGCCGTTACCGCCGCAGTGGGCGCAACGAAAACCGGCCCGGCCAGCGCCGGCGCGACATCGACGACGGTCGCTGCCGCCACCTCGGCATTGACCGCCGGGGGCGATGGCAGCGGCTGTTTGCTCAGATGCTGGCGGGGGCTGCGCAAGGAATGGGAGACCTGCGCGGGCATTGTTTTTACCGGCGCAGTTTTGGTCACAGCCGGCGGCCGCAGCACCGGGGTGGGGATCGCATCTGCCGCCGCAGGTGCCGGGCTACGCCACGACAATTGCAAAGCAGGCAACTCGACCTTCCTCTGGGCGCGCACACCATTCACCCCGGCAAAAATACCCAGATGAACCAGCAGGGACGCCCCGAAAATGCCCCAAAACCGGCGGTCGACCGTTGCCGGCATCTCAGTGCCCCGCCTCCAGCACCGCCTTCTCGGCTGCTGGAAAGAGGTGGCTCACCGAGCGCCGATATTCGCTGGCCGCCACCGGCAATGTCGCAAACTCAGCCGGCAGCGGCCGGGCCAGCAATTCGGTCATGTCGAGCCCCGCCCGAGCGGCATCACGCATCGTGGCCTGCAGCCACTGCAACCAGGCGCGGGTGGCCACAATCGGCGCCGCATCCATTGCCACCGGACCATGGCCAGGCACCAGGCGACTGAAACCGGCTTGCCGGGTCCATGCCGTCAGGGTGGTCAGTGCCGTGAGCCACTGCGCCATATCGGCATGCGGCGTGGTCGGCGCCCGCTGGTTGAAGACCAGATCACCGGTAAACAAAACACCACTTTTTTCGTCGTAGACCGCGAGATCAGTCCCGGTATGACCGGCCAGCGCCTGCAACTGCAAGCGACGCCCGGCAACCGACAAGGCACCTGGCGCCAGTACCTGGCTCGGCACCACCACCTCGGTCCCCTTCATCCAATCGCCAGTCAGGCGGAACAGGTTCTCGGCAAAGGCGTTACCGTCCTGCGCAATGCCCTCGATGGTGCCGGGCAGCGCCGCCAAATGGGCGCGTTCAAACGCCTGGTTGCCCAGAAAATGGTCGGGATGGTGATGGGTGTTGATCACCAGAACCACCGGCAAGGGGCTGATCGCCGCCATTGCCTGGCGCATCGCCTGACCATAGCGCAAGGACGGTCCGCTATCGATGACGACGAGCCCATCCGTGCCAACAATGAAGCCGGTATTGACGATATTTCCGCCATTGGCCAGCGAAAAATCCTCGGTTCGCCCTACAAAAACATAGACATCGGGCGCCACCTGCTGCGCCAGCAAAGCGTAGTCACCGCTTTCGCCGCGGGCGGTCAGCGTGATCAACAAGAAGAGACAAGCTAGCCAGGGCTTCATGGCGTGATCCTTTGCTGCAGACGATTGCCGTTGTTGTCGCGCCCTTCGACCACAATGCCCTGCTCGGCCAAACCCGGTTGCAAGGTAAACACCGGATTGGTCGCCACCGGTTCATAAGTCTGCACGCGCATCAATAAGCGCCCGTCCGGCGTGCTGAAGCGCAGCTCGTCGAGATGAAACGCCGGCGTACCCGCGATCAGGCCGGTATCCATCGGATGCAAGATACGCAGGCGCAACCGACCCGCCTGTGGCCCCGATGACCACAGGCGGCCCTGCACCTCGTTCAGATGCGTCGCCCAGCCGGCCTCCGCGGCACCACCGGTCGGTGCCGTGCACCCACCGCCCACCGTATTGACCCAAGCGCCGCCGACATGCCAGCGCCCGTCGCGTGTCCGCGCCGCCGCCCGAACGGGTGACGATTGCTGCAACTTGAGACGAAATCCCAAGTAGGCCGGCACCTCGCTCCTCGGGTAATAACGCAACACCTGCTCGATCGGGTTGAAATCGGCAAACACCACCACTTCCTCAATTCCCGGCAAAGCCGAGGCGTCGACCGTGACCGGCACTTGCAAGGGGTTTTCCGCCACCTCCGGGGCGATCACCCGGACCCGCTCATCGAACACCAGCGGATCGGCACCGGTAAATTGCGCCCGCATCTGCGCCCAGCGCACCGAGGCCAGGGGATCGACCGTGTCGTCCGCCGCCGCCGCTGTCGCCTGCAGCACGGTCAAGCCTGCCAGCGCCGCGCACAGCATCCGCCATAAACCAGTCTTGTTCATCTCTCCTCCAGTCGCCCTGACGGGCTGTTATGGAGAAAAGGAGCGCAAGGCACGTGCCATCGCAGTGCACCATGGGCCAAACCCCGTCTGACCGGGATTTACCTGACTTGACACCAATGCGCCGTCAGCACACGGGACAGGTCAACTGTCCCACTTTGCAACAGGTGGTGACATTTGAAGCAGCCGATGTAACGCCACCAAGCGCCGCCAAGCGACCGCAAAAAAACCCTGCCAGCGCCCGTCGTAGCGCGCTTTGCGCAACACGCTGCAGGGTGTGGCACGGGGCTTGCGCCAGAGCATCGCTGCTGGCCAGACACCCAATCGGGGTGTGGTCCGCCGGCAACAACCACTGAATGAACAAGGAGACAATCCATGCACAAGAACGCCCCCTTCCGGCGCGGCCAGTTCACGCGGGCCCTCATCGCCGCCGCCGTGATGAGCTGCGGCACGGCTTACGCGAAAGAAGTCACCAAGGCCGACATCCTCAACGATGCGACTACCACCAACGACGTCGTCAGCTTCGGCCTCGGCACCCAAGGCCAGCGCTTCAGCCCGCTGACCGCGGTCAACGCCGACACGGTCAAGGATCTGGTCCCGGCCTGGTCAATGTCCTTCGGCGGCGAAAAGCAACGCGGCCAGGAATCGCAACCGGTCATTCACAACGGCAAAATGTTCGTCACCGCCTCGTATAGCCGCATTTTTGCGGTCGACGCGAAAACTGGCCAAAAATTGTGGAAGTACGAACACCGCCTGCCGGACGGCATCATGCCGTGTTGCGACGTCATTAACCGCGGCGCCGCGCTCTACGGTGACCTGGTCATCTTCGCCACGCTCGACGCCCAACTGGTTGCCCTCAACCAAGAGACCGGCAAAGTCGTCTGGAAAGAAAAACTCGGCGATTACAAAGCCGGCTACTCGGCCACCGCCGCTCCTATCGTCGCCAACGGCAAGCTGATCACCGGTATTTCCGGCGGTGAATTCGGCGCCGTCGGCCGCATCGACGCCCGCGACCCGCTGACCGGCAAGTTGCTGTGGACCCGGCCAACCGTCGAAGGTCACATGGGCTACCGTTTTGACAAGGCCGGCAAGCAGATCGAGAACGGCATCTCCGGCACCACCAACGCCACCTGGACCGGCGACCTGTGGAAAACTGGCGGTGCCGCCACCTGGAACGGCGCGACCTACGACCCGGACACCAACCTGATCTTCGCCGGCACCGGCAACCCGGCGCCGTGGAACAGCCACCTGCGCCCGGGCGACAACCTGTTCTCGTCCTCCACCGTCGCTATCGATGCCGACACCGGCAAGATCGCCTGGCACTACCAGAACACCCCGCACGACGGCTGGGACTTTGACGGCGTCAATGAATTCGTTTCCTTCGACTACAAGGACCCGAAAACCGGCAAAGTCATCAAGGCCGGCGGCAAGGCCGACCGTAACGGCTTCTTCTTCGTCAATGACCGGACCAACGGCAAACTGCTGAACGCCTTCCCCTTCGTGAACAAGATCACCTGGGCCACCGGTTACAACCTGGAAACCGGTCGTCCCAACACCATCGAAGAAGGCCGTCCGGGCAATCCGGCCGACTCCGCCGATGGCAAAAAGGGCAAATCCATCCTCTCCGCCCCCTCCTTCCTTGGCGGCAAAAACCAGCAACAAATGGCCTATAGCCCGCAAACCGGCCTCTTCTACGTGCCGGCCAACGAATGGGCCATGGACATCTGGAATGAGCCGGTTTCGTACAAGAAAGGCGCCGCCTACCTGGGCGCCGGCTTCACCATCAAGGCACTGAACGAGGATTACATCGGCACCCTGCGCGCCATGGACCCAGTCACCGGCAAGATGGTCTGGGAAAACAAAAACTACGCCCCCCTGTGGGGCGGCGTGCTGACCACCGGCGGCGGCCTGGTCTTCTACGGCACCCCGGAAGGCTTCCTCAAGGGCGTCGATGCCAAGACCGGCAAGGAACTGTGGTCCTTCCAGACCGGCACCGGCATTGTCGCGCCCCCGGTCACCTGGGAACAGGATGGCGAACAGATGATTGCCGTCACCACCGGCTGGGGCGGCGCCGTGCCGCTGTGGGGCGGCGACGTCGCCAAGCGCGTGAACTTCCTGGAACAAGGCGGTTCCGTCTGGGTTTTCAAGCTGCACAAGAAGTAACCTGAAACGCAGGATGCCGAACCCGCCCCAATGCGGGTTCGGCTTTTTGCATTGCAACCCTCAAAAAGGAGAATTGCCATGTCCCGATCCACCCGCCTGAGCATCCTGCTCGCCGCTGGTCTATTCAGCCAACTCGCCCTGGCCGATGCCCGCAACGACCAGGAAATGAAACAACTGGCCACCAGCAGCGGCTGCATGACCTGTCACAGCATCGAAACCGGCAAAGCCGGCCCCAACGGCATGAAACCCATCGGCCCCGCCTGGGCCGATGTCGCCAAGCAATACAAAAACAAACCAGGCGCCGCCGAATTCCTCACCCGCGTCGTCCTCGAAGGCTCCAACCCTTACAGCAGCCACTGGAAAGACAAAGTCAGCGGCCTCTCCATGCCCCCCAACGCCGTCGCCATCACCGAAGGCAAGGCCCGCCAACTGGTCAACTGGATTCTGGCGTTGTAAGAGGGGGAAACTTAATCAGCGCAAAAATAGCAAACCACAATGACTAGCCTTCGGCTTGCTGGGGAACCCACCGCCAGGTGGGCCCCAACAAAAGAAGCCGTTGATCAAAGAATCAGATCGCTAGCGCTCAACGTCGTGACACCGGTTAGTTGGATAGCAAACTCAGCCGTTGCATCTGCATCTGTATTTCCGTACAAGACGCCTGATGTGAACTTCAACTGGCCTGCTGCCGTGAAACTCGCGGTTGAACCGATAAATATAGCGCTGAATGCTTCATTAACAGAGGTGGTCGCCGTATTCGCATCAATTGTCGAAAGGTCTATTTTATCTTGACCACGAACGAAGTCTGAGATGACGTCCCATGTCGAACTCGTGATTCCCATTTCCGAAATCGAATTGAAATCAAAGACGTCGTTGCCACTCCCCCCTGATAAGGTATCTTTTCCTACGCCACCATCCAATGTGTCGTTACCTGCAGCGCCTAAAAGACTGTCGTTACCGCTATAACCTCTAATCAAATTATTAGCGGAATTTCCTGTCAGGGTATTTGCCAGAGTATTGCCATTCAAATTGAGCATGCTGGCACCACTTCCCAACGCATCCAGCCGCTCAACATTCACCAGACTACTTGAACTCAATGAAATTGTCGCTGCAGTGGTATTCGTCGATGTTCCGGAAAGACGGATCGTATCAATCTCAGTGCTGACCGTACTGGTCTCGATAACACTATCCTCCAGAGCACCAGAGGCAGTGAGATTAATGACATAAGTGTCATTCCCTAGCCCGCCCACGAGTATATCAACACCGACCTCACCATAAAGGGTATCTACACCATCTCCACCCTCTAGACGATCATTCCCTGTACCACCTTTTATCGTGTCGTTTCCATTTTCACCACGAATCAGATTGTTAGCTGAGGAACCGGTAAGCGTATCGCTGAAAGCTGATCCGAAAATATTTTCAATAGATTTCAAGGTATCAAAACCCAAGGCCCCAGTGTTCTGTGCAGTAGTTACAGCCAAACTAACCGTCACCGCCCCCCCTGATTGACCGTAAGAAACAGCATCCGTGCCGCTGCCTCCATCAATGAAATCCTCACCTTTTCCACCGAATAATGTGTCATTACCTGAACCACCATAGAGATAATCGTTGTATTGCGCATTGCCGATCGTGACATTGGTTGAAAGCGTTGTTGCAGCAGCATCCGTAGCAACGACGCGAGCAGTCAACGTAGTTCCGTCAGTCGTATTCAAGCCGGATATCGTCGCGCTGTATTTCAGACCTAACGGGGTAACAACTAACTGATTAGACGGAATTGTTGCAACGACAACGCTCCCTTTCAGAATTTCTACGCGCGCAATATCTGCCGAACTGACTGGCGAGGTAATCAGGCCAGACGTCAACTGTGATGGCGAATTAACTCTGACTGCAGAACTATTCGCTGTACCATCATCAACCAAATCAAGTGCTGACAAACTAGCCCCAGCTCCAAGACCAATAGCTCTAATAGTCGCATTGATACCAGAACTTGCAAGCAAGGTCGCCACCTCGTCCTGGTAGGAACTTGTACTGTCTGGAGCACCATCAGAAATGAAGTACACGATATTGTTACCTGCCGGTGCCCCTTGGAAAAAGCTTATCGCCTGCTGCAGCCCCAAATCATATGGGGTACCACTTGAGGCAGTTAACGTCCTCAAAGCCTCCGCCGCATTTGTAACACCATTATTATTGGAGTCAGCAGACAGGGTGCCATTATAAATACTGCTCGCACCACCAGAGGAATTACCAAACTCTACGATACCCAAGCGACTAGAGGCAAAGCCTCCATTGATCAGAGATGTATTTAAAGATTCAAAAGACTTGATCGCTGCATCCATTAGTTGGTTTGCATAACCATCACCGTTCATATCCGGCACAGTCTCTGTTCCGGAGAAAGAGCTACTCATGCTCCCGGAACGGTCAATCACATAAACAATGTTGTATTGGTTGCTACTAGCCACGGAGCGACTAACCAAGCCGTCAACAACTACAGAACCGCTCTCACTATCGACTGGTGCATTCAGACTAATTGCCAAAGATTGGCCCGTAGAAGGGATAGTCCCTGTTGCAGAGGCGGTTTGAATCTCATCTCCACTTTCCCACCCTGGGATCGCTCCGGCATAGAGCACGTCGTTACCCGAACCACCAATGACCGTATCATCACCAGAGCTACCACCTAATTTGTCACTCCCTCCTCCCCCGACAATAGAATCGTCACCACTGCCACCCACTAGAACGTCATTTCCATCCAGTCCGTTGATAAGGTCATCTCCGGCTAAACCAGCAATGTAGTCGGCTCCAAGCGAGCCCTGTGCAACATCATCGTCAACGGTGAGTTTCGACAGATCATCATTAATAATCGTTGCTGTCACCTGCTGTTTAGTAGTTAAAATCGTGCCAGCAGTAGCATTTTGCAAGGAAATCGCGAAGGTTTGATTTGACTCAAAAGTAGTATCGCCACTGACTTGAATCGTCACAACCTTGCTCGTTTGCCCCGCAGCAAAGGTTAAAGTCCCCGACGGCAAAACACCACCACTAAAATCTGATGCATCAGCAGGAGAAGCACCAGTAGCGCTAACGCTATAGCCCACTGTACCGGCTACAGTTGTATCGCCAGTACGGGTAACGGTGAACGAAAACGCAGTATTTCCAGAATTACCCTCAGCTTTGGATGTCGTAGTTGCCGCGATTGCGTATGTTGAGTTCACAACGGTGCTGCTGTAATTCACCAATTGGGCCAGTTCTGTACTGCTCATGCCCGAAAAAATAGCATTCGGCTGACCTTGAATGTAACTGACCGTTGATTGCGCATTAGCCAATGTATCGGCTTGAACGCCAAAATGCATGATGATCTTGGTTTGCCCAGCAGCCAAACTCAAGTTGAAATTGTAAGAGATGGCATCACTACTCTGTGTAACCGATGTTGGACTAAGTCCCCCGCTTGCCCCAAACACATGGGCCACGACCGGATCCCCACCCGCCAAACCGGTCGTACTATCATCAGTAATGATCCAACGATCCGTTGTACTAAATACAGTATCACCTGACGAGGTTGCCAGAACAGCGGTCGAACTATCAGAGCCTAAGTTACTGGAAATTCCCACGTTGAAGGTCGTGGCCGTACTCCCGGTATTTGTAATGATCTCCAGATAGCGAGCAAACCCGGTGCCAGTATCCGGAACAAAAACTTTACGCGTAATGGAGACTTGGCCCGATGTCACCACGCCAAAAACCAACTCCCGATTAGTATCTTCGAAGCTTGGCAGAGCGCTGGGCGAGTACCCCGTCAGGACCATCCCTCCATCGTATGCATCTACACTGCCATTACTTACACTTCCGTTGTAGTCATACAGGTCCCATACATAACCGTTGCTTTGTGTTAGCGTTGTCATTTTTTATCCCCTTGAACTGGCACTGCCTCGGGTAAAAACAATACCCGTATGGGATCATTTTATGCCACTGATAGCACTTACGAAATAAGAAAATTGGATTTTTCAGTCCTACCTTGGCACCGACTTCACCATCAGGGCACTCAACGAGCGATTACACATAGGCACCCTGCGCGCCATGGACCCAGTCACCGGCAAGATGGTCGAAAAAGCAAGAACGACGCCCCAATGCGGGTTCGGCTTTTTGCATTGCAACCCTCAAAAAGGAGAATTGCCATGTCCCGATCCACCCGCCTGAGCATCCTGCTCGCCGCTGGTCTATTCAGCCAACTCGCCCTGGCCGATGCCCGCAACGACCAGGAAATGAAACAACTGGCCACCAGCAGCGGCTGCATGACCTGTCACAGCATCGAAACCGGCAAAGCCGGCCCCAACGGCATGAAACCCATCGGCCCCGCCTGGGCCGATGTCGCCAAGCAATACAAAAACAAACCAGGCGCCGCCGAATTCCTCACCCGCGTCGTCCTCGAAGGCTCCAACCCTTACAGCAGCCACTGGAAAGACAAAGTCAGCGGCCTCTCCATGCCCCCCAACGCCGTCGCCATCACCGAAGGCAAGGCCCGCCAACTGGTCAACTGGATTCTGGCGTTGTAAGACCGTCGACCGCAAA
This sequence comes from Dechloromonas sp., assembly GCA_028689015.1. Taxonomy (GTDB): domain Bacteria; phylum Pseudomonadota; class Gammaproteobacteria; order Burkholderiales; family Rhodocyclaceae; genus Azonexus. The sequence continues at coordinate 3,225 of JAQTXC010000046.1, read as the reverse complement.
ACACGGAATGCCGGCCCTTGGTGGCCGGTTTTTTTGTTTATAACGCTTAAATTGAAAATAAACGAATCACACTTACCGAATTCAATTAGCATCGCCTGGTTATTACAATTCAATAATCAATTGTGTTTATATTGAAACGTGACACCCGAACTTAGCCCTACACAGCTCAAATCCATCCTGCATTCCAAGCGGGCCAATCTCTACTACCTCGAACACTGCCGCGTGCTGGTCAACAATGGCCGGGTTGAATACGTCACCGAAGCCGGCAGCCAGTCGCAGTACTGGAACATCCCCATCGCCAACACCACGACCGTGCTGCTCGGCACCGGCACCTCGGTCACGCAGGCGGCAATGCGCGAGCTGGCCAAGGCCGGGGTCATGGTCGGCTTTTGTGGGGGTGGCGGCACGCCGCTGTTTTCCGCCAATGAAATGGATGTCGAATTCGCCTGGTTCGCGCCGCAAAGCGAATACCGCCCCACCGAATACCTGCAAGCCTGGGTGCGCTTCTGGTTTGACGACGAGCAACGCCTCGCCGCCGCCAAGGCTTTCCAGCGCCAGCGCCTCGACTTCATTGCCCGCCACTGGCTCAACAGCCGCACGCTCGCCGACCAGGATTTTCGCCTCAGCGAAGCCCGGCTCAACTCAGCCCTTGCCGCCTCACGCCAGCACATCGACGCCGCCCCGGACAACACCGCGCTGCTCACCGAAGAAGCCCGCCTGAGCAAGCAATTGTTCAAACTTGCGGTCGACGCCGTCGAATACGGCGAATTCACCCGTGCCAAGCGCGGCAGCGGCACCGACCCGGCCAACCGTTTTCTCGACCACGGCAACTACCTCGCCTACGGCCTGGGCGCGACCGCCGCCTGGGTGCTCGGCCTGCCGCATGGCCTCGCCGTGCTGCATGGCAAAACCCGCCGGGGCGGCCTGGTTTTTGACATTGCCGACTTGGTCAAGGACGCCCTGGTGCTGCCGCAAGCCTTCATCAGCGCCCAGCGCGGCGACGATGAGCAAAGCTTCCGCCAGGCCTGCATCGAGCGCTTTACCCAGGCCGAAGCGCTGGATTTCATGATCGACACGGTTAAAGCCGTCGCCCTGGCGCAAGGCATGGCGGCATGAACATCCTGCTCGTTTCACAATGCAGTAAAAACGCGCTCAACCGCAGCCGGCAGATACTCGACCAATTCGCCGAACGGCGCGGCGACCGCACCTGGCAAACCGCCATCACCCAGCAAGGCCTGGACACCCTGCGCCGCCTGCTGCGGCAAAGCGCCCGCAAGAACACCGCCGTCGCCTGCCACTGGATACGCGGCAAGGATCACAGCGAACTGTTATGGATCGTCGGCGACACCCGCCAATTCAACGAACGCGGCGCAGTGCCGACCAACATCACCCGCCGCGACATCCTGCGCAGCCAGGATGAAAACGACTGGCACAGCGCCGAAACCATCCGCCTGCTCGCCAGCCTCGCCGCGCTGTTTCACGACTTCGGCAAAGCCAGCGCGGCGTTTCAGGCCAAGCTCAAAAGCAGCAAGCCGCTGGCCGACGCCTACCGCCATGAGTGGGTTTCG
>JAQTXC010000046.1:0-1557 GCA_028689015.1 Dechloromonas sp. | reverse complement strand
ACGCTACGGCGACAAAGTCACCAAAGCCCAAGCCCTCTACGCCAACACCGACCGCAAAACCGGCGCACTCAAGCAACGTCTCGACGAGCACCTGATCGGCGTCGAGGTCAATGCCAGCCGCCTGGTACGCACGCTGCCCCGGCTTGAGGAACAACTCCCCCGGCTGGTGCATCGCGCCTTTCGCCAACGCGCCCCGCAAGCCTTTGCCTGGCAGAACCGCGCCTTTGAACTCGCCGAAGGCATGCGCGAACGCAGCGAGCAACACGGTTTTTTCGGCGTCAATCTCGCTTCCACCGGCTGCGGCAAAACCCTGGCCAATGGCCGCATTCTCTATGGCCTCGCCAAGCCCTATCGCGGCGCGCGCTTTACCATCGCCCTCGGCCTGCGCACGCTCACACTGCAAACCGGCGACGCCTACCGCGAACGCCTGCACCTGGGCGATGATGAAATGGCCGTCATGGTCGGTGGCGCAGCCGTGCGCGAGCTGCACGAGCAAGCCCGCCAGGAAAAAAACACCGGCAGCGAATCCGCCAACGCTCTGCTGCCGGAACACAGCCCCGTCGTTTTTGAAGGCAGCATCGAAGACGGCCCGCTCAACCGCTGGCTGAAGCAAAGCCCGGACGCCACCAAACTGCTCAACGCGCCGATTCTCGTCTGCACCATTGACCACCTGATGCCTGCCTGCGAAAGCACCCGTGGCGGCCACCAGATACCGCCGATGCTGCGCCTGATGAGCAGCGACCTCGTGCTCGACGAACCCGACGATTTCGGCATCGACGACCTGCCCGCCCTGAGCCGCCTGGTGCATTGGGCCGGCCTGCTCGGCAGCCGTGTGCTGCTCTCATCCGCCACCCTGCCGCCGGCACTGATCGAAGGCCTGTTCGAGGCCTACCGCGCTGGGCGAGCAGAATTTGCCCAAAATCGCGGTCGACCGCAAAAATCGGCCCAAATCTGCTGCGCCTGGTTTGATGAATTCGCCGCCGAAGCTGCCGATTGCAGTGAGGTTGGCAGCTACCGCCAAGCCCACGCCGCTTTTGTCGAAAAACGCCTGACCCGCCTCGACAAAGCCCCGCAACGGCGCAAGGCCGAGATCCTGCCGCTGAGCATCGCCCGCGCCAGCCGCGAGCAGGTTTGTGCCGACTTGGCGCAAGCCCTGCCCGCCGCCATCACCCGCCTACATAACGCCAACCACCAAACCGACCCAAGCAGCGGCAAGCGCGTCAGCCTGGGCCTGATCCGCCTCGCCAATATCGACCCGCTAACCCAGGTCGCCCGCAGCCTGCTCGCCCAAGGCGCACCCGCCGGCCAACGCATCCACCTCTGCGTCTACCACTCACGCCACCCGCTGCTGGTGCGCTCGGCCATTGAAAAGCGACTGGATCGCCTGCTCAAACGCCACGACTCCGCCGCGCTGTTTGAAGACGCGGAACTGCGCCAGCAAATCGACGCCCACCCGGAGCCAGAGCAGATTTTCATCGTCCTCGCCACCGCCGTTGCCGAAGTCGGGCGGGATCACGACTACGACTGGGCCATCGTCGAACCCTCGTCGATGCGCTC
>JAQTXC010000045.1 GCA_028689015.1 Dechloromonas sp. | reverse complement strand
AAGCCGATTGACGACGACGCCCTGCTCGACGAAGTCACCGCCCTGGTCGAGCGCCCGAACGTGCTAGTCGGCCAGTTCGAAGAAGAGTTCCTCGCCGTACCGCAGGAATGCCTGATCCTCACGATGAAGGCCAACCAGAAGTACTTCCCGCTGCTCAACACGGCCGGCAAGCTGACCAACAAATTCCTTGTGGTCAGCAACATCAGCCCGGCCGACCCGAGCGCGGTGATCGGCGGCAACGAGCGCGTCGTCCGGCCGCGCCTGGCCGATGCCAAGTTTTTCTTCGACCAGGATCGCAAGAAATCGCTGGAAAGCCGCGTCATCGGCCTGTCCAAAGTCGTCTATCACAACAAACTGGGCACCCAGGGCGAGCGCATGCAGCGCGTCGCCGCCATTGCCCGCGCCATTGCCGACCACCTCGGCGGTGGCGACCTGGCCCACCAGGCCGAACAGGCTGCCGTGCTGGCCAAGGCCGACCTGCTGACCGACATGGTCGGCGAATTCCCGGAACTGCAAGGCATCATGGGCCGCTATTACGCTTTGCACGATGGCCTCAAGGCCGACGTCGCCGATGCCATCGAAGACCATTACAAACCGCGCTTTGCCGGCGACGATCTGCCGCGCAATCGGGTGGGCACGCTAGTGGCCCTGGCCGACAAACTGGAAACCCTGGTCGGCATGTTCGGCATCGGCCAGATTCCAACCGGCGACCGCGACCCCTTCGCACTGCGCCGTCATGCGCTGGGCGTCATCCGCATGCTGGCTGACAACGACCTGGATTTGCCGCTCAACGCCCTGTTGACCGTGGCTGGCCAGGCCTTCTCCACGGTCAACGGTTTCCAGTCGGCCGATATGGCCCTGGCCGACTTCATCTACGACCGCCTGGCTGGCAGCCTGCGCGAACAAGGCTACAGCGCGCAGGAAGTCGACGCCGTGGTCTCCCAGCGGCCGCAACGCCTGGGCGACATCCCCAAGCGCCTGGCCGCCGTGCGCGCCTTCTCGGCCCTGCCGGAAGCCGCCGCCCTGGCTGCCGCCAACAAGCGCGTCGGCAATATCCTGAAGAAGGTCGACAACCCGGTCGAAGCCATGGTCAACAACGCGCTGCTCAAAGAAGCGGCTGAAGTCGCCCTGCATGATGCCCTGGTCGACATCGTGCCGCAGGCCGACGCCGCTTTTGTCACCGGCGACTACACCGAATCGCTCACTGCGCTGGCCGCGCTGCGCGCCCCGGTCGATGCCTTCTTCGACGGTGTCATGGTCAATGCCGACGACCCGGCGCTGCGTGCCAACCGTCTCGGCTTGCTGGCCAAGCTGCATGCGGCAATGAATCAGGTGGCCGACTTGTCCAAACTGTCCTCGTAAGCCCGCGATGCCCATGCCCAACAAGCTCGTCATTCTCGACCGCGACGGCGTCATCAATGTCGACTCGGCCCAGTTCATCAAGAGCCCGACGGAATGGAAGCCCATTCCCGGCAGCCTGGAAGCCATCGCCCGCCTCAACCAGAACGGCTATCGCGTCGTCGTCGCCACCAACCAGTCGGGCGTCGGGCGCGGCCTGTTCGACATGGACACGCTGAACCAGATTCACGACAAGATGCACAAAGCGGCCTTTACCGTTGGGGCTCGCATCGATGCCGTGTTTTATTGCCCACATGCCGCCGACTCGAAATGCGAGTGCCGCAAACCCAAACCCGGCATGTTTAAACGTATTTCAGAGACGCTCAACGCCGACCTCAATGGCATCGTCACCATCGGCGACTCGCTCCGTGACCTGCAAGCCGGCGCCAGCGCTGGTTGTCAGCCCATTCTGGTACTGACTGGCAAGGGTGAAAAAACCCAGGCCGAGGGCGGTCTGCCGGAAGGCACTCTGATCTTTGCCAATTTATCGGCTGCGGTCGACCACCTGCTGGCCGGAGAAAAGAAGTGAACGCCCTGCGCTCAACCCTGTTCATGGCCTACGCCATCCTGTGGTCGGTGCTGACCGCGCCCTGGGTGATCTTCGGCGCCCTGGTCCTGCGCGGGCTGTGGGGTTATCGAACCGGCAAGCTGTGGCGCCTCGGCGTACAGTTCGGCGTCGAACACATCCTCGGCATCAAGCCGCGGGTCATCGGCCAAGAGAACATGCCGGCCGAACCCTGCGTCATCCTGGCCAAGCACCAGTCAGCCTGGGAAACCATGACCCTGCAGGACTATGTGCCAAACGGTGCCTACTGCGTCTTCGTGCTCAAGAAGGAATTGCTCAAGGTCCCCTTCCTGGGCTGGGGCCTGGCCGCCATGAAGATGGTTTCGATCGACCGTGCCGCCGGCAAAGATGCCCTGAACCAAGTCATCACCCAGGGCGGCGAACGATTGAAACAGGGCTTTTATGTCATCGTTTTCCCGGAAGGCACCCGCGTCGCGCCCGGACAAAAGAAACGCTACAAACCCGGCGGCGCCTACCTGGCGGCCCATGTCGGCTGCAAAGTGGTGCCGATTGCCCATAATGCCGGCGAACTCTGGCCACGCCAGGCTTTCATCAAACGCCCGGGCACGATCACGGTCAGCATCGGCCCGGCCATCGATCCCCAGGGTCTCAGCGAGCTTGAAATCAATCAGCGCGCTGAAGCCTGGATCGAAAGCGAAATGCGCCGTCTGTCGCCGCACCGTTACCCGGATGCCCGCGCCCCGGCTGCCTGAGGTTACGCGGCAGATCGCCCTGGCCAACGGCCCGCTGCCCTATCGCCTGCGCCGCTCGCAACGGCGCAGCATTGGCCTGACCATCGACCAGCACGGCCTGCGCGTCGGCGCCCCGCAGTCGGCCCGCATCGGTGACATCGAGGCCCTGATCCGCCAACACGCCGACTGGGTCATCGACAAACTGGCGCAGTGGGCACAGCGCGCCGCCCAAGCCCAGGTTCAGCCCCCACCCAGCCCCGGACAGGGAAGCCAGGTTTTTTTGCTTGGCCAGCCGTTGACCGTCTGCATTGAAGCAGCCCACCGTCGCCACATCCGAATTGAGGCCGGCCAGGTACACCTGGCCCTGCCGGCCACGGTCGACCCGCGCCGGGGCCTGGAAATGGCCTGGCGCGACCAGGCCCGACAGTGCTTTAGCGAGCGTCTGCAGCACTACGCCCCGGCCCTCGGTCTGCACGACGCACCGCCACTGCGCCTGTCGTCGGCCCGCACCCGCTGGGGCAGTTGCAACAGTCGCGGCCAGATTGCCCTCAACTGGCGCTTGATCGCCTTGCCCCTGCCGGTCATCGATTACGTCGTCTGCCATGAACTGGCCCATCTGCGCGAAATGAACCACAGCCCGCGCTTCTGGGCGGTCGTTGAACAGCTTTGCCCCGACTGGGCAGCCCGCCGCCGCGAACTGCGGCAACTGGCTCGCCAGCCCGAATTTTTCTTTTAATCAGGAAATCTCCCATGCGCATCCTCCACACCATGCTCCGCGTCGGCGACCTCGACCGTTCGATCAGCTTTTATACCGAGGTACTTGGCATGCAACTGCTTCGTCGCCAGGATTACCCCGAGGGCCGCTTCACGCTGGCCTTTGTCGGCTATGGCAGCGAGGACAGCAATGCCGTACTCGAACTGACCCACAACTGGGATACACCCCGTTACGACCTGGGCAACGGCTATGGCCACATTGCGCTCGCCGTCCCCGATGCGGCAGCCGCCTGCGCCGAGATCAAAGCCCGCGGCGGCCACGTCGTCCGCGAGGCAGGACCGATGAAGCATGGCGCCACCATCATCGCCTTTGTCGATGACCCGGACGGCTACAAGATCGAACTGATTCAGCGCGCCTGAGCGTTTTTCTCTTGTTAAACTGGCCCCCTTGTCGAATTCCGGGGCAGTCTCATGAAAAAACTTTCCAGCTACCTGCTTGGCGCAATGCTCTTGTTCGGCGCCGGGGCAACTGTCTGCCAGGCAGCTGAGCAGACCCTGGCCCGCATCGCGCGCGAACAGACCTTGCGTGTCTGTATCTGGCCCGATTACTTCGGCATCAGTTACCGCGACCCGAAAACCCGCCAGTTGTCCGGTATCGATATCGACATGGCGGAGGCCCTGGCCAAGGATCTCGGCGTCAAGGTCAATTTTGTTGACAGCTCCTTCGCCAAACTGATCGACGACGTCAGCAGTCAACGCTGCGACATCGCCATGTTCGCCATCGGTATCACACCACAGCGCCAGGAAAAGCTGCGCTTCACACAACCGCACCTGGCGAGCGACATCTACGCCATCACCACCCAGAGCAACCGTCGCATCAAGTCCTGGCAGGACATCGACCAGCCGGGCAGCGTTGTCGCCGTCGCCCGCGGCACCTTGCACGAACCGGTGATGAAAGAAAAACTACGGGCCGCCACGCTACGCGTCCTGGAAACGCCCCACGCTCGCGAACAAGAGGTTGAGTCCGGCCGGGCCGATGTGTTCATGACCGACTACCCCTTCAGCCAGCGCATGCTGAGAACGACCGACTGGGCGCGACTGATCACGCCAGAGAGCCGCTACCACCTGACTCCCTACGCCTACGCCATGCGCCCGGATGACGAGGCCTGGCACCAGCGGGTTGAGCGTTTTGTCGCCCAGGCCAAGAAAAATGGCTTGTTGCGGAACGCCGCAGTGCGCCACAACCTGTTGCCCATCGCCGTTCTCGAGTAAACGCCAATGCCCGGCCCGCAGGCACGCCGCTTTACCTACGTTCTGATTGGACTGCAGGCACTGCTCGTCCTGTCAGTCGTTGCCGGCGCCTGGAGTCGTCTCGTCACCCTGCGCGACGAAACCCTGAACCGCCACCTGCGCGAGGCCGAAGCCCACGCCCGGGTTTTTGAGGATCAGGTGACGCAAACCTTCAACCTGGTCAACCTGACCCTGCAAGGCCTGCCCGACAGCATCGACTTACCGCCCCCCCGCGGATCGCAACTTTCGCAGCAGCTTGATCACATTTTGCGCCGCCTGCTGTTCCTGCGCTCCCTGTCGATCGCCGATACCCAGGGCCGGATCATCGCCAGCTCCAACCCGGACAATATCGGCCAAATAGTCGATAGCTTCAATTTTCAGCCCCCCGCCACCGCCGGCCAGATCGCCGATTACCTGCGACTGGGGCCCGCCTGGTCCGGGCGCGATTTTGCCGGCGGCCAAGCATCCACCCCGGCCAGCCCCGTGCCGCTGGGCGAACACAGCTTCATCCCGGTCAGCCATGATCTGTCGCATCCCCGCGGCCACGTGCAAGTGCTGGCTGCGGTCAACCCGGATTTTTTCCTTAATCATTTCGCTCGCCACATCAATCCCGAATTGACGCAGATTGAAATCATCGATTACGCCGGCAATCTCCTGCTGTCCTCGCGGGAAAAGCTGCTGCCCGGCATGGCGCATGTCACCGGCGAACGCCTGGCCGCGATGACCCGCCAGGAAATCGGCACCTTGAGCGATGACCAGGAAAATGGCAGCCCCGTTCTCACCGCTTTCCGGGCCTCACGTCACTTCCCTCTCATCCTGCTGGTCCATGTCGACCGCGAAGCAGCTCTTGCCCAGTGGTACCAAAGTGGCCGCAATACCTTGCTCTGGGGCGGTCTGGGCCTGGGCCTCATGCTGCTGTTGAGCAGCACACTGACCCTGCGCCTGCGCCGTGGCCTGATCGAAGAACAGCGCATGCACCATGAGCGACGCCTGGCCGCCAATGTCTTCGAGCACAGCACCAATGGCGTGCTGATTACCGATGCCGAGCGCCGCATTCTCGCGGTCAACCCGCGCCTGGAAGAAGTTTCCGGCTACACGGCGGCCGAATTGATCGGCCAGACGCCGCGCATTTTCTCGTCCGGCATCCACACGCCAGCCTATTACGATGCCATGCGTCAGCAGTTGCGCGAGACGGGTTTGTGGCGTGGCGACATCACCAACCGCCGTAAAACAGGCGAGTTGATCGACGAGTGGCTGACCATCTCAATCGTCCGCGACCCACAGGGGCATATCGAGAACTATGTCGGGGTGTTCGAAGACATCACCGAACAACGCCTGCAAGCCATCCGCCTGCACCGCCAGTTGGCTGCCCTGCGTACCCTCAACGAACTGTCGACTATCACGGAAAGTTCTCCGCGCGAAGCATTGCGCCAGGCCCTGCGGATAGCGGGCCAGCACCTGCATCAGGAATACGGCATCGTCAGCCAGATCACGCCGGAGGCCGACCACTATCAAGTTGAGGTTCAGGTCTCACTGCACGACGAACTGCACGATGGCCAGGTGTTCTCGCTCGGCCACACCTATTGCAACACAACACTGACCCAACCCGATGGCACGCTGGCCATTGCCCACGCGGAAAACAATGGTTACGGTCAACACCCCTGTTTCATCCATTTTCAGCTGGCCAGTTATATCGGCGCCCGCATTCAGGTAGCCGGCGCCACCTACGGGACGATTAACTTCTCGTCGGCCCGCGGCCGCGACCATGATTTTGACCCGTCCGACCTCGAGTTCATCCGCCTGCTCGCCCGCTGGGCCGGAGGCGTCATCGAACGCATGCACGCCCAAGAAGAACTGGAACGGGCACGCAGCGCCGCCGAAGCGGCCAATGTGGCGAAAAGCACCTTCCTGGCTAACATGAGCCACGAAATCCGCACTCCGATGAATGGCGTCATAGGCATGAGCGAATTACTGCTCACCACGCCACTGACTGCCGAGCAAAAAGACTTTGCCCAGACCATCCAACACAGCGCCAATAGCCTGCTGGCGCTAATCAATGACGTGCTCGATTTTTCAAAAATCGAGGCCGGCAAGCTGCAACTGGAGAACATCCCGTTTTCACCGGCCGGCCTGGAGCACGACTTGCTGATGCTCCTTGGCCCACAAGCCCAGGGCAAACAAATTGCCTTGCTCAGCCTCAGCTCAGCGGACCTGATACCGCTCCTCCTCGGCGACGCCACCCGTCTGCGGCAGATTTTGCTCAACCTGCTCGGCAACGCAGTCAAATTTACCAGCCAGGGGCAAGTCAGCATTTGCCTGAGCACGGAAGCAGACCCCGATGACGCAAAGCGCGTCTGGCTCAATGTGCAGATCAAGGATAGCGGCATCGGCATGTCGCCCGAGGTGCTGCAAAAACTGTTTGCCCCTTTCTACCAGGCCGACGCTTCGATTACCCGCCAATATGGCGGCACCGGCTTGGGGCTGTCGATTTGCTATCGTCTGACCCGCTTGATGGGTGGCCAGATCGAGGCCCATTCGCAAGCGGGGCAGGGCAGCGAGTTCCGAGTCCGCCTGCCTTTCCTGTACGTCACCCAACCACTCCCGGCCAACGAACCCGCGCCACCGCCCATCAGCGATGCCGGCCTGCACCACATCCTGTTGGCCGAAGATAATCTGGTCAATCAAAAGGTCGCCGCCGCCCTGCTCGACAAGCTCGGCTACCGGGTCACGCTCGCCACCGACGGACAATCGGCCATCGACTGTTTAAGCAACGATCCGACCATCGACATGATTCTGATGGATTGCCAGATGCCGGTCATGGACGGCTATGCCGCGACCCGACAGATTCGCGCCGGTGAGGCCGGCGCCGCAGCCAGCGGACGACCGATCATCGCCATGACGGCCAACGCCATGCCAGGTGACCGGGAAAACTGTATCGCCGCCGGCATGGATGACTATCTAGCTAAACCGGTCAGCTACCACGCCTTGCGGACCATGCTCGAACGCTGGTGCCACCGCTAGTCCGCCAGCGCCTCGCTGACGACGTGTACAAAACGCTCAATCACGGCATCCCACCGATGCTGCTGCATGGTGAGACAGGCTGCCGCAGCAATTTTCTGCCGGCGCGCACCATCCTCCAGCAAGCACAAAGCGGCCTCGACGAAAGCCTGCTCGTCACCAGGCTCCACCAAGGCCCCATTGCGTTGCGCATCGATCAACTCGGCGGCAGCAGCGCTGCGGTAAGCCAGCACCGGCAGCCCGCTGGCCATGGCCTCGGCCACCACATTGCCGTAGGTTTCCGTCAGGCTGGGAAAGAGAAACAGATCCGCACTGGCGTAGTGGGCCGCCAGATCCTCCCCCGTGCGCTGGCCAGCAAACGAGTGATCGGGATGAGCCGCGGCCAGGGCAGGGCGAGCCGGTCCGTCGCCCACCCACAGCATGCGTGCCCCCGGGTGCCAAACCTGAATGGCGGCAAAGGTCCGGCAGGCCAAAGCCAGGTTCTTCTCGGGCGCCAAACGGCCGACATACAAACACAAGGGCCCCTCCCCCTCGACCCCATAGCACTGTCGTAACGCCAGATCACGATAACGCGGCGAGAAGGCGGCCGTATCGACTCCGCGCCCGACCACCCGCACCCCTGCCAGCCCGTCGCTGGCCAGTTCGGCAGCCAGCGACGCGGTCGGCACCATGGTACGCCGCGTTCGCCGATGCAAGGTCCGCAGATAGGCGGCCACCATCGGCCGCAACCAGCCCAGGCCGTAATGCACGCTATAGCTATCGAAATTGGTATGAAAGCCCGAGGTCACAGGAATCCCCAGCGCGCGCGCCGCATTGACCGCCGACCAGCCCAGCGGGCCTTCCGTCACCACATGGACGACATGCGGTCGCAGGTGCTGCCAATGACGGCGTAGGGCCCGACCGGCCGGCAAGCCCCAGCGCACATCCGGGTAACCGGGCAGCGGATAGCCTGGCAGCACATGGCAATCGGCTTCACCGACATCACCCGCCCCTTGGCGCGGTCGAAATACCGTGACCTGCACGCCGCGCTGCCGCAAGCCACGCACCAAATTCCCCACCGTCATGGCCACGCCATTCACTTCCGGTGGATAGGTTTCAGTCACGAAAGCAATCCGCCAGGCGTCGGCCACGGGGAGAGGAGAGGTCGGATTCATGCGCAATGGCCAAGGCGAAGAAAATTGCACGCTAGCCCGCCCAGACTAAAGTTTGATGACAAGCTCAAAGACCCGCATTTGCGCTGGATCAAGAAGGCGTCGCCTGTCATCGAACTGAAAAACCGAGGCCAATCACACTATGCTAAAAGTAAGACCTCTCCATCAGAACCCATTTCAGCATGATCTTTTTCGAACTGTTTGCACACAACCCCAGCATGATCAAAATTCCGGCCGGTCAAACCTTGTTCGACGAGGGTGAACAAGGACATCAGTTGTTTGTACTGACCCAGGGGACGGCCGAAGTCATCGTTCGCAACCGGGTGCTCGAAACCCTGCAGCACGGCAGCATCATTGGCGAAATGGGGCTGGTCTCACCCGGCCCACGATCGGCTACCGTGGTCGCGGTTAGCGATTGTGAGTTTGTCGCGGTCGACGAAAAACGCTTCCAGTTTTTGATCCAGCAAACACCGTTTTTTGCCACCCAGGTCATGCGCATCATGGCCGAGCGTCTGCGCCGGGCCAACAGCCTGCTTCCAGAAATCGACGATATCTGAGCGAACAGCCTCGCCGACATAAACGCCGGCTGCGGGCTCAACGCAACTGGCGATAAAGCGCAGCCAAGCGCCGGGCCATGGCCAGGTCCGACCACTCGGCGGCGTAGCGCGGCGCCTCGTCGCGCAAATGCTGCCAAGCCGCAGGGCGGCTCAGACAACGCCCCATCACCTGACCAAAAGCCGCGGGCTCGGCGGGCGATGTAAAGCTGCCTCGCCCGCTATCCAGAATGTCGCGCGTTCCCATTTCCGAGATCGCCAAGACCGGCACGCCAGCGGCCATCGCCTCCAGCAGCACCAAGCCCTGCGTTTCGGTACGCGAGGCAAAAACGAACAAGTCGGCGGCCGCATAACAGGCTGGCAAGGCCCGCGTCCTGTCCATGTAGCCGATAAACAGGACATGTGCCGTCAGGCCCAGGCGCTGCGCCTGAGCCTGCAGGTCGGCGACCGCGGGCCCTTCACCGGCAATGATCAGCAACACCTCGGGACACAGTTCCCGGGCATGCACCAGCGCATCAAGCAAAAAGGCAATATTTTTTTCGTGCGCCACCCGGCCAACGAACAAAGCCACCGGCCGCTCGGCGGCAATCCCGTGCTGCCGGCGAAAATCGGCACCGTCCCCCCCACTGAAACGCTGCAGCGGAATACCGGTCGGCAGGACGTGCATGGGGGTATGAACCCCATAGTCGTGTAAACGCTCACGCATGGCCGTCGACGGCACGATGACGGCATCGAGCGCATTGCATTGCCGGCGCGAAAAACGCCGGGCCAGGCTTTTCAACCAGCGCGCTGGAACAAAGGGCGCGTAATGCTGCACATACTCTTCGAACAAGGTGTGGTAGGTCGCTAACACCGGTAAACCCAACTGCCGTGCCGCCCGCAAGCCAGCGTAATGGGCCACAAAAGGGGTTTGAATATGGATCAAATCGCAGTCGACCGCGGCGGCCAGCACGGCCCGTTGCATGGCCGACCAAGCCAGCAGTCTATCCTCTTGATCGCCCGGCACCGGCCGGCCAGGAACGCGGACAATACCGGCCTGCGCCATCTCATCGCCATAGCGCGGCACCACCAGACGAACCTCGATCTCTTCCATGGCCAAGGCTTGGCGGAAAGTTTCAATCGAGGTCGACACCCCATTCACGCGCGGAAAGTAAACGTCAGACACCATCAGGACACGCATCTCAAACCTCCACCGGCGCTTGCTCGACTGGCGGCGCCAGCCGTTTGCTGGCCGGCACCTCGCTGCCCCAGGCCACCAACTCGAGGTGGCCGTCCAAATGCTCGACGATGGCCGTACAGGAGTCGACCCAATCTCCGCAATTGATGTAGTCGAGCCCCTCAATGCGGCGCATGGTCGCCCAATGGATGTGGCCGCAAATCACCCCATCGAGTCCACGCTCGCGAGCGTGGTGGACGGCCGATTCCTCAAAATCGAAAATGAAATTCAGCGCTTTTTTGACCTTGCGCTTGGCGTAACCGGCCAGCGACCAGTAACCAGGCCGCCCCAGCTTGCGCCGCAACCAGGAAAGCCACAGGTTGATGCGGACCAGCCCTTCATAGGCCTTGTCACCCAGCACGGCGACCCAGCGATGGTGGCGGGTCACCTGGTCGAACTGATCGCCGTGAATCAGCAGATAACGCCGGCCGGCAAGTGTTTCGTGGATTAATTCATCCACCACCTCGATATCACCGAACAGGGTGCCGCAATAGTCGCGCAAGGCTTCGTCGTGGTTGCCTGGAATAAATACCACCCGCTCGCCATGACGCGCTCGGCGCAGCAACTTCTGCACCACGGTGTTTTGTGCAGGCGTCCAATGAATACTGCGACTCATCGCCCAAAAGTCGATGATGTCGCCAATCAAGAAGGTGTGCTGTGCTGGATATTCCCGCAGAAAATCGAGCAGGCGCTCGGCCTGGCAGGCCCGGGTCCCCAGATGGATATCGGAAAGAAAAACGGCGCGAACAGCAGGCATACGGCCACGATAGCCAGCCGCTGTGAAAGCGCCGTGTCAGCCAGATGACGAAATATTGACAGCCAAGGCCCGCTGCCCCTCCGCATCGCCTTGCTCAGCGGCCAGCGCATACCAATATTTCGCCTGTTCACGGTCGACCGCAACACCAAGCCCATTTTCGTAGAGCGCGCTGAACACGGCGATTTACCAACGGAGTATGCCAGTCCGTTAAGCCGTTCTGTCGTAACAAAGTCGTCACCCCGGCCGATTACAGTCAGCTGTCTACGTCATTTTGCGAGCCTGTCATGTCCATCCGCCAACGCCTGATTCTGTTGCTTGTCATTGCCGCCACCACCTTGCTCGGACTGGGGGGAACTGCACTATTTCAATTTCAGCAAAACCAGCAACTGATGCAGGCACTGGCGGATCGAACCATGCCCGGCTTTGTCGCCGCAGCCGAGTTTTCATCCGATCTAAAAAGCCTGCAAATCATCGCGCTCAACCTGACCCACGCCCCCGACCCGGTGATCGCCGAACAAATGCAGACTCGACTTAACGATCGCCGCGATGCCTTGCGCCTGGCGCTGGCCGCACAAGGCGAGTTGGCCGACAGCGACGCTCAGCGCGGCTTGCTGCTGCAAGCGAGCGACAGCATGAACAACTATTTCTCGGCGCTCGACGAGGTCGGACAATTCAGCCGCCAGGGCCAAACCCTGCTGGCCGAGGCGCTGTTATCCGGCAGCGCAGCCCCGTACATGAATGAACTGGAACAAATTCTTGATACCTTGCGCATCGAAAAGACCCGCAGCAAGGATGCCGCCCTGGCTGATTTACAGAGCACCTTGAGCGGCGCCGTCGGCAAGGTTGCCGGCCTGCTCGGCGTCACCGTCCTGTTACTTGCCAGCTTGGGCTGGCGCTTGTATCGCAGCATCAGCCACCCGTTATCGGAAATGCAGAAGACGATGAGCGCCATCGCCAGCTCACTCGATTTCACCCGTCGGGTACCGGTCACTCGCCACGATGAAATCGGCCAGTCGATCATCGCCTTCAACAGCCTGATCGATACCCTGCAACACAGCTTGTCCGACATGCAACGGGTCATTCAATCGAATGAACTGGCCGCCATCGAACTCCATCAATCGGCGGTTACCCTGGCGTTCATTGCGGCCAATGGCAATGCCTCGTCGAAAGACATTCAGAATGCGGTAAAGGCCATTCAGTCACAGATCGACCGCATCCAGATCGATACCCAGCAGGCCGGCACCTTGACGGAAAATTCCGGCGCACAGGCGCAATCCAATGGCCAGGTGATCCGCCGAACCGTTGATCACATCGTTCGCTTAGCCAGTGACGTCGAAAATGCCGCCGACCGTGTCTATGCCCTGGCCCATGCCGGACAGAACATTTCCAGTCTGGTCCGCGAAATCCAGGAAATCGCCGACCAGACCAACCTGCTCGCCCTCAACGCCGCCATTGAAGCAGCCCGGGCCGGCGAAGCCGGACGCGGCTTTGCCGTAGTCGCCGACGAGGTCCGCAAACTGGCCGAGCGGGTGACCAGTGCCACCGGTTCAATTGCCCGTCAGGTTGATGAAATTTCCAGTGCATCCAGTGCGTCGACCGCGTTGATGCGCCAGGTCGTCCTCGACATCCAAAGCAATATTGAACTCGCCAGTTCCGCCGGTCATGCCATGATGGATATCGAGTCCTCAGCCCGCAACGTGATTTCAGTCGTCGAGCAAATTGGCCAGCAAGTCGATATTGGTCACCAAGCCAGCGCACAAATCGTCCATCAGGTGGATACCATCGATGGCTTAATGGGGGATGCCCACCAAGCAGCGCATCAGACGCGCAATTTCGCCGACAGCATCCGGCAACTATCGGGCGAAATGAGCCACATCGTCAGCCGCTTCCGCATTGATGGCACCATCCCACAAGCGAAACAGGCCTGAATTGCATCAGGCCTGCGGCAATCAAAAACCTATAGGGCCGGGGGGTTACAGCAGAACCACCCGGCTGGCCGGGAAGCGGGCCCTGAAGCAACTGCCCACACCCGGCGTACTTTGAATTTCAAGTCGGGCCTGATGACGACTCAAGGCATGTTTGACAATGGCCAGCCCCAGGCCGGTGCCGCCAGCATCGCGCGAGCGGCCCCGATCGGCACGATAAAAACGTTCGGTCAGCCGGGGAATATGGCTGGGATCGATGCCGATACCGGTGTCTTCGACGGCGAATTCGGCCCCTTGCCCCCCTGAGCGCCAAGTCAAGCGAATCTTCCCGCCGGCCGGCGTGTAGCGCACCGCATTCGAGACCAGATTGGTCAGGGCACTGTTGAGCTCCGATTCTGCCCCTCGCAAATCGCACTGCCCTTCAATCAGCAACTCAATATGGTGACGCCCCCCCGACAGTGCCTGGGCATCGCGGTGCAGACGATCCACCATGGTCGCCATGTCGACGACCTCATGGCATGGTGGCGGTGCCGATTCGATCGAGGACAGGGTCAGCAAGTCCTGGACGATGGACAACATGCGCTGCGACTGTTCGGCCATCAAGGTCAGGTAACGCTGCCGCTCATCGCGGTCGACCTCGATTTCCTGCATGGTTTCAAGAAAACCGGCCAGCACGGTCAGCGGCGTGCGCAGTTCGTGCGACACGTTGGCCACGAAATCGCGTCGCATACGGTCCAAACGCTCAGTCTGCGTCACATCCTTAATCTGCATCAGTTTGCGGTCGTTGCCGTAGGGAATGACATGAATGGACAACATCAGGTCGGCACGACGATCCGAGCGCAGCAGCAGCGGACGTTCAAAGTTTTCCGCCGCCAGATAATCGACAAACTCGGGCTGGCGCACCAGATTGGCGATGTGCTGACCACGGTCGGTCCGCACCACCAGTCCCAGTTGCGTTTCCGCCATCGAATTGCAGAACTGGATCTGGTTCATGGTATCAAGCAGGATCACGCCGTCGGTCAAAGCCTGACCCGCGGCAATCAACAAGCCAATTTCGTCTTCACGGCTCTTGATCTGCTGGCGCAAATCTTTTTCGTGGCGGTAAAGACGACCAAAAATGCCATTCCAGGCACCATCGCCTTCCAGCGTGTCATCGACCACCGGAGCCCGGGTCCAGGCTTCGAGCCGCGAAAAATTGCGAAAATGGAAGACCATCTGCAGCAATAAGCTGATGCAGAACACGGCCCACCCCTGCCACGGCTCAAAAAAGTGGCCGACCGGCCAGGCCAAGGCCGCACCCAATAGTGCGAACAAGGCCGCTTTCAGCAAATGGGCGCTCACCCTGACTCAGGCGCCGCGGAAACGGTAACCGGTACCTCGGACGGTTTCCACCCGCTCGTGGTGACCGGAGGATTCCAGCGCCGCACGCAAGCGCCGGATGTGGACATCGACCGTGCGTTCTTCAATGAAAACATGGTCGCCCCACACTTCGTCGAGCAACTGGGCCCGGGTATAGACCCGCTCCAGGTGGGTCATAAAGAAGAACAACAACCGGAACTCGGTCGGCCCGAGATCAATCGCCAGGCCGCCGGCCTGCACCCGATGCGTGGACGGATTGAGCGACAGATCACCGACCTCGACCGCATCGCCCGCCAGATGGGGCGCCCGGCGCCGCAGGACGGCACGTACGCGGGCCACCAGTTCCTTGGGCGAAAAGGGCTTGGTCACGTAATCATCGGCACCGGCCTCCAGACCCTGCACCTTGTCTTCTTCGTGCACCCGGGCGGTCAGCATAATGATCGGCAACTCGCGCGTCCGTTCGTCGGCGCGCAATTTTTTGGCCAGCGCCACCCCGGACTGACCTGGCAGCATCCAGTCAAGCAGGACCAGATCTGGCAAGGCCGCGCGAATGGCCGAATCAGCCTCTTCCGCGGTCGACGCCCTGACTACCAAAAAACCAGCATGCCGCAGATTGATCGCGATCAACTCCTGGATCGCCGGCTCATCCTCAACGACCAGAATGGTAGGCGTCACTGCGCACTCCCCCCTTTCTTGCCCGGATGACGAATATCCCGCCCTTCGACCACGAAAATGACGTGCTCGGCAATATTCTTGGCATGGTCGCCGATCCGCTCAATGGCGCGCGAAATCCAGATGATGTCGATCGAGGTGGTGATGGTGCGCGGATCTTCCATCATGTGCGTAATCAGCTGACGCATGATCGACTTGAATTCGGTATCGACATCGCGGTCGGCGTAAATCACCGTCTCGGCCAGCTTGCTGTCCATGCGGGCAAAGGCATCGAGCGACTGGCGCACCATCACCAGCGCGGCCTCGGCAATGTGGCGCACGCCAATGCCGTATTGCACCGGCATGTGGCCGTTTTCATAAATCCGCCGCACGCCCTTGGCGATTTTCTTGGCTTCGTCGCCCGCCCGCTCCAGATCGGTGACGATTTTGCTGATGCCGAGGACCAGACGCAGGTCGGAAGCGGTTGGCTGACGCTTGGCGATGAGGTGAGCGCAATCGTCGTCGATGGCCTTTTCCAGCTCGTTCACCTTGCGGTCAGTTTCGACGATGGCCTTGACGCTGGAGACCTCCCCGGTGCTGTAGGCATCGATGGCAGCTGACACCTGCGTTTCGACCAGACCGCCCATTTGCAGCACATGGGTCCGCAGATTGGCCAGGTCTTCGTCGAACTGGCTGGAGACGTGCGATGTTTCGTTCATTTTCATTAACCTCGTTAGCCCATGCGGCCGGTAATGTAGTCTTCGGTACGCTTGTCCTGCGGCTTGATAAAGATTTCATCCGTCTTGCCGAATTCGACCAGCTCGCCGAGATACATGTAGGCGGTATAGTCGGAGACCCGGGCGGCCTGCTGCATGTTGTGCGTCACGATGGCGATGGTGAAATCACGCTTCAACTCGTGAATCAATTCTTCAATCCGCATGGTCGAAATCGGGTCCAAGGCTGACGTCGGCTCATCGAGCAACAGCACCTGCGGCTTGACCGCCACGCCACGGGCAATGCACAAGCGCTGCTGCTGGCCGCCGGACAGGCCGGTCCCCGGGGCATTGAGCTTGTCCTTCACTTCGTTCCACAAGGCCGCCTTGGTCAGTGCCCACTCGACCCGATCATCCATCTGATTGCGGGTCAGCTTTTCGTGCATGCGCACGCCGAAGGCGATGTTGTCGTAGATCGACATCGGGAACGGCGTCGGCTTCTGAAACACCATGCCGACTTTGGCCCGCAATTCGATGGTATCGACGCCTTTATCGAGAATGTTTTTGCCGTCGACAATCAGATCGCCATCGGCATGCTGCCCCGGGTAAAGGTCATACATGCGGTTAATGGTGCGCAACAGCGTCGATTTGCCGCAACCGGACGGGCCAATAAATGCCGTGACATGTCCCTTGTAGATTTCAAGGTTGATGTTCTTCAAGGCAATGGCCTTGCCGTAATAGAAATTGAGATTTTTGATGCTGATCTGCGGGACCAGCTGCTGTAGGGATTTTTCGACAGGCATCATTGAATTTTCCTGGTGGAATTTCATCGGTAATCAGTGCTGCGCCGCGGTGCGACGAAAAACGACGCGCGCAAGGATATTGAGGATCAACACCGTCAGGGTGATGATGAATACGCCCGCCCAGGCCAGACCTTGCCAGTCAGCAAACGGACTCATCGCAAATTTATAGATCGTCACCGGCAGGTTGGCCATGGGCTCATTCAGATCAAGGCTCCAGAACTGGTTGGACAGTGCGGTGAACAACAAGGGGGCGGTTTCACCCGAGATACGGGCCAAGGCCAGCAGGATGCCGGTGATCACACCCGTTTTTGCCGCCCGCAGGGTGACCATCATGATCACCTTCCACTTCGGAGCCCCGAGCGCGAAAGCCGCTTCACGCAGTGCGGTCGGCACCAGCACCAGCATGTCCTCGGTCGTTCTCACCACCACGGGGATGACCAGCAAGGCCAGGGCAATGGCCCCCGAGAAACCGGAGAATTTACCCATCTGGGCCACGTAGACCGCGTACACGAACAGACCGATGACGATGGAAGGCGCTGACAACAGAATGTCATTCACAAAGCGGGTAACGTTGCCCAGCCAGGTGTTGCGGCCATATTCGGCCAGATAAACCCCGGCCAGGATGGCAATCGGCGTCGCCATCAGCATAGCCAGGCCGACCATGATGGCACTACCGGCAATGGCGTTTTTCAAGCCCCCGGCCCCGCCAGGTGGCGGCGTGTTTTCTGTGAACAAACTCAACGACAGAGAACTGACGCCTTGCTCGAAGACCATCCACAAAATCCAGATCAACCAGAACAAGCCAAAAGCCATGGCCGCCAGCGACAGGGTCAGTGCCAACAGATTGATTGCTTTACGTTGGGTACGAAGATTCATGATCCAGGCCTCAGGACTTGCCGGACTGCTTCTCAAGCGAGAGCAGCAAGAGCTTGGAGAAGCTCAGGACGATAAAAGTGATCAGGAAAAGGATGAGCCCCAATTCGACCAGCGCTGAGGTATAGAGACCGGGCGATGCTTCGGCAAACTCGTTGGCCAGCGCCGAGGTAATCGAGTTACCGGGCAGGAACAGCGAAAAATTGGACAGCAGACTGGCGTTACCGATCACGAAGGTGACCGCCATGGTTTCACCCAAGGCCCGACCGAGACCGAGCATGACACCGCCAATCACCCCGACACGGGTGTAGGGCAATACCACTTTCCAGACCACTTCCCAGGTCGTGCCGCCCAGTCCGTAGCAGGACTCCTTGAGCATCGGCGGTACCAGTTCGAAGACGTCGCGCATCACCGAGGTGATGAAGGGAATGATCATGATGGCCAGAATAATCCCGGCAGCCAGGATGCCAATACCCAGCGAGGGGCCGCTAAACAGGCCACCGATGATCGGCAACTGGCCCAGAGTACCGCCGATCAAGGGCTGGACGTACTGACCAAAAATCGGCGCAAAAACCAGTAGACCCCAAATGCCGTAGACGATGCTCGGGATACCGGCCAGCAGTTCAATCGCAATACCCAGCGGGCGACGCAGCCAGGCCGGCGACAGTTCAGTCAGAAAGAGGGCAATGCCGAAGCTGATCGGCAAGGCAATGACCAGGGCAATGACCGAGGTGACGACCGTGCCGTACATCGGCACCAAGGCACCAAAGCGCTCCGCTGGCGGATTCCATTCGGAACTAAAGAGGAACCCAAAACCGAATTCCTTGATCGAGGGCATGGCGCTCCACGTCAGTGAAATGACCACACCGACCAGCATGGCCAGGGTAATCACTGCAAAAAGTCGGGTCAGGTTGAAGAACAGCCAGTCGCCGAGGCGACCCTGTTTATGTGATTCATTCATTGCCGTTTTCCGGTGACATCCGTAAAAGACGTATTGTGAGCGTAAAACGGCGGCCTTCGCCAGAGACGAAGACCGCCGCGCAGCTTCTTCTTTATTTCAGCTTACTTGACGGCCTTGCCGGAGGCGTCCTTGATGTTGGACCAGGAAGCCGCGATCTGCTTGATCAGGCTTTCCGGCAACGGCACGTAGTCCAGATCGCTGGCCATCTTGTCGCCGTTCTTGTACGACCACTCGAAGAACTTCAGCACTTCAACGGCCTGCGCCGGCTTGTCCTGGACCTTGTGCATCAGGATGAAGGTCGCACCGGTGATCGGCCAGGCCTTCTTGCCTGCCTGGTTGGTCAGGATTTCGCCGAAAGCCGACTTGTTCCAATCCGCCGTCGCGGCAGCATCCTTAAAGGTCTCGTCATCCGGGGCCACGTAGTTACCGGCGGCGTTCTTCAGATTGACGTGCGCCAGCTTGTTCTGCTTGGCATAAGCGTACTCAACATAACCAACCGAGTTCGGGATGCGCTGCAGGAAAGCGGCGACGCCTTCGTTCCCTTTGCCGCCCATGCCGGTCGGCCACTGCACAGCCGTACCTTCGCCAACCTTGCTCTTCCACTCATCGCTGACCTTGGAGAGGTAGTTGGTGAAGATGAAAGAGGTACCGGAACCATCCGCACGACGGACAACGGCAATATCGGTTGCCGGCAGGCTCAGCTTCGGATTCAGATCAGCAATCGCCTTGTCGTTCCACTTGGTGATTTTGCCCAAGTAGATGTCGGCAAGCACGGCGCCGGTCAGGTTCATATTGCCCGGCTGCACGCCCGTCACGTTAACCACCGGCACAACGCCGCCAATCACCGTCGGGAACTGCATCAGACCGCCTTTATCGAGCTCTTCCACGCTCAGCGGCTTGTCGGAGGCACCGAAATCAACGGTCTTGGCGTTGATCTGCTTGATACCGCCGCCCGAACCGATGGACTGATAGTTAACCTTGTTGCCGGTCGCCTTCTGGTAGGCATCAGCCCACTTGGCGTAAATCGGTGCCGGGAAAGAAGCGCCCGCCCCGGTAATTTCTGCAGCCATGGCAGGAACAGCCACAGCACCAAGGGAAACGGCCAAGGCCGTGGTACGGAAAATTCGGGATTGCAGCATGTCGTGTTCCTCGGTGAGTAAATTCAGGAATACGCAGTTTAGGGCGCCAATATTACAGGCTCGTGACAAGCTGCCTTTTGGCGTAGGCACCCTCTCCCGTCCCGGCGCTACTTGTTGCGCAGACAGCGCAGGAAGGCAAGCGCGACGGGCAACGCCGCATCGTGCAAAATAAGCAACGGGTGATATTCCAACCCGCCCCCCCCACGGAGAGAGACCATGAAAAAAATCCTGCTGGCGCTATTGGCCGCCTTGTTACTGAATACCCAGACGGCTCAGGCCGACCCCTTACTCACGGTCCACCCCCTGGGCGACGGTATTTTTGCCCTGATTGGCCCGACCGGTGGCCGACTGCACGAAAATTTTGGTCTGAACGCCAACTACGGCGTCATCGACACGCCTGACGGGGCTATTTTGATCGACAGCGGAGCGTCGACCGCGGCAGCCCAACTGCTGGCGAACGAAGCCCGCAAGCTCACCGGCAAAGCCGTCAAGTGGGTGATCAATACCGGCTCCCAAGACCATCGCTGGCTGGGCAATGCCTATTTCAGCCAGCAGGGCGCACAGATCATTGCCTTGGCCCGAACCACCCGAACCCAGGCCGCGTTGGGCACAGGGCAAATCGAATCACTCAAGGGCGAACTGAAGGAACAGATGGCAGATACCCTCCCGTTCACCGCCACCCCCGCGCTGAGCGGCGAACGGGTGCCTTTAACCCTGGGGGGCCGCCAGGTCGAATTACGCTACGCGGCCGATGCCCACTTTGCGGGAGACATCGTCGTCTGGCTCCCTGAACAACAACTGTTGTTTGCCGGTGACCACATTTACGTCGACCGGCTACTCAGCATTTTGCCGGACAGCAATCCAGCCAATTGGCGGCAAGCCTTCGAGCAGATCATCGCCCTGCAACCCAAGCGGATCGTTCCCGGGCACGGCCGGGTCTGCGATGTCGCCCAGGCGCAACGCGAAACGGGCGACTACCTGCAGTTTGTGGTCAAAGGCACCCGTCAACTGGCCGAAGAGATGGCTGGCGTCGATGCCGCGGTTGCCCAACTGAGTGCAGCCCCGGCCTTCGCGCATCTGAAAAACTTCAACGATTTACACCGCGGCAATATCAATCGCGCGTATCTGCATTTCGAAGCAGCCCAGTAA
>JAQTXC010000081.1 GCA_028689015.1 Dechloromonas sp. | reverse complement strand
CGGTGCTTCACTTTGAGAACTTGCGACGGGTGCATCGAGAAGGTGCGTAGCCCCATGCCGAGGAGCAAGCGGGTCAGGCTGGGGTCGCCGGCCATTTCGCCACACACCGAGACCGGAATGGCGAGTTTTTCGGCACTGGCTATGGTGTGGGCAAGTAGCATCAACACCGCCGGGTGTAGCGGGTCATAGAGATTGGCGACTTGCTCGTCAGCGCGGTCGATGGCCAGTGTGTATTGGATCAGGTCGTTGGTGCCGATTGACAGGAAGTCGAGCCGGCGCAGGAACAAACCAACGGCCAGTGCGGCGGCTGGGATTTCGATCATGCCGCCGACCTGGATGTCCTCGTCAAAGGTGATTTTTTCGCCGCGCAGGCTGGATTTGGCCTGTTCCAGTGCGGCCAGCGTTTGGTCGATTTCGTGGGCGTGCGCCAGCATCGGGATCAGTAGTTTGATCGGCCCGTATTTGGACGCGCGCAAGATGGCCCGCAACTGAGTCTGGAACATTTTGGGCTCGGCCAGCGACAGGCGAATTGCCCGCCGGCCCAGCGCTGGGTTGGTCTTGACCCGATCGCCGGCGTTGTTGTCCGGATGCAGGTCTTTGTCGTTGCCCAGATCGAAGGTGCGGATCGTGACCGGCCGCCCGCCCATGCCCTTGACCACCTTTTTGTAGGCTTCGTATTGCTCCTGCTCGTCGGGCATGTCGCCACGATCGAGGAAGAGGAATTCGGTGCGAAACAGGCCGATGCCTTCGGCGCCGCCTTCGAGTGCTTCCGGCACATCACCGGGCAATTCGATATTGGCGAACAATTCGATGTCGACCCCATCCAGGGTTTGCGAGG
This sequence comes from Dechloromonas sp., assembly GCA_028689015.1. GTDB lineage: Bacteria > Pseudomonadota > Gammaproteobacteria > Burkholderiales > Rhodocyclaceae > Azonexus. Next base: position 3,991 of record JAQTXC010000081.1, on the reverse strand, counting down.
GGGCAGTTTTCAGGCGCTTGAGCTTGGTTTTCTCCAGCTCGATCTGTTCCCTGCGCAGCCGGTATTCTTCGAGGACCCGGGGATCAGGATTGACGATGACCACGCCGCGCAGGCCGTCGACGATCAACTGCTCGCCGTCGCGGATCAGGGCGCGGCCATTGGCCAGGCCGAGCACGGCGGGAATAGCCATCGAGCGTGCCAGGATGGCGGTATGCGAGGTGGCGCCGCCGACGTCGCAGATAAAGGACGCGAAGCGGTGTTCCTTGAACCCGATCGTGTCTGCCGGTGACAGGTCGTGGGCGACGACGATCAGCGAATCTTCCTTGGTGTGCTTGGCCGCCTTCAGCGAAGCCCGGCCCGGGTGACCGAGCAATTCCTTGATGACCCGTTCGACCACCTGCACCACATCGAACTTGCGTTCGCGTAGATAGGGGTCGTCGAACTGCTCGAACTGGTGCACCAGATGCTCCATCTGCTGGACCAGCGCCCATTCGGCGTTGCAGCGGCGGTCACGGATGATGTCGCGTGGTTTCTCGGCGAGCTCTGGATCTTCGAGGAACATGGTGTGGATGTCGATGAAGGCTGCGAGCTCGGCCGGGGCGTGCTCCGTACCTTCCTTCATGGTCACCAACTCGCTCTTGACGGCCTTTAAGGCGGCGTCAAGGCGGGCAATTTCCTTGTCGATCAGGCGCGGCGCCAGGGTCAGGTGCGAGACTTCCAGTGTCGCATGCGACATCAGCATCGCTCGCCCGATGGCGATACCGTCGGATACACCAAGGCCGTGCAGGGTAAAACTCATGACGGCTTATTCTCCCTCGCCGAAGTAATCGGCGATCAGGGCGAGCAGGCCATCCATCGCTTCTGTTTCGTCGCTGCCGCTGGTTTCCAGGGTCACGGTCGAGCCTTTGCCGGCGGCCAGCATCATGACGCCCATGATGCTTTTGGCGTTGATGCGGCGGGTGCCCTTGCTCATCCACACTTCGCAGGTGAATTTGCCGGCCAGTTGGGTCAGCTTGGCCGAAGCACGGGCATGCAAGCCCAGCTTGTTAATGATTTGAGTTTCCCGGGTCAGCATGCAGGAATGTCCGTCGATGGGTGGGATGAAAAGCGGGCCACCGAATAGCCGGCGCCCGTGGCAAATCATTCTAACCCGTGACCGATTATTTGCGGCTGACGAAGAGAATGCCGGCGACGACCAGAGCCGCACCGACCAGTTGCGCCAGTGACAGCGCTTCATCGAGCAACCACCAGCCGAAACCGATGGTCAGCATCGGGCCGATCATGGCGTAGAGCGAGGCCGGGCCAGCGCCCAGGTGGCGAATGGCGGCCGACTGGGCGAAGACCGGGATGACCGTGGCGAACAAGGCCATCGCCAGCCCCCAGCCATAGACCGGCCAGGGCTGGATGAACGCGGTCAACGGTTGGGCGAGGCCGAAATGCAGCAGGGTGACGGTGGTGGAGACCAGCATGGCCAGCGCCGAGAAGCGCAGGGCGCCCAGGCGGGCAATCATCGGTGCACTGCCGGCTAGGTAGAGGGCGTAGGAAACACTGGACGCGAAGACTAGGCTGCCGCCGATCAGCACTGCTTGCGGGTCACCCAGGCGTAGGTCGTGCACGAAGGCGAAACCGATGCCGGTGTAGCACAAGGCGACCGCGACCATTTGCCGCCGGGTGAAGGGCTGGCCCTGAAAGAGGACGCCGAGCAGCAGGGTCAACGTTGGATAGGTGAACAGGATCAGCCGCTCCAGTCCGGCGGAAATGTATTCCAGGCCCCAGAAATCGAGAATGCTGGCGCCGTAGTAACCCAGGCAACCGAGGATGAACAAGCGCCCCCAGTCGGCTGCCGACAGCGCAGCAGCCCGGCGCTGGCGGATGACGCCAACCCAAAGAAAAATAGGCAGGGCAAAGCCGACGCGCAAGGCCAGCAGCGTGATGGCATCGACGCCATACGGGTAGGCCAGCTTGACGAAAATGGCCTTGAGCGAGAAGCCCAGCGCGCCGACCAGGGCGAGGATGGCGCCGCGAGCGTTCGATTTATCCAAAATTGTTCCGTTCAAAATGTTCGCCAGGCATTGAATAACGCCGATGTCTGGAAAACAATTGCCCATATTACAAACCAGCTTTCGATGGAGACGAAACCTGTGCGCTACGATCTTCCTGACTTGCGGCTGGTGGCAGCCATTGCCGACACTGGCAGTCTGGGGCGAGCGGCTGAGCGGGTCCACCTGGCGACCTCGTCAGCCAGTCATCGCCTCAGCCAGCTGGAGGCGACGCTTGGTGTCGCCTTGTTTCAACGTCATGCCCGGGGTCTCAGCCCAACTGCGGCAGGCGAGGCGCTACTGCGGCATGCGCGCCAGGTGTTCGCGCAGCTGGAGCAGATGCACGCTGACCTGGCGCCGTACGCCAGTGGCCTGAGCACTCAGGTCACCTTGTTCGCCAACACCAATGCCATTAACTGTTTTTTGCCGGAAGACCTCGGTGATTTTCTGCGCGCTCAGCCCAATATCCGGGTCAGTCTGGAAGAGCAGCCCAGTCCGGCCATCGTGCGGGCGGTGGCGGCGGGGCAGGTGGATATTGGGGTGGTGGCTGCCGAGGGACATTTTGGCGATCTGGTCCTGCTGCCCTACCGGCGCGACCGCCTGGTGCTGATTGTTGCGGTCGACCACCCACTGGCGCAAAAAAGCGGCATTGCCTTTGCCGAGGTGCTGAGCGAGGCCTTTGTCTGTCTGCACGCCGGCAGTGCTATCCACACCTTCATGATGAATCATGCCGCTCTGTTGGGCGGGCGGCTGGATGTTCGTATTCAGGTGCGCAGTTTTGCGGCGGTTTGCCGCATGGTGGCCGCCGGGGTCGGCATTGGCATGGTGCCGCGCTCGGCCGTGCTAGCGGTCGACCAGCTGAAAATTGTCGAAATCAGTGACGCTTGGGCGCCGCGCGATTTACAGTTGTGTGTTCGTTCGCTGTCGGACCTCGGTCCGGCGGCGGCGGCCTTGTTGACCCATCTGTCTGGCAAGGCCGACGATGGGGTGGGGCAGTACGCTGCATTGGCTTAAGCAGGAAGGTTGGAAAATTGCGTTTCTTTATCGTGATGGGCAGTCCCTCGGCAATTCGGCATGCCGAAGTTCCCTGGTGGGGTGTCCTGGGTTTCTGGTTGATTACTGCCGTACCGCTGGCGCTTTATGCCGGTAAATGGGCCAGTGAACATCGTTCGCCGTTGACCGAGATCGCCGTCGAGGAGGCCCGCTGGCAGGCGCGGCGCGAAGCCCGTCAAGCAACGGCTGACGACTGGCAGCAGATGGTGCCCCTGCTCGCCGATGCGCATTTCCAGGCCTTGCAGTTCGAATTGCAGAGCGATCGTCTGGCGACCTTGCTCGGCCTGCCGCACGAGCAACGCACGGCCAGTTATCCCGAAGACAGCTCGCTGTTGCAGATTGCGCATCCGACCGCCGAGAAAGTGTTGAGCGAAATGGACTTCATCACCCGCCTGCTCGAACTCAAGCATGACGAAATCAGCATGGTCGAGCTATCGATCATTCGTCAGCGCTTGAGCGAAATCCCAGTGCCGAATTTTGTCTTGCCGGTCTCGGCACAGGCGCGGGTCAGCTCCGGCTTTGGCTGGCGTACCGACCCCTTTACCGGCCACCGGGCGTTGCATAAGGGGCTCGATTTCCAGGGCGCGGAAGGGACGCCGGTGCTGGCGATGGCTGACGGTTTGGTGACGCGGGTCGAGGCTTTGCCGGACTACGGCAATCTGGTGCAGATTGCCCACCGCGACGGCCTGGCCAGTCGCTACGCCCATTTGAGTCAGGCGCTGGTCCGGCCGGGGCAGGCGGTCCGACGCGGCGAAGAAATCGCCCGCATGGGCAATACCGGCCGCTCAACCGGCCCGCATCTGCATTTCGAGATTATGGAGTTCGAAGTGCCGCAGAATCCGCTGACCTTCTTCATGCGGCATGATGTCATGCCGCAGAAAGTCGCCGGCCGGCGCTGA
>JAQTXC010000044.1 GCA_028689015.1 Dechloromonas sp. | reverse complement strand
ATGAAAGCTTTCATCCTCGCCGCCGGCCGTGGCGAACGCATGCGGCCACTGACCGACCACACACCGAAGCCGCTGCTGCAGGTTGGCGGCAAGCCGCTGATCGTCTGGCATCTGGAACGATTGGCGGCGGCGGGGTTTCGAGAGGTGGTCATCAACCACGCACATCTCGGCGCACAGATTGAGGCCACACTGGGACATGGTGAAAAGTGGGGACTCACCATTCACTATTCGCCCGAACCACCGGGCGCCCTGGAAACCGCCGGGGGAATTGCCAACGCCCTGCCGCTACTCAGCAACGCCCCTTTTCTAGTCGTCAATGGCGATGTGTTCTGCGATGTCGATTTCCGCCAATTTTCGCGGTCGACCGCGGGCGACCAGGAAAAATGCCCGGCGGCTGGCGCCCGCTTGCTACTGGTTGACAATCCACCGCAACACCCGGCCGGCGATTTTTCATTGGCCGGCGAACAGGTGCTTGCTGCAAGCAGCGCGCAAACGCTCACTTACGCCGGCATCGGTGTTTTTTCCCCTGCCCTGTTCCGCAATCTCGCCACCGGCCAGGCACTGAAACTGCGGCCGCTACTCGACGCGGCGATTGCCGGCAGACGCCTGCACGGGGAACATTACGCGGGCCGCTGGGTCGACGTGGGAACGCCCCAACGCCTGGCTGAACTCGACCACCAACTGCAGAGCAGCGCATGAAACCCAGCATTGATGACCTGCTACGCCGCATCCAGCTATTGCAGGATGAACTGGAAGAAGAGTATCGCCGCCAGCGCGATGACTTCGAGCGCAAGCGCGTCGAGCTGGCTGAGGAACTGCTGCGCCAGCAACGGCGCTACAAGACTGGGCTGTTCCGCTTTCTGCTGCGCAGCCGCCTATTGGTGGCCCTGACCGCACCGATCATCTACGCCGGCTGGGTTCCTTTCCTGCTACTCGACTTGTTCGTCACCTTGTACCAGACGATCTGCTTTCCGATTTACCGCATCCCCAAAGTGCGGCGCAGCGATTACCTGGTCTTTGACCGCGAAGACCTGCCCTATCTCAACCTGATCGAAAAATTCAACTGCTTTTACTGCGCCTACGGCAATGGCGTCGCCGCCTATGCGCGCGAAGTGGCGGCACGCACTGAACAATACTGGTGCCCAATCAAGCATGCCCGCCGGGTCCAGGCAGCCCATGACCGTTACCCCAAGTTTTTCGATTACGGCGATGCCGAAGCCTTCCGCCAGGGCCTGCAACGTCTACGCAGGCAATACGACGACGAACCTCGCCCCGCCTCACCCACCCCGCCAGAACACGACGAGCGCCCATGACCCACGCCCACTTTCTCGCCCGCCGCCAGCGCCTGTTGAAAACCATCGGTGATGGCGTCGCCATCGTACCGACGGCGCCGGAGGTCATCCGCAACCGCGACGCCCATTTTCCGTATCGTTTCGACAGCTACTTCTGGTATTTGAGCGGCTTTCCGGAAGCGGAGGCCGTCGTTGTGCTGGTCGGTGCCCAAGGCAAACAGAAAGCCCGCTCCATTCTGTTCTGCCGCGACAAGCACGAAGAGCGCGAAATCTGGGACGGCTATCGCTATGGCCCGAAAGCAGCCAAGCTTGCCTTCGGCTTCGACGCCGCCTATCCGATCGAACAGCTCGATAAAAAACTGGCCGAATTGCTCGTCGACCGCGACACGCTGTGGCACGCCATCGGCCACGATGCCGCATGGGACGCCCGCATCGCCAAGGCGTTGAATGAAGTCCGCGCCCAGGGCCGCGCCGGTAAGCGGGCACCGCGGGCCATCCATGACCTGCGCGCCGAACTGGACGCCATGCGCCTGCTGAAGGACCTGGCCGAACAGGCGATCATGCAACGTGCCGCCGACATCGCCAGCGCCGGCCACGCCCGCGCCATGCGCGCCTGCCGCCCCGGGATGGCCGAATACGAACTGGAAGCCGAACTGACTTATGAATTCCGCAAACGCGGCGCCGATGGTCACGCCTACACGCCCATCGTCGCCGGCGGCGCCAACGCCTGCGTGCTGCACTACGTCGAGAACAACAAACGGCTCAACGATCACACGCTGGTATTGATCGATGCCGGCTGCGAGGTCGAGGGCTACGCCGCCGACATCACCCGGACCTTCCCGGTCAATGGCCGCTTCACGGCCGCCCAGAAGGACGTCTACGAAATCGTCCTTGCCGCCCAGGCAGCGGCCATTTCTGCCACCGCCCCCGGCCGTCATTTCATGGCGGGCCACGATGCCGCCGTGCGCGTGCTGACTCAGGGCCTGGTCGACCTCAAGCTGCTCAGCGGCGACCTCGACCACCTGATCGAGAAAGGCGACTACAAGCGTTTTTACATGCACCGCACCGGCCACTGGCTCGGTCTCGATGTGCACGATGCCGGCGAATACAAGGTCGGCGACGAGTGGACGAAATTGCAGCCAGGCATGACATTGACCGTGGAGCCGGGCCTGTACATACGTCCTGGCGCCGACATCCCGCCGGCACTGGCCGGTATCGGCATCCGCATCGAGGACGACGTGCGCGTCACCGAAAGCGGCTGCGAGATCACGACCTCGGCACCGAAAACCGTCGCCGAGATCGAGGCGGTGATGCGTCATGACTGATACCGCGATCGAGCACATCGACGTCCTGATCATCGGCGCCGGCCCGGTCGGCATGACGCTACATCTGGCCCTGGCCGCCGGAGGACAAAAATCCCTGCTCATCGACCGTCGACCGCAACAGGCCCTGCAAGCCGATCCGCGCGCCCTGGCCTTGTCACACGGCGCCCGTGAATTGCTCGAACACCTTGCCAGTTGGCCAGAGCACGCGGCAACACCGATCGAGAACATCCACATTTCGCAGCGCCAGGGCTTTGGCCGAACGCTGATCGATCGCACCGACTACCAACTGCCAGCGCTCGGCTATGTGGTCCGCTACCGCGACCTGGCGGCGGCACTGGCCAAGCACCTCGCACCGGATGCTCTGCTGGCCGAGGCGGAATGGCTCGACCTCGCCCCCGACGAAGACGGCGTCACTGTCACACTGCGCCATGCCGGCCTGCGGCGCCGCGTGCGCTGCAAACTGCTGGTCCACGCCGAAGGCACGCCGGGCGATGAAGACGGCGTCACGGTCAGCCACTACCAGCAACATGCCGTGATTTGTGAAGTCACCCCGCTCACGCCGCACCAGCACCGCGCCTGGGAGCGCTTCACCCCGGACGGCCCGCTGGCCCTGCTGCCGCTCGGCCAGGAATTTTCCATCGTCTTCACACTGCCCCCGGCCAAGGCCGACGCCGTGATGGCGATGGATGACAGCCAATTTCTGGCCGCGCTGGAAAACCAGTTTGGCCGCCGTCTGCGCTTTGCCCAGCCTGGCCCGCGCAGTCGCTTTCCGCTGGCCCTGCGCCTGCGCGACACGCTGGTGCAAGGCCGGGAAGTGTGGATCGGCAACAGTGCTCAAACCCTGCACCCGGTCTCCGGCCAGGGCTTCAACCTGGGCATCCGCGACGCCTGGCAACTGGCTGAAATATTGCTGCGCCAGGGCGTCGACCGTCACAGCCTGGCCGATTACGCTGCCCGTCGCCGCCTCGACCGGCAGGGCGGCGCCCTGTTTACCGACCAGATCGTCCGCAGCTTTTCCAACGACTGCGGCCCGCTCAAGCTGGCTCGTGGCCTCGGCCTGCTCGCCCTCGATCTCATTCCCCCTGCCCGCCACTTCGTTGCCAAGCGCATGATCTGGGGCGCCCGAGCCTGGCCGTGATCAACCCCCAGGGCTGCGCCGCCCCAACCACCCCACGCACGCCGCCCCCATGAAAAAAAGCACCGCCTGGTTCCTCGCTTGCCGGCCGAAAACGCTGACCGTGGCCCTCTCCCCGGTCATCGTCGGGAGCGCACTGGCTTGGCACGACCAGGGCACCCTGCTCTGGCTGCCGCTGCTGGCTACCACGCTGGGCGCCATCCTGATCCAGATCGGCACCAATCTGTTCAACGACGTTGGCGACTACCTGCGCGGCACGGATACCCCCGGTCGGCTCGGCCCGGCCCGCGCCACCGCCGAAGGCTGGCTCAGCGCCCGGAGCGTCCAGCGCGGTGCCTGGCTGGCCTTCACTCTCGCCGTCCTCTGCGGCTGCTATCTGGTCTGGCACGGCGGCTGGCCCATTGTCGCCATCGGCCTCGCCTCACTGGCCGCCGGCTGGGCCTACACCGCTGGCCCCCGGCCGATTGCTTACGGTCCACTGGGCGAATTATTCGTTTTTGTCTTTTTCGGCCTGATCGCCGTCAGCGGCAGCTACTACCTGCAAACCCTGACCCTGAGCAGCCACGCCTTGATCGCCGGCGCCCTGCTCGGGTTGCCGGCGGCGGCCGTCATTACCGTCAACAATTACCGCGACCTCGACGGCGACCGCGCCAACGGCAAAAACACCCTCGCCGTCCATCTCGGCCGCCCACTCACCCGCCGACTCTATGGCGGCGAAATGCTGCTGCCCTTCCTCATGCTGCCCACCCTCCTGCCCGGCCAGGCCGCCTTGGCCCTGACCCTCCTGAGCCTGCCCCCCTGCCTGCTGCTGATCCGCACATTCCACCACACACCCATCGGCCCAGGCCTCAACCGCATCCTCGCCCTGACCGCAACCGGGCAATTTATATTTGCCCTGCTACTCAGCGCCAGCTATACGCTTTGAATAAGGGCAGCGATGCCCTGAGGCCGCTGCCGCTCGGCAAGGCCGCAACAGTCGCGGTCAACCACACGAGCTGACTATTTTTTAAGCGTTAGATCAGGTAAAATCACGCCCTTCCCCGCTTTGCACTGCCCTGCGTACACCCATGGAATTTGCCGGTTTTCAGCTTCGCAACAACCTGTTTGTCGCCCCCATGGCCGGCGTAACTGATCGTCCTTTCCGCCAGTTGTGCAAAAAGATGGGCGCCGGCCTGGCCGTGTCCGAAATGGTCACCTCCAACTCGCTTCTCTACGGCAGTGCCAAAACGCTGCGCCGCGCCAATCACACCGGCGAAGTGGCACCGATTTCGGTGCAGATTGCCGGCGCCGACCCGGCCATGATGGCTCAGGCGGCCCGTCACAACGTCGACAACGGCGCCCAGATCATCGACATCAACATGGGCTGCCCGGCCAAGAAGGTCTGCAACGTGATGGCCGGCTCGGCGCTGATGCAGGACGAAAAGCTGGTCGGCGAGATTCTCGACGCGGTGGTTTCCGCCATTCCCGACACCCCGGTCACCCTGAAATTCCGCACCGGCTGGAACATCGCCAACAAGAACGCCCCGACCATCGCCCGCATCGCCGAATCGGCCGGCGTGCGTGCCGTCGCCATCCACGGCCGGACGCGCTGCCAGCAATACACCGGCGAAGCCGAGTACGACACCATCGCGATGGTCAAAACCCTGATTCGCATCCCGGTCATCGCCAACGGCGACATCACGACGCCGGAAAAAGCCAAGCATGTGCTCGACCTCACCGGCGCCGACGGCATCATGATTGGCCGCGCTGCCCAGGGCCGGCCCTGGCTGTTTCGCGAGATCGAACATTTTCTCAAGACCGGCGAGCATCTGCCGCCAGCCGAAGTCAGCGAGATTCACGAGATTCTCAAGGTCCATCTGGCGGATCTCTACGATTTCTACGGCCCGGAAACCGGTTTCAAGGTCGCCCGCAAGCACATCTCCTGGTACACCAAGGGGCTGGTTGGCTCGGCGGCTTTCCGCAAGGAAATGAACGTCCTGCCCAGCATCGACCAACAGATGCAGGCAGTGAACGATTTTTTCAGCCGCCTGGCCGAAGAGCACCGACACTTAAAATACGCAGAGGAGGCGTTGGCAGCATGAGCCAACATGACTTGGGGCAGTGCGTCGTCATCGCACTGGAACAGTACTTCAATGACCTGGACGGCGAAAAACCGGCCGCCATTTACGACATGGTGTTGAAAAGCATTGAAAAACCGATGCTGGAACTGGTCCTGGCCAAAACCGGCGCCAACCAGACCGCCGCCGCCGAAATGCTCGGTATCAACCGCAATACCCTGCGCAAGAAACTCACCGAACACCAACTGCTCTAGTTGCCAGTGATTCGTCGTTAGCAACTCGCTAGCGGCCTGAAACCTCGCACCTGCCAGCCAACCCACTCATTACCAATCACTAAGCACTCACATGTCCATCAAACAAGCGCTGATTTCCGTCTCCGATAAAACGGGGGTTCTCGAATTTGCCCAGGGCCTGGCTGCCCAAGGTGTCAAGCTGCTGTCGACCGGCGGCACCGCGAAAATGCTGCGTGATGCCGGGTTGACCGTGACCGAGATCGGCGACTACACCGGCTTCCCGGAAATGCTCGACGGCCGCGTCAAGACGCTGCACCCGAAGGTTCACGGCGGCATCCTCGCCCGTCGCGACCTGCCGGAGCATCTGGCGACCATCGAACAGCACGGCATCCCGGCCATCGACCTGGTCTGCGTGAACCTCTATCCGTTCGCCGCCACCATCGCCAAAGCTGGCGTGACGCTGGAAGACGCCATCGAGAACATCGACATCGGCGGCCCGGCCATGGTCCGTTCGTCGGCCAAGAACTACAACGGCGTCGCCATCGTCACCGATCCGGAAGACTATGCTCCGCTGCTCGCTGAAATGAAAGCCAACGGCGGCGCGCTGCAACTGGGCACCCGCTTCAACCTGGCCAAGAAGGCTTTCACGCACACCGCCCGCTACGACAGCATGATCGCCAACTGGCTGACCGGGCTGGATGAAGGCGCTGAAGCCAAGCCGGCCGACGCCGCGCCGGTCCCGTCGATCTTCCCGGCCAAGCTGCAACTGGCATTCGACCGCACCGAAATCCTGCGTTACGGCGAGAATTCGCACCAGCAAGCTGCCTTCTACCGCGACACCACCCCGCTGGCCGGCAGCATCGCTGCTTACACCCAGCTGCAGGGCAAGGAACTGTCGTACAACAACATCGCCGACTCCGATGCCGCCTGGGAATGCGTCAAGGCTTTCGAGACCCCGGCCTGCGTCATCATCAAGCACGCCAACCCCTGCGGCGTCGCCATCGACGGCACCCTGCTTTCTGCTTACGAAAAGGCCTTCAAGACCGATTCCACCTCCGCTTTCGGCGGCATCATCGCCTTCAACGGCGAAGTTGGCATCGATGTCGTTGAAGCCATGAACGCCCGCAAGCACTTCGTCGAAGTGCTGATCGCCCCGGCCTTCACCGTCGAAGCCCTGGCCGCGTTGGCACCCAAACAGAACCTGCGCGTCCTCGTCGTGCCGCTCGGCGATCAGTTGAACACGCTGGAACTCAAGCGCGTCGGCGGCGGCCTGCTGGTCCAGACAGCCGACGACTTCACCGCCCAGGCCAGCGGCCTGAAGGTGGTGACCAAGGTGCAACCGACCGCCCAGCAAATCGCAGACCTGTTGTTCGCCGAACGCGTCGCCAAGTTCGTCAAGTCGAACGCCATCGTCTTCTGCGGCGGCGGCATGACGCTGGGCGTCGGCGCTGGCCAGATGAGCCGCGTCGATTCGACCAAGATCGCCAGCATCAAGGCCCAGAACGCCGGCCTGCCGCTGAAGGGTTCGGTCGTTGCCTCCGACGCCTTCTTCCCGTTCCGTGATGGCCTCGACGTCCTCGCCGAAGCCGGCGCCACCGCCGTCATCCAGCCGGGCGGCTCGATGCGCGATGAGGAGGTCATTGCTGCTGCAGACGAACACGGCATCGCGATGGTGTTCACGGGTGCACGCCATTTCCGCCATTGATCAATGAAAAAACTGATCGCGCTACTCATCGTTGGCGCCATAGGCTGGCAAGCCTATGGCAAATACCTCCGACAAAATGTCGAACAGTTAGCTGAGCCCCCTGTACAACAACGCGTAGCCGTGAACCAGCCGCCTGTGGCAATTGCGCCGGGCTACCGCTGCGACGGCAGAACACATTGCTCACAAATGACTTCCTGCCAAGAAGCCACTTGGTTCTTGAAAAACTGTCCTGACACAAAAATGGATGGTAATAATGATGGCATTCCCTGCGAAAAGCAGTGGTGTAACTGACAAGACAAAACAAAGGAAAACAGCCATGAAACTCCTCGTCATCGGTTCCGGCGGCCGCGAGCACGCCATGGCCTGGCGTCTCGCCAAGACGTCCGGCGTGCAGACGGTGTATGTTGCCCCCGGCAATGCCGGCACGGCGCGCGAACAGGCGCTGGAAAACCTCAACATCACCGATCCGCAAGCACTGGCCGATTTTGCTGAGCAAAACAAGATCCACCTCACCGTCGTCGGCCCGGAAGCGCCGCTGGCGGCGGGTGTGGTCAATGTCTTCCGCAACCGCGGCCTGAAGATCTTCGGGCCGACCAAAGAAGCCGCCCAGCTTGAATCCTCCAAAGATTTCGCCAAGCGCTTCATGGCCCGCCACAATATTCCGACGGCCGGTTTTGAGACCTTTTCCGAGTCGACCGCAGCACACGCCTACATTGATCAGAAGGGCGCGCCCATCGTCATCAAGGCGGACGGCCTGGCTGCTGGCAAAGGCGTCGTCGTCGCCATGACCGTTGAAGAGGCGCATGCTGCGATTGATGACATGCTCTCCGGCAACAAGCTCGGGGACGCAGGTGCCCGCGTCGTCATTGAGGATTTCCTCGACGGCGAGGAAGCCAGCTTCATCGTCATGGTCGATGGCAAGAACGTGCTCGCCCTGGCCTCCAGTCAGGACCACAAGCGCATCGGCGACGGCGATACCGGACCGAACACCGGCGGCATGGGCGCTTACTCCCCGGCCCCGTGCGTGACGCCGGAAGTGCACGCCAAGGCGATGCGTGAAATCATCCTGCCCACCGTGCGCGGCATGGCGGCCGACGGCATTCCCTTCGCTGGTTTTCTCTATGCCGGCCTGATGATCAACAAGGACGGCTCGGTCAAGACGCTGGAATTCAACTGTCGCATGGGCGACCCGGAAACCCAACCGATTCTGATGCGCCTCAAGTCCGATTTCGTCGATCTGCTCGAACACGGCATTGCCGGCACACTCGATCAGGTTGAAGCCGAATGGGATCGCCGCATCGCCATGGGCGTCGTCCTCGCTGCTGCCAATTATCCGGACACCCCGAAAAAGGGCGACGTCATCCACGGTCTGCCGGCCGGCAATAGCTTTGGTGAAGACTGTCACGTCTTCCATGCCGGCACCGCCGACCAGGCGGGTCAGGTCGCGACCAATGGCGGGCGCGTGCTGTGTGTGACCGCATTGGGCGAGAACGTCAAACTGGCCCAAAAAGCGGCCTACGAGGCAGCCGTCAAAATCAGCTGGGAAGGCATGCAGTACCGCAAAGACATCGGCTACCGGGCAATCAGCCGCTAAAGCCGCCCCCCATGCTTGCCCGACTCGGCAGCAGCCTGAAGACCCGGATCGCGGTGGTCGTCGGGCTGCTGTCCTTCGCCGGCATCGCCGTCATTTCCTTGCTGGTGACGCGCATCCAGCATGAAGACATGCAGGCCCTGCTGACCAAGCAGCAGCTAACGACAAGCACTTACATCGCCAGCGATGTCAATGGCAAACTCCAGTTACGCTTAGACAGCCTCAAACGGGTTGCGCTCAATATCCCGGAAGCGCTCTTCAGAAACCCCGCCAAAATGCAAACCTGGCTGCAAGACAGGCGCGCAATTCATACCCTTTTCCCCACCGGCCTGTTGGTCATCCCCCCCAATGGCGGCCCCCCCATCGCCGATTACCCACGGATGGAAAATCGCCCGAAATCGTTTGTCGACCGTGATTGGTTCATCGGTGCCATCGAAACCCGCCAAGCCTATATCAGCAAACCCCTGGTTGCCCGCGCAACCAGTCAGCCGGCGCTTGTGATGGCCATTCCGCTCTATGACCAGAGCGGAAGGCTGCTCGGTATTCTGGCGGGTGTCACACCGCTGGAAGCAGCGGGCTTTCTGGACCTTGTCTTTGGCAAGCAACAGGAAGGAAGTACGCGCCACCAACTGATTTCAATACGCCACAACCTGCTCATTTTCAACGCCGGCGGTCATGCCCGCATCAGCGAACTTCCCCCGGCCGGGGTGGATGCTGCATTCGACCACGCCCGTAACGGCATGCACGGTATTAGAACGCTGCCACAAGCGGGTGGCGACAATGAACTGGTTTCCATCGTCAACATTCCACTGGCTGACTGGTCGCTGATTTCCCGCCAACCCGCACAACAGGCTTTCTCACCACTGGCCAATACCCAGCGCAACGCCCTGTTAATGACCTTGCTGCTGGGGATTCCGCTGATCGTCGGTTTGCTCGCCGCGCTGCACCACCTGCTGCAACCCTTTGCTGAACTGGCCCGTCAATTGCACGACATGGCCGTCGGCGAACGGCCGATGATGCCACTGGCCACGCATGCCACCGATGAAGTCGCCGATGTAGTGGACAGTTTCAATCGTCTGCAGGCTCGGCTCCAGCGCCAGGAAGCCCGGCTCGCCGACATGGCCCATCGCGATCCCCTGACCGGGCTACCCAATCGTCTCAGCATGAGCACGCAACTGGAGGGCGAATTGTTGCGCGTTCGTCGCAGCCATCGCGGGCTGGCGCTGCTCTTTCTTGACCTGGACGAATTCAAGCCAGTCAACGACGAACACGGCCACCAGACCGGGGACTGCCTGCTGGTCGACATCGCCGAGCGGCTGGTGAGTTGCGTCCGGGAAATCGACATCGTCGCCCGCCTGGGCGGCGATGAATTCCTGATTCTGCTGACGGACTCTGACGCCCCGCGGGAGGCAGGCGAACGCGTTGCCCGCTGTTGCATCGAAGCCCTGGCCCGACCCTTCCTGATCGACAACAAGACGATCCACATCGGTGTATCAGTCGGCCTGGCCACAACCCAGGGCGGAGCAGAGAACCCGCCGGGCGCCCATACCCTGATCGCCCACGCCGACCAGGCCATGTATGCCGCCAAGGCAGCCGGTCGCAACCAGTGCGTCATCTACAACGCCGACACCACCTTAATGAAAGCCAAGCATGTCTGACACGCCCACCATCCCGACAGATCGTTTGAAAACCTATTTCACCAGCTTGCAGTCCTGCATCGTGGAGGCACTTGAAGCCTTCGACGGCCAGCCCTTCCGCACCGACGCCTGGCAACGCCCCGAAGGCGGTGGCGGGATTTCGCGCCTGATCGAGGAAGGCAATTTCTTTGAACGCGGCGGCGTCAATTTTTCACATGTCACCGGTCAGTCGCTGCCGGCCTCGGCCACCGCCGTGCGTCCGCATCTGGCAGGACGCGCCTGGGAAGCCATGGGCGTTTCGTTGGTCCTTCATCCACGCAATCCCTACTGCCCGACCGCCCACATGAACGTCCGGTGCTTCGTCGCCAGCAAGCCCGGCGAGGACGATGTGTTCTGGTTCGGCGGCGGCATGGACATGACCCCCTATTACGGTCAACACGACGACGTGGTGCATTTTCACCAGACCTGCAAGGACGCCCTGACGCCTTTCGGTGACGAGGTCTATCCGAAGTACAAGAAGTGGTGCGACGAGTACTTCTTCCTCAAGCACCGCAACGAAGCACGCGGCGTTGGCGGGGTCTTTTTTGATGATCTGAACGAAGGGGGGTTCGAACGCTGCTTCTCGCTGACGCAAGCGGTCGGCAATGCCTTCACGCAGGCCTACCTGCCGGTGCTGGCCCAGCGCCGCGACACGCCGTATGGCGAACGCGAACGCGACTTCCAGGCCTATCGCCGTGGCCGTTACGTCGAATTCAACCTGGTCTGGGATCGCGGCACCCTGTTCGGCCTGCAGTCGGGCGGCCGCACCGAGTCCATCCTGATGTCGCTGCCGCCCATCGTCAAATGGCGCTACGACTGGACGCCGGAGGCCGGCACGCCGGAAGCCGCGCTATACGAGGTCTTTCTCAAGCCGCAGGACTGGGTTGCCGCGCTGCGCTCGCAATGATCTCGATAGCGAATTCATCCGCGTCTCCCCAAGCGCTTACTTCAACTTGCCCTTGACGACCCGGACACGTGCCGGGTCTTTGACCGCCAAGCTCCCGCCGCCGCCCTGCAGATTGCCACAGGCGCAAGCCGCTTTGATATGCGGCACCGAATTGACGACCACCTGGCAATCCAGACATTCGTAATACACGTCGCCACCGGTCGGCAAAGCGGCGGGATCAGGCCTCGGCTCGATTGGGTAAAAGTTGTAAATCTTACGCATATCGATATTCAGCATGTCCCGCTCCAGGTTATTTTTCCAAGGGGTCCAGACGCACCGCCGCCCGATAATGTGCGTTAGCCTCGTCGGTTTTTTCGAGTTGATCACACAAACGAGCCAGTTCGAGATGCACCGCCTGCGTTTCTGTCACGGCGAGCGAGGCCTGCAAATAATTCTCCGCTTTGCCCCACAGGCGTTGGCGCAAACACATGCGCCCCAAAGCGAGCAGCAGGACAGCATTCTCCGGCTGCTGCCGCAACCATTTTTCTGCCTGCGCAATACGGTGCATTTGATCACCCGCCACCAGTCGACCGTAAATGCTCAGCAACGCCGGCTGCCAGGCATCGTCATCTGCTTTGTCGAGCGCCGCTTCAATCAATTTTTGTGCATCGTCATCCGCCCCCTGCGCGGTCAACGCCCGAGCGGCCGCCAAAACCACCCGCCGCCCTCGCTCGCCCTTGGGCAGTTGCTTCAAATAATCAATCAGCTTGCCCTGATCATCAGCCAGACTGGCGATCAGCGCCAGATGCGCTTTCGTGACAATTTCGTGTGCCGTTTCGGGCTGCAGCGCAGCGCGCTTGAGCAACTGGCGCGCCACCTTGAGCACGCCAGCCCAATCACCGGCCCCCTGCCGCGCCCGCAACTCGACCCGCAAAGCGGCGAGGTGCCGGCCTTGGCTGGACTGTAAACGTTCCAGGGCCGCCAGCGCCTGGCTGAACTGACGCTCCTCGGTCATCATTTCAGCTTCCAGCATCAAGGTTGCGGCTTCGTTGCGGGTGTCGTCCTGCATCGCACGAGCCAGCCACTCTTGCTGCTTTTCGGGTTCACGCAGGCGCTGTGCCGCACGCGCCGCAATCAGGGCCGACAAACCAGGCGCCGTTCCCCGCGCATGCGCTTCGCCTGCCCGCTTCAAGGCCTGACCAAAACGCCCTTCGAACAGCAGGCGAACCGCATCCTGGAAAATCAGCACCGATTTCTCGCGCTGCCGACGATCACGGTAATCCAGCACCCGTCGCGGCAAGGCAAAGGTCATGGCCAGCGTGCGCAACAGGAAATAAAACACCAGAAAAGCCAGCGCGCTCAGGAGCAGCAACAGATTGAGCGAAATTTCCAGGCGCCAGGGCGCCAGCACGAACAGCACATAACCATCGTTCAGCCGGGCGCCAAGCGCCACGGCAACCGCCGCTGCGAACAGGGCAAGAATCCAGAACAGCCCGTTCACGGTTTTTCCTTGTGCAGGCGCAAGGCCTGGACGGTGCGCAGGCTGTCACTCAGACTGGGCAACTCAATCAGCAACTCGGCCAATCGCATTTTCTGCAATTGCGCGCGCAAGGCCTGCACAGCACCATCCTCGGCCAAAAAATAGCGCTGCAACAATTGATCGGCCTCGGTCAGTTCGTTGCGAAAAGTCCATTGGTCACGGGCCAGCATGGCCAAGCGGGCATTGAGCAAGCGCAATTTGATGTTTTCACGCAGGAAATAGGACTGCTCCGGCGGCAGCAAGACCGCATCCTGGCCATCAAACCGCTGAATGCGCACCAGCCCCTTCATTTCCCGCCACAGATCACGCCAGGCTTGCTGCAACCAGGCCTGTTGCCACCAGACCACCTGAGCCTCGTCAGAAACGGCCACCTCGCCGTTGGGCGACGGTGTCGCGGCGACCGCAGCCGGGCGTTCATCTGGCACGGCCGGTACGTGACCTTGTGCCGCCAGCGGTAACTTATCGATTCCGGCAATCGCCTGTTCAAGACGAACACTGATGCCGCCCACGTCAGCCAACGGCAAGGCGGCCAATTGGGCAATATCCTTGGCCAAGGTTTTGCGCAGTGGCCAATGCTGCGGCCGGTCGAGGCGGGCCAATTGGGCATCGGCGGTCTGCAGGGCCAGTACGGCGACTTGCACATTCCCGGTCAGTTGCAATTGCTGCACCGCGAGTATCACCGCCTGCTCCACTTCAAACAAGCTGGCTTCTTCGCGACCACGGGCCATTTCCTGGTAGAGGCTATTCAAAGCCTCGCTTTGCCCTTGAAACTCAGCCAGCCGAGACTCCAGCCCGCCCAGCTTGCCTTGCAAGGTGTTGACTTGTTCGTGCAACTGGCTTTGGGCACTGCCGATCACTTTGCCAGCGCTATCGGCATCCGCCAGACGACGCGCCACTTCCTGCTGCATGTCGAGCAAGCGCTGCCGGGTTTCAAACCATTGCCAACCGGCCAGAAGGACCGCCAGCAAGGCAATCAGCAACCAAGGGCTGACGGCACTGCGGGTTGCGGAAGGGGTCGGGGGTTCAGCGGCAGTCGCGCTGGGCGAAGGGGCCGAAGACAAAGGAGTATGTTCTGTGCTCATGCTGACCAATTATAAGCAAGTAAAGACTGAATCAAGCCCTCTTCCGCCGGCCCCGTCAAGACAATGTGCTGCAAACCAAGTAGCCCGGCCTGCTCGGCAATCCGCGGATGCGGAACGAACAGCGGCGTGGCCTGCAAGTGGTTACGCCCACTGTGGTCGAGTGCCGCCCAAAGATGGCGCAAGCCTTCGCTGCTCGAACACGTGATGGCATCCAGTCGCCCTGTCTGCCAGGCCGCCAGCAGAACAGCCGGCGGCCGAGGCGGGCCGGCACGCCGGTAACAGCTGACACAATCCACCGTGGCGCCCCGCTGGCGCAGGGTATCGGCCAGCAACTCGCGCCCGCCATCGCCGCGCAAAATGAGGACGCGCCGCCCAGCAATCACGCTGGCGGCCAGTTCGGGACAGGCCAACAATCCCTCCGAGTCGTAGCGCGTCGCCGGCAATAAACAGCCCGGGATAGCACGCGCCGCCAGAGCGGCGGCCGTTCCGGGACCCACCGCCGCCGGCCGAACGCTCAGCGGCCAGTCAGCCACCGCCAACAGGGTCGGCAGCGCGTGCTCGACCGCATTTGGGCTAATAAAAACAGCCAGGGTATAGGCGGCGAGCTGCGGCGCCACTGCCCGCAATTCGCTCAGATCATCCAGCGCCGAAATATCGAGCAAAGGGTAAAACAAGGGCTGGCCGCCGGCGGCGGTAATGGCCGCCATCAGCGGTGTCGCCTGGCCCGAAGGCCGGGTGACGACGATGGTCTTGCCGGCGAGCGGGCCGACGGCGTGCATCGTCAGATCAGGCGTGGCAGGCCAACTGGGCGAGAATGGCGTCAGCGCCCTGAGCACGCAGCGTCTCGGCCAACTGACGACCGAGCGCTTCGTCATCCTCTGGCTTGCCGCGCAACTCGGCGCTGACCATTTCGCTGCCATCGACGGTGGCAACAAAACCGCGCAACCAGAGTTGGCCGTTGTCGATGACAGCGTAGCCACCCAGCGGTACTTGGCAGGAACCGCCCAGCGCACGCGAAAAAGCTCGTTCAGCCTTGACGCAATGAGCCGTTTCCGGATCGTTCAGCGGCGCCACTACATCCAGCATGTTGGCGGCACCATCGAGCAATTCAATACCCAGCGCCCCTTGACCGGGTGCCGGCAGCGATTGTTCCGCGGTCAACACCGTCTTGATGCGATTTTCCAGACCGAGGCGAATAAGGCCGGCCGCAGCCAGGATGATCGCGTCGTATTCGCCGGCGTCAAGTTTCTTCAGGCGGGTATCGAGGTTGCCGCGCAGGCTCTTGATCACTAATGTCGGATACTTTGCGCGCAAAATAGCTTCGCGGCGCAAACTGGACGTGCCGACCACAGCGCCAGCCGGCAGCTCGTCGAGGCCGTTGTATTTGTTCGAAACGAAGGCATCGCGCGGGTTTTCACGAGCGGAAATGGCGGCAAGGATGAAACCGTCCGGCATCACCATCGGCACGTCCTTCATCGAATGCACGGCCAGATGCGCCTTGCCCTCCTGCATCGCCACTTCGAGTTCCTTGATGAACAGGCCTTTGCCGCCGATCTCGGCGAGCGGTCGATCGAGAATTTGATCGCCCTTGGTGGTCATGCCGAGAATGACAACAGCCGAGCCGGGATTTAAACTCGATAAGCGATCCCTAACGTGCACCGCCTGCCACATGGCCAGACGGGATTCACGGGAGGCAATGACAATCTTGGAAGGAGCGGACATGGCGCGACGTTGGGCTAGGCTTTTGGGAGGGCTGATTCTAGCATGGCCGCTCCTTGCCCCCTTGAGTGCGAATGCCTTGGAAGCAGCGACCGACCTGCGCGCCGAAGCCGCTCGTGCTGTCCATGCGGGCGGGCCACTGATCGTCATTTACAGCCGGGCCGACTGCAAATTCTGCCAGACCGTCAAACGCGATTACCTTGAGCCGCTGGCCAACGACACGAAGCGCGGCAAACACCTGCTCATCCGTGAAATCGGCCAGGACACCGAAACACCACTGCGTGATTTCAGCGGTCAGGCCAGCACCCATGCCCGCTTCGCTGCCGAGCAGAAAATCAAATTGGTGCCGGTCGTTGCCTTTTACGGCCCGAACGGCCGCAGCCTGGCCAAACCCATCGTCGGCGCACGCATTGCCGATTTTTACCAAAGCTATCTCGACGAAGCGATCGAGCAAGCCACGCAAGCACTGGGTAAACCATGAGCCCAGCGATGATCGACAAACCAAGCGAGCAACGCCCGGAACATCCCGATTTCTGGTGCAAGCGTTTCGGTGCCGGAATGACGCCATGGGATGCCGGCAAGGTACCCGCCGCTTTTGCCGACTTCATCGCCCGCCAGGCGACCCCGTTAAATACGCTGATCCCCGGCTGCGGCAGCGCCTGGGAAGCCCGTCATCTGGCGGAGGCGGGCTGGCCGGTCACGGCCCTCGATTTTTCCCCGACAGCCATTGCCAACGCACGCCAGCGCCTGAGCGATGTCGCGGTCGACCTGCGCTGCGCCGATTTTTTCACTTTTGAAGCCAGTCGACCGTATGCGCTAATCTACGAACGGGCTTTCCTCTGTGCCCTGCCACGCAAGCTGTGGCACGACTGGGGGCGGCGGGTGGCTGAACTGCTGCCCAGCGGCGGCCTGCTGGCGGGTTATTTCTTTTTTTGTGAGCAGCCAAAGGGGCCACCATTCGGCATCCTGCCAACAGCACTCGACGAATTGCTGAACCCCCACTTCACAGCGCTCGAGGACCGCGCGGTCGACGACTCGATCCCAGTCTTTTCCGGACGCGAACGCTGGCAGGTCTGGCAGCGGCGATAGGGTTTATTATCGGGCGCTGACTCTCTACCCCGCCCCCACCATGAAAACCGATACCCCGCCGACGATTTACCTCAAAGACTACACGCCGCCCGCTTTCCTGATCGACACGGTCGACCTCGATATCCGCATCGAAACAGGCTGCACTGTGGTGACCGCCACACTGGCCCTGCAGCGCAACCCGCAAGCCGTCGATGCCAACGGACCGCTCGTACTCGAGGGTGAAGAACTGGACACCGTCGCGGTTCGGATCGACGGGCAGGACGTGCCCTTTTTGCTCAACCACAACCAGTTGACCGTGCACCAGCTAGCGGATCGCTGCACGCTGACCACCATCGTCCGCATTTCACCCGATACCAACACACGCCTGTCCGGCATGTACCGCTCCAAGGACGGCTATTTCACGCAATGCGAGGCACAGGGCTTTCGTCGCATCACCTGGTTCCTCGACCGTCCGGACGTGATGTCCACCTACACCGTCACCCTGCACGCCGACAAAACGACCTACCCGGTGCTACTCGCCAACGGCAACCCGGTTGATGCCGGCGATGAAGCCGACGGCCGCCACTGGGCGACATGGACCGATCCCTTCCGCAAGCCCGCCTATCTGTTCGCCATCGTCGCCGGCAAGCTGGACGTACTGACCGACACCTTCCAGACCGCCTCCGGGCGCACCGTGCAGCTCGCCATTTACGTTGAACCGGGCAAGCTCGACCAGTGCCCGCACGCGATGGAAGCCCTGAAAAAGTCCATGCGTTGGGACGAGGAACGCTTCGGCCTCGAATGCGACCTCGACCACTACATGATCGTCGCCGTCGGCGACTTCAATATGGGCGCCATGGAAAACAAGGGCCTCAACATCTTCAACACGAAGTATGTGCTCGCTCGCGCTGACGTGGCCACCGATGTTGATTTCGAGAACATCGACCGCGTCGTCGCCCACGAATATTTCCACAACTGGACGGGCAACCGCGTCACCTGCCGCGACTGGTTTCAGCTGTCGCTGAAGGAAGGTCTGACCGTCTTCCGCGACCAGGAATTCGGCGCCGACCTGCACAACCGCCAGACCGCCCGCATCCGCGAAGTGCGCGGCCTGCGCGCCGGCCAGTTCCCGGAAGACGCCGGCCCGATGGCGCACCCGATCCGCCCGGCCAGCTTTGTCGAGATCAACAATTTCTACACCGCCACCGTCTATGAAAAGGGCGCGGAAGTTATCCGCATGATCCAGACCCTGCTCGGTCGCGACGGCTTCCGCAAGGGCATGGACGAATACTTCCGCCGCCACGACGGCCAGGCCGTGACCTGCGAGGATTTTGTCGCGGCGATGGCCGCTGCCTCCGGTTTTGACTTCACGCAATTCATGCGCTGGTACAACCAGCCGGGCACGCCGCAAGTCGCGGTCGACGGCTTTTTCGACGAAGAATCGCAAAGCTACACGCTGACCTGCACGCAGACCAACCCACGGGCCAGCGACGATGCCCCCTATCTCATTCCCCTGCGCGTTGCCCTCTTCGCCGACGACGGCCAACCCATTACCGGCAGCGAGCGCCTGCTCCAACTGGGCGCCAGCACACAAGCCTTTGTCTTCAGCCATGTTTCCGCCGAGCCAACTCCCTCACTGCTGCGCGACTTTTCAGCACCGGTCGTACTCGATTTCGACTACACCGCCGAGCAACTGACCCGACTGCTCGCCCATGAATCCGACCCCTTCAGCGCCTGGGAGGCCGGTCAGCGCCTGGCCTCGCAGTTGATCCTGCAAGCCACACGCTGCATTGCCGCCGGGCAAGCCGCCGAGTGGCCGACCAGCTTCGTCGACGCGGCCCGTCGCCTGCTGCAAAGCCAAGCCGAACGCGGCGCCGCCTTCGTCGCCGAAGCCCTGACCCTGCCCGGCGAAACAACGCTGGCCGAAGCGCTCCCCCTCGTCGACCCGGACGCCCTGCACGCCGCCCGTAACGACCTGCGCCGGCACCTGGCCGAACAACTGGAAAGCGAATTTTTCGGGCTGTACACGGCGTTGACCGCGCAAGAACCCTACACCCCAAGCAGCGAGCAAGCCGGCCGCCGCGCCCTGCGCAACCTTTGCCTGGGCTACCTGCTGGAAAGAGACACCGAAGCCAGCCGCCAACTGGCCTACGCCCAGTTCAGCACGGCTGATAACATGACCGACCAGTTCGCCGCCCTGGCAGCGCTGGCCAACGTCAATGCCACCGTCTGCCCACAACGCGAGCAGGCACTGACCGAGTTTTACAACCGTTGGCACAACGAGGCCCTGGTGGTCGACAAATGGCTGGCCGTGCAATCGACCAGCCGCCGCCCGGACACCCTGGCCACGGTCAAGGCACTGACCATCCATCCGGCCTTCGATCTCACCAACCCCAACAAGGTCTACTCGCTGATTCGCGCCTTCGGTGCCAATCTCGCCCGCTTCAACGCTGCCGACGGCAGCGGCTATGCCTTCATCGCCGATCAGGTCATCGCCCTGCACGACCGCAACCCGCAGGTTGCCTCGCGCCTAGCCCGCTGTTTCGACCGCTGGCAAAAGTTCGACGACGCCCGGCAAGCCCACGCCCGCCAGGCACTCACTCGAATCCGCGATCACCACGGGCTATCACGCGATGTCCTGGAAGTGGTTACCCGAGCCCTCGCCCCATAACCCCCGAGAGCGCAAGCCAAACGAAAATCAGGCCCCGGAGAGACGGGGCCATTCTCCTCTCCAGCACAAGAAGTGAAGCTAAGCTGCGGCAGCCCCCAACAACTTGTTGGTAGCCCGCAGCCGCTCCGCCATCAGTCGCATGACTTGAATGGCGAAATACGGCGTTTGCTGTACCAGGAACTGAAAGCGCTTTTCATCCACCGCGACAAACTCACAATCGGTCTTGGCAATCACGCTGGCCGAATGCGGGCCAGGTGACAACAAACCCATCTCGCCGACGATGCTGCCATGCGCCAGCGTTTCAACGACTCGGTTCTGAACAATCACGTCGGCAGTGCCGGTTTCCAGGACATACATCTGGTTTCCCTGATCGCCCTCCCGGAACAGGGCATCTCCTGCCTGAATCGTAATTTTTGCCGTGTTATGAGAGAAAATTTCAATGGGGATCATAACGGTTTATCTCCTGGTTATTTTTGAAGTAACAACGGGCGAACTGAACAATCAGTGTCGGCTAACCAGCAATTCAACAACGGTTGCCGCGGGATGTCCACGACCATTGCACGGAATGGCGCGGGTTGCTGAGTATCAAGCGCCTAACAGGCGACGAGCGAGTACGGATTGCGTGTCACGGCGTCCGTCCGCAATCAGACAAATAATGACTTGGCTGCCTGTGACACGGAAGATCAGGCGGTAAGGTTTGAAGAAGGTCTGGCGGTATTCTTTGATCCCAAGGCCGTATTGCAGCTGAAAACTGAACAATATTGAGGCTACCACCAGTGTTCTACTTGCAAACCGAGTGTGGAACCGTGCCGACTGGCGCCGTAGGCACCGGTTGCGGACAGGGCATCACCTGGACTGGCTGCCAATTGCGCCCCCTCATTCCAGTTGGCCCGGGTGTAATACAGACGCATTTCGGGGCGCCCAAAGACGCCGGGGGCGCTCGACCAGGTTGCTGCCAGCGTGAATTTATTCAGGTGGCGGCTGGCCGCACCATCCGGTTTGACGCGGTCAACGCCCATTTCACCCAATAATTTCCAGTTGCCACCCAGTGAATAGGCCAGACGACCACCCAAACTGACCCAGTCCTGACCGCCGGTCGGGGCAGCGTCACGCTGATAGATGGCGGTGAGCAGGCCGTCAAGCACGCGACTGGCCTTGAAATAGTGCTGCTCGATCAGGCGGGTGCGGCTGACGTCGCTGCCTAAGGTGAAATCGCCGGTGCTACCAAGGCCGATGCCGGGGCCTGTGCCATATTGCAGGGCCAGCTTGTTCCATCGACCTGCGGCTTCGCGTTGTACGTGCTGAACACTGAGGGACCATCCCGGATGGCGAGTCGGATCGGAGCCGGTGTCGGCAATGTAACTGGCACCCAATTGCAATTCACCGCCTTCATTCGCCGGAATGCCACGCAACTGAAAATCATGGCGCGGTGCCATGTTGAGCTGATCGATGTTGTCCTTGCGGAAGACGGCGTAGCTGAGTTTGAGGCCGCCCAGATTGACATCCTCGACGCCCATGCCAATCCCGGAGGGATTCCAGTAGAAGAAGTCGTTGATGTGTACGTCTTCACGCTTGTAATACCGGTTGCCGAGCCAGAACCGGCCACCGTTCAGGGCGGGCAGGTCGTTGGCGGCCAGATAGGCCTGCGGCAGGCGGTATTTGTTGCTGCTCTCAAAGAGATTCTCTACACCAGTCGGTGCATACAGATTGGCCATGACATGCGCCGACAGGCGGGTGCCGCCATCGGCCTTGTATAACTCCTGACCGAACAATGCCTCGCCATAAACCTCACACTCATTGCCCAGGCGGTATTTGGCAGCGGCGCCGACAAGTTTGAAACAGCTTTGCTGGTCACCCTTCAGGTTCGATCCCGCTCCGGCCCTGATATAGCCTTGAAAATCGAGGGCGGAGGCTGTTCCTGTGGCTGCGCTCAGGCTAATGGCCAAAAGCAGGCTGAAGAATTTGAGGGGAGTTTCGTTGTGTTGTTGGTGCATTTTTATGTTCGATCAATCCACTGACTCAATGCGTTTTTTAGGGCATTGAAATTGACCGGTTTGGGCAGGAAGTCGTCCATGCCCGCCGCCAGACAGTTCTGCCTATCTTCCTCAAAAGCACCGGCGGTGAGTGCGACGATGGGCAGACGGGGCAGCTTCCGAAGCTGCTCGCGTTGCCGGATTTCACGCGTTGCCTCAAAGCCATCCATGACCGGCATCTGGCAATCCATCAGCACAAGGGCTATCTGGGTGCCTGCATCAAATGCGCTCACGGCTTCCTGACCATTTTCGACACTGAGGAATTTCAGGCCGAGCTTTTGCAACAAGACTTCGATGACCTTTCGATTGGTGCGATTGTCTTCGACCACCAGGATGCAGCCTTCATGGTTTGGACTGGCCAAGGCCGTATTTGCTGTGGCAGAAAGCAATTCACTGGAAGTTAGTGCGGGCTCTCTATCCCGCTTCCGACATTCCTTTTCTTCATTGACGATGCCTGCCTGCAGGGAAAACCAGAAGCGCGCTCCCTCTCCCACCTCGCTTGATACGCCGACACTGCCGCCAGCCAGTTCAGCCAGACTGCGCACGATGGAAAGGCCGAGGCCGGTTCCCCCGTATTTGCGGGTGGTGGAATTGTCTGCCTGTGAAAAAGCCTGGAATAGAAGCGCCTGTTTTTCTTCGGCAATGCCGATGCCACTGT
>JAQTXC010000080.1 GCA_028689015.1 Dechloromonas sp. | reverse complement strand
CAGACGTGTGCTCTTCCGATCTGAACCCCGCTGACGCAACCAC
Source organism: Dechloromonas sp. (assembly GCA_028689015.1). Lineage (GTDB taxonomy): Bacteria > Pseudomonadota > Gammaproteobacteria > Burkholderiales > Rhodocyclaceae > Azonexus. The sequence goes on along the minus strand of JAQTXC010000080.1, from coordinate 5,223 downwards.
AAACAGGTTTCTTCCATCGCAGCCCGTTCGGCATCGCGCCGCGACAGACCGCCATCGAATTCCCGGATGCCGGCGCGTTCTTCAAAGTGCTCGCGGGCATCCTCATCGAGGGTGGAAGCCCATAAAGCGACGTCAGCCGCCAAAGGCGGGGTGTATTTCGCGGCATTCATGGTCAATAGTCCGCAGGGGTTAAGACCGTTGTTGCCTCGCGGTTCGCCTCGGTAATGACCCAAACCTTGCTATTGGGCGCAATGAGGTAGTTCGACAGCAGCCGTCCATCCGATTTCAGAGCCATGTCGTTCAATGCAGCATCCTCGGATGGAACATCACCCCAATCGCCGCTGACATGGCGGACCAACAGGTCAAGGGGGGGTACATGGTGTTCTTCCAGCAGGGCCAGCGCTGGCGGAGTAGCAACGATCTGGCCGAGAGCAAACTTGGGGACGCAACGGGCATCGACCGGGAGCGCTGCCGGTTCAGGGGTGTGGAACATAGAAAATCTCCATGCAAAACGCCGAAGCCCCAGATCGGGTGTTTCGGCGTATCAAGTTGAATAGGCAGGGGAGGTGGGTTACAGGGCGGAGGACAACCGTGCTACGAGGGGATCAGCCGAGGGTTCGGCATACTCCTGGCAGAAGCGCAGGAGGTCTTCATCAACCCCGGATTTCGGGATGGCAAACAGGACGCCATAGCCACTATCGCTGGTGATGAACACCATTTCATAGCAGAAGGGGTGCTCGTCCAGGAACTCAAAACAGGGCGAGAAATCCGCCTCGCCATACCGTGCATCAGACAGCAGGCCTTGCGTGATCCAACAGCCGGAAGCCGCTTCGAGCGCCGCGACCGTATCACCCGGCTCAACGACGATGAAGAAGCCATGGACATCGGGATCGTAGGGCTCATCTTCGGAAAGCTGATCGAAGCGTAAGGTCAGCAATCGGGCGATGGCCGGATCGGCTACCTCACAGACCGCTGCCGGGTCACGCAGGATCAGCATGGTGATCCTCGACCGAATCCGGTTCAGCCAGCTTGTCGGCGTTACCTTTGCGGGATTTTTTGGCCTTGCCCGTGTCGGCAAGCGGTTGAGACACAGTCGTTCCAGCTTCGGCGGCAACGGTTGGAACATAGGGTTTGCCTTCCAACGCCAGCATGGCTAACCGCCAACCGGCGAGGTCACTGCCTAATTGATGCTGGTGGGCTGCATCGGGGAAAGCGGATAACAGCCCCTCGTGGCGCAGGCAGGTGGCCAGGAAACCTGCATTGTTCGATGAACGTCCGGTGAATGCGTCGCGCAGCACCTTGGCGGGGACAAGCTTGCCCGCCTCGAAACCTGACAGACAAGCGGCAATACGAGGAAGCGGCACCAGTTCCTTGCTGTGGTAGCCACCGCCGGTATTGCTGATCAGGGTGAAGAACAGGGTATCGCTGTCCAGGTCACGGACAACGGCGTAGGTGATGCCGCCCTCGGCCCGCTGGCCAGTCTTGGGGGCGGTATCGCGTTTGATTTCGATGAGTTGCATTGATATTGGTCCTTGGAAATGCAAAACGCCCCTGATCCATGAAGATCAGGGGCGTTTCAGCGTAGAGAAGTGGAGGTTAGCGGCGGATTCTCACGCGCAGTTCAAGATCGATGCGCTTGGGAGTGTGATCGTATAAGGTTGGCAACGGGGGCATACAGGTCTCCATGAAGATTCCACGCCAAGACAGGCGAGGTCATGGAAATAATATTTACGGGATTTCTGGGTAGATACAGTTGGTGTCAGACGGCTTCTCGGCCTGAGTTGCCATTCGACACTCTGGCTGAAATTGTCGGCAATGCGGCGGTAAGCGACCCTTTGACCTTACTACAGAGGCAAGGTCAAGCGAAGAAACTGGCTAAAAATGTTTCGCCGAAGCCCTTAGCCTTCCCTCGATGATGGGTTTTGAACACCCACAAGAGATTCAAATGGCCCCCTCGTCTGTTTCTAGCCCTGTAGTTGAGTTAGAACTTGGTATTGGCGGGATCGATTTACAAAAAGCGGCCCCCTACTGATGGGCACAGGGTAAAGAAAGTGTGAAGCGCGTTTTTCCACCTTCCGAGTTGACGCCAACATCCCCGCCATGAGCCAACACAATAGATTGGGTTATCGCCAGCCCTAAGCCTGAATTTTCGGTCGTGCGCAGGCGCGAACTGTCGACACGGTAGAAACGATCAAACAGGCGGGGCAAATGTTCGGTAGGGATATCGCTCCCTGTGTTCTCGACGGAGACCAAAATCCTACCTTCACGGTTATTGTCGACTCGAACGGTAACCTTGCCCTCGTTCGGCGTGTGGCGCAGCGCGTTGGATAGCAGATTGCTAACCGCCCTGCGCAACATCAATCGGTCGCCGACGATTTGGCCGTTACCTGTGAGCGACAAGGCTATCGATTTCTCTTCGGCAAGCACGCCGTAATACTCCAGCAAATCGCCAATTTCCTCGGCAAGGTCTATCGGCTCCTGATTGGGGATGATCTGGTTGTTGTCGGCCTTGGCCAGGAAAAGCATGTCGGAAATGGTTCGCGACAAGCGTTCGAATTCTTCCGTGTTCGACGCCAGGGTGTCCCGGTAGTCTTCTGCGGAGCGTGCTTTCGAGAGCGTGACCTGTGTCTGGGTCAACAGATTGCTGACCGGCGTTCGCAACTCATGAGCCAAGTCCGATGAAAAATCCGACAGGCGCTGAAAGGACTCTTCCAAGCGCGAAAGCATGCCATTCAATGTGTCGGCCAGATCCGCCAATTCGCGGGGGATGGCTTCGACCGGCAAGCGGGTATGCAGGCGATTGGCGGTGATCTCAGCCGCCTGCCGCTTAATGGCCAGTAAAGGCAACAGGCCGCGCCGGACGACAAACCAGCCGAGCAATCCCATCGCCAGAGTCGCCAGGCTCATGAACCCCCACAAAGTCTGCCGGAAGGAAGTCATGAAGTGCTCGTGATGGGTGATTTCGGTGGCAATTGCCACGGTGTAACTAACGCCACCATCGGTGCCTTTGACCATCGAGGAAACTCCCCGCCATGGCTGGCCGTCGTTGCTGTTCCATTTGACGGGTTGCTCGCGCCTTGGTGTCGCGCCAATGCTTAGTAGATCCTGCGGAAACACCATCGCTTCGTTGGCATACAGCATTTCGCCATTCTGGTCATAGACGGCAACGATCAACCCGTGATGCCCCGTCAGCGCATCGTCCAATTGCTGGGTCAGTGTCTCTTTCGGCTGACTATCTGGTTTTCGTTCCAAGATATGCCTTGCCAACTGCATTTTGCCGGTCAGCACATCCAAATCCTGCTCTTCGAAGTGGCGCTCAACCGCATTGCCGATAAGCAGGCCGAGCAGGAACAGCACAAAGGCCGAGGCCAGCGCGAACAGCAGAGTCAGCCGGAGTGTCAGTGAGGGGCCGCGGATTGGGGTCAATCGGTAATCTCCAAAACATAGCCCATGCCGCGCACGGTCTGAATCAATTTGGGTTCGTACCCCTCATCAATCTTGACCCGAAGGCGTTTGATGGCGACCTCAATGACGTTCGTGTCGCTGTCGAAATTCATGTCCCAAACCTGGGAGGCAATCAGCGACCGAGGCAGCACTTCGCCCTGGCGGCGTAACAGCAGTTCAAGCAGCGCGAACTCCTTGGCGGTCAGATCGATGCGTTTGCCGGCGCGATTGACCCGGCGGCGCAGCAGGTCGAGTTCGAGGTCGGCGGCGCGCAGGAACTCGGACTCCTTCGCCTTGCCGCCCCGCCGCAGCAGGGTCCGGACTCGCGCCAACAGTTCGGAGAAGGCAAAGGGCTTCACCAGGTAGTCGTCGGCGCCCAACTCCAGTCCCTTGACCCGGTCCTCGACCTGGTCGCGTGCCGTCAGAAACAGTACCGGCATTTCCTTGCCGGCTCGGCGAATACCTTGCAACACCTGCCAGCCGTCGATGCCCGGGAGCATGACGTCGAGGATCGCCAGATCATAGGCCTCGGTCAGCGCCAGATGCAGCCCGTCGAGGCCATTGACGGCCAAATCCACGACGAAGCCCGCCTCGACCAACCCCTGCTTGAGGTAAGAGCCGGTTTTGGTTTCGTCTTCCACCACAAGAATTTTCATCGTTCTCTCCACCAATCATTGGCTATTGATGGCGCATTTTCCGTCGCTTTTAAAGGCCGATTGCCTAGATTACGGAAATGTAATCCGCAAGTCAGCAAGATGTTGGTTTGGTAAAAACAAAATAGCAATTTCGGAGCAAGACCAATTGGACTCCGCATACCCTTACTGAGAAAAAACTATGTGCAGATTTATTTGGGGTGCTCTGGCAACCATCGGCTTGGGCGCGGCAACGGCGGGGATCGTCGTCGTGGCAGGCGTCGTCGATGTCGGCGCCGATACCCCCCACAGTTCATTCACCTACCAGGCGCTGACGTTTGCCCGCGAAAGAGCCATTGCCAGCCGTACGGGTGAAATCCAGACCCCGGCTGATCTTGCCGATCCCGAGCGCGTGCGACGCGGGGCCGGCAACTATGCGGCAATGTGCGTCAATTGCCACCTGTCTCCGGAAGCGCCGGATTCGGAGATTGGCAAGGGGTTGTATCCGACTCCCCCCAATCTTTCCGAAAAACCGGCGGCGCCATCGTCACGTGACGCTGCCCGCGATTTCTGGATCATTAAGCACGGCATCAAGGCTTCCGGTATGCCGGCCTGGTCGAAGGGCGGCATGGAGGATGAGGCCATTTGGGACCTGACGGCCTTCCTGCAAAAGATGCCTTTGCTGTCGGCGACCGCCTACGAGCAACTGGTGGCAGCCAGTGACGGTCATTCCCATGGCGGACTGGAAGGCCACGAAGAGGCACCAGCAGCCCCGGTCGAGGAAAAGCCGGTGGCCAAGGGCAAAAATGCGCACAGCCATGACCACGGAGCGCACAAACATTAACCCCATAAAGATTACAAAAATGTAATCCGACGGACAGCAAATTGTTGGCGTCGGCTATCCATACTGACGCCACTCGACTGACACAGGAGCTTCGCCATGCGTAACCCCTTTCTTGTTCTTGCTTTGAGCTCCGTCCTCGGCGCCGGCCTTTCCACTGCCGTGGCGGCCGGCGAAATGGTGGATGTTTACAAGAGCCCGAATTGCGGTTGCTGCGGCAAGTGGGTCGATCATCTGAAAAATGCGGGCTTCGAGGTCCGCTCGCACAACGTCATGGACGTCCCGGCGGCCCGCAAACAATTGGGG
>JAQTXC010000079.1 GCA_028689015.1 Dechloromonas sp. | reverse complement strand
GCTGTCGCCTATTTTGTAGACCAACAAGAAATCGCCGCCGATATGGCATTCGCGATGCCCCGACCAGTCGCCGACCAGGGCATGGTCCAACCATTCGGGACCGAGCGGCTCATCGTTGGCGATCAGCCGCAACATGGCTTCCTTGAGCCGCTTCATGTCGTAGCGACCAGAATGGGACAGGCGTTCCCAGTCTTTCTGAAAGGGTTTGGTGTAGTCGGCCGCCCGGGGTAACGCGGCGCGCTTACTAGCGGCTGTTTTTTTCAAGCTCATTCAAGAGATCGTCTGCGGTGGCAAAGCGGGCCTGGTGCGAACGAGCAATCTCGTCGGCTTCAAGCATCGCCGCGCGAGTCGCTTCGTTCGGCGCCTTCAGGGCAAAGGGCATTTGCTTATCCGCGACGACACGCATCAGAAAAACACGCACGGCGTCGGACACCGAAAGGCCCATCGCGGCCAGCGTTTCCTTGGCTTGAGCTTTGATTTGATCATCGACGCGGACGTGAACCATGGAGGTCGTAGCCATAGCGGTACTCCTTAGACTGTGTGAGATACATTGTATCTCACAATTTCTGGGCGCGCGATTGCAAACATACAAGTCAGCGTTTGCAGACCTTGGCCAGGCAATCCGTGATCATTCCCCCTTCGCCGAACTGGATGACTTACCGGCCAGCGCCTGGACGAGCTCGGCGCGCTGACTCTCGATAGCTGCGAGTTGACCACGCAAATTAGCCAGCTCTTCGCGGGCAAGGCTGGCCCCCTGACGAGCCTCTTCCCGTTCTGTTTCAGCGCGATTCAAACGATCAGCGGCGCGGCTGGCTTCATCGGCCGCAATTTTCTTCTGCTCGGCATATTGTGCTTGGTCAGCATCTGCCTTGGCTTTAACTGCCGCCAACTCGCTACGGTTCTGCTCGATCACTGAACGCAAGCGCTCAGCTTCTTGCTGATGGCGGACACGCTCTGACTCGATTGAAGAAGTTGCCTGCAGCATTGCGGCTGCATGTTGTTCGCTGGCAGCCTTAGCCGACTGCTCGGCAGCGGTCAGTCGTTCGCGCACCTGGGCGAGTTCAACCGCCTGCGCCTGGCTCACTGTCAGCGCATCGGCCAACTGCTTTTTCAGGCCTTCGGCCTCGGTCGCCGCTTGGTCTAATTTATCTTCCAGATCCTCGACCGTCTGCGAAGCGTCGGCCAATTCGCGCTCTGCCTGCTCGCGCTGTTCGCCAGCCGCGCGCAGCACTTCGGCCACCCGGCGTTCCGCTGCTTTCACCGCCTTATCGTTCAGCTCGACCGCCAGCGCCGCGATTCTTTCGGTCAACGCCTTGGAAACGGCAGAAACGACCTCGGCGACCTCAACCGGCAATTCGGCGACCGGCTCAGCCTCGGTAACTGACTTGCTGGCGACGAACTCATCCCATACCTGCTTGAGACGGTTCGGGTTGCCACCGCCGACCCGCTGCCGGATCGCAAAGCCGGTCACGTTGCGGCCGGCGGCCTGCAGGTCCTGGCCTGCCTGGATGATGCTTTCTGGGGAAAATTCAGCGGGGCGCATAGCCGTCTCCTTGAGTTGATGCGCTCATTGTAGCAACAAACAAATAAACTAACAAACAAATAAACTAACAAACAAATAAACTAACTTAACAAGCCGCCGGCGCCTAACCCTTGACCCCCCGCCGACTCAGCCACTCATATAGCGTCGTGTGGGAGCATTCCAGCAGCCGCGCAATGTCGCGCTTGCTGATCCCCTTGGCCAGGTAATCCATGATCTGCCCGGCATAGGCATCGAGCTTGACCCGTTCGGCCTTACCGGGAGGGCGCCCGAGTCGGACGCCTTCGGCCTTGCGCTTGGCCAGGGCCTCTTTGGTGCGGATGCTGATGAACTCGCGCTCGATCTCGGCCGCCAGACCGAGCACCGTGGCGGTGATCCGCGATTGCATAGAGCCATCGAGAATCATCTTCTGTTTGCCGATGTGCACATTGATGCCGGCATCGATGCAGTGCTTGAGGATCTCGAGCACCTGGAGTGTCGACCGCGCCATTCTGGAAATCTCGGCAAAAACCACGGTATCGCCAGACTTGCATTCCTTCAGCAGCAGCTCACCAAGCTTGCGCTGCTGCCAGGCTAATTTGCCACTGGCCACGTCTTCGACAAAGATCAGCCCGGCCATGCCATTCGCGTTGGCGTATTCAAGAATCCCGTGTTTCTGGTTGTCGACGTCCTGCTGATCGGTGGATACGCGCAGGTAGGCGTACAGCGCCGGCGCGTCCAGTTTATTGGCATTACCCGTGACTTTTCCCATAGACAAAACCGCCCAATTTAAACCGCATAAATGGTTTAACTGTACGCAATCCGTACAGTGACAGCAAGGCGTTTTTTTCAAACACGGCCATGGGGAACAAAAAAGCCTGAATCCCTTCAACCACGGCGCTTGTACGAATGACGTACGGATTATATGAGCGTTTTAACTGGACATATCGCGCCCTGCTGACTGGGGCGTGAATGGACAGTAAAAGATATACCATACGCGGCCCGCGATTTTTGGGGGTTTGCGCCGGAAAAAACGGGGGTTTTTCTGGACAACTTGACACCGGCATATAATGCCGAATAGATTGCTACGGTCAACGGTGAAAAATCCGCAAAAACCTGGGGTGATCGATGCGCTATCTGTGCTTTCAAAGGCAAGCCACACCGCAAGGCGGGCGCAAGGTCACGCCGATCGTCAAGACCAAAGATCGGAAATACGGCCCGGTGGTCGACACCGAGATCGTCGGCCGCAAAACCCCCACCCTGATTACCGGCATGCACGACAGCGGCAAAAGCCGGATGCTGGACCGCCTGCATGCCGAAGAACGCGACATCTGGGGCGCCAAGATCAAAGCGCCGGCGCTGTGGCTGGGTGCGTTGCGGCCGCTGGGCGCCTGGTCGGATGCACCGCACGTCGCCGCATGGTGGGAACAACGCGCGGAATTGCTGCGCGCGCAATGCCAGCCCGGGGACCCCGTCGACCCCGGCAAATGTCGGGAATGGCAGAAGCTGAAAGCCTGGGAGAAAGTCGAAGCCCTGCCCGACTACGTGGCCGACACTGGCGCCGTGCTGTTCATTGACGACGCGCACAAGCTGGCCGGCCGCAAACTACAGATTGCCCGCGCCTGTACCCTGGCCGCCCGGGTCTGGCTGGCCACCGCCAGCGATGAGAACCGCATTCCGCCCAATCTGCGCGCCGTTATGCTGCGCCGCGAGCCGCAAATGATCCGGCTCGGCTCGGACGTCGCCTATGACGCGACCAACGTGTTCACGTGGATACTGGCCGCGCTGCTGATCGCAACCGGCGCTTGGGAGGCGGGTTTTGTGGTGGCCGGTTTGAAGGCCTTGGCCGGCTCGCGCCTGGCGGCCCGGCAAGATGCGTAAAGCGGTTTTTGCCCTGTTTGGGGCGTTGACCGTGGCAGTTAGCCACGCTGGAGATTTGTGGCCCTGGGCCAGCCAGGCGCCACAAAACCCGCCCAAGGTACAAGCCTTCGAGATCCCGACTTTCGACGGCGGCAAACGGGATTTTCGGGCACCGGCGACGACGTGGACGAAAGCGCCCAGGATCGATGGCGATGCCGTCTTTCGCATGATCGTCGCCTGTTACCCGAGCAAATCGCAATGGAACATCGACGTCGACCTGCAGGCCGCCGTACGCAACACCTCGGCGGTCGATGTGACGGGTACGCAGCTCGGTCGCAACATGATCGGCATCGTCGCCCGCATGCCACTCTACTCGGCCACCGAGGTCGACCGCGAACGCGAGCGGGAATATCGCCGGCGCCAGGACACCGCGCAGACCGTCGCCGATCTGGCGACCCAGCTCGCCGCCCGCAATCAGGCGGTGCGCGTGTTGGCGCTGTCGGGCAGCATGGAGCAACGCGCGCAAGTGCGCGTGAACCAGGGCATCGCCGATACCGACGAACAAATCAAATGGCTGGACCGAGTGGCCGGCGCGGAAAAAGACCTGATTACCGCCGAATCGAAAGCCGCCGAAGCGCGCCTAAAACTGGTGTCGCAATGTCGCGACGAGGCCAGTGACACGGTCAACGCTTACCTGACCGAACTTAGCCAGCTGCCGACCACCGCGAAGCCCTAGCCGTGCGCTGGTACAACCACATGCTGATCGCCGGCGCGCCGCTCGCCCTGGTCGCGCCCCGGCTGATTCCGCTGGCCATTCTCGGGTCGACCGCGCCGGACTGGCTGGAATGGCTGGCCAAGACCGCCCGCCAGCCAGTACCACATCGCGGCCCCACCCATTGGCTCGCCGCCTGGCTGGTCGGCCTGGCCGTCGCCGCGCTGCTGCCGGACCCAGCCGGCGGCTTGGTCGCCGCCTTCGCCTGGGGCGGCCTGTCGCACGTCCTGGGCGATGCGCTGACGGTCTCCGGCGTGCCCTTCTCGCCAATGTCCGAGCGGCGTTTTCATCTGCTCGGCGGCCGGCTGCGCACCGGCGGTGCCGGGGAATACAGCGTCAGCTGGGGCGTGGTGTTGATCTGCTGGACGCTACACGGGCAGATCGCGGCCCCGGGCGGCGGTTATCTGCCGTTTTTCCCGAACTGGGCGGAACGGTATGAGCAGGGAACGGCGACCGCGAAGGAATGGCGGGAGAATCGGTTTCGGTTTTTCTAGGATTTATGTTTCCGACAAACGCCTGAAACCAACGCTTGCGACACACCAAGCAAGTCACCAATCGCTTGCTGACTCATATGTTCTGCGCGAAGCTTGAGGATGACAGCGTTTCGGTCATCTTTCGACATAACGGCAGGATCAAACTTTGCGAACTGAGCAAAACCATCCCCTTTTCGATGACATCGCACAGTCTCGATTACCCCAGTATCATTACGTTTCACATGCGCGCTAAAAAAATTCTCCGAGTAATTTATGCTAAACGAATCGGTGGTTTTAACCGGCGGTAATCCGAGCTGATCAAACAGTGTAGGAATTGCTTGGGAACCAATTTTTTTGATTTCATTTGCCATATCGCGACCATTAGAGTGATAGAAAACCATCACTCTAACACGCATCGATTGATTGTCAAGTAATCGACCACTTGTCGCCCGGTCGCTGTCCGGTTTGAAAGTTGCGCCGCTTGATCGCGGTATGCGGCCAATTCAAGCCGCGAACCGTCGGCCCCTTCCCTTCCTGCAGACCGCTTTTCAAAACGGTTAAATGCCTGAAGGTGGTTCACCCTCAGGCGTGACCATAGTCGAACCAGCTGGGGGCCGTTGTTGCCCCCTCCGGGGGCCTCGATGATGGGGAGGGGGGGCCGGCGTAGCCGGGGGAACCCTGAAAGGGTGCCCCTCGCCCGGTTGTTTTTTGCGGAGTTATCCACAGAACGGGCGAGCTATTACAGGTAAACCATATAG
>JAQTXC010000078.1 GCA_028689015.1 Dechloromonas sp. | reverse complement strand
TGTGGCGGGAGGCGGCGTGAAGCTGCTTTCTTCGCCTGATGCGGGGGGCCCGTTTCCTCTAGCTTGGGGTTCCGCCTTGCTGGCGTCTCACTTTCTTTTGCTTCGCCAAAAGAAAGTAAGCAAAGAAAAGGCGACCCCCAGGTCGGCGCCGGGCTGCGCCCGGTCCCTTGCGCTACTCGCCGCTGGCGGGGGCTGCGGAACTCGGGGCTGCGCCCCTCAGACAGTCCTCGCCCTTTTTCCGCCAGCAGCTGCGTTGCTCAGCCCCTCTCAGGGAGCCCGGAAAAGCGTCGCGAGACCAAACACCGTCCGAAAAACAGAATGCTGCGGTCAACCCAAAAAAAAGCCCAAAAACAAAGACTACTGGTCGAGCCCGGATGGTTTACCGGGCCCCTTGGGAGGTGCCGAGCAACGCAGAAATGCCGGGGGCCTTCGGCGAGGACTGTTTGAGGGGCGTAGCCCCGAGTTCCGCAGCCGCCCGGCGTTTCGAGTAGCGCAGGGAACCGGGCAACGCCCGGCACCGACCCAGGGGTGGCCTTTTCTTTGGCTACTTTCTTTTGGCCACACAAAAGAAAGTACGCCCGCCAGCAAGGCGGAAACCCAAGCCAATTACGAAGCGCCCCCGCCTCAGGCGAGGAAACCAGCGGTTCAGCAACCCACAAAACACTAAGAAAACCCAACCCATGGCTACCATCACCTTCTACGAAAAACCCGGCTGCAAGGGCAATCTGCGTCAAAAGACGCTGCTTGCTGCAGCCGGCCATACCGTCCAGGCGAAAAACCTGAAAACCGAGGCGTGGACCGCGGACAAGCTGCTTGCTTTTCTGGGCAAGCTGCCGGTGGCCGATTGGTTTAATCGCGCCGCCCCCGCCATCAAAACCGGCGAGATCGTGCCGGAAAAACTGGGTTTCGAGGATGCGCTGCACCTGTTGCTGGCCAATCCCCTGCTCATCCGCCGGCCCTTGCTGGAAATCGGTAACGAACGCCAGGTCGGTTTCGACATTGCCGCGGTCGACGCCTGGATCGGGCTGAAAAATATCGAGCTGCCGGAAGGCAATATCGAAGCCTGCGTGCATGGTCCCGAAGGCCACGGCAACTGCGGTAGCCACGCTCATGCGCATGCCGACGAGGAAGATCATGCAAGCTGCGGGACTCACTGATTCCGCAGTGGAAATTGCCCCGGGCGTCCACTGGGTGGGCGCCCTCGACCCGCATCTGCGCAGTTTCGACATCATCCTCAAAACCGCCAACGGCACCAGCTACAACAGCTACGTGGTCCGTGGCGAGAACGGCGTGGCGATCATCGACACCGTGAAGGAAAACTTCGCCGACATTTTTTTCCAGCGCCTGGAGTCCGTTGCCCGCTACGACGAAATCACCACCATCGTCCTCAACCATCTGGAACCGGACCACAGCGGCGCCCTGCCCGAGTTGCTCAAACGCGCACCGCAGGCCAAGGTCTACCTCTCCAGCCGCGCCCAGATGATGCTGAAGGCGCTGCTCAAGCCGACCGGCGGCAAGCCGCCCGAGTACATCCCGGTGACCACCGACGACGAAGTCGATCTCGGCGGCCGAACCCTGCGTTTCCTGCACACCCCCTACCTGCACTGGCCGGACACCCAGTGCACCTATCTGGTCGAGGACGGCCTGCTGTTTACCGGCGACATCTTCGGCTGCCATTTCTGCGATGCCCGGCTGTTCAACGACACCGTCGGCGATTTCCGCTTCTCGTTCGAGTATTACTACGCGCACATCATGCGCCCCTTCCGCGAGTACGTACTCGATGCGATCGCCCTGATCGAACCGCTCGAACTCAACCTGATCGCCCCGGCCCACGGGCCGATCCTACGCCACCAGCCGCGCGATTACGTGCATCGCTACCGCGAACTAGCCACGCCGCGGCTGTTCAACGAAGCCAAGAGCGAGAAGACGCTGGTCGTCTTCTATATCTCGGCCTATGGCAACACCCGCCGCATGGCCGAGGCGCTGGCTGCCGGCGCCGAGAGCCTGGGCGGCGTGCGCGTCTCGCTCTACGACCTGGAGGGCGGCGAATCCGGCATCTTCACCGACCTGATCGAGGAAGCCGACGGCCTCGCCTTCGGCAGCCCAACCATCAATGCCGATGCCGTCAAGCCGATCTGGGACGTGCTGTCGTCGCTGACCACGGTCAACGTCAAGGGCAAGCTCGGCGCCGCCTTCGGCTCGTATGGCTGGAGCGGCGAAGCGGTGCGCCTGATCGAGGACCGTCTGCGCGGGCTGAAGCTGCGCGTGCCGGTCGAAGGATTGCGCATCAAGCTGGTACCGGACAGCGACGAACTCGAACAATGTCGCAGCCTCGGCGAACAACTGGCCCGTCACCTGACCGGCCGCCTCGAACACCGCGAAGTCGACCTGGCCGCCCTGGCCTGACCCACAAGGAAAAATCATGCCCAAAGCAAAAGTCACTTTTCAGGATATCGGCGTCTCGGTCACCGTCCCGGCCGGCACCCGGCTGATCGAAGTCTCGGAAAAAGTCGGCGCCGGCATCACCTACGGCTGTCGCGAAGGCGAGTGCTGCACCTGCCTGACCAAGATCGTTTCCGGCGGCGAAAATCTCGCCCCGCCGAGCGTGCTGGAGGACCAGGTACTCAAGGACAACATGGCCCCGCGTGGCCACCGCCTGGCGTGCCAGGCCCAGATCATCGGCGGCGAAATCGTCGTCAAACCGGCCTGACCGCCGACCAAGAAACAAGATTAAAAGCAAAAGCCCAACCCCAATAGAGAAACCCCAATCAACCCGCTCAACCGGAGAACCCAAACATGGCCCTCATTACTTTCAGCAGTCCGATGCACAAGGACAAAACCGTTTATGCCGTCGCTGGCAGCCACACCCAGACCATCCTGTCCCTGGCCAAGGAACATCACATTCCGATCGACTTTGGTTGCCAGGAAGGCAACTGCGGTACCTGCCTGGTCAAGGTCTCGTCCGTCGACGGCAAGCGCCGGCCGATGGGTGGCCCGCTCAACGTCCGTGAAGTCGCAGCCCTCTCCGAACTCGGCCACATCAGCAAGGCCGAAATCGAGCAGATGTACGTCGATGACATTCCGCCAACCCAATGGCGCCTGGCCTGCCAGATGATCGTCCGCGACGAGGACATTCTGGTCGAATATCCCAGCAAATAAGCCCGAGCCAGTGACATCATGAACGGTCCGGATCGCCTGCCCACCCAGGCCATGCGCATAGCCGAACTACTGGCCAGGCCAGTAGTTGACGCCATCGCAGGCGATCCGAACCGTCCGCTGCTGGCCAGCCTGATCGCCGGCCAGGCGCAGGGAGCCGGCTGTCTCCCGGCTGACCTCGGGCTGGGTGAAATTCGCTATCACACGCTACTGGCCACTTTTTTCCCCGGCCGGCACGTTGACCGCAAGCCCACCCCCGCGGTCGACCTCCCTGAGTTTGAAGAATTGCAGCGCCTGCTGCTCGACCATCGGGCCGGCAAGCATGACAGCGAGTTATGGGTGGCCGATATTCTGACCACGGCCTGCGTTGGCATGGACCATTTGTGGCAGGATCTTGGCTTCACTGGCCGCGACGAACTGAGCCGTCTGATGCAGGTGAATTTCCCGACGCTGGCCGCGGCCAATAGCGGCGACATGAAATGGAAGAAATTCCTCTATCGCCAATTTTGCTCGCGCGAAGGCATTTACGTTTGCCCCGCACCCTCCTGCGGCGTTTGCAAGGATCACGCCCAATGTTTTGGACCGGAGAACTAATCGCCCGTAGCGCCCCCATCCGGCGCCGGGTGAGCATCGAACGCTCGCCGATGGCCGAGCGGGCAGTTGCTGCATATATCGGACTGGCCATCGGCGATGCGCTCGGGGCCACCGTCGAATTCATGACCCCGGGCGAAATTCGCGCCCAGTACGGCCTGCACGATGAGATCCGCGGGGGCGGCTGGCTACGCCTCAAAGCCGGCCAAGTCACCGACGACACCACGATGGCGCTGGCCTTGGGTGAAGCCATCCTCGCCGCCGGACACGTCGACGCGCCCGCCGCCGCCGCCGCCTTCGATGCCTGGATGCGCGCCAAGCCGGTCGATATTGGCAACACGGTGCGCCGCAATTTGATCACCTACCGGCAAAGCGGCAATCCGGTCGCCCCGCCCTCCGAGCATGACGCCGGCAACGGTGCGGTCATGCGCCTGTTACCAGCCGCCCTGGCCACCTACGGCCAGACAGCGGAACAGATCCGCGCTGCCAGCCAAGCCCAGGCGCACGTCACGCACCACAACACGTTGTCCGATGCCGCCTGCGAAACCCTGACTTTTGCGGTCCACGACCTGCTGGCGGGAAAAAGCAGCCGCGACATCGAAGGACAACGCGTCGCCCCCCTGATCGCCGATTTCCCGGTTTTCGCCTACGACCGCAAACGCCGTGACAATCCAAGCGGTTATGTGGTCGACACCCTGCAGGCGGTTTTCCAGGCCTTCTTTGCGACCGAAAGCTTCGAGGATTGCCTGCTTGACGTTGTCAACCGTGGGGGTGATGCCGACACTACGGGCGCCATCGCCGGCATGCTGGCCGGTGCCCGCTACGGCATGGCGGGCATCCCCAAACGCTGGTTGCGTGCCCTTGACGATTTCACCCGGGTACGCTGCGAGAAACAGGCCGAAGCGCTACTGCAACTGGCCTGCCCGACTGCTTGAACGCCCGATAACGACTCAGTTAATACGCTGCGGCAAAAAAGCCGCGGCCAGCGTGTGCATGGCCGCCAGGGGCCGGCCGTCGCGCAGGGCAATCATGCCGGTTGGTACGTGGGCGATTTCGGCAGGAATCGTCTCAATCACCAGGTCGACCGCATGCGGTGACTGCTCGACGACACGGCGCGGCATCAAAGTCCACCCCAGACCCACCGCGACACAGCCGAGAATGCCTTCGAGCGTGCCAAACTCCATGGCATCGGCCACCGCATGCCCTTGGCTACGCTGCCAGGCCAGCGCCCGGGTGCGATAGGCACAGCCTTCGCGAAACAAAATCAACGGCTGTAACACTGGGTTGCTGCCCACGGCATGCACTTGCACCAGTTCCTCAACCACCAGTTCGCTGAATGACAATTCGGGATGAATCACCGGGCCGGCGATGAAGGCACAATCGAGCTTGTGCTGGATAACTTTATCGGCCAGATTGGCGCTGGTGTCGGTAAAGACGCGCAACTCCATGCCCGGATGGGCGATACGCACCGCCTTGAGCGCCGTCGGCAAGTGCAAGGCGGCGAAAGTTTCCATCGCCCCGATGCGTAGTTCACCGACACTTTCACCCACCTGGCGGACGGCAGCGGCAGTCTGCCGTTCCAGCATCAGCATCCGCCGCGCGTAATCAAGCAGCACCCGCCCGGACGGCGCCAGTTCCAGACCACGCCCTTTGCGGAAAAACAGTTCAGCGCCCAGTTCTTCCTCCAACTTGCGAATGCGGCCAGTGACATTGGATTGGACGGTATTGAGCTTGCGCGACGCCGCGAGAATCCCACCCTCT
>JAQTXC010000043.1 GCA_028689015.1 Dechloromonas sp. | reverse complement strand
ATCAACTGTTACCAGTTCGGCTCCCGCTCGGGCGTGGCGGTAATGCGGTGAATGCTGAGGTCTGCCCCTTCGTATTCTTCTTCCTGGTCCAGGCGCAGGCCGAAAATGGCCTTCAAACTACCGTAGACCGCGAAGCCTCCAGCCAAGGCGACGGTGATGCCGAGCAGGGTCATGATCAGTTGCGGCATGAAGGCAACCCCCCCCGCCCCGCCCAGGGCCTGGCTACCGAAGATCCCGGCGGCGATTCCGCCCCAGGCACCGCACAGGCCATGCAGCGGCCAGACGCCAAGGACATCGTCGATCTTCCAGCGATTCTGGGTCAGGGTAAACATGATGACGAACAAGCCGCCAGCCACGCCGCCGACCACCAGCGCCCCAATCGGGTGCATCAGATCGGAGCCGGCACAGACGGCGACCAGGCCGGCGAGCGGGCCGTTATGGACAAAGCCGGGGTCGTTCTTGCCCAGCACCAGCGCCACCATGGTGCCACCGACCATGGCCATCAACGAATTAAGGGCGACCAGGCCGGAAATCTTGTCTACGGTCTGGGCGCTCATGACATTAAAGCCAAACCAGCCGACGGTCAGGATCCAGGCGCCCAGCGCCAGGAAAGGAATCGATGACGGTGGGTGGGCCGAGATGCGGCCATCCTTGGTGTAGCGACCGTAGCGCGCGCCCAGCAACAGCACGGCCGGCAAGGCAATCCAGCCCCCCATGGCATGCACCACGACGGACCCTGCAAAGTCATGGAATTCAGCCCCATACGTCGCCTTCAACCAGGCTTGAATGCCGAACGCCTGATTCCAGGCAATGCCTTCAAAAAAGGGATAGACGAAGCCGACCAGCAGGAAGGTTGCGGCCAGTTGCGGATAAAACTTGGCGCGCTCGGCGATGCCGCCGGAAATGATGGCCGGGATGGCTGCGGCAAAGGTGAGCAGGAAGAAAAACTTGGTCAGCTCGAAGCCGTTTTTTTCCATCAGCGTGTCAACGCCGGTGAAAAAATGCACGCCGTAGGCCACGCCATAGCCGACAAAGAAGTAGGCCAGGGTCGACATGCCAAAATCGGTCAAAATCTTGACCAGCGCATTGACTTGATTCTTCTTGCGCACGGTACCGACTTCAAGAAAAGCAAAGCCAGCGTGCATGGCGAGCACCATGATGGCGCCCAGTAGAATGAAGAGGACATTACTGCCCGATTGAAGCGTTTCCATTGAACCCCCGGAGCAAAATTTGGCAAGCTCTGAAGCAAGCACTATTCCAGTGCATCAAAAACGTTTCAAATCAGGGCACTGCACCAAACTCAAACACGCCGCAGCGTGCCATGATGGTGCATTTATTTGAATAACGCCCCAGCACGGGGCGTGACGACTTATTTTGGTGCTGAATTAAGCGGCAGTAAAACCCAAAGCCGCCCCCCTTGTTTCATACGTCCAGCCTGCCGCCCGGCCTCTTTGCCAAAACCCCAGAAAAAATCGGCGCGCACCGCGCCCTTGATCGCACCACCGGTGTCTTGCGCCATGACCAGGCGCTGCAACAATTCGCTGGTGTTCGGCCGGGTAGTCGCCAGAAAAACCGGCGCACCCAACGGTACGGCCCGCGGATCAATGGCGATGCTGCGCTCAGCCGTCAGCGGTACGCCCAGCGCTCCTTGCGGCCCGTCGTTGCTGCTCGGGATTTCGCGGAAGAAGACAAAGCTCGGGTTGCTGTTCAGCAACTCATCGAGGCGCGCCGGATTGGCCCGTGCCCAAGCCTGAATGCCCTGCATCGAAGCCTCTTCCAGCTTGAGATCGCCGCGCTCAACCAGCAGCCGGCCAATCGACCGGTAGGTATGACCATTCTGATCGGCGTAATTGACCCGCATCATCTTGCCATCGGGCAACTGAATCCGCCCCGAGCCCTGAACCTGGAGAAAAAACAGCTCAACAGCATCGTCGACCCAGGCCAGTGTCCGCGCTGGCAGTTTGCTGCCCTGACTGACGATTTCACCGCGGGTCCAGTAAGGCAGCACCTTGTTACCCTCCAAACGACCACGCACCCGCTTGTTCTTCAACTCAGGAAAAACCGCCGACAAGTCGATGGTCAACAAATCGTCCGGTACCGCCAGCACCGGCTGGGCGAATTGCGCCGTGCGCTGCCGACTGCCCAGCAGCAGTGGCTCGTAATAGCCAGTCACCAAACCATCGGCCACCCCGTCACCGTCACTGACGACATGGGGCTGGAAATGACGCTCAAAAAAAGCGCGCACCTGCGCGTCATCGGGCGCGGTCAGGTGCGTTGCTGCCGCACACGCAGGTTTCCAGATCTCGCCCCCCGCTCGACTACGCAAACCACGGCAGCTTTGCAAAAATGCCGGCCAGGCGGCAGCTACCTCGTCCTCGGCCCACCCCGGTAGCGCCGACCACTCGGCCGGCGTCAGT
The DNA here is from genome assembly GCA_028689015.1 of Dechloromonas sp. Classification (GTDB taxonomy): domain Bacteria; phylum Pseudomonadota; class Gammaproteobacteria; order Burkholderiales; family Rhodocyclaceae; genus Azonexus. Next base: position 23,408 of record JAQTXC010000043.1, on the reverse strand, counting down.
CGACGTGCAAACTCCGCCACTGGGGCTGGTTTATCAACGCTTGGGCAAGTCGGACACGCCGCGCAAGGCGGACAGACCGCTGTTTTTTCCGGCGCGGGCGCTGGTGTCAATGAGGAACAGGCCGACAGGCACAAGGCGGCAAGCAGCAGGGCGGTTTGGATTTTTGGCATGGCTTTGGTTAGAGTGGGCAACTTTGCCGCGCAGTATACCCGCCCCCATGATCGACTCCGCTCAACTCGAACGCCTGCTGCTGCGGGCCGAACACGTCCTTGGCCGCCTTGAAGCTGCTCTCCCCCCGGTGCCGCCCCTGCCTGATTGGGCAGCCGCCACCGCCTTTCGCTGGCGCAAGCAGGCCGGCCGCGGCTGGCTGCAAGCGGTCAGCACGCCACATCCGATCCGCCTCTCCGATATTGAAACGGTCGACGATCAAAAAGCGCGCATTGTTGCCAACACCGCGCAATTCGTCGCCGGACAGGGCGCCAACAACGTCCTGCTGACGGGTGCCCGCGGCTGCGGCAAATCCTCGCTGGTCAAAGCCGTCCTCAACGCGTTCGCCCACCGCGGCCTGCGCCTGATCGAAGTGGACAAGGCCGACCTGATTGACCTGGCCGACATTGTTGACCTGCTCGACGGTCGACCGGAAAAATTCATCATTTTCTGCGATGACCTGTCCTTCGAGGCCGGCGAGACTGCCTACAAGGCCTTGAAATCGGTGCTTGATGGCTCGATTGCCGCAGCGCCTGACAATGTGCTGATCTACGCTACCTCAAACCGTCGCCATCTGATGCCGGAATACTTTGCCGACAATCTGGATACGCAGCGCATCGACGATGAAATTCACCCTGGCGAAGCGGTCGAGGAAAAAATCTCGCTCTCCGAACGCTTCGGTCTGTGGATTTCGTTCTACCCCTTCTCGCAAGATGACTACCTAGTCGTCTTTGCGCACTGGGCCCGCCAGTTCGGCATCGCCAACAGCGTCATCGCCAACGCTGAACGCGAGGCGCTGAACTGGGCCTTGTCGCGCGGCTCGCGTTCCGGCCGCGTCGCCTGGCAATTCGCCCGCGACCTGGCCGGGCGTCAGACGGAGCCCGCAGCATGAACGCCATCGTCGAAGTCGCCGCCGCCGTCATGCTACGCGCCGACGGTCGCCAGTTTCTGCTGGCCCAGCGCCCGCCGGGCAAGGTGTACGCCGGCTATTGGGAATTTCCAGGGGGCAAGCTGGAAGCCGGCGAAACCGTTCGTCAGGCGCTGATCCGCGAGTTACAGGAAGAGCTGGGCATTACCGTGACCGCCTGTTCGCCCTGGCTGGTACGGCAATTCACCTACCCACACGCTACCGTGCGCCTCAATTTCTGGCGGGTAACGGCGTGGACCGGGGAAATCGGCATCACGGCGCCGCTCGAACATAGTGCGGTCGACTGGCTGGAATGCGGCAAAAGCCCCCCTGTCGCGCCCATCCTGCCAGCCAACGACCCCATACTCAAAGCCCTCGCCCTGCCAACGACCATGGCCATCACCTGCGCCAGCGAAAGCAGCCCGGACGAACAATTGGCCCATCTCGATGAACGACTAGCCACTGGCCTGCGCCTGATCCAGGTCCGCGACAAAGACTTGCCGGCGGCCGAACGGGCCACCTTCGCCGCCGCCGTCTGCCAACGAGCCCATCGCCACGGGGCCTGGGTCGTCATTAACGACGACGCAGCGCTCGCCAGAGAGGTCAGCGCCGATGGCGTTCACCTGTCGTCAACCGCGCTCGCCGCCTGCCGCGAACGACCGGACTTCACCTGGGTCGGCGCCTCTTGCCATACGGCCGAAGAAATCAGCCGGGCCGGCGAGCTTGCGCTCGATTACGCCCTGCTCGGGCCAGTCCTGCCCACCCCCAGCCACCCGGACAGTGCCGGCCTGGGCTGGCCGGAATTCTCGCGGCGAATGGCCAACCAGCCTTTACCGGTGTTTGCCCTCGGCGGTTTGAACACGGCGCAACTCACCCTCGCCCAGACCCAGGGCGCGCACGGTGTGGCGCTGATGCGGCAGTGGTAAAAAATAAAAAGGGTGAATCAGCGCTGCTGTTCGATGAAATCGGTGCCAAGCGCGGCACCCTCTTCATCGGTGGGCTGACCGGCAATACGGTAACTGCCGCTGGCCCAAGCGCCCAGATCAATCTGCTTGCAACGTTCCGAGCAAAAGGGGCGCCACGGATTATCCGGCGACCACAGCGCATCCCGGCCACACTGCGGACAACGAACTTGGCGAACAGCGCTCACAGATTGCAAAAAGTCAGATCGAAGGCGACGTCGTGTTCGACGCCCCGCGCCTTGATCTCGCCGGCCGGCGGTTTGGTGAAGCGAATGTTGAGAAAATACTTGTTGGCGCTGACTTCGGGAATCACCGGTTCACCGGCCGCCACCATGACACGCACCATCTGGGCCGCCGTGCCGCCCAGGTTGAGCTGAAACTGCCCCTTGCTGGCTGCGTGCGACTTGGGGCGACCACTGGACCGCAACAAACGGAGCACGATGGCCGCCGCATCGCGCAGTGGCAATAGCGGCTTGGTCCAACCGGCCAGCGCAGCCTGACGCGTCGCCAAGTCGCGATGCAGCCACCAGTGGTAGGACGGCAGATCAAATTCGCAAACACCACCGGGAATCGCTGCCCGGCTCTTGATGCCCATCAGCCAATCGTTGTCGCGCAGGTACTGACCGATTTTGCCGGTCATCGCCAGCAAGGCGGCCGATGACTGCTCAATTTCGTACAGGGCACCCGACAGGGCTTCTTCGGAAATTTCCGGATTGTTGCGAAAGGCCAGGAGCGTCTGGCGCTGGCGTTCGAGCTCCTGAATCAGGTCCATCTTGAGATCAGCCCGACCAGCCACTTCAAGAATTTCGAACAAGGTGACCAGCGCAGTATGGTGTTCCTGCTGCCCGTCCATGCGTGCAAAGTACGCCGTCTTCTCGAAGAGATCTTCGAGGCGCAGCAGTGTACGGATGCGCTCGTTGAACGGGTATTCGTAGGTAATCACGCGTTAGTGTTCCGGTAAATCGGAAAAATTTCGTTGATTTTGAGCCATTTGCATGCAAATCTCAACAGCTTGCTTTAAGTTTTTTCCCTCGCCCGTCGCAGATATTCCTGATGCATGCAGCGAACCTGGTCGCGCATTTTGTCCAGCCCCCCCTCATTCAGCAGTACCTCATCAGCAACGGCCAGTCGCTCCGCCCGGCTAACCTGAGTCGCCATGATGGCAGCCACTTCGTCGGCCGACAGCCCGCTACGCGCCATGACGCGACGTATCTGCAGGCTTTCCGGGCAGTCGATGACCAAGATGCGATCACAACGTGCCCGGTAGGCCCCCGTTTCGACCAACAAGGGAACCGCCAGAATGACATAGGGTGCTGTTGACGCCAGACAATCGGCATCAGCCTGCTGGCGGATCAAGGGGTGAAGAATGGCTTCGAGTTGGGCGCGCGCCGTGACATCGGCAAAAACCCGCTGGCGCATCGCCGTTCGCGCCAGCGCCCCGTGCGCATCGACAATACCCGGGCCGAAAGCAGCCAACAGCGCCGGCATGGCACCGCCGCCCGGCGCAGTCAGCCGATGGGCGATGGCATCGGTATCGACCAGACCCGCCCCGGCATCAACAAACGCATCGGCCACCGTGCTTTTGCCGCTGCCAATCCCGCCGGTCAGACCGACGATGTATGCGCTCATCGACAATCCTGAGCAATCAGACGCGCTGACAGCGTCAGCACGGCGGCACGCAAATCGGCCTCGCCCGCCGGCGGGCCGCTGGCTTCCAGGCGGACACTGCTTTCCTTGTCCGGCCGCTGACTCAATTGCGCCGTCCGCACCCCTCGCCCCTGCAACTCGGTCAAGCGGTCACGGGCGCCTTTTTCACTGGAAAAAATACCCAGTGAAATGGCGAACTGGCTGCTGCCATCCGGGACAATGAAATAATCCGTCACCCCCAGCGCGCGCAATTGCTGAGCCTTGCGTTCGGCGGCCCCCTTGTTCGGCTGCGGCGGCATGAAGACCCACCATCCCTTGCTTTCGCCGCCACTGAGCTGACGCGCCAGCTTGAAAGCCGGAAACTGCTCGCCAAGCAGCGCAGCCAGCCGATCGGCATCGGCCACCGTCAAGCCGGGCCAGGCCAGGCAGACCTTCGTCTCGGTTGGCGCGGGAGCTGACGGTACCGGGTCTGGTGTGCTCGGCGCATCACCACGGCCCACGATACGCATTCGCTCGGGGGCCACCTGCTGATCCAGACGCGCGGCATCCGGGCTACCCGGCCGGCCGAAATAGCCCGCCCCCAGCGCATAGAGCAGCAAATTGGCCAGCACCAGGACAAAAACAAAGGCTTTCACGGTCAACCAGGCTCCAGAACGAAAAATCAGCCGACTTTTGGCAAATGCTTCAGCGATTCGCTAATCGCTTCGGCCGGGTAGTCGTAATCTTCGAGTTGGCCGGAGAAGAAGCGGTCGTACGACGCCATGTCGAAATGGCCGTGTCCGGTCAGGCAGAACAGAATCGTCTTGGCTTCGCCCGTCGCCTTGCAGCGCAGCGCTTCATCGATGGCGGCACGAATGCCATGGCAGGATTCTGGCGCCGGGATGATGCCTTCGGCGCGGGCGAACTGGACGCCAGCCTCAAAGGTACCAACCTGCGGTACCGCAATGGCTTCCAGCTGCTTCTCGTGGAACAGTTGCGACAGCAGCGGCGAAGCGCCGTGATAACGCAGACCACCGGCGTGGATGCCGGGCGGCATGAAATCGTGGCCGAGCGTGTACATCTTCATGATGGGCGTGTAGCCGGAAGCATCGCCGTAATCATAGGTGTAGGCCCCCTTGGTCAGCGTCGGGCAGGAAGTCGGCTCGACCGCGACGCAGCGCAGATTGGTGGCGCGCTTGTCACCCGCCGCCTTGTCGGCAAGGAAGGGGAAAGCGATGCCGCCGAAGCTGGAGCCACCGCCGCAGGGGCCAAAGATCACGTCCGGGTAAAGGCCGATCTTGTCGAACTGTTTCTTAGCTTCCAGGCCGATCACCGTCTGGTGCAGCAGCACGTGGTTGAGCACCGAGCCCAGCGTGTAGCAAGTACCGGGATCGGCGGCCGCTTCTTCGACGGCTTCGGAAATCGCCAGGCCGAGCGAGCCCTGGCAATGGGGGTCGGCGGCCAGCGCGGCGCGGCCGGCATTGGTCAGATTGGTCGGCGAGGCGAAAACCTCGGCACCCCAGGTCTGCATCATCGAACGGCGGAAGGGCTTCTGCTGATAGCTGACGTTGACCATGAAGACGCGCACCGGCAGGCCGAACATCTGGCCGGCGTAGGCGATCGACGAGCCCCACTGGCCGGCGCCGGTTTCGGTGGTCAGCTTCTTGGTGCCGGCCAGCTTGTTGTAGAAAGCCTGCGGCACGGCGGAATTGGGCTTGTGCGAACCGGCCGGCGAGACGCCTTCGTACTTGAAGAAAATCTTGGCCGGCGTGCCCAGCATCTGTTCCAGACGCAGCGCCCGACAGAGCGGCGCCGGACGCCATTGGGCGTAGATCTGGCGCACTTCCTCGGGAATCGGAATCCAGCGCTCGGCGCTCATTTCCTGTTCGAGGATGGGCCCCGGGAAAATGGCACCCATGGCTTCCGGCGGCACCGGCTTGCCATCCGGGCCGAGCGGCGGCGCTGGCGGATTCACCATGTCGGCGACGACGTTGTACCAGTGGGTCGGAATGTCTTCTGGCTCAAGATTGATACGTAGCGGTGTCATGTTGTTCTCTCTCCCTGCAGTCTGTGCCGCAAAGCCGGTAAATTACTCCAAAACCCTGCCTGGACCAAGGGCGTGGCCCGCCGATCCGGGGTAAAGTAGCGCCTGTTTTTTGCTCGAAAAGCCGTGTCGACCGCAAATTTCCACTCCCTGCAATGCCATCCCGCCAGCACCGCGCCGGCCTTATTGCGTGTCGCCGTCCGGCTCAGCCGGGTGGACAATGGCGATCTGCGCCTGGACTACCGGCTGCAGGGCGTCCGCGCGCTGCGCCTGCCACCACCGGCCACACCCGGACCGGCCGACGGCCTGTGGCAGCACACCTGCTGCGAAGCCTTCATGGCTACGGTCGACGGCAGCGCTTACCGCGAATTCAATTTCTCACCCGCCGGGCAGTGGGCGATCTATGACTTCACCACCTACCGCCAGCGTAAACTCGACGCCCCCCCAAACAGCGCATTGCTCGATGGATTGAACGGCCCACCCGGCATCACCTGTCAGCACGACGGCGATACGCTACAACTGGCCGCGACCATTCCGGCTGCCCTGCTGCCCACCGGCGGCGCCCGCATCGGCCTCACGGTCGTCGCCGAAACCCCGAGCAACGATAAAAGCTACTGGGCGCTAGCCCACGCCGCTGTCCAACCCGACTTCCACCTTGCCGCCAGCTTCACACTGCCCCTGCCATGACGCAATCCATTCAATTCGGCATCGACCGTCTGCTCAGCGAGCCCGAACTACGCCGCCCGCTCGCCGGTCGTCGTCTCGCGCTACTCGCCCACCCGGCCTCGGTTACCGCCGACCTGACACACAGCCTCGACGCCCTGGCCGCCCTGCCCGACCTCCACCTGACTGCCGCCTTCGGCCCGCAGCATGGCCTGCGAGGCGACAAGCAGGACAACATGGTTGAGTCGCCGGATTTCCTCGACCCGCAGCACGGCATCCCGATCTTCAGCCTGTACGGCGAGGTGCGCCGGCCGACAGCGGCGATGATGGACAAGTTCGACGTGCTGCTGGTCGACCTGCAGGACCTCGGCTGCCGCATTTACACCTTCATCACGACGCTGCGCTACGTGCTGGAAGCGGCTGCCGAGCATGGCAAGACGGTGTGGGTACTCGACCGCCCGAACCCGGCGGGCCGGCCGGTTGAAGGCTTCACGCTGCGTCCCGGCTGGGAAAGCTTCGTCGGTGCCGGTGCGATGCCGATGCGCCACGGCCTGACGATGGGCGAACTCGGCGCCTGGTTCATCGCCGAACTCAAGCTCGCTGTCGATTACCGCGTCATCGCGATGCGCGGCTGGCAACCCGAGGCGGCGCCCGGTCATGGCTGGCCGCTCGGTGAGCGCACCTGGATCAACCCCAGCCCGAACGCCCCCAATCTTTTCATGGCGCGCGCCTACGCCGGCACGGTCATGCTCGAAGGCACAACCCTCTCCGAAGGGCGCGGCACGACGCGACCGCTGGAATTCCTATTCGGCGCGCCGGACGTCGACGCCCATGCCGTGCTCGCCGAGATGCAGGCACTCGCTCCCGAGTGGCTCGCCGGCTGCAAATTGCGCGAATGCTGGTTCGAGCCGACCTTCCACAAATTCCACGGTCAACTGTGCCAGGCGCTGCAAATCCACAGCGAAGGCCCGTACTACGACCACGCCGCCTTCAAGCCCTGGCGCCTGCAGGCGCTGGCCTTCAAGGCCATCCGCCGCCTGTATCCGGATTACCCGCTATGGCGCGATTTCGGCTACGAGTACGAATTCGACCGGCTGGCCATCGACCTGATCAACGGCTCGCCGCTGCTGCGCGAGTGGGTCGACGACCCGGCAGCGACGCCGGCTGATCTGGATCGTGCGGTTTTTGCCGATGAAAGCGCGTGGGCCGCAGCCCGTGCGCCGTTCTTGCGCTACCGTTAAAAGTCCCCCTCCCCCCGGCCAAGACAACGGCAACCGCTTCGTCCTGCCGGTCCACCCGAACGCTGTGGGATAATTCGGCCTTCTCGCACCCCTCCGCACCACGCAATGGCCCAGGATTCACCGCTGCAGTTCAAAGGCACCACGCTCAAAATCATCCAGACCCAGTTGCGGAGCGCCGACCCCGCCGTCCTGCGCGACGCCCTGTCGGAACTGACCGGCAATGTCGCCGACTTTTTCGAGAACGAGCTCACCGTGCTCGACTTCAGCACCGCCACCGACCTGAATGGCCCACTTGACTGGCCGGCATTGCGCGATTTATTCCGCCAATCCGGCCTGCAGGTGATTGCCACCCGTGGCCTGCCCGACGAGCTCAGCGCCGCAGCCCAGGCTGCCGGCCTGGCCAGCGTCCACGGCGAGGCCCTCGGCCGTCCGCCACGGGAAAAACCGGCCCCTGCGGTCAACGGGCCAGGCGACGACATTGCGCCGCCAGCCGCGCTCACCGCCCCGCCCCCCGCCACACCGCAGTCCACGCCCCCGCCGGCACCGCCCCCCCGCACCATCACGCTCGACAAACCCCTGCGTTCTGGCCAGCGTTTTTATGCCAAAGGATGCGACTTGGTGGTCACCGCCATGGTCAGCGCCGGCGCAGAAGTCATTGCCGACGGCCACATCCACGTCTATGCCCCGCTGCGCGGCCGCGCCCTGGCCGGGGCCAGCGGTGACCGCAGTGCCCGCATTTTCACCACCAGCCTGGAGGCCGAACTGGTCTCCGTGGCCGGCATGTACCGCACCTTCGAAGCCGGCGTCCCGGCCGCCCTGGTCCGCCAGCCGGCGACCATCCGCCTCACCGACCCGGACAGCCCGGAACCCAGACTCAGCGTCGACGCCCTGGCGTTGCGCTAATTTCCTATCCCATTCAACTTTTCGCAGAGAGTATTCCCGTGACCCGAATCATTACCGTAACCTCCGGCAAGGGTGGCGTCGGCAAGACCACCACCAGCGCCAGCTTCTCCACCGGCCTGGCCATGCGCGGCTACAAGACCGCCGTCATCGACTTCGACGTCGGCCTGCGTAACCTTGACTTGATCATGGGCTGCGAGCGCCGTGTGGTGTATGACCTGATCAACGTCATCAACGGCGAAGCCACGCTGACCCAGGCACTGATCAAGGACAAACACTGCGACAACCTGTACGTTCTGCCGGCCTCGCAAACCCGCGACAAGGATGCGCTGTCGGAAGAAGGCGTTGAAAAAGTGCTGCAGGACTTGACCCACCAGGGCTTTGATTACGTGGTCTGCGATTCGCCCGCCGGTATCGAACACGGCGCCGTCATGGCCCTGACCTTTGCCGATGAAGCCATCGTCGTCACCAACCCGGAAGTCTCTTCGGTGCGCGACTCCGACCGCATCCTCGGCATTCTGCAAGCCAAGTCGCGCCGCGCCCAGGAAGGCCGCGAGCCGGTCAAGGAACACCTGTTGATCACCCGCTACAACCCGGGCCGGGTCGAAGCCGGCGAAATGCTGTCGTACAAAGACATTCAGGAAATCCTGCGGGTACCGATCATCGGCGTCATCCCCGAGTCGGAAGAAGTCCTGCAGGCCTCTAACCAGGGCTCGCCAGTCATCCATCAAAAAGAAACCGATGCCGCCGAGGCCTATCAGGACGTACTCACCCGTTTCCTCGGCGACGACAAGCCGCTGCGCTTTGTCGATTACGTCAAGCCCGGCCTGCTGAAGCGACTGTTCGGAGGCAAATAAGATGTCCTGGCTACAGAAACTGTTCGGCAACCAGCCCAAAACTGCCCAGGTCGCCAAGGAACGCCTGCAACTGATCATCGCCCACGAACGCGATGGCGGCGGCAGCGCCAACTTTCTGCCTGACCTGCAACGCGAACTGATCGCGGTCATTTCGAAGTACGTCAAGGTGAATCCGGACGACATCCGTGTGTCGCTGGAAAAACAGGACCGCTACGAAGTGCTTGAGGTCAATATCGTCCTGCCCGAAAAGGGCTGAGTTCCGAGCACGACAGGCGCCCCTGCCGGGGCGCCCGGATTAGCCGAACTTGCGCAGGGACAGACTGACCGACAATTGCGCCCCCAACCAGCCGAGCACACCACCCGCCGTCAACAAGGCCAGCACCTCGACCGCCTGCGGGCTACGCAGGACAAAATCACCGCCATACAAGGCCGCCAGTTGGGCGACCGGGTCGGCCAGCAGATGCAGGCCGGCAAAAACCAACGCCGTCGCCAGCAAGCCGCCCAACATCCCCTGTAGCGCGCCGTAGTAATAAAACGGCCGGCGAATGAAGCCGTCGGTGGCCCCGATCATCCGCGCCAGTTCGATTTCTGCCGCCTGGGCCATGACCTGCAGGCGGATGGTATTGAAGGTCACCGCCACCAGACCTCCGGCAAAAACCACTGCCAGCATCGACAAGGCCAACTTGCCGAGCTTGAGAAACGCATCGAAACGCTTGACCCAGGCCGAATCGAGCTGAACATGGGCCACCTTGGGCCAGCCGGCCAGTTCATGACGCAATACTTCCAGCGCCGCCGGGTCGGTGTTGTCCGGGCTCAGCACAAAGGCATCGGGCAGCGGGTTGCGCGGCAAGCTGGCGACAATCTCGGCCATGCCATCGCGCTGCCTCAGACGTTGCAGGGCAGCATCCTTGGGCACAAAGCGCCAGTTCACGGTCGACGCTTGCTGCAGGCGTTTTTCGATCTCGGCCACATCGCGCGACCCGGCATCGAGCGCCATGAAAACACTCACCTCCTGCACGCCCGAAGCGTTCTGCCCCAGGGCTCGCAGGTTGTCGAGCAGCAGGTAGCCGAAAGCCGGCAGCGTCAACGCAATACCGATGACCAGCAAGGACAGCAGGGTATTGAACGGCGCCAGTACCAGACGACGCAGCGCCAGCCCCAGAGCCGCCCGGTGTTGGGCCAACCAGCGAATCACAGCAGCCTCCCGTGATCAAGACAGAGCAGGTTGGGATGATAACGATCGACCCAGCTCTGATCGTGCGTCGCGACCACCACGGTGACACCGACGCGATGAAAGTCGGCAAACAGGTCAAGAATCTGGATGGCCGAGGCCTGATCGAGATTGCCAGTCGGCTCATCGGCCACCAGAATGCTGGGCCGGTTAACCACGGCACGGGCAATGGCCAAACGTTGCTGCTCACCACCGGACAGAGCGATCGGATTAGCCCGCTCCCGGCTCAGCAAGCCGACTTTATCAAGTGCCGCCTGCGCCCGGCGCAAGGCTTCGCGGCGCGACAGACCGACAATCTGCAGGGGCAGCATGACGTTATCGAGCGCACTGCGGTCGAACAACAACTTCTGGTCCTGGAAGACCATACCGAAATGGCGGCGGACATAAGGAATGGCATTGCGCCGCAAGGCCGCCAAATTCTGGCCATTGACCACCAGGCTGCCGGAAGTGGGCCGCTCCAGCGAGGCGATGAGTTTAACCAGCGTCGTTTTGCCGGCGCCAGAATGGCCGGTGATCAACACCATCTGGCCCGCTGAAATTTCAAAGCTGACATCCTGCAGGGCATCGAAGCCCCCGGGATAGCGTTTATTCAGATGGCTGGCGACGATCATGGGCAGAAGACTGGCGGCTGAGGCAGCACGTTAATCGAACAAGGCATCGACAAAATCCCGCGCCAGGAAAGGCCGCAGGTCGTCGATCTGCTCGCCGACCCCGATGAAGCGGATCGGCTTCGGGCATTGGCGGGCAATGGCTGTCACCACCCCGCCCTTGGCCGTGCCGTCGAGTTTGGTCAATACCAGGCCGGTGACGTGAATCGCCTTGTCAAAAGCCCTGACCTGCTGCAAGGCGTTCTGGCCAATGTTGGCATCCAGCACCAGCAAGGTTTCGTGCGGGCCGTCCGGTTCGATTTTCTGGATAACGCGGCGCACCTTGGCGATTTCTTCCATCAGATGCAGTTGCGTCGGCAGACGACCGGCCGTGTCGGCCAACACGATATCGATGCCACGCGCCTTGGCAGCCGAAATGGCATCAAAGACGACGGCCGCCGGATCACCGTTGTCCTGCGCGATAACCGTGACGTTGTTGCGCTCACCCCAGGTTTCCAACTGTTCGCGCGCCGCGGCACGAAAGGTGTCACCCGCTGCCAGCAGGACGCTCTTGCCTTGGCTCTGAAAGTATTTGGCCAGTTTGCCGATCGAGGTCGTCTTGCCGGCGCCATTGACCCCGGCAATCATGATCACGTAGGGCTTGTGGCCGCTGACATCGAGCGGCTGCTCCAGCGGCTGCAGCGTCGCCAGCAAGGCATCGCGCAGCGCTTTCTGGATGCCCTCCGGCGTATCCAGCTTGTCGCGCTTGGCGGCCTTTTTCAGTTCGTCGAGCAGATGGGTGGTCGCCTCAATGCCGCAATCACTGGTCAGCAGCAGGGTTTCGAGCTCTTCAAGCAGCTCGTCATCGACCTTGCCCCGCGAGAAAATGGACTTGAGCTTGCCTCCCCATTGGGCGCGGGTTTTAGCCAGCCCCTGGAATAGGCGTTCGCGCCAGGACGGCTTGGCCGCGTCGGCCGGCGGGCTGTCGGCCGGGGTCGCGACCGGGGCTTCCGGCGACGATTTGGTTTTTTTCAGGAAACTGAACATGGGAACTTGTGTCTAGGGATACTACGGCCAGCTTGCTGACAGGCAAGCGGCAAGTCGTTAAGATGCCGCCCGGTTAGATGCAAAATCAGCCGCAAATTCTAGCAGAAAGCCCCGCCCAACTTATGCGCCTACGATCCTTGCTCTCCATTTTAGCCCTGACCCTGCTGTCGACCGCAGGCTGGGCCAACCCCTACGAAATCACGCTAAAAAACGGCCTGCGCGTCATTGTCAAGGAAGACCACCGGGCGCCCACCGCTGTCCAAATGGTCTGGTACCGCATCGGCAGCATGGACGAAATCGATGGCCAGTCAGGCGTCGCCCATGTGCTGGAACACATGATGTTCAAGGGTACGCCCAAGGTGGGCCCGGGCGAATTCAACAAGCGCGTGGCCGCCGCCGGGGGCCGCGACAATGCCTTCACCAGCCGTGATTACACCGCCTATTTCCAGCAGGTCCCGAAGGAAAAGCTAGCCGAGGTGATGGCGCTGGAAGCCGACCGCATGCGCCACCTGAACGTCAACGCCAAGGCGTTCGCCCAGGAAATCAAGGTGGTCATGGAAGAGCGCCGCATGCGCACCGACGACAATCCGGAAGCCAAGCTCTTTGAGCAGATGAATGCCGTCGCCTTCCAGGCCCACCCCTACCGTCGGCCGATCATCGGCTGGATGGACGACCTGGAAAAAATGAGTGCCGCCGATGCCCGTGCCTGGTACGACCAATGGTACGTACCCAATAACGCCTATGTCGTGATCAGTGGCGACGTCGACCATCGCGCCGTCTTCAAGCTGGCCGAAAAAACCTACGGCGGACTCAAGGGGCGCGCCCTGCCGGCCCGCCGCCAGCCGGTCGAGCCCGCACAGGAAGGCACGCGCCGCATCACCGTCAAGGCGCCCGCAGAACTACCGGTGCTGATCATGGCCTGGAAAGCCCCGGTGCTGCACGATGCCAACCAGGACAGCGAGCCCTACGCCCTCGAGATGCTGGCCGCCATCCTCAACGGTCACGATGCCGCCCGCTTCAACAAAAAACTGGTGCGCGAGGACAAAATCGCTGTCACCGTCGATTTTGGTTACGACGGCACCGCCCGCGGGCCAGGCATGATTTATCTGTCCGGCACGCCGGCCGAAGGCCAGTCGGCCACCCAGCTGGAACACGCCCTGCGGGCCGAAATCAGCCGCTTGCAACAAGACGGCGTCAGCGCCGCAGAACTGCAACGCGCCCGGGCCCAACTGGTCGCTGGCCAGGTCTACAAGCTCGATTCGATGTTTGGCCAAGCCTTGGAAATTGGCCAGACCGAGGCGGTCGGCCTGTCCTACAAAGACCTCGACCGCATGCTCGACCGACTCAAGGCAGTCAGCGCCGACGAGGTCCTGGCCGTCGCCAAAAAATATCTAGTTGACGACACCCTGACCGTCGGCGTCCTCGACCCGCAGCCGCTAACCGAGACGCCCCGCCGCCCGGCCGTTGCCACCCGCCACTGATGAAAAATGCCATGAAACGACTGTTGACCGCTGTTTTTGCCCTGCTGTTCAGCCCCCTGGCGCTAGCCGGCGTCACCATCGAACACTGGACGACCGCTCACGGTGCCCGCGTCTATTTCGCTGCCAGCCAGGCCCTGCCGATCGTCGACATTCAGGTGGACTTTGCCGCCGGTTCGATGTTCGACCCGGCCGACAAGGCCGGCCTCGCGGCCCTGACCCGGGCCACCCTCGACCTGGGCGCCGGCCCGCGTGACGAAAACGGCATTGCCGAACAACTGGCCGACCTCGGCGCCCGCCTCGGCGGCGGTGCCGACCATGACCGGGCCAGCCTGTCACTACGTAGCCTGAGCAGCCCGGAAATTCGCGAGCCGGCCCTGTCCATCCTGCGCGACATCCTGCGCTCACCGCGCTTTGCCCCGGAAATTGTGGCCCGCGAACAAGCCCGCAGCGCCACCAGCCTCAAGGACGCCCTGACCCGGCCCGACACCATCGCCAGCCGCGCCTTCTGGGCGTCGCTTTATCCGCAACACCCCTATGGCCGCCAACCAACGCCGGACTCGATCAACGCCCTGCAGCGCGACGACTTGCTGGCTTTTCACGCCCGCCACTACACCGCCGCCAATGCCAGCATCACCCTGGTCGGCGACCTCAGCCGCGCCCAGGCCGAGACCATCGCCCAGCAACTCGCCGAAGCCCTGCCGGCCGGCCAACCGGTCAACCTGCCCGACGCCCCCGAAGCGCCAGCCGGCCGCAGCGTCGCCATCGCGCACCCGGCCAGCCAGGCCCATGTCTATCTCGGCCTGCCAGCCATTGAACGCGGCCACCCCGATTACTTCCCGCTACTGGTTGGCAATTACACCCTGGGCGGCGGCGGTTTTGTGTCACGACTGATGAAGCAGGTGCGCGATCAACATGGCTACGCCTACAGCGTCTATAGCTATTTCGCCCCCTTGCGGCAGAGCGGGCCGTTCCAGATCGGCCTGCAGACCAAACGCTCGCAGGCCGCCGATGCCGTCAAGCTGGCCCGTGAAATCCTCACCGATTTCGTCGCTCAGGGCCCGAGCGCCGACGAACTGGCCGCTGCCAAGGCCAACCTGACCGGCAGCTTCCCGCTGCGCCTGGACAGCAACAGCAAGATTCTCGGCAATGTCGCCGCCATTGGGTTTTATGGCCTGCCGCTCGATTACCTTGACCGCTACCAGAGCAAAATTCAGGCGGTTACGGTCAACCAAATCAGAGCGGCATTTTCCCGCCACGTGCCGGTCGACCGCCTGATCACCCTGACGGTGGCTGCGGATTGAACACGGTTCGCATCGTGGGCGGCCACTTTCGCCGACGCGTCCTGCGCTTTCCGGACAGCGCCGGGCTGCGGCCGACGCCTGACAGGGTGCGGGAAACCCTGTTCAACTGGCTGGGCCAGTCGCTCGACGGCTGGCACTGCCTCGATCTTTTCGCCGGCAGTGGGGCACTCGGCTTTGAAGCCGCGTCGCGCGGCGCGGCGCGCGTGGTCATGATCGAGAAAACACCCCGCGTGCTGGCGGCACTGCATGAAAATCATCAATCGCTCCATCAACCCGGCGCGGTAGAGATCGTTCGGGGGGATGCGTTACAATATTTGGCTTCTACGACCGAGAAATTTGATCTCGTCTTCATCGACCCCCCTTATCGTCAGGGTTGGATCGAGCGACTGGCGCCCCATTTGCCAGCCCTGCTCAACGAAGATGGCGCCATTTATCTCGAAGCGGAAAACGAAATTGCGTCGCTCGGCGACTGGCAAACCATTCGCCAGGGCCAAGCGGGCGAAGTCCATTTTCACTTGTTGCGACGACAGACAGCTTGAAAACACTCAACCACCGCGTAGCGATTTACCCCGGCACCTTCGACCCGATCACCCGCGGTCACGAAGACCTCGTCCGCCGGGCTGCCAGCCTGTTCGATACACTCATTCTGGCGATTGCCGAAAGCCCGTCCAAGCAGCCCCGCTTCACGCTGGCCGAACGCGTCGAGATGGCCCAGGAAGTCCTGCACGACGTTCCTAATGTCGAAATCGTCGGTTTCAACACCCTGTTGATGAACTTCGTGCACGAAATGGGCGCCAAGGTCATCGTGCGCGGCCTGCGCGCGGTTTCCGATTTTGAATACGAATTTCAGATGGCCGGTATGAACCGGAGCATCTATCCCGAGGTCGAAACGGTGTTTCTAACCCCGGGCGAGCAATACATGTTCATCTCTGCCACGATGGTGCGTGAAATCGCGCGCCTGGGTGGTGATGTCAGCAAATTTGTCCAACCTTGTGTCGTAAAGCGCCTGCGGGCGAACCCATCAGCCTAAGAGAGAGGAACCAACCATGGCTCTGATAATTACCGACGAGTGCATCAACTGCGATGTGTGCGAACCGGAATGCCCGAACGAAGCCATTTCGCAAGGCGAGGAGATCTATGTGATCGACCCCGCCAAGTGCACGGAATGCGTCGGTCACTATGACGAACCGCAATGCGTCCAGGTCTGCCCGGTCGACTGCATCCCGAAAAATCCGGATGTCGTCGAAAGCGAAGACCAACTGTGGAAAAAGTACGAGCAGCTGACCGGCAACGCCCGTCCCTGACCCCAGGGATGGCTTCAGCAAAAAGCCCGCAGCATGCTGCGGGCTTTTTGTCTTTCATGCCGCTGATTTTTTAACAGCGCACACGGTCGACCGTGAAATCAGGCCGCTTCTTCAAGCAGGGTCGATTCGTTGTCGAGCGGCGCCAGCAATTGCTGCACCCGGCCGACAATATCGTCCAGCGCATTGATCTGCGCCCGCAGGCCGCCTTCGACTGTCTGCAATTCGGCAATCCGGTCCTCCAGCGTGTCGGTCGCCTGATGAATGCGTTTAATGCTTTCCAGACGCCGCTTGAGCTGGATCTGATGCTCGCGGACCTGCGTTTCCATAGGCGCCATGATGGCCCGTAACCACACCTCGGCGTCCTTGTTGGCCCGCTCGAAAGCCCGCCGTACCTGGACCGCCACTTCCTCGAAAAACTTTTGCGTAATATTCTTTTTATCGTGAATCAGCAGGTTGACCACGGTATTGAGGTGGGTATCACACCAGGCCTCGAGACGATCAAGCTCCTTCTCGTAACGCAACAGGGAAAACGTGGTTGGCGCGCCGAGTTTCAGGCCATGCTCAACGGCAAATTTTTTGTAAACCGACGCCATCATGGCGAGAATCTCGTCGATTTCGCGGTTCGAATTGGCCAGCGAGGCCCGTGAGCTGGCAAAAAATGAGGCCATCGCGCCCGTCAGGCTGGAGGAAAAATTGGCATCGAGCATCGTTTCCCGCGTCTGATGCGTCAATTGGCGCAGCGCATCCAGCCCGAGATGGCCGAACAAATTATTGGTCAGCGTCGAAAACACGCTGCGCACGGCGTAGTAACGCTGCAAGCCAGCCTCAAACTCCTCCTTCTCGCTCCGCACCTTGCCCATCATGTATTCGACCACCCCTTTGTTCTTGCCGCGCAACTCGGTCAATTCGTGCAATTGCTCGCGCAGACCGGCCAGGCGAGAGTCGAGCAGGCCATGCACGCGGCGGCTGACATCGCCAAACTCGCGGTCAGTACTGTCACAAACGATGTCGCGCTTGGCGGGGATCAACTCGTCGGACAGGGCGCGCTCAAGCGCCGGCAGCCGACTTTTTTCCAGCAAGACCGGGTCGCCGTTAATCTTGGCGACCAAGCCCTTTTGCGCCGACACGGGAAAGATTTGTGCAACCGGCATGTCGAGTACGCTGGCGCAGCTCTGTGCCTGGCGGAAAATTTCGGCATCGATGGCGTCGACCGTCTTCAATTCATCCCACTGGCCATCGATTTTGTTCATCACCACCATGCGCCCCCGCCGGACAGCCGTTCCGGCGCAAATATGATCCTTCCAGATGCTCAGGTCAGACTGCGTCACCCCGGTATCCGCAGCGACAATAAAGACGACCGCATGGGCATTCGGCAGTTGTGACAAGGTCAGTTCCGGCTCGGCGCCAATGGCATTGAGCCCCGGGGTATCGAGAATGACCAGGCCTTGCTTGAGCAAGGGGTGCGGGAAATTGATCAGCGCATGGCGCCAGCGCGGCACTTCAACCAGGCCATCGTCGCCCACCCGATACAAATCGGCATCCGCCTCACCGACATGAAAACCGAGCCGCGCTGCCTCTTCCGGCTTGACCCGGGTGGTTTCGCTGACATGGCGCAGTGCCCCTTGCATCGCTTCCGGCGACTTGATGTCGAGCAATACCCGGTTCCATTCATCGGCAAAACGCTTGTATTCACTGACGCTGGAGTTGCTGGCCCGGGTCTCGATCGGCAACAACTCGACACAGGCCGGCTTGTTGGCGTCGTACAACAATTCAGTCGGACACATAGTGGTGCGACCGGCCGACGAAGGCAGCATACGATTGCCGTATTCGGCAAAAAAGATGGCGTTGATCAGCTCTGACTTGCCGCGCGAGAACTCGGCAACAAAAGCCACATTCAAACGGTCTTCACGCAAACGCTCCAGCAACTGGCTGAGGCGCAAATCGATCTGACCGTCCGACAACTCGTTTTGGGCCAGCCAGCCCTGAAATTCGGCGATATCGGCCGATAAGCAGGTACGCCAGGCGGAATAGGCAGCAAATTGATTGGCGAGTGACATGGCAGCGATCCAGGACGTCCATTAAGACTGCGTAATTTAGCATATTAAAACCAGCCGGCTGGCCGGCTCAATGCTGGCAAGAGGGGCAGTAATAGGTGCTGCGCCCAGCTTGGCGAATCTGCCGCACCTGACCGGTACAGCGCCGACAGGGCTCCCCCGCCCGCTCATACACCGCCGCCTGCACCTGAAAGCAACCCGCCCCGCCATCGCTATGCACGTAATCGCGAATACTGCTCCCCCCGGCGGCAATGGCGTCAGACAGCGTTTCGCGCACGGCGGCGACCAGTAACTCGCAACGCGGCCGACTGATCCCGCTGGCCGGCCGCAAGGGCGAAATACCGGCCCGAAACAGGCTTTCCGAAGCGTAGATATTGCCGATGCCGACCACCAGCTTGCCATCCATCAACACCGGCTTGACTGGGCCATGCCGCCTGGAAAATGCCTGACGCAGACAGTCGACCGTAAACGCTGCACTCAGCGGCTCAACGCCAAGGCTCGCCAGCACCGGGTGCTGCAGGCTGAGCGCCGGCGGTCCCGGTTGCCACAACACCAAACCAAACCGGCGCGGATCGGCCAGCCGCAGAATTTGCGTCGACAGCACCAGGTCAACATGATCATGTTTTTCGATCGGCTGCCCCGGCGGCACAAAACGCAGGTTGCCGGACATGCCCAGATGAATCAGCACGCTCCCCTCGCCGCCCGGCCCGGCACAATCAAGCAGCAAATATTTGGCGCGCCGCCTGACGGCCAGGATCCGAGCACCGGTCAGTAACGGTACCAACTCGGGGGGAATCGGCTGGCGCAGACGCGGCGTCCTGATCACCACCGTGTGGATAAGTTGTCCCACCAACTCGGGCTCGATTCCCAGCCGACAGACCTCGACCTCGGGCAATTCCGGCATGGCTTGTTCCTCCGACCAATCCCAAATAACATCGCAAACTTACTCGATTTCTCGCGTTCAAACACGCACCTCATCCAGAAAGCCCACCATGCATCCGAAGCACCTCGTCGTCGCCCTGTCACTGGCCTGCAGCCTCGGCCAGCCGGCCTGGTCTGCCGAGCCACGCAACCGGCCGAGCCAGACGCCGCCGCAGGCCATGGCAACGCAAGGCGAGTTGTTGCCCCGTTCGGTTTTTCAGGTACTGCTCGGGGAACTGGCCCTGCAACGCGGCGCCATCGATTTGAGCGCCGAAGCCTGGGCCGACCTCGCCGAGCGCACCCACGACCCCAAGGTCATCGCCCGGGCGACCGAAATTGCCGGTTTTGCTGGACAGACCGAGCGCGCCCTAGCGCTGACTCGACTGTGGCTGGAAGTCGAACCCGAGTCGGTCAAGGCCCGGCAAAATCAGGCGGCGTTACTCATCCAGAGTAGCCGCCTGGATCAACTGGCGCCGCAACTGGCTGTCCTCTTGGCTCAGGACAGTCACAATTTGGCCAACAACCTGCTGCACCTCAACCGCATGCTGGCTCGCGTCAACGACAAGGCCGGCGCCCAGGCCCTGGTCCAGCGCGTGACTGAACCTTACCTGGACAAGGCGGAGGCCCACATTGCCCGCGCCCAGGCTGCCCTGGCCAGCGGCGACACGCAGGCAGCCCTGCCTGCCGCTGAAAAAGCCCTCGAATTGCGCCCGGGCTGGGAACTCGCCGCCCTGGCCCGCGCCCAGTTGCAAGCCCGACAGGACCCCGCGCTGGCCAGTGCGGGTCTGCGCCAATTTCTCGACCGTCAGCCGGCATCGCGCGATGTCCGCCTGGCGCTGGCCCGTACCCTGTTAGCGCAAAAACAATTCGATGCCGCCCGCCGTGAATACCAGCACCTGCTGCAAGCCCACCCAGCCGACCCAGACATTATCTATCCAGTCGCCATGCTAGCCCTGCAACATGGCGATGCCGAAACCGGGCGCAGCCATCTTGAGAAATTGCTCGACACTGGCTTTCCCGACAAAAGCAGTATTCACTTCTTCCTCGGGCAGATTGACGAAGACCAGCAACGCTTGAGCGAGGCATTGGCCCATTACCAGGCCGTCACGGCCGGCGAGCGTTTTGTGGCAGCCCGCGCCCGAGCAGCCCATCTTTTGATCCGCCAAGGCCAACCGGCTGCTGCTCGCGAGTTATTGCACCAAACGGAGGGTCGCACGCCAACCGAACGCAGCCAACTGGCGCTGGCCGAAGCTCAGTTGCTGCGCGAGGCGGGTCAGCACGGCGACGCCTACAAGATTCTGGCCACCGCCCTGGTCAAGCAACCGAACAATCCCGAACTGCTTTACGACGCCGCCCTCAGTGCTGAACGGGCGGGGCGACCGGACAAGCTGGAAAGCCATCTGCAACACCTGCTGACATTGCAACCCGATGACCCACACGCCCTCAACGCCCTCGGTTATTCATGGGCAGACCGCAACATTCGCCTGCCGGAAGCCGAAACACTGATTCGTCGCGCCCTGGATCAAACCCCCAACGATCCCTTCATCATGGACAGCCTGGGCTGGGTGCAATTCCGGCGCGGCCAGAGCGAAGCCGCCATCAAAACCCTGGAAGCCGCCTATCGCCTCAAGGCCGATCCCGAAATCGCCGCCCACCTGGGCGAAGTGTTATGGGCTGCCGGCCAACGTGACGCAGCCCGCCGCATCTGGCAAGAAGCCAGCGAGCGCCACCCGAACAATGCGACCTTGACCGAAACCCGCCAGAAATTTCAGCCGTGAGAGCGCACTGCACGCTATTCGCCCTCGCCCTGCTGGCCGGCTGCGCCAGCACACCTCCGGCGCTCCAGCCGGCGCGGACCAACCTGGACGAATTTCTGCTCGCCGGCCGTTTTGCCCTGCGCGCCCACAAGCCCGACGGCTCGCCGGAAAGCCTCAGCGGTCGACTGCATTGGCAACATCAAAATACTGAAGACCGCATCACCCTGGCCAATCCACTCGGCCAGGGCATGGCAGAAATTGTCGTCCGCCCCGATCAGGCTCGACTGACCCTGGCCGATGGCCGGCAACAGGTCGCCGACAATGCGGCGCAACTGATTGAACAACTGACCGGCCAACGCCTGCCCATGACCCGTCTGCCAGACTGGCTGACCGGCCGCATGGCCCCGAGCAGCCGGCTGCAGCGCGATACTCACGGCCGCCCCAGTCGTCTAAACGAAGCCGGCTGGCAAGTCGACTACAGCTACGACGATGACCGCCCCGATGCCCCAGCCAGTCGCCTGATCATTAGCGATGGGGGCTACACCGAACTACGAGTACGGATCGAAACCTGGACGTATCAACCATGAGCCCCGACTGGCAACGAAACTGGCCAGCCCCGGCCAAACTCAATTTATTCCTGCACATCGTCGGCCGCCGGGCGGACGGCTATCACCTGCTGCAAACCGTCTTCCAGTTCATCGATCGGGCCGACCAACTACGCTTTGCCCCGCGCCTGGATAGCGAAATTGTGCTGGCCACCCCCATTCCCGGCGTTCCAGCCGATAACGACCTGACCGTGCGTGCCGCCCGCCAGCTGCAACAGGCCACCGGAACCCGCCAGGGCGCAACGATCTGGCTCGACAAGCAATTGCCGATGGGGGGCGGTCTGGGCGGGGGATCATCCGACGCTGCCACCGTCCTGCTCGCCCTCAACCATTTATGGCAAACCGGCCTGAGCCGCCAGCAACTGGAAGAACTGGCCTTGCCCCTCGGCGCTGACGTCCCGGTTTTCGTGCATGGCCGCAACTGTTTTGCCGAAGGCATTGGTGAACGCTTTACCGACCTCGACCTACCAGCAGCCAGCTACTTGGTTGTTCATCCCGCGGTCCACGTGCCGACCGCACTGATTTTCGGCGCGCCCGATCTAGTGCGTGACACCCTGCCGGTCAACGCCGCGCAATACACCCAGGGCAGCGGCCACAATGATCTCGAAGCCGTTGCCTGCCGCGCCTTCCCGCCCCTGACCGAAGCCCTGAACTGGCTGCGCGAATACGTCCCGGACGCGCGCATGACAGGCTCAGGTGCCTGCCTGTTCGCCCATTTCGCTCGCCGCATCGACGCCGAAGCAGCACTCAAGCAGCGCCCTGCCGGGTTAACCGCCTGGGTCGCCGACAGCCTGCCGGCCCACCCGCTGATCGACCTTTGATGGGGAACCGCCGGCCCCCCCGGCAAGTATCCAACTTGCCAGCAGCCCCCCATAGCCATTACATTCGCCAGGTGTATAAGCACATGATCATTCACTTCTGGAGACAAACATGAAAAAAATCACCGCCACCCTCGCCTGCCTGGCCACCTTAGCCTGCGGCACGGTCAACGCCGCAGAACCGGAAAATCTGCGCATCATTGGCGAAGACACCAAATTCGTCGTCCAAACGCCCCAGGGACCGCAAGAAATCACGCGCGTCATGACGCCCTGCGCCAAGAACAAGGGCTGGCTGCAGCCGCTGATCCCGCAAAAGGGCGTGACCCCCGTCACCGAGATCGAAATTCTGCACGCCCTCAACGACAAGGACGCGCTGGTCATCGATATGCGGGTCATCGACGATCGCATCAAGGGCACCATTCCCAATTCGATCAGCATCCCCTACACCGAAGTCGCCATGCGTCTGGGCGAACTGGGCTGCACCAAGGCTGCCAGCAAGTGGGACTGCCGCAAAGCCAAGAAAGTCTATGCCTTCTGTAACGGCCCGGTCTGCCCGCAAAGCCCGATTGCCATCGAAGCCATGGTGCGCGACGGCTTTCCGGCCAAGAAAATTTATTACTACCGCGGCGGCATGCTGGACTGGGAAGCCCTGGGCCTGACCACGGTTCGCGGTGATTTCTGAACACTACGCCAGGCACAAAACGCGAAAAATAGTTGGCTTTTTTAAAAACCCGCTGTAGAATTCGCGCCTCGTTCAAACACGTCGCGGTCTGAACGATCCGCTGGGGAGTCGCCAAGTTGGTCAAGGCACCGGATTTTGATTCCGGCATTCGAAGGTTCGAATCCTTCTTCCCCAGCCAAGTTTCCTTCGGGCAGGTTCAATACCTGCCCGATT
>JAQTXC010000042.1:11826-25894 GCA_028689015.1 Dechloromonas sp. | reverse complement strand
GGGCCCACCTGGGCCCCTTGGCTACACAAATCTGATTTATTTCTTACGCGGCCGCCCGGTCTTGATGCGCTCGACCCGCCCCATGACCGCTGTCAGTTCGCTATCGTTCAGTGCCGCCAGCAGTGCAATCCCGGCACGCAGCAACTCGCTCTTCTTGTAGTCCGCACCCAGCACCTGCAGGCGCTTCTTGAGCACCGCGATCTGGGCGTATTCAATTTCCGGCATGGCGTAGCTGTCGCGCACCAGACGTGCCTTTTTCGGCTTGGCCTCTTTGCTCTCCTTGGCCGGCTTCGCCACCTTCAAGGCTTTGGCCGCCTTGCCTGATCGACGGGTTTCAGCAACGGGCGCCACCGCCGGTTCAGCGGCCTTGCCAACTGCAGCGGCAGGAACTGCGGCCGTCTTCTTGGCAACGCGGGCTGGACGGCGGCTGGTTTTACGGGCAGCGGCCGTGGCCGGCGGTGCGACAGGCGGCTGGGCGGTAGCTTCGGCGGCTACCGCGGCCGCCGCTTCTGGCGCAGCCTCGACGGGTACAGGCGATTCTTGTGGGGCGGACTGATTTGATTCGTTCATGATTCAACTCCATAAAAACAGTATGTTCAGTTTATCCAATTCCAAGCGCTGGCAAATGAAGTTTTTTTGACAGGTAAAATGCGCCATTCCCCTTCCGGAGCCTCTCCATGACTCAAGACGAACTCAAGCAGGCGGTTGCCCAGGCGGCCGCCACACATGTCCTGCAAAACACCCCAGCGGGCCACATTATTGGCGTTGGCACCGGGTCGACCGCGAACTGCTTCATTGACGCCATTGCCCCGTTACGCACTCATTTCAAAGGGGCGGTCGCCAGTTCGGAAGCAACCCGCCAGCGTCTTGAACAACGCGGCTTTACCGTCCTCGACCTGAATGCGGTCGACTGCATCCCGGTCTATGTGGATGGCGCCGATGAAATTGATCACGAACTGCACATGATCAAGGGCGGTGGCGGTGCCCTGACCCGCGAAAAAATTGTCGCCGCCGTGGCCGACCAGTTCATCTGCATTGCCGATGGCTCAAAGCGCGTCAGCACCCTGGGGAAATTTCCACTGCCGGTGGAGGTCATCCCGATGGCGCAGGCCCACGTCGCCCGGCAACTACTCAAACTGGGGGGCAAGCCCTTGCTGCGCCAGGGGTTTGTCACCGATAACGGCAACCTCATCCTTGATGTACACGGCCTATCGATCATTGACCCCAAAGGCCTGGAAGCCGACATCAACCAGATCACCGGCGTTGTCAGCAACGGCCTGTTTGCCCTTCGCCCAGCCAACTTGCTGTTGCTCGGCACCACCGAGGGCGTGCAACGCTATTGAGAAACCCGCTGCGACGTCATCGGCCTGTCACAACGCCCGCCTATACTGGCGTTGTCCCTCGGTCGTCCTGGGCCGGCAAGCGCCAAACCCGGAGGTCGTCAAGGTTCTCTCCATTTTTACCCGGCTACGGCCGGGTTTTTTTTGCCTATTTCGATCTCGCGCCACGGTCGACCGTCAATTGGTAATCAATCGGGCCAATGATAAGATGCGGCGCTTGCTTCTGGCTTGCCCCAACCCCATTCCACCCATGCCCACCGCCCCCGCCACCGAGGCCGCCACGCCCGCTGCACCGCCCCCGGCTGCCGTCGTCGCCGGCGCACTCTTTTATCCCGTCGCTTTGGCCAGCCTGGTGCTGCTGGCCCTGTTCCAGGGCGACCGGGTCATGCTGATGCAAACCGTTCAATCGCTGACCCAATCCCTGCCCGATGCTTTCTGGGCGGCGGCCACCCTGCTGGGCAATGGCAGCATGCTCTTCGCCTGCCTGGCACTGGCTTGGCGCCGGCGGCCGGACTGGCTGATGGCCGGCCTGTGCACCCTGCCCATTGCGGGCCTACTGACCCATGGGCCCAAAAATCTGATCATCTCACCCCGCCCCGCCGCCGTCCTGCCACCGGAGCAATTGCACATCATCGGCGAACGACTGGCTGCGGCCTCCTTCCCTTCCGGCCACACCCTGTCGGCCTTCACCGTCGCCGCCATCCTGATTCTCGCCCCGCGCTGCCCACGCCCGCTGGCTCTGCTGGTCTTGCTGGTGGCGGTCATCGCCGGCCTGTCGCGCGTTGCCGTCGGCGCCCATTGGCCCACGGACGTCGTCGCCGGCATGATCGGCGGCTGGCTGTCCGGTGCCGCCGGGGTCTGGATCGTCCATCGCATCCACTGGCTGACCAGCCGCCCGGCCGCCCTGCTGGCCGCTCTGATCGTCTTGCTCTCCTCGCTCAGCCTTTTTTTCGTCGATATCGGTTATCACCAGGCACTCTGGTTTAAATATCTGGTCGCCGGCATGGGGAGCATGGCTGCCCTGCAATGGCTGCTGGCCGGTTTGCGCCGCGCGCCAGCCCCTTCGTTTCCCGTCAGGAATTCCTCATGACCCTGCTTCCGCCGCTCCCCGAACACCGTCTATCCATCGTCATTCCGCTCTACAACGAAGAAGAATGCGTGACACCGATGGTAGACCGGGTGCACGACTGCCTGCGTGACTACCCCTGGCCCTGGGAATTGATTTTTGTCGATGATGGCAGCCAGGACAGCACGCTGGACGCCATCGACCAAGCCATTGCAACGCACGGCACGCACATCCGCTGTATCGAACTGGCCCGCAATTTCAAGCAAACCGCCGCCATGCAAGCCGGCATCGACGCGGCTGCCGGCGACGTCATTGTCACCCTGGATGGCGACCTGCAAAACGACCCGGTGGACATTCCACGTCTGGTCAGCCGCTTGCTGACCGAAGACCTCGACTTGGTCGCCGGCTGGCGGCAGAAGCGCCAGGACGGGCTGTGGTTGCGCAAGATTCCGTCGCGCATCGCCAACCGCCTGATTGGTCGTGTCACCGGCCTGCGTCTGCACGACTATGGCTGCAGCCTGAAGGCCTTTCGCGGCGAAATCATCAAAAGCGTACGCCTGTACGGCGAAATGCACCGCTTCATTCCGGCCTGGCTGGCGACCGTCACCTCGCCTCGGCGCATTGACGAAGAGCCGGTATCGCACCATCCCCGCACCCTGGGGCAATCGAAATACGGCATTTCACGCACCTTTCGCGTCATCCTCGACCTGCTTGCCGTCTATTTTTTCCTGCGCTTCCGTGACCGCCCCGGTCATTTCTTTGGCGGTGCTGGCCTGGCCCTGACCGGCATCGGCGGCCTCATCCTCAGCTACATGGGCGCCCTGAAGCTGGTCGGCGAAGACATCGGCACCCGCCCGCTGCTGATGCTCGGCTTCTTCGTGCTGCTCGGTGGCCTGCAATGCATCCTGACTGGCGTACTGGCCGAAACCTTGTCCCGCGTCTATTTCGGCAGCAGCGCCGGGGATTCCTATGTCCGCCGCAAGTCCCGTCACCCTGACGCGCATACGGGCTGGCATCACGCCCCCGTCACCAGCCAGCAACCATGAACCGCCGCCTCGCTGACCTGCTGCCACTGCTCTTGCCCCTGCTGTTTTTGCTGCCCAACCTGGGCGGCGCACCCTTGTTCGACGTCGACGAAGGGGCTTTTTCCGAAGCCACCCGCGAAATGCTGGCCAAAGGCGATTACCTGTCGACCTGGCTGAACGGTAATCCACGCTTCGACAAGCCCATCCTGATCTACTGGCTACAGGCCCTCTCGGTCAGCCTGTTCGGCGCCGCCGAATGGACCTTCCGCCTACCCTCGGCACTGGCCGCCGTCTTCTGGTGTTTTGCGGTCAACCGCTTTGCCCGGCAATTTTTTGACGAAGACACCGCGCGCCTGGCCGGCATCGTCGCCCTGACCTGCCTGGGCATTCAACTGATCGGCCGTGCCGCCACCGCTGATGCCCTGCTCAACCTGCTGCTGACCTTGACCCTGACCGACATCTGGCGCTACCACGCCACCGGTGCGCGCTGGGCGGGCCGCCGGGCCTTTTTGTGGGTTGGCCTCGGCATCCTGACCAAAGGGCCGATTGCCATCCTGGTTCCCGGCGCCACCCTGTTTCTGTGGTGCCTGAGCATGCGCCGCTGGACGCCCCTGCGCGCCCTGCGCGACCCCCTGTCCTGGCTGTTGCTGATTGGCACCGCCCTGCCCTGGTATATCGCTGCCTACGCCATCCACGGCCAGGCCTTCATCGATGGTTTTTTCCTCAAACACAATGTGCAGCGCTTTTCGGCCACCCTCGAAGGCCACGGCGGCAGCGCCTTTTATTACCTGCTGATCGTCCCGCTCTTCGTCCTGCCCTGGCTACCCTGGCTGATCAGCGCCGTGCGCCATAGCGTCAGCGACTGGCAGGACCCGCTCAAACGCTTCCTCTGGCTGTGGTGCGGTTTTGTCATTGCCTTTTTCTCGCTGTCTGGTACCAAACTGCCGCATTACGCCCTGTACGGCTGCACGCCGCTGTTCATCCTGATCGCCTGCCGCCATGCCGCCTTGCGCAGCCGTTGGGCTGGCCTGCCGGCGCTGCTGCTATTGGCCGCTTATGGCAGCGTGCCGCTATGGCTCGGGACGGTGCAGGTCAAAGATGGTTTTTACGCCCTGCAACTGACCCGCTGGGCCGAGCTCAGCAGCCACCATGGCCCTGCTCTGGCACTGGCTGCCATCGCCATCGCCTTGCTGGTCATGGGATGCTGGCGAGCCCCGTTATGGCAACGGATCAGCGTCGCAGCCTTGCTGGGCAACGCCCTGCTATCGCTGTGGCTGGCCCCGCTGCTTGGCGAATTGCAGCAAGGGCCGATCAAGCGCACCGCCGAAGCAGCACGCCTGATGGGCGAGCCTGTGGTCCAATGGCAAACGCACTGGCCCAGCGTCAGCGTCTACCTGCGAGCAGAAACCGAATTGCGCGAACCACGGCCGGGTGAGTTGGCCATTACCCGCGTCGACCGCCTGCCAGTGGCGAGCCCGGCATATCAAATCCTGCGTCAGGAAGGCGGCGTCGCCCTGCTGCGCCGGATCGAGTAAGCGCCCTTTAGTGGGCGACGGGTAAGGGCAACAGCAACTCGCTACCGCCCACCCGCCGACGTTCGACAAAGACGCTGCCGCGCTGTTCTCGGCCTGGCATTTTCGATGCCTTTTTGGCCTGTTTTTTAGCCACCGAGGCGGCAGCTGCCACTTCTCGGTGCGAGTCGCACTGCCCGGCATTGACCCGCACCGCGCCGATCGACAAGCTGGGCAAACGCTGCAAGGCCAGTTCGCCACGCCGGTTCTCAGCCAGGTAACCGTCTTGCGCCAGATCTTCGATCCCCGTCAGGGCCACAATGCGTTCGGCAAAAACGTGCACCAGTTGCCAGCAACGCATTTCCCAATCGGCGCTCTGGAAAACCACAAAAAAATCATCGCCCCCGATATGGCCGACAAAATCGACCCGAGGATCGACATGCTCGCCGAGCAAACGTCCGAGCAACTGGATGACATCATCGCCCCGCCGATAACCAAAGGTGTCGTTATAGGGCTTGAAATCGTCGATATCGACATAGGCCGCCACAAACTCGCCGCCACTTGCCAGCATGTGATCGACATGCTCGTTGATTGGCACGTTGCCCGGCAACTGGGTCAGCGGATTGGCATAGCGCGCCGCACTGATCTGCATTTCGGTAATCATCGCCATCAAGTCATGGCTACTACCGATTCCCAGGTACTTGCCCCCCGCGGTGACGATGAAGCCATCGAACAGATAGTGCTTGGGGGCCTGGGCCAGCATCATGGCCAACTCTTGAATGGTGGCGTGTTCATCAACGATCAGCGGCGCATGGTCCATGAAAATTTCGCAACTTTTCCGACCGTACAACTCCTTGCGGAAAGGCCGGGCAAAGCGGTCAATCAGACTATGCCGGTTGATCATGCCAACCGCTTGCTGGCCGTTCAGCACCGGCAGCACGTCGAGATCGGGTTCGGCTTCAAAGCGCCCCACCGCCACATCGTTACTGGCATCGAGTTGCAGGGGGGCCACCGGTTTGGCCAGGTTGCGGGCAGTTCGCGCCTTGCCCGAGGCCATGGCCAGCGATGACGGTGCAACATGGCGCTGATCCATCACCGCCAGCACCTTGCCCGGCAACTGACGGATCGGCTCAGCCAACGGGTAAGCAATGAAATACCCCTGTCCGCAGGCAATGCCCATGTCCCGGATGCAACTAAAATCCTCAGCCTGCTCGATCCCTTCCGCGACCAGGGAGGCATTGCAGATTTCGGCCAGATCCTGCATGGCACGCACAAAATGAAACTTGATGCGGTCGACCGCAATGCCATGCACAAAATGCTTGTCGATCTTGACGTACTCCGGACGCAACTCGGACCACATCCGCAAATTGGCAAAACCCTCGCCCAAATCATCGATGGCGATCTGAAAACCCAGGGCCCGAAAATGCAGGATGGCCTCCTGCATGCCAGGCAAATCAGTAATTTGCTGGTTTTCGGTTAATTCCAACACCACCCGGCTTGGCGGCAAACCCAGTTCAGCCAGCAAGCCCATGGTCTGGCCGTTCATCAAGCGGCTATCGAGCAGACAACCCGGCGACACATTGAGAAAAATCCGTCCAACCAAGCCTTTCCCGACAAAAGCGCGCAAGCTTTGCACCCGGCAGGCATGTTCCAGCTCTGCCAGCAAGCCACAACGTTGCGCGGTGGCAAACAAGGCGTCCGGCCGGTATAGCAGACTGCCCTGCGGCCCACGAATCAGCGCTTCATACCCCAGGATGGCTCGCGCCCGAAAATCGATGATGGGCTGAAAAACAGGCGATAGCTGCTGCCCATCGATGATCTGCCGCACAACCACCAATTCCTCATTTGCTGCTGCCATGGGTCGGTATGCTTATGAAAATTCAAGATGCTCAGTTTAGAAAGGCCAGATTGCAGTTCCGTGACAACGCTTGCACCCGACCTGCCTTGTGGCCGTCACAGAATTGCAATCAAAGCCGTTGATAGTCCCCTCTGTTCACATCGTTTATCGCCTCGCCCATGTCCATCCAGCCGACTCCATCACCCGCACTTGATCTCCCCACCCCACAACGGCGCCGCTTGTTGACGGCCGGCCTCTTTGCCGGCGGCAGCTTGCTGGCGGGCAGCAGCGTGCCACTGGCCGCGCTGGCCGCCGAAGTCGGGCGCGCCGGCGGGTTTTTTGCCCAACTCGACAGCCTGCCCCCTGGCAGCGCCGACGAGGTGAGCATTGGCGATGCCTATCAGGTGCAGTTGCTCTTCGCCTGGGGCGATCCGATTTCAGACGGCCCACAAGGCCGCGCCGATGCCAGCGACGATGCGGCCGCCCAGGCACAGCAGGCCGGTATGCACCATGATGGCATGCACTTCTTTCCCTTCACCAAAACCGGGCAGCGCGATCCAACACACGGCCTACTCTGCGTCAATCACGAATACACCGATGACGGTCTACTGCATCGCGATGGCCTGCTGAACTGGAGTGCCGACAAGGTCGCCAAATCGAAAGCGGCGCACGGCGTATCGGTCATCGAAATCCGCCGCGATGGCACGCGCTGGCAAGTCGTCCGCCCATCGCCGTGGGCTCGCCGCATCACGGCCGACACCCCTTGCCAACTAAGCGGCCCGGCCCGCGCCCATCCCGCGATGCTGACCGCCGCCGACCGCTGGGGACAAACAGTGCATGGCACGCTGAACAATTGCGCCATGGGCGTCACCCCCTGGGGCACCTACCTGACCTGCGAAGAAAATTTCAATACCTACTTCAAGGGTAGCCAGACACCCCAGCGTAGCCAGCAGCGTTATGGCATCCACGCCCAATCCGGTCGCTATCGCTGGCACGAGTTCGACCCCCGCTTTGATCTCGAACAACATCCCAACGAAGCCAACCGTTTCGGCTGGGTGGTCGAAATCGATCCGTTCAAGCCGGCAGCCGCGCCGATCAAGCACACCGCCCTCGGCCGCTTCAAGCACGAAGGCGCCACCTGCACGCTGGCCGCCGACGGTCGGGTGGTGGTCTATATGGGCGACGACGAGCGCTTCGAATACATCTACAAATTCGTTTCGCACGGCCGCTACCTGCCCGGCATGGACAACCCTGGCCAGCTACTCACCGACGGCACCCTCTATGTCGCCCGTTTTGATAGACAAGGCAAGGGCGAATGGCTGGCGCTGCGTTATGGCGAAAAATACGCCAAGGGCGCGTTGACCGCGGACTACGGTTTTGCCAACCAGGGCGACGTCGTCATCCGCTGCCGTGAAGCAGCCGATCTGGCAGGGGCGACACCCATGGATCGCCCGGAATGGATCGCCGTTCATCCACAGACGGGCGAGGCATTCGTCACGCTGACCAACAACAGTCAGCGTAGCCAAGATGGCAAGCCTAGCGCCGACGAGGCCAACCCGCGCCCCAACAACCGATTCGGCCATATCATTCGCTGGCGCGAGCAACGCCAGGATGCCGCCGCCAACCGCTTCACCTGGCAAGTGCTCAGCCTGGCCGGCGAAACGCTGCACGGTGAACTGGACGGCGACGCCTTCGCCAACCCGGATGGTCTGTGGTTCGACCCCCAAGGGCACTTGTGGATACAAACCGACATATCGAGCAGTAGCCTGAACAAGGGTGCATTCACCCCGTTCGGCAACAACCAGATGCTAGTCGCCGACCTGGCGCAAGGCCGTGTTCACCGTTTCCTGAGCGGGCCACGCCATTGCGAACTGACCGGCATCAGCAGTTCGCCCGATGGTCACACGCTGTTCGTCAATATTCAGCATCCGGGAGAGTCGCCCAGCGAGCGTAGCGACCCAACCCAGCCCACCGCCATCTCAGCCTGGCCAGCCAACCAGTTCCCCGACGCCGTCGGTGGCCGCCCACGCTCTGCCACCCTGGCCATCACCCGCCGTGACGGCCAGCCCCTGATCTTTTAAACGACGAGAGCCCGCCATGCGACCATCGCCGAATGAAATCGCCAGTTTCCCCGAATTGTTCACCGACCTTGAGCAGTTCATCGACGAACAAGCCAGCCACCTGAAACGTGCCAGTTCTGTCCTGGCCGGCCTGGCCCTGGGTTTGGGTGCCCTGGCCCTGCTAATCAAATAAGCCCCAAACAAAATCCCGCCGGAGCGGGACTTTGTTTGGCCACAACAAACTGCTGAAAAATCAGGCTGCCGGCGGCGGCACGTACCCCTGAATCTGGTCGGCCCCCTCGCCGAAAAAATGCTTTTCAACCTGTTCTGCCAGATATTTGCGATGCCGCGCATCGACCAAGTTGAGGCGGTTTTCATTAATGATCATCGTCTGCAGCTTGATCCACTGCTGCCAGGCCTCTTTCGAGACGTGCTCGAAAATGCGCTGGCCCAATGCGCCCGGGTACGGCTGGGCGTCCAGACCTTCGGCCTCGCGACCGAGTTTGATGCAATTGACCATTCTTGCCATGAAGTTCTCCTTGGGGTTTGATAGGCGAATTATAAGGTTTCGGCGCCGAGCATCGGCAGCCTCCCACCTTTCTCGCATTTGTAAAAAATCCCGCGCCCACCCTGCGGCAGATGCGGAATCACAGATCCTGCCTTATAACAAATCAAAGCGATCGGCATTCATCACCTTGACCCAGGCGGCGACAAAATCCTCGATAAATTTCTTCTGGTTGTCGTCCTGTGCATACAGCTCGGCGTAGGCGCGTAGCACCGAGTTCGAACCGAACACCAGGTCAACACGGCTTGCCGTCCATTTGACCAGGCCTGACTGACGGTCGCGAATTTCATACAGGTTGCTGCCTGTCGGCTGCCACACATACGCCATGTCGGTCAGGTTCACAAAGAAATCGTTGCTCAGGACCCCAACGCGATCCGTGAACACCCCGTGCGCAGCCCCCCCATGATTGGTCCCCAGCACCCGCATGCCCCCGACCAGCACCGTCATTTCGCACGCCGTCAACCCCATCAATTGCGTTCGATCAAGCAACAACTCTTCGGGCGTCACCGCATAGTCCTGCTTGAGCCAATTACGATAGCCATCCGCCAGGGGCTCCAGCACCGCGAAGGATTCAACGTCCGTCATCGCTGGTGTTGCATCGCCGCGCCCGGGGGCGAAGGGCACACAAACCTTGACCCCGGCCGCCAGCGCGGCCTGTTCGATACCGACATTGCCCGCCAACACGATGACATCCGCGACACTGATCGCGAACTCGGCCGCAATCTCTTCGAGCACGGCCAGCACCCTGGCCAGGCGTGCCGGTTCATTACCCGCCCAGTCTTTTTGCGGCGCCAGGCGAATACGCGCTCCATTCGCCCCGCCCCGCTTGTCGGAGCCACGAAAAGTCCGGGCACTGTCCCAAGCCGTTGCCACCATCTCGCCGACGCTCAAGCCACTGGCGGCAATCCTGGCCTTAACGGCTGCCCCATCATAATTCTGGCGGGCGCTCGGCACGGGGTCCTGCCAGAGCAAGTCTTCCTGCGGGACATCGGGCCCGAGGTAACGGGCTTTCGGCCCCAGATCACGGTGGGTCAGCTTGAACCAGGCCCGGGCAAAAACCTCCGTGAAGTACGCTGGGTCCTGGTGAAAACGTTCGGAGATCTTGCGA
The DNA here is from genome assembly GCA_028689015.1 of Dechloromonas sp. GTDB lineage: Bacteria > Pseudomonadota > Gammaproteobacteria > Burkholderiales > Rhodocyclaceae > Azonexus. The sequence continues at coordinate 15,382 of JAQTXC010000042.1, read as the reverse complement.
TACGCCGGGTCCATCTTCATCGCCATGTCGGCATCGGTCATGATCGGATTGCAACGGATGCGAGGGTCCTCGACGTCGACCGGGCGGTCTTCGTCACGGATGTCGATCGGTTCCCACTGCCAGGCACCGGCCGGGCTTTTTTGCAGCGCCCACTCATAGCCCAGCAGCAACTTGAAATAACCGTTATCCCACCGTGTCGGATGCGTCGTCCAGGCGCCTTCGATCCCGCTGGTCACCGTATCGCGCCCGCCCCCCCGGGTGCTGTGGTTATTCCAGCCCAAGCCCTGCTCCTCAACCTCAGCCGCCTCGGGCGCCGCGCCCAGGCGCTGGGCATTACCATTGCCGTGCGCCTTGCCGACGGTGTGACCACCAGCCGTCAGCGCCACCGTTTCCTCGTCATCCATCGCCATGCGGGCAAAGGTGATACGCACATCGTGTGCCGTCTTCAAGGGGTCAGGCTGACCGTCGACACCTTCCGGATTGACGTAAATCAAGCCCATCATCACCGCCGCCAAGGGATTGTCCAAATCGCGCTGGCCAGAATAACGGCTATCCGGATTGTCACTGGGTGCCAGCCACGCCTTTTCAGACCCCCAGTAAATATCCTTTTCCGGCTGCCAGATATCCTCGCGACCAAATGCAAAACCGAAGGTCTTCAATCCCATCGATTCGTAGGCCATGTTGCCCGCAAGAATCATCAGATCGGCCCAGCTCAGCTTGTTGCCATATTTTTTCTTGATCGGCCAGAGCAGGCGTCTGGCCTTGTCCAGATTAGCGTTATCCGGCCAAGAGTTCAGGGGCGCAAAGCGCTGATTACCGCGGCCACCGCCCCCCCGACCATCGGCAATCCGGTAGGTCCCCGCCGAGTGCCAAGCCATGCGGATCATCAAGCCGCCGTAATGCCCCCAGTCGGCAGGCCACCATGCCTGGCTATCGGTCATCAAGGCCTTGAGGTCAGACTTCAGCGCCGCGACATCCAGTGTCTTGACCGCTTCGCGATAGTTAAAGCCAGCCCCCAGCGGATTGGTCTTGGTATCGTGCTGGTGGAGAATATCGAGGTTCAAGGCCTTCGGCCACCAGGCCATGGGTGACATGTGGGTGGTGGTCGCGCCACCATGCATGACCGGACATTTGCCGGCATTGCGCTGCTTTTTTCCGTCCATTTCTCTCTCCTTGAAGGGTGTCCTACCTGAAGCGCCGGAAAGAGATACCGATGACCACAATGCATCGCCCGGCGCCGCTGTAGGAATTTCACTTTAGCTGACAAAAGCCTACCGTCGGCCAAATCAAAAATTATCACCTCGATAGCACAATGCAATTTGATCCCCCGTCAGCGCCTGGCTCGGTTTCCATGGCTCAAGCACTTCCTGCATTCACAACCAGCTTTCTGGAGTCGTTCCATAAAAAGAAAACCCCGGATTTTCCGGGGTTTCGGTGAAAATGCGCTTCGTCCTGAAACGTAGTGAAACAAGCTCAAAGAGTTTTGAACAAGACTTTCGAACGACGTTGGTAGTTGTACATTTCCTTTTTTGCCGCAGGCAGGTCGTCGACCGTGCCCAGCTTGAAACCGCGTTCGACGAACCAGTGTTCGGTTCGCGTGGTGAGGACGAAAAGACGCTTAACACCAGCCTTTTTGGCACGGCGAAAGATGCGTTCCATCAATTGCTCGCCATAACCCCATTCGCGATGATCGGCGCTGACGGCCAGGCAGGCCAGTTCGGCTTCGTCGTCAGAGTGCGGGTAGAGCGCCGCACAGCCGACCATGATGCCGTCGTGCAGCATGACCGAAAATTGCTCGATTTCCCGCTCCAGCAATTCGCGCGGTCGCTGGACCAGGATGCCCTCCTGCTCCATCGGCTCGATCAGTGCGATCAAAGCGGCAATGTCATCCGGCTTGGCTTCACGGATATTTTCCAGCGACTCGCGGGTAACCACGGTACCCACACCGTCGTGGGTGAATAACTCGCGTAGCAGAGCACCATCCTGGGTGAAGCCGATCAAATGCACCCGACCCACCCCGGCTCGCCCGGCGCGCACTGCGCAGGGCAGATAGCGCACGATGTCGGCCGATAACCAGTCGGCATCGCGTAGCAGTTGCGATGCCTCATCCGCCGTCAAGGCGTCGAGCAACTCACCCGCCCGGTCAGTCACACCCGGGCTATCGGTCAGGTAAACCAGCTTGTCGGCCTTGATGGCACAGGCAATGCTCTCGGCCACCTCCTCCATCTGCAGGTTGAAAATCTCACCCGTCGGCGAAGGACCTTCGCAATTCAGCAACACGATATTGCCCAAGCCCAATTGCGCATTGATCCCTTCGGCATCGACCTTGCGGACTTTGCCGGCGTAATGCATGTCGATCCCGTCGAGGACGCCGATCGGCTGGCCGGTGATAAAATTGCCGCCAATGACGCGGATGCGGCTATTGGCCATCGGCGTATTGGGCAAGCCCTGCGACAACATCGCCTCGATCTCAAGATAGACACTGCCGACCGCATCGAGCACGCAATCCAGCGTTGCCGCATCAGTGACCCGGTAGCCACGGTGATATTTCGATTCGATATTCTTCTCGCGCAGCTCTTCTTCAATCTGCGGCCGTGCGCCATGCACCAGCACCAGGCGAATGCCCAGACTGGCCAGCAGGTTCACATCGTAAGCCAGGGTCTTGATGAACTCGCTGGCAATGGCCTTGCCGCCAAAAGCAATGACGAAGGTTCTGCCGCGAAAGGCATTGATATAGGGCGTCACCGCCCGAAACCAGGAGACGAAATGGTCGTCGTAAGGAGAGTCGCTCATGTCAGGACTTTTTGCCTTCGTCTTTCAGGACGGCTTCCAGGCGCTGGCAAATGGTCTTGATGACCTTTACCCGCGCAAAGTTCTTGTCATTGGCCTCGACCAGGGTCCATGGCGCCAAGCCGGTCGACGTGCGATCGACCATATCGCAGACCGCTGCCACGTAGTCGTCCCACTTTTCCCGGTTGCGCCAATCCTCGTCTGTGATCTTGAAACGCTTGAACTCGGTATCCTGGCGCTCCTTGAAGCGACGCAACTGCTCGTCGGCCGAAATCTGCAACCAAAACTTGATCACCACGGTGCCGGCGGCCGCCATCTGATGTTCGAAATCGTTGATCTCGGCGTAGGCTCGCAGCCAGTCGGCCTCCGAACAAAAGCCCTCGACCCGCTCGACCAGCACTCGGCCATACCAGGAACGATCAAAAATCGTCACCCGGCCGGTACGTGGCAAATGACGCCAGAAACGCCACAGATAAGGCTGAGCCCGCTCTTCCTCAGTCGGCGCGGCAATCGGCACGATCTGGTATTGCCGGGCGTCCATCGCGGTACCCACCCGGCGGATGCTACCCCCCTTGCCGGCAGCGTCCGAGCCTTCGAAGACCAGGACCAGCGAATGCTTGCCGACAAAGCGCGGATCACGTACCAGTTCAGCCAAGCGTCCCTGATAGCGCGCCAATTCCTTCTCGTAGTCCTTTTTGTCCAAGCGCTGCGTCAGATCAAGTTCGCTCAATACATTTTTTTGATCAATCGAATGGACAATGGGCGG
>JAQTXC010000042.1:0-11726 GCA_028689015.1 Dechloromonas sp. | reverse complement strand
GTACCAGTTCAGCCAAGCGTCCCTGATAGCGCGCCAATTCCTTCTCGTAGTCCTTTTTGTCCAAGCGCTGCGTCAGATCAAGTTCGCTCAATACATTTTTTTGATCAATCGAATGGACAATGGGCGGTGCCACCGGCACCTCCTGGCGAGAGTGCAGCAAGCGGCGTTTCATCGCCTCCAGCACAATGTGGCCAACAGTCAGCGAGCGATAGGCGTCATCGGTCCCTTCAACAATGATCCACGGTGCCTTGGCGGTATTGGTCACGCGCAGCACATGGCCCGCCACATCCTGCAACTTGTCGTAGGTTTTCAGGCGATCGTAGCTTTCCGGCGTCACACGCCAAGCCGTCCGCGGGTCCTTCTCCAGCGCTTTCAGACGCTTTTTCTGGCTATCCTTGGAGAGGTGAAACCAGAATTTCAGCACCAGCGCGCCTTCATTGACCAGCATGGCCTCGAAACGATTGATATCGTCGAGTCGCTCATCCAGTTCGGCCCGCCGCATATGGCCACTGATGCGGTCAGCAATCGGTTGTGAATACCAAGATCCGGCAAAAATACCCACTTTGCCCTTGGCTGGCAGGGCGCGCCAGTAGCGCCACATCGGTGGCCGAGCGGCCTCTTCGTCGCTGGGCGCTGAAAAAGAGAGCGTCGAAATATGACGTGGGTCCATCCAGGAATACAGCAGATTGATGGTTTCGCCCTTGCCGCTGCCGTCGACCCCGGAAATGAGAATAACGACCGGAAATTCTTTTTTCTGCAGCACATCGAATTGCACATCCAGCAAGGCCGCGCGCAACAAGGGCACTTCCTTCTTGAAGGTTTCCTTGTCGATCGTGTGACCGAGTTCTGCTGATTCAAACATGACCGTCCCCTTATTTCCTGAAATCACCCCAAAGCGCCTGCATGACAGCCAAAGCAGCCAAACCGGCCGTTTCCGTACGTAACACCCGCGGCCCCAGACGGACCGCCCGGAAACCGGCCTGCCGAGCCGCCAGCACCTCTTGCGGATCAAGCCCGCCCTCTGCACCAATCAATAACTGCACCGGCCCCGGCTCCTGCAGGTCAGCCAAACTTTCTTCCGCATCCGGCGCCAGCATCAGGCGCAGCACGGCGGGCGCTGGTCGGGCCAGCCAGTTTTCCAGTCTTTCCAGCGGCGCCACCAACGGCACCTGGTTACGCCCACACTGCTCACAGGCCGAGGCGGCGACCCCTTGCCAATGGGCCACCCGCTTGGCAGCACGCTCGCCACTCAAGCGCAACACGCTACGCCGGCTTTCAACCGGCACAACATCACGGACGCCCAATTCGACCGCTTTCTGAATGGTGAAATCCATCTTGTCACCCGCCTGCAAGGCCTGGACTAGGGTGATCGGCAACGGTGATTCGCGCTCGATCTCACGCCAGTCGGCCAATTCGGCATAGACCCGATCACGCTCAATGCGCTGAATGTGCGCCAGATACTCGCCCCCTCGACCATCGAACAAGACCATCACAGCCCCCGGCGGCAAACGCAAGACGCGCACGGCATGACGCGCCACCGGTTCTGGCAGTTCAAGATGGGCGCCCGGGGAAAGGGCTTCCCGGCAATAAAAACGCGGTAAATTCATCGATGCTATTATCAGCGAAATGCCTTTTTCTAGGGAGCAACATGGTCGCGCTGAATCCCCCGGTTTGCGATTTTGGCTTAGCCGCCATCGATTTCAGCCTGCCTGGCGTTGATGGCCGGCACCACACACTGGCCGACTGCCGCGGCCCCAACGGCCTGCTGGTCATGTTCATCTGCAATCACTGCCCCTACGTTCAGGCCATCATCGCGCGCCTGATCGACGACTGCCGCCTCTTGCAACAGCAGGGCATCGGCAGTGTCGCCATCATGAGCAACGATGTCACTGCCTACCCGGCCGACGATTTTCCGCAGATGCAGGCCTGGGCACGCCAACTCGACTTTCCGTTTCCTTATCTGTTCGATGCAGACCAGAAAACTGCCCGCGCCTATGGCGCTGTATGCACGCCGGATTTTTTTGGCTATAACCGCGACCTGACCCTGCAATATCGCGGTCGACTCGATGCATCGGGCAAAAACCCCGCCCCCACCGATACCCGGCGAGAGCTTCTCGAGGCCATGCGAAGGGTTGCGGAGACAGGCACAGGGCCGGCCATTCAGCACGCCAGCATCGGCTGTTCCATCAAATGGAAAAACGATATAAATTGACAGGGCTATTGCCCACTAACCACGACACCTTGCCTCACCCAAACCATTGACCGCCATCGCCTCCGCCGACGAACATACCCAGCGCCGCTACGCCTTCCTGCGCACCATCATCGGCAATTTGCCGCACGGCGTCAGTGTCTTCGACCATAACCTGCTCTTGCGGGTCTGGAATCGTGGATTTGTCGAGGTCCTCGATCTCCCTGACGAAGCCGTCTTCGAAGGCGTTCATTTCTCTGACCTCATCCGCATCCCGGCCAAACGCGGCGAATACGGCCCGGGCGACCCGGAGAGTCACGTCCAGCGCATCACCGAACTGGCCCGGCAATTTAAGTCGCACAAGGTCGAGCGCCAGCGGCCGGGTGGGCGAACCCATCTGGTTCAGGGCGAGCCGCTGTACAACGAGGGCGAACTGGCGGGCTTCATCACCACCTACACCGACATCACCGAACGGCGCACGATGGAAGAGCAGTTGCGCCGCCAACACAACCTGCTGCAAACGGTGATCGAGAACATCCCGAGCGCGGTCAGTCTGTTTGATAGCGAGCAGCGACTGGTCATTCACAATCGCGAGTTCCGCCGTCTGCTCGACCTCCCAGAATCGTTGTTCAGCACCCAGCAGGTGACATTGGAAAGCATCTTCCGCTTCAATGCCGAACGCGGCGAATACGGCGCTGGCGACCCGGATACCATCGTCAGCTCGCTGCTCAGCCGGGCCCAAACGCCGGTCACACACCATTTTGAACGCACCCGACCCAACGGCAAGACGCTGGATGTGCGCGGCGTACCGCTGGCCGACGGTGGCTTTGTCACGGTCTACACTGACATTACCGAACGCCGGGCCAGCGCCGAACGCGAACAACTGGCGCAGATGGTGTTCACCCACACGCCCGCCGGCATCATCCTGACCGACGACTCACACCGCATCTTGTCGCTCAACCCGGCGACCGCAAAAATGAGCGGCTACGAGTCTTACGAGCTGATCGGCCACACGGTGTTTGGTCTGCTCAACACTGAACCCGAGCTCAGCGCTGCGGAACTGCAGGAAACGCTGGCCCTGCGCGCCACCTGGAGCGGAGAGCTAAGCATCACCCGCAAAAATGGGACGCTGCTGGCTGCCGGCGTCCGTGCCCAGCGCGTTGATGACCCCCGTAACGCTCTAGCAACACATTACGTCTGGATCCTGGCCGACATCACCGAGCGCAAGGAAGCGGAAGAACGCATGCGCCACATCGCGCAGCATGACCCGCTGACCGGCCTGCCCAACCGGTTGTCGCTGCTCATGCGCCTAGCCCAGCTGCTGCCCGAAGCCCGCCGCCATCACTGGCGCATGGCCGCCATGTTCATCGACCTCGACCGCTTCAAGATCATCAACGACACCCTGGGCCATCAGGTGGGCGATGAAATGCTGCGCGAAGTCGCCTGTCGCCTGTCCAGCGTCATCCGCGAAACCGATTTCGTCGCCCGACTCGGCGGCGACGAGTTCGTCATCCTGCTGCCCGGCATTGCCCAGCCAGCCGATGCCGCCATGGTCGCCAACAAGATCATCGCGGCCTTGTCGAGCTCGATCGAGGCCGAGGGGCACGAGTTGCACACCAGCCCATCGATCGGCATCAGCGTTTTTCCGGATGACGGCCCGGATGGCGACACCATCCTGAAAAACGCTGATACCGCGATGTATCACGCCAAAGCGGTCGGCCGAAACAACTACCAGTTTTTTGCCACGGAGATGAATCAGGCCAGCAGCGAACGCCTGAATATCGAACACAAACTGCGCCATGCCATCGCCCGTGACGAATTCGCCCTGGTCTACCAACCACAGTTCAGTGCCGGCAACTCCCGCCCAACCGGCGTCGAGGCTCTTTTGCGCTGGCACCACCCGACGGACGGCATCATTTCGCCTGACCGCTTTATTCCGATCGCTGAAGAAACCGGCATCATCGTCGAGATCGGCGAATGGGTGCTGATCACCGCCTGCCGGGAAATGAAGCATTGGCTGGACGCCGGCCTGCCGCCGATGCGCATCGCGGTCAACGTCTCGGCACGGCAATTACGGCGCCGCGATTTTTGCGAAACGGTGGCCGGCGCGCTAGCCGAATCCGGCCTGCCGGCCGAATTACTGGAACTGGAAATCACCGAAAGCGCGGTGATGGAAAACCCGCAGGAAGCCATCCAGATTCTTGAGTCGCTCGGCCGCATGGGCGTCACGCTGGCCATCGACGACTTTGGCACCGGCTACTCGTCACTCGCCTACCTCAAACTGTTCCCGATCGATCACCTGAAGATTGACCGCTCCTTCGTCCGCGACATCGAACACGACTTGAATGACCGCGCCATCGCCTTCGGCACCATCGCCCTGGCCCACTCGCTCGGCCTCAATGTCATTGCCGAGGGCGTCGAAACACCGGACCAGCTCGAACTGCTGCGCGCCAACGGCTGCGACGAAATCCAGGGCTATCTGTTCAGCAAACCGCTGAACAGCGGCAATGCCTTCGCCTTCCTGCACGCACACGGTCGACCAGAGTAAAATCGCCCTTTTGTCATTGACTCGGGAGCCCCCATGGCACAGCGCACGCTGGCACGCTACCTCACGGAAGAACAACGCACCAAAGGCACCATCACCGCCGATCTGAAATTTCTGATCGAGATCGTATCGCGTGCCTGCCAAGCCATCTCCATCGCCATCGGCAAGGGCGGATTGGGCGACGTGCTCGGCGAAGCCGGCAGCGACAACGTCCAAGGCGAAGCCCAGAAAAAACTGGACGTCCTGTCCAACGAAATCCTGCTTGAAGCCAACGAATGGGGCGGCCACCTGGCCGCCATGGCCTCGGAGGAAATGGACCTGCCGCACCTGGTACCCAACCGTTTCCCCAAGGGTGGCTACCTGCTGATGTTCGACCCGCTCGACGGTTCGTCAAACATTGACGTCAATGTCTCGATCGGCACCATTTTCTCGGTCCTGCGCTGCCCGGAAGGCGCCGACCTATCGACCCCGGAAGCTGCTGAACAAGCCTTCCTGCAACCGGGCACCACCCAGGTCGCCGCCGGTTATGCCGTCTATGGCCCGACCACGGTACTGGTCCTGACCGTCGGCGAAGGGGTCAGCGTTTTCACCCTCGACCGCGAGCAAGGCCAATTTGTACTGACCCAGGAAAATGTCCAGATTCCGGCCGACACCAAGGAATTTGCCATCAACATGTCCAACCAGCGTTTCTGGGAAGCGCCGGTGCAACGTTATGTCGATGAAATGGTCGCCGGCAAGGACGGCCCGCTGGGCAAGGATTACAACATGCGCTGGGTGGCTTCGATGGTTGCCGATGTGCATCGCATCATCACCCGTGGCGGCATTTTCATGTACCCACTGGACAGCAAGATGAAGGACAAGGGCGGCAAGCTGCGCCTGATGTACGAAGCCAATCCGATGGCCTTCCTGATCGAACAGGCCGGCGGCGCCGCTACAACCGGTCGCCAGCGCATCATGGATCTCGTCCCGACCGGGCTGCACCAACGCGTGCCGGTCATTTTAGGGTCGAAAAACGAAGTAGACCGCGTCACTGGCTATCACGCTGAATAAGCGATTCGTCATCAAATCAGGGCGATATCCGGCTGCCAGCCGGGTCGCCCACGACGCTTGCATGCGCGAAGCCCTACCCAAGCAGGGCCTTTTCCCGGATAATTTCACCTTTTTAGCAGGCTGGAATCCCGGATCATGAGCATTTCCCCTACGCCCCTGTTCTCGCCCCTGACCGGCGCCATTCGTGCCCTGGCCATGGACGCCGTGCAAAAGGCCAATTCTGGCCACCCGGGTGCCCCGATGGGCATGGCGGAAATCGCCGAAGTCCTGTGGCGTCGCCACCTGCGCCACAATCCGGCCAACCCGCAATGGCCTGACCGCGACCGCTTCGTGCTGTCTAACGGCCATGGCTCGATGCTGATCTACGCCCTGCTCCACCTCACTGGCTACGATCTGTCGATCGACGACCTCAAAAATTTCCGCCAGCTGCACTCGAAAACTGCCGGCCACCCCGAATACGGCATCACCCCCGGCGTTGAAACCACCACCGGCCCACTCGGTCAAGGCATCACCAACGCCGTCGGCATGGCCTTGGCCGAAAAAGTCCTGGCCGCCGAGTTCAACCGCCCCGGCCACGACGTCGTCAACCACCACACCTACACCTTTCTGGGCGACGGCTGCCTGATGGAAGGCGTCTCGCACGAAGCCTGCTCGCTGGCCGGCACGCTCGGTCTGGGCAAGCTGATTGCCTTCTGGGACGACAACGGCATTTCAATCGACGGCCATGTCGAAGGCTGGTTCACTGACGACACCCCGAAGCGTTTCGAAGCCTACGGCTGGCACGTCATTCCCGCGGTCGACGGCCATAACGAACTGGAAATCGAAACCGCCCTGCTCGCCGCCAAAGCAGTGACCGACAAGCCAACGCTGATCTGCTGCAAAACGGTGATCGGCAAAGGCTCACCCAACAAGCAGGGCAGCCACGACTGTCACGGTGCACCGCTGGGCAACGACGAAATTGCCAAGGCCCGCAGCTACCTGGGCTGGACACATGCCCCGTTCGAAATTCCCGCCGACATCTACGCCGCCTGGAATGGCCGCGTCCGAGGCGGCGCCTTTGAAGAAAACTGGCAGCGCCGGGTCGATACTTACCGCACCGCCCACCCCGAGCTGGCCGCCGAATTCGAACGCCGCGTCATCCGGGGCGAACTGCCAGCCAACTGGACAGAAACCGTGGCCGGCTACATCGCCAGCTGCCGCGACAAGGCTGAAAACATCGCCACCCGCAAAGCCTCGCAAAACGCCATCGCCGCGCTGGTGCCAGCGGTGCCGGAAATGTTTGGCGGCTCGGCCGACCTGGCCGGCTCCAACCTGACCTTCGTCAAGGGCAGCCAGGGCGTCAGCAAAACCGAGGGCGGTAACTACTGCTACTACGGCGTGCGTGAATTCGCCATGACCGCCATGGCCAACGGCATCGCCCTGCACGGCGGCCTGATTCCCTACACCGCCACTTTCCTGGTCTTCTCCGACTACGCCCGCAACGCCATCCGCATGGCCGCGCTGATGAAACTGCGCCAGATCATGGTCTACACCCATGACTCGATCGGTCTTGGCGAAGACGGCCCGACCCATCAGCCGATCGAGCACATCCCGTCGCTGCGCATCATTCCCAATCTCGACGTCTGGCGCCCGGCCGACGCGACCGAAACGGCGATTGCCTGGACGTTCGCGGTCGACCGCAAGGATGGCCCCAGTTTGCTGGCCCTGTCGCGCCAGAACCTGCCCACCGTCACGCAACAGATTGCCGATGCCGACATCGCCAAGGGCGGCTACATCCTCTCCGACATGGCCGACGCCAAGGCCGTGCTGATCGCCACCGGCTCCGAAGTCAAGCTGGCGCTCGACGCCCAGGCCGCCCTGGCCGCCGACGGCATCGCCAGCCGTGTCGTCTCGATGCCCTGCACCAACGTCTTCGACCGCCAGGACAAGGATTACCGCAGCACCGTTCTTGGCAAACACATTCCGCGCGTTGCCATTGAGGCCGCGCACCCCGACTTCTGGCACAAATACGTCGGCCTGCATGGCGCCGTCATTGGCATCGACCGCTTTGGCGACTCCGCCCCGGCCGGCCAGTTGTTCGACATGTTCGGTTTCACGGTGGCCAACGTCGTTGCGACGACCAAGGCGCTGCTGTCCTGATTATCTAAAGAGGAGAAGCTTCAAATGGCTATCAAGGTTGCAATCAACGGGTTTGGTCGTATCGGTCGCTGCACGCTGCGCGCCATCTACGAACAGGGTCTACAAAACGAGTTTGACGTCGTCGCCATCAATGCCTCCGGCGACCTGGCGACCAACGCCCATCTGCTGAAGTACGACACCACGCACGGTCGTTTTGCCACCCCGGTGACCACTGAAGGTGAACACTGCATCATCATCGATGGCAAGAAAATCGCCTTCTACAACACCAAAAACCCGAAAGACATCAACTGGGCCGACCACGGCGTCGATCTGCTGCTTGAGTGCACGGGCGCCTACACCTCCAAGGCCAAGGCCCAGGCACTGCTCGAACAAGGCGCTCAGCGCGTGCTGATTTCCGCCCCCGGTGGCGATGACGTCGATGCCACCATCGTCGTCGGCGTCAATGAAGACGCCCTGACCGCCGGCATGACCGTCGTCTCCAACGCCTCGTGCACCACCAACTGTCTGGCCCCGGTCGCCAAGATCCTGTCTGACGCCATCGGCATCAAGCAGGGCCTGATGACCACCATCCACGCCTACACCAACGACCAGGTCACCGTCGACGTCCGTCACAAGGACCTGCGCCGCGCCCGCGCGGCCGCTGCCAACATCATCCCAACCAAGACCGGCGCCGCCAAAGCCGTCGGCCTGGTGCTACCGCAACTGGTCGGCAAGGTCGATGGCTTCGCCCTGCGCGTGCCGACCATCAACGTCTCGCTGGTCGACCTGACCTTCACTGCCGAGCGTGGCACGACCAAGGAAGAAATCAACGCCCTGATGACCGAAGCCGCCAACGGCCCGCTCAAAGGCGTGCTGGCCGTCAACAACGAACCGCTGGTCTCCAGCGACTTCAACCACACCACCGTTTCCTCCACCTTCGACGCCACCCAAACCCGCGTCATCAAGGGCGAAGACGGCTCGGTGCTGGTCAAGGTCCTGGCCTGGTACGACAACGAGTGGGGCTACTCCTGCCGCATGCTCGACGCTGCCCGCGCCTGGATGGCCGCCAAGTAAGCGCTCGCTCTGTAGCAAGCGCTTCACCCAACAAAAACCGCCGGCCAGTCCGGCGGTTTTTTACTTCTGCTGCTCGATCCGAAACCACAGCCTTTCATGCCATGGCGCGTTGTCCGGCTCGCGAACCAGGCGCAATGGGTCACCCACCGCTAACAAGGCTTCCCGATCTGCGTCGTAGGATCGTCGTAATTCGGATAACGCTGTCGATGCAGCAAAATCGGCGCAACCAAGTGGCCAGGCAAAAAGAACATCGCCCGCCAAGCCGCGCCATCTGGCGCCCGCAAAAACAGCGCGATATTGCCGTTGACCGTGGTCATTTGAAAGCGCGACAGCCCCGCTCAGTCGTAATGGCCGCGTAGTTGGGCCAGGATAATTTCGTCCTCATCGACCTTGTAGACCACGCGATGTTCGTCGTCGATGCGCCGCGACCAGTAGCCGCTGAAGTTGAATTTCAGGGGTTCCGGCTTGCCGATGCCGGCGAAGGGATCGCGCTGGATGTCGCGGATCAGCGCGTTGATCCGGCGCAGCATCGCCTTGTCGGTCTGCTGCCAGTACAGGTAGTCGTCCCAGGCCGCGTCTTCAAAAGAGATCATTCTTCGATCAACGCCCGGCGAACGATATTGCGCCGCGCCTCAATGTTTTCGATCGACTTCATCAAGCGCATCGCGTTCTTCGGGCTGCGCAGCAGGTGCGCGGTTTCCATCAGCGACTCGTATTCCTTGAGCGACATCAACACCCCCGCCTCGGCCTTCTGGCGCGTGATGATGGTGACGTCGTAATCGTTGGCGACCCGGTCGAGTTCAGCCGCCAGATTGTTCCGGGCTTCGGTGTAAGTGATGGCGCGCATGGTTTTTACCTGTACAGAAAATTGGACATGTACGGATTATTGCACAGACAGACGAATCACACCGCCCGCCAGTTTTCCCCCTCTCGCCGGGCGCGGCCGAGGGCGACCAGGGTTTGCAGGAGATCGGGCAGGCGTTTTTTCCACGGGCCTTTGCCGGTGATCTGCGCGGCGAGTTGTGCTTCGGACTGCGGCGCGGTGCGCAGCAGGCGGGCGAGCAGGGCCATTTGTTCGGGGAGCGTCGCCGGCCACGGGGTTTTGCTGGCCGCTGGCTGCGTGCCGGACGCATCGGCATCCGTCGCGGGGCTGGGCTTGCCCGACGCGGCCTCATGGCTGCACAAATCGGCCGCGCCGGGCAAGCCCAGCCCCGGATTCACCGCCACCGGATTCTGGAAAGCGGGACGCAGCCAGCGAACCAGCCCGCCCGCCTCCTCGCGCTGGCGCTCGGCATTGAGCGCCACCAGCCGTTCGAGCAAGTTTTCCTCGGCAAGCTGACGTGCTGACGAGGCCGGCGCAGCCGCCAAACCCGGCGCCAGATCGCCCCAACCGTAAGCCTCGAGCACCGCTGCATCCAATTCATCGTGCAAGGTCTGCAACACGCTGACCAAACCCTGTTCGTGCTGCGCCTTGTCTTTCGCGGTCAACGCCTCGCCCGCGTGGATTTTCGCCAGCACGTTATACATCCCCGTCAGCGTCAGCGTGGGATGCACCGCCTGCTGGCGCTTGCGGTGCGCGTCCAGTTGCTCGGCCAGATCGCGGATACCGGCTTGCTGCTCGGGCGTGGCGACGGGAAAGGGGAAAGTTTCGAAGCAGCGGGTTTTGACATATACCGGGTCGTTTCCTACGCCGAGGTTGCTTCCAGAAGCCAATGCCCAAGTGACGTGAGCGTGGCTTGAAAGTACGCCCAGTGCATAAGCATCATCCAGCGCCAGACAAATCAGCTTGTTGTCCGGCGCAATGCGGGCTTCGAGAAACTGGAAAACGCGATGCTTGGCAGTTTCCACGGTAGCGATGTAGCGCGGCAGGCCGACCAAAGAAGTCCGCAAGTCCTCGCGCAGCCGTCGATGCAACCACCAGTTTTCGCGCACGCTATCCATACGGTTTTGGTCTCGCTCAGGCTTCACACGCTCAAACACCCACTGATACGTAGCCGGGTAACGCTGGCGCACCTCTTCCGCGGTCAACCCGAACAAATCGATCAATTTCACGCCACGCGGCCGGTCGGTCAGGTCGCGACCGTTACGGTAGTCCTTGATTGGTGCATTGGCTTCAAGCTGCGCCGCTTCCTCCGGCGTAACGATGAAGCCAGCGCCGTGCAGTTTGAAGCCCGGCGAACTGATCCCCCCATTCGCCCACAACGCCCCCGCCGCCGCCACATTCGCCCCCATCCGCAAATCGGCGTGCAGCAGGCCGGCCCGGTGTTGAAGTTCCACGGCCAGGCCTTCGCCGCCGGCATCCTTCTCGCTAATCACGGTCAACAGCGCCCCCGGCACATTTTTCATGCGATCGGCCACGGTCATGGCGATGCGGACGGCGGCGCCGTCGGCGCTGTCCACCCAGGGGTGATCGGGGATGGCGAAGGCTAGGCGCAGCGGCGACGGGGCCGGCGCGGCAACCGCCTCCGCCACGCGTGAAGGGCGCCGCGCCGGCCCCGTCGCCGCGTCTTCTCCGGACAATGCCCCAGGCAATGCACCAGGCAATGCACCAGGCAATGCACCAGACAATGCCTCAGACAATGCACCAGACAACACCCCGACCGTTTCCCCGGAGACCGCCCCTCCCCCAGACTGCGTTTTTGCCTCGGGTTCACGGTCGACCGCCCGCAGCGGAAACTTTCCCGCCAGCGCCGCCTCGACCACCCGCCGGTTAAAGGTCTGCTTCAAGCTGTTGGTCGTAATGAAGCCAAA
>JAQTXC010000041.1 GCA_028689015.1 Dechloromonas sp. | reverse complement strand
ATCGAAATCCGCGAACGCGAGAAGAAGCGGGTCGAGATTTTCATGGGCGAGATCGACCAACGGGAGAAAACGCTGGTCTTCTGCGCGACACAGGAACACGCCCTGCTGGTGCGCGACCTGATCAATCAGACCAAGAAAAGTAGCGATCCCAACTACTGCCAGCGCGTCACGGCAGAAGATGGCACGCTCGGCGACCAGTGGCTGCGCGATTTTCAGGACAACGAAAAAAGCATCCCGACCATCCTGACCACCTCGCAAAAACTCTCGACCGGGGTCGACGCGCGGAATGTGCGCAATATTGTCCTGCTGCGCCCGGTTAATTCGATGATCGAATTCAAACAGATCATCGGCCGTGGCACGCGCCTTTACGACGGCAAGGATTACTTCACCATCTACGATTTTGTGAAGGCCCATCATCATTTCAACGACCCGGAATGGGATGGCGAGCCACAATCCCCAGAGACCGGGCAAACCCTCGGCGAACCCACGCCGCCGTGCTACCACTGCGGCCAACAACCCTGCATCTGCCCGCCAGCGCTTTGTGCCGATTGCGGTCAACGCCCCTGTACCTGCAAAAAGCAAAAACCTCGCATCAAGGTCAAACTGGCCGATGGCAAGGCGCGACAAATCCAACACATGATGGCGACCAGTTTCTGGCACCCCGATGGAACACCAATGTCCGCCGCGCAATTCATGGAAGCGCTATTTGGGAAATTGCCAGAATTTTTCCGTGACGAAGACGAGTTACGCCGCTTGTGGTCAGCCCCCGATACCCGCCGCCGTTTGCTGGACGGCTTGGCTGAAAAAGGCTTCGGACGTGATCAACTGGCCGAAATGCAAAAAATCATCGACGCCGAGAACAGCGACATTTTCGACGTGCTGGCCTTCGTCGCCTATGCAGAAACGCCGCTCTCGCGCGAGGCGCGCGCTGAACGGGCCAAAGCCGCCTTGCCTGGGCACTTCAACGACAAACAACGGGCTTTTCTGACCTTTGTGTTGGCGCACTACGTCAGCGCCGGGGTCGAAGAGCTGGACGAAACCAAACTGGGGCCGCTACTGAAACTTCGTTACCACAATGCACTGTCCGATGCTTTCAACGATCTGGGAACACCCAGCACGGTGCGGCGCACTTTCTTTGACTTTCAGCGCTACTTGTACCAAAGCGACAACGGCGACGGACGAGGCCACGGCGGCTGATCGACCGCCCCCGGCTAAACCGCATCACCGCCGGCCGCTGCTCAGTCCAGCGCCGATGAATCGCCGGGCTCGGTGTAGCGCGTAATCATCGCATTCAGGTCAGCGGGCCGGATGGGTTTGGACAAATAGTCGGTCATCCCGGCCGCCAGACAGCGCTCGCGGTCACCTTCCATGGTGCTGGCGGTCATGGCGATCACCGGGATGTCCGGATTCCGGACCGCCGCCATGTGCCGTAGTTGTCGGGTTGCTTCATAGCCATCCATAACTGGCATCAGGCAATCCATCAGCACCAGGTCGTACTCGCCCTGCGTCAGTTTCTCAATGGCCCGTACACCATTTTCGGCAAGCGTCACCACGTGCCCTTGTTTTTCCAGCAGGGCCACCGCCAGGCGCTGATTGGTCAGGTTGTCTTCAACCAGGAGGATTCGTCGCCCGCTGAGGCACTCGGCATCAAGGGTGTGGCGGGTGATCAGTGGCCGCTCCAGTTCGGCAACAGCCAGCGGTTCTCGGCGCAAGGCCCCCAGACAACGACGGATATGTGCCTCTTTGAGCGGCTTGGTCAAATAGGCATCGAATCCGGCTGCCCGCATGCGCGCGCCATCCCCCCGCAAGGCCACCGAGGTAAGCATGACCAGCCGCGTCGCACGCAAATCGGGATCATCGCGCATCAGACGCGCCAGCGTTTCGCCATCCTGCCCGGGCATGTTCATGTCGAGCAGCGCAATCTCGAAAGGCAGCCCTTCAGCCACGGCAGCCTTGAGCAAATGCAGGGCGGCAGCGCCGGAATTGGCCTCAGCGCTCAAACATTGCCATGCCTTAAGCCACTTCTGCAGCAAGCGTCGATTGGTGTCGTTATCGTCCACCACCAGCACACGACAACCCGCGATATCCCTATTTTCGAGGGCCGGCAGCAGCGTCTGATCGTCGTCGACCCGCTCGAAGGCCACCGAAAACCAGAACGTGGTGCCCTGGCCTTCGTGGCTTTCAACCCCAATTTCGCCGCCCATCAATTCAACCAGGCGTTTCGAGATCGACAAGCCTAGCCCGGTCCCGCCAAAGCGCCGGGTGGTGGAACTGTCGGCTTGCGAAAAGGGTTGGAACAAGCCGGACAGATGCTGCGCGGCAATGCCGATTCCCGTATCCCGGACGGCGAAGCGCAAAATTTGTCGCCCAAGCAGCACCGCACCAGGGCGAACCTCAATCACCACCTCGCCCTGCGCGGTGAACTTGATGGCATTGCCGGCCAGGTTAAGCAGCACCTGGCGTAAACGCCCTGGATCGCCGCGCATGTGACGCGGGATCGCTGCATCGATATCGCAGATGAACTCCAGGCCCTTTTCAGCAGCACGCACCGCCAGAATATCCGCCGTCTGGCTGACCGTTTGCATGATGTCGAAGTCGATTTCCTCGATTGCCAGCTTGCCGGCTTCGACTTTCGAAAAATCGAGAATATCGTTAATGACCTTGAGCAGGGACTCGGCACTCTCCTTGACGATCTCGGCAAACTCACGCTGCTCGTCGTTCAGTTCGGTATCCAGCAATAGCCCGGTCATGCCGAGAACGCCATTCATCGGGGTGCGAATTTCATGACTCATATTGGCCAGGAAATCGCCCTTGGCCCGGCTAGCCGCTTCGGCATGCGCCGAAGCCTCACGCAGCAAGCGACTGGCCCGCTCATTAATCACCGCCAGCGCAAAAATCTCGCCAATATCCCGCAGCACCTCCATCTGCACCGGGTCATCCGGCGGATTGACAACGGTGTCGATCACCAGCGCCCCTAACAATTCGTCGTTATGTTTGAGCGGTATCTGGTAATGGCCATGCGCTGGCGCACGCAGTGCGCAATGCGACACGATCTGTAACTGCGGCGTTTGTGCCAGATTCTCGCGATTCATCCACAAGGCGTTGCCGTGCTCAAAACTCAAACGCTCGACTTCAGCACCGTCAACCGCCAGCCAAGCCCCGCCACCGGGCAAGGTGCCGGGCAGTCGGTCCAGGACATCCAGCGCCTGTTTGATCCGATCGGAAAAAACATGACCAAAATCCTGTAAGGCCCGGGAAATGGCATATTTAAGCAGGGTCGCTTCGCTCCGTTTTCTGGCCCCCGCTTCAGCAGCGATCACCCGACGCTCGATCAAACGAACGCGCCAGAACAAGGCCGCCGACAGCACCAAGGTCAATACGGCTGCCAGCATCAGCAGACGCAAAAAATCCCGGTTGCGTGATTGGGTCTGTGCGTCCATGTTCATTAATACGGCCAGCGACGCCACCGGACGTTTTTTCATGTCGGTGAGGGTATGGAATTGCGCGACCCATTGATGACCCTGATAGGCGGTATGGATTGTCGGCAAGTGCTTGCCCTGAACATAATCCGGCCATTTTTTGAGCACCTCAGGCGGCAACTCCTGCGATTGTGTTTTGCTGAGCAAGGCCAGATTGGGCAGCGCCTCCCAAGTGCCGACAAAGCCAAAAGTCTTCTTGCCAAGCGCAAAGTTCTCGGCCGAACTGAATGCCTTGTGCACTGCCGAAACGATTTCGACACCGCTCATCCCCTTGATCTGATGCTGAAACCAGTCAACCTCAGTCCCCAGTTCGATGTATCCCAGTAGTTCGCCACGACTGTCATGCCAAGGCAGCACATGGCGCAAGGTCAGCGTCGCGGTCGCGCCAAGCTCCAGGCCACTCACGGCTTGCTTGCTGGCGGCGGCCTCAAGCAAGGTATCGCGGCTGACCCGGTCACCAAAATTTTGCGGCGCATGAACCCGCAACAACACCCGATGATCCGGCGTGATGAAATACCAGTGGCTGATACCAAAAGTTTGATGCAGCGCGTCGTAACGCGACTTGCTTAGGGCCAGCAAGGCTTGGGCATTACCGCTGCGCATCGCCGCCTGCAAGGCCGGCTGCTGGGCAGCCTCGGCAGCAAACCAGTGCAATTTACGCGCAGCCTCGCTTTCCAGACTCAGCCAAGCATGATCGACCTGCTGCATGGTCTGCGCCATGCGCAGCGCCATACGCTGCTCAAGATAGTGATCGAAGCCGGCGATCAGCGCCATGATCAAGGCTGCCATGGTCATGATGACCGGCAGAACGATCTGACGTTGAAAAGCCAGGGAGGGTGGCGCAACAGGCGATTTTTTTGTCATGTCCCTTTATCTGGACGACAACCCGCAAAGCGATGCTGACGGCCAGACCTTTTAAGGTGATTCTACTCGGTTCCACACCCGGCAATCACCTGTCAAACACCCCAAGCGTCATGGCCCCCGGGATTTTTGATGCCACAGACGGTCGACCGCAAACAAGGCAGATTTTCTGCGGCAGATCAGCTTTCTTCGGGGTACGCATTAAACCAAGCCGCTGCGTCACTGAGCATCGTCCCGCGTGTGCTCAACCCAGATCAAGCGATCAGTGGCAAAACCCAGCGCCCAGGCCTGGCTAAGCAGTTGTTCGCGAATCTCGGGGGACAGTGTTTTGTCGCGGGCCAGGAGCCACAGATAGTCGCGATCCGGCCCAGCGACCAACGACCAGCGATAGCCCTGCTGATCGAGCGCGATGACGTGGTAGCCACCGTAAAAAGGACCAAAAAACGACACTTTCAATGCACCGACGCTGCGCTCGCCGATGAACAGGGCGCGGCCAACCGCCTCCTTCCAGACTTTTTTCTGCGCGTTGTAGCCCCGGTTGATGACCTGGACGCTGCCATCGCTCTGCAGCGCATAAGTCGCGCTGACATCGCTCAAGCCCCGCTCGAACGAATGGTCAAGGCGGGCGATTTCATACCACTGCCCCAGATAGCGTGACAGCTCAAAGGCAGTCACCGGCTGAACGCCCGTGGGCGGCGCGGTGGAACAGGCCACCAGGCTCAGGGCAACAAACAAGGCAAGGAGGCAACGACGAATGGCGCACATGGGGAGACTTTCCAAACAGGCTGGAGCGATAAAAACAAACAAGCAAACAATTTCGTTCTACACAACGATCAGCAATGTAGCGAAATTCTTTATTAATCGACAGCTTTTAGAAAAAACCCAAATATTTGTTCAGAACAAACTTGGCAACCCAGGCCCATCCCCTGAGCGTCCTAGACTTGCTTGCCGAACAGTCGATCGGTCAGCTTGACGTACCAGGCAGCGGACTGCACCTGGATGATGTAGGCCAGGGTAATGACCAAGGCGGCATCTGAACTGGCGTTGCCGAAGGCGTTCATGGCCAGGGCGAGGGCAATCGACAGGTTGCGCATCACCGTGCCATAGACCAACGCAATGGCGTCACCACGCGGCAGCAGCGCCTTGGCAACAACGGTGCTAAGCAGGTAATTAAGGCCGTACAAGGCCAGCAAGGGGCCGATCAGTTGCAGTATCTGGCCGGGCTGGGCGAGCAGTTGTGGCGCCTTGAGCGCCATGGCAACAAAGACGATACCCAGCACGCCCAGGGTTGAAAATGGCGGGAAACGCGGCGCCCATTCGCTCTGAAAGGCTTTCTGGCCGTACTGGCCAATCAGGTAGCGCTGGGAGAGATGGCCACCTGCCATTGGCAAAAAGACGATGAAGGCGATTTGCGAAAAAACGGCCCACAGATCGACCTGGACACTCGCGCCCAATAACCACTGCACATAGAACGGCGTGGCCAGCGAGCCGAGGATGAGGCCCAGCACCGTCATTTTGACTGCCGCGCCCAGATTGCCACCGGCAAAACCCGTCCAGGAAATGGTCATTCCCGAGGTCGGCAACAGGGCGGCGAGCAGCAAGCCCATGGCGTAATACGGCTGCTCGGGGAAAAAGCATTGGCCCAATCCAAAGGCCACGAAGGGAATGAGGGCGAAATTGATCAACTGGGCGAGCAGTTGCGCCTTGCCGTCACCGCCCTCAAGTACCTTGGCCAGTTTGAGGCTGACCATCATCGGGTAGACCATCAGGAAGGTCAGCGGCACGATCAGGGATTTCAGCCAGCCGGCATCGGCCAGCACACCATAAGCAAAACCCAGCGCCATTGCCGCCGGAATGGCCAGAATCAGTTTCTTCGACAGCAACGAAAGGAAAGACAACATCACGATCTCCACAGGCCCCGCAGCCCGCCTTTCGTATTAGCAAACGATTATATAGCAAAAACAAGCCAGCCAAAGTTAAGCGATAAGTAACCTTAAAAGTAAAAACACATGACTGTTATTTATCTTTAGCGCTTTCTAATATTCGACCCATCGCATAACAACTCTGACGGAGACAAGACGATGGACCAATCAAACCGCTACGCTGCCCTTGACCTGAAGGAAGAGGACCTGATCGCCGGCGGCCGCCATATCTTGGTGGCCTACAAGATGAAACCCAAGGCCGGCTACGGCTACCTGGAAGCGGCGGCCCACTTCGCCGCCGAGTCGTCAACTGGCACCAATGTTGAAGTGTGCACCACCGATGAATTCACCAAAGGCGTCGACGCCCTGGTCTACCTGATCGACGAGGCGAGCGAGGAGATGCGTATCGCCTACCCGATCGAGTTGTTCGATCGCAATATCACCGACGGCCGCATGATGCTCGTCTCCTTCCTGACCCTGGCGATTGGCAACAATCAGGGCATGGGCGATATTGAGCACGCCAAGATGTACGATTTTTATGTGCCGCGCCGGGTCATCGAACTGTTCGACGGCCCGTCCAAGGACATTTCCGACCTCTGGCGCATTCTTGGCCGACCGCTCCAGGATGGGGGCTATATCGCCGGCACCATCATCAAGCCCAAGCTAGGCCTCCGTCCTGAACCCTTTGCCCACGCGGCCTATCAGTTCTGGCTGGGTGGCGACTTCATCAAGAACGATGAACCGCAGGGCAACCAGGTTTTCGCGCCGATGAAGAAGGTGATGCCACTTGTCTATGACGCCATGAAGCGCGCCATGGATGAAACCGGCGAAGCCAAGATTTTCTCGGCCAACATCACGGCCGACGATCATTACGAAATGGTCGCTCGCGGCGAATACGTCCTGGAAACTTTCGGGCCGGATGCCGACAAGGTGGCCTTCCTGGTCGACGGCTACGTCGGCGGTCCGGGCATGATTACCACCGCCCGTCGTTACTTCCCGAATCAGTATTTGCACTATCACCGCGCCGGCCACGGTGCCGTCACCTCACCTTCCGCCAAACGCGGCTACACCGCCTATGTGCTGGCCAAGATGTCACGCCTGCAAGGCGCTTCCGGCATCCACGTCGGGACCATGGGCTACGGCAAGATGGAAGGCGACAAGGACGACCGCGCCATCGCCTACATCATCGAGCGCGACAGCTACACCGGCCCGGCCTACCATCAGGCGTGGTACGGCATGAAGCCGACGACGCCGATCATTTCCGGCGGCATGAACGCGCTGCGCCTGCCCGGCTTCTTTGAAAACCTCGGTCACGGTAACGTCATCAACACCGCCGGTGGCGGCTCTTATGGCCACATCGACAGCCCGGCTGCCGGCGCCAAATCGCTGCGCCAGGCCTACGAGTGCTGGAAGGCCAAGGCCGACCCAATCGAGTGGGCCAAGGAGCACCCGGAATTTGCCCGCGCCTTTGCCTCTTTCCCGGGCGACGCCGACAAGCTCTACCCGGGCTGGCGTGAAAAACTGGGCAGTCACCAGTAAGCATCACGGTCAACCCCGCGCCAGCGGGGTTTTTCAACTCGATTCAATCCCCGGGAGCCGCCATGTCCAGCGCCGCTTTTCTTGTTCAAGAAGCGCCTTTCTACCAAGCGCAAGGCCACGAAGTCGAATTGTACGAAGCCGCCTACGCCGCCCGCCTGCCGGTCATGCTCAAGGGGCCGACCGGTTGCGGCAAATCACGCTTTGTCGAATACATGGCCTGGAAACTCGGCAAACCGCTGATCACCGTCGCCTGCAACGAGGACATGACCGCCGCCGACCTGGTCGGCCGCTATTTGCTTGATGCCGGCGGCACCCGCTGGCAGGATGGCCCACTGACCCTGGCGGCGCGTCTCGGTGCCATCTGCTACCTCGATGAAATCGTCGAAGCGCGCCAGGATACGCTGGTCGTCATCCACCCGCTCACCGACCACCGCCGCACGCTGCCGCTCGACAAGAAGGGCGAGCAGATCAGCGCCCACCCGGATTTTCAATTAGTCATTTCCTACAACCCTGGCTACCAAAGCCTGATGAAAGATCTCAAGCAATCGACCAAGCAACGCTTTACGGCCTTTCAGTTCGATTACCCATCGGCCGAACTGGAGGCAAGGATTATTGGCCGCGAAACCGCGGTCGACCGCGTCATGGCGCAAAAACTGGTTGACGTCGCTCACGCAGGTCGCCGGCTCAAGGGACACGGGCTGGATGAAGGCATCTCAACCCGCTTGATCGTCTATGCCGCGACCTTGATCAAGCAAGGCGTCGCGCCGGCCGATGCCTGCCGGATGGCAATGGTGCGACCAATTACCGACGACACGGATGTCATCGACGCCCTGGACCACGCCATCGTGGCCATTTTCGGCTAAACGACATGGCCATTCCCGGCATCCGCAGCCCAGCCGACGCCCGTCAACGGCCGATGGCCAGCGCCGAGGCACAAGCCGCCTGGGCGACCATCGACTGTGGTCTGGCGGCTGTCGCCGATATTTTCGATCAAGCCTGGCTCACCGCCCGCCAGCAGCTGGCGGCCGACGACCTGCCGGAATTTCTGCTGACCGCACGCTGGCTGGGCAAACTCGGCCGCGGTGCCGATCCCGTGCTCGCCTTCCTAGCGCACTGGCCCGCCTTGCTGCACGACAACCGCATGCGCCAGGACGATTTGCTGCCCTATTTACGGTCGACCCTGGTCAGCCTGCAAAAATCACCCAACGCCCCGGCCATCACCGTCCTGCTGCAAAATCTGGCCCCCGTCGTCAAACAATTGCGCAGCGCCGATGCCGTCCATGACTATTTGCGCCTGACGCTAGACCTCGCCGAGCGCACCACCCCCTCCCTCCACGGTCACCACAAAACTCACCCCAGCCCGGCGCTGCCGGTCTTTCTGGGCCAGGCGCCGCGCCTGCTCAGTCTGGTGGCGCTGGCTGGCTTGGGCCACTGGCTGGACGATGGCATCCGTTTATGCGGCGACCACCCCGAACAACAGCGCGCCTTCTTCGGGCTGGAGACCCCGGACAGCCGCGCCCTGCTGCAGCGGCAACGCAGCGGCACGCTGTTTGCCCGCTGCGAACGCTGGCTCAGCCTGACACTGCGCGCCCTGTGGCAGGACGACAGCCCGCTGATTCCCTACTCCACCGCCTTCAGCGCCGCTCATCAGCGCCCCTATCTGGCCGCCGACGGCCTGCGCCTGCCCGATGCCCTGGAAGATTACGCTGGCATCAGCGGTCGCCAACGCTACCAGGCCATGCTCGCCCACCTGGCCGGCCACCGGCGCTGGAGCCAGCCGCTGATCGCCGACAACTGGAGCCCACTGCAACGACTGACCGTTGAAACGCTGGAAGATGCGCGCATCGATACGCTGATCCTGCGCCACCTGCCCGGCCTGAGCGCCACGCTGCTCGCCCTGCACCCGACGCCGGCCGAGGATGCCTGCGACCCGCAACACGAAAACTGCCTGCGCCACCGCCTGATCTGTCTGTCGCGCGCCTGTCTCGACCCGGCCCATCCTTATCGTCAGCCCCTGTTGCTTGAGTTTGTCGAACGCTTTCAGCAGCAACTGGCCGACGGTCCGGCCAGCACGCAGGCAATGGCTGACCTGGCGCTCGCTTACGCCAGCCGCAGCCGCCAGGCCAGCGACCAGTTCGCCCAGGTCCATTTCACCGACACAGACGTCGATTACCGCGACGACAACCGGCATTTATGGCGCTTCATTGAAGCCGGTGACGAGGAGGATTTGTTCGCCCCCCCGCCGTCGACCGCGCCCGAAGAGGCGAGCAGCCTGCCGCCCCGTTTCTATCCGGAATGGGATGCGCACAGCCAACAGGAACGACCGGACTGGGTGGCGGTTTACGAAGCCCTGCACCCAGCCGGCCAGGCGGCGGACATTGACCGCCTGCTCGACAAACATGCCGTGCTCGCCCGCCGCCTGAAGCGCCTGCTTGATCTGCTCAAACCACAAGACCGGGTGCGCCTGCGTTACCAGGAAGACGGGAGCGAACTGGACCTCGATGTCGCGGTTCGCGCCTGGACCGACTGGCGCAGCGGCCAGTTACCCGACGGCCGGATCAATATCAGCCACACCACGGCGGGCCGCGACATCAGCGTCCTGCTCCTGCTCGATCTCTCGCAATCACTGAACAACACGCTGCCCGGCGGCACGCAAACCCTGCTCGACACGGCCCGCGAGGCCGTCGCCCTGCTCGGCTGGGCAATTGGCGAACTGGGCGACGCCTACGCCATTGCCGGCTTTCACTCCAACACCCGGCACGAATTACGTTATCACCACATCAAGGGCTTTTCCGAGGCCTGGGACGATCCGGTCAAGGCCCGGCTGGCCGCTGTCCAGGCCGGCTGGTCCACCCGCATGGGCGGCGCCCTGCGCCATGCCGGCCACCTGCTGTCGGCGCGGCGCAGCGCCAAGCGCCTGCTCCTGGTGCTGACCGACGGCCAACCGGCCGATGTCGATGTCAGCGACCCGCAACACCTGATCACCGACAGCAAAAAAGCCGTCGATACGCTGTCGAGCGCAGGCATCAGCACTTTCTGCTTCAGCCTGGACCCGCAGGCCGACGCCTACGTCGGCCAGATTTTCGGGCCTCACTGGCGGATCCTCGACCAAGTTGACCGGCTGCCGGAACAACTGCCCCTGCTCTATCTCGGCCTGACCCGTTAATGCCTGTCATTGACGATCCCCGGCCCGCCTTCTACAGTCAGTCTTTCCTGAACCCGGGCCGATGCCAATTCACAAAGCCATGAACTTTGTCCGTAACCTGACGCTGCGCCAGTTGCAGATTTTCGTCGTCGCCGCCCGCCATCTCAGCTACGCCCGCGCCGCCGAGGAACTGCACCTGACGCCACCCGCCGTGTCGATGCAACTGAAGCAACTGGAAGACAACGTCGGCCTGCCGCTGTTCGAGCGCATGGGGCGGGGCGTGGCCTTGACCGGTGCCGGCGAATTGCTGGTCCACCATGCGCTGCGCATCCTGGGCGAGATCAAGGATGCGGAAGCCAGCCTGCAATCGCTGGCTGGTGGCGAAAGCGGCCAGATCTCGGTCGGCCTGGTCAGCACCGCCAAATATTTCATGCCACGCCTGCTGGCCAAATTTGCCCAAAGTCACCCGGGCATCGAGGTGCAATTCACCGTCGGCAACCGCGAAATGCTGTTGCAGAAGCTGCAGGACAACGCCATCGACCTGGCCATCATGGGCCGCATCCCCGTCGAGATCGATGCCCACAGTGAAGCGCTGGCCTGCCACCCCTATGTCCTGATTGCCCCGGCCGATCATCCGCTGCGCGACGCCCGGCGCTTTTCCCTGCACGAGCTGCGCCGTGAAACTTTTTTGCTGCGCGAGGAAGGTTCAGGGTCGCGGCGAGTGGCCGAGGAAATGTTCAAGCACCATTTATTCACCCCGGCGCGGGCAATCAGCATGGGCAGTAACGAAACCATCAAGCAGGCCGTGATGGCCGGCATGGGCATCAGCCTGCTGTCGCTGCACACCCTGCCGCTGGAACTCAAAACCGGCGAGGTCGCCCTGCTCGATGTCGAGGGCACGCCGATCGAGCGTACCTGGTATGTCGTCCACATGAACGCCAAGCGCCTGCTGCCGGCCGGCGCCAGCTTTCGCAACTTCCTGCTGGAAACAACGGCCCTCAGCCTGCGCCAGGAATTCAGCCGCTACCTGATCGACCCTGCCGCCGGCGAGCGCTGCCCCCTTCCCCAGCAGGCGCCGATGCTACAATCTGCTGCACCGCAACAATGACCGCCGACACCCCCGCCATGCACCCGCGCCTCATCCTCGCCGAGCTCGAAGAGCACCCGCTGCGCCAGCGTCTGAACAATGAATTCCACGCCCGGCCGCCCATTCCGCTGCTCGGCGCCATGCTGGTCTCGCATCTGGTTTTCAAGCACAGCGCCACCACCGGCGAAGCCGAGCGGGCCAATCTGAGCAAGCTCTGCCAGGGCCATGTGTGCACCGCCATCGAAAGTTCGGATTCGCACCTGATGCTGGAAACCGGTGCCTTTCGCATGCGCTGGGAGCTGCACACCGAGTTTTCCAGCTACACCTTCTTCCGGCCGCTGGTCACCGGCGAAGAATTGCACCCGGATGTCACCGCCTTCGATGCCGTGCACCCCGAGTGGTTGTCCGGCATCCCCGGCAAACTGATGGTAGCGACACACGTCGAGTTGCGGTCAACCGACGAAATCAACCCGGATTCCATCCTCTCCAGCCTGACGCCCAATAGCCGGACCATGGTCGCCGCCAAGGTGGCCGATGGTGCGGCCTGGATTTTTACTGACTTCAAGATCGATAACGGCTTCTCGCGCTTTCTGGTCCTCAACCAGCACATGACGCAACGCCAGACCGGCCGTACCGTCCAGCGCCTGGTCGAAATCGAGACCTACCGCATGATGGCCCTGCTCGGCCTGCCAGTTGCCAAGGAAGTCGGCCGTTGGCTGTACAAAGGCGAAAAGCAGCTGGCCGAACTGATGGACTGCATCGGCCAGGCCAAGTCGCCGGACGACGAGCGCGCCGTACTCGGCACGCTGTCGGCGCTGGCCGCCGAAGTCGAGCACTCGGTCGCCCGCACCACCTTCCGCTTTGGCGCCGCCAGCGCCTACCACGGCCTGGTCATGCAGCGCATCGACGAATTGCGTGAGCAACGCATCTCCGGCCTGCCAACTTTCTTCGAGTTCATGCAACGTCGCCTGCTGCCGGCGATGAACACCTGCGAAGCCATCGCCCGCCGGCAGGAAGAACTGTCCGCCCGCGTCGCCCGCAACAGCCAGTTACTGCGCACCCGGGTCGATATTGAACTGGAACGACAGAACCAGGAACTGCTCGGCCAGATGAACCAGCGCGCCCGCCTGCAACTGCGCCTGCAAGAAACCGTCGAAGGTCTGTCGGTCGTGGTGCTGACTTATTACGGCTCGCAACTGGTGCAGTACCTGGCCAAAGGCAGCAAGGAGTGGCATCACCTCAACACCGACGTGATCACGGCCGTGTCGATTCCGCTCATCGCCGGCCTGGTGGCCTGGGGCACCCGCCGCATGCGCAAGAAACTGGCCGCCGAGGAAGGCGCAGGACACTAAACGCCCTGCCGGCCGGGCAATTCAGCCTGGCGCGCAACACCCGCCGTGTGGCAGCGCCGGGCACGCATGCAAGCCGGCCCGGACAGCGTGGCGCTCCTTTATAATCCGCCTTTTGCCTTTCGGGACGACCGCCGTGACCGCACCGCTTTTCGAATCCACCCTTACCAGCCTGCCCCTGATCAACAAGGGCAAGGTCCGCGACATTTACGCGGTCGACGCCGACAAACTGCTGATTATCACCACCGACCGCCTGTCAGCCTTCGACGTCATCCTGCCCAACCCAATTCCAAGAAAAGGGGAAGTGCTGCAGGCGGTGGCCAATTTCTGGTTTGACCAGCTCGGTCACATCGTCCCCAACCAGTTGACCGGCATCGACCCAGAATCGGTGGTGGCCGAGAACGAACGGGCGCAGGTGCGCGGTCGGGCCGTCGTCGTCAAACGCCTGAAGCCGCTGCCGATCGAAGCCGTGGTGCGGGGCTACGTCATCGGCTCGGGCTGGAAGGATTACCAGCAGACCGGCGCCATTTGCGGCATCGCCCTGCCGGCTGGCCTGAAAATGGCGCAGAAGCTGCCGCAGCCGATCTTCACGCCGGCCACCAAAGCCGACGTCGGTGATCACGACGAGAACGTTTCCTACGAACAAGCCGCCGCCAATTGCGACGCGACGCTCGCCGAAGCACTGCAAGGCACCGGCAAGACCGGCGCCCAGCTCTGCGCCGAAGCCCGCGACGCCGCCATCCGACTGTATAAAGAAGCCGCCGCCTACGCCGCGACACGCGGCATCATCATCGCCGACACCAAGTTCGAATTCGGCATCGATGCCGCCGGCACGCTGCACTTGATCGACGAAGCACTGACCCCGGATTCATCGCGCTTCTGGCCGGCTGACCAGTACCAGGAAGGCTGCAACCCGCCGTCCTACGATAAGCAGTACGTGCGCGATTACCTGGAAACGCTGGACTGGGGCAAGGTTGCCCCCGGCCCGACACTGCCGGCTGATGTCGTCGCCCGCACCAGCGCCAAGTACCTCGAAGCCTACGAAAAGCTGACGGGCAAAACCCTGTAAAACGCCTCACCCGGCGACGGCCAGCCCCGGTCGTCGCCCGCGCCGCCTTGCGGACGCTGAACCCAAGGCCCTGATCGCGGTCTACCGTGCAACCCGTTCATCAACTGACTGGAGTGCACCATGCGACTGACTCACGACGACGCTATCGCCGGCTTCAAGCTGCCGGCCATTCGTCACATAACCGCCGATCGCCCCATCCACTGGCTGGCCGCCGGCTGGCGCGACCTGAAGGCCAACCCGCTCCCGTCGCTGGCTTACGGCCTGCTATTCGCCCTGGGCGGCGACCTGATCATTCTGGCCGCCCTCGATTCACCGCATCTGGTCACCGTCGCCATTTCCGGTTTCTTCCTGTTGGCACCACTGCTAGCAGCCGGTCTGTACGAGCTGAGCCGGCGTACCGGCCAGGGCGAACGGCCACTGTTCATCGAATCGCTGCGCGTCTTTGGTGAAAATCCGCAAAGCCTGGCCCAATTTGGCCTGCTGCTGGCCTTCGTCAGCCTGTTCTGGGAGCGCCTGAGCGCCATCAGCTTCGCCCTGCTCGGCCCGAGTAATGCCAGCGGCGCCTTTCTCTACGACATCATTCTCGGCGGCAGCCATGGCGGCTTCCTGCTGCTCTGGTTGGCACTGGGCGGCCTGCTGGCCCTGCTGGTCTTCGCCGTTGCCGTGATTTCGGTGCCCATGATGGTCGACCGCAAATGCGACGTCGCTACGGCGATGATGAGCAGCCTGCGTGCTTTTGGTCTGAATACCGGGCCGTTGCTGCTGTGGGCGGCGCTGATTGTCGGCCTGACCCTACTCGGTTTCGCCACGCTGCTATTCGGCCTGGTCGTCCTGCTGCCAATTATTGGTCATGCCTCGTGGCATGCATATCGCGAACTTGTAGAATAGCCCCTGCTCCCGATCACCCCTACGGGCGGCACAGACCGCCCGTTTTTATTGCCCCCGCCCCCCATGACCCAAACCCAAAATCCCCTGCTCGATTTTTCCGACCTGCCACGCTTCGACCTGATCCAGCCGGAGCACGTCAAGCCCGCCATTTCCCAGCTGCTGGCCGACGGCCGCGCCCTGATTGAACGCCTGACCGACGAAGGCACACCCGCCACCTGGGCTGATTTTGCCGGCGCTCTGGCCGATGGCCTGGAAGGCTTTGGCCGCGCCTGGGGCGTGGTTGGCCACCTGCATTCGGTCAATGACGTGCCGGCCTGGCGCGAGGCCTACAACGAGATGCTGCCGGAAGTCACGCGCTTCTACAGCGAACTCGGCCAGAACCTGAAACTGTTCGACAAATACCGCGCCTTGCGCAAAAGTGCCGAATACGCCACGTTGACCGCAGAACAGAAGAAAATCGTCGACAATGAAGTGCGCGATTTCCGCCTCGGCGGTGCCGAACTACCGGAAGACCAGAAGCCGCGCTTCCAGGCGATCATGGAAGAACTGTCGCAACTCTCCGCCAAGTTCTCGGAAAACCTGCTCGACGCCACCAACGCCTTCGCCGAAATCGTCACCGACGACAGCCTGCTCGCTGGCCTGCCCGACTACGCGAAGGACGCGGCCCGTGAAGCAGCGCAAAAAGCCGGGATCGAGGGCTGGAAATTCACGCTGCACGCGCCCTCCTACGGTCCACTGATGCAATACGCCGAAAACCGTGAGCTACGCGCCCGCCTGTACCGTGCCTACGCGACGCGTGCCGCCGAAATCGATAACGGCTACACCAAGCCAGAGTGGGACAACGGCCCGCTGATCAAGCGCATTCTCGAACTCAAGGCCGAAGACGCCAAGATGCTCGGCTTCGCCAACTACGCCGAAGTCTCGCTGTACACCAAGATGGCCGACACCCCGGCGCAAGTGCTTGATTTTCTGCAGGAGATGGCAAAAAAGGCCAAACCCTTTGCCGAGAAAGACATCGCCGAACTGAAGACTTTCGCCCAGGCGGAACTGGGCATCACCGATTTCCAGCCTTGGGATGCGGCCTACGCCTCGGAAAAACTGATGCAGGCACGCTATGCCTTCTCGGAACAGGAAGTGAAGCAGTACTTCACCGAACCGAAAGTCATCGCCGGCCTGTTCAAGGTCATCGAGAGCCTGTTCGGGCTGAAGGTAGCCCGCGACATCGCGCCGTTGTGGTGCGAGGATGCCCGCTTCTATCGGATCGAAACGCCGGCCGGCGAACTGGTTGGCCAGTTCTACATGGATCTCTACGCCCGTGAAACCAAACGTGGCGGCGCCTGGATGGACGAAGCGCGCTCGCGGCGGCGGACCGCTACTGGCATCCAGAAACCCATTGCCTACCTCAATTGCAATTTCGCCCGGCCCTTGGCTGGCAAACCGGCCACCTTCACCCACGATGAAGTGATCACCCTGTTCCACGAAGCCGGCCACGGTCTGCACCACCTGCTGACGCGCGGCGAGGAACTGGGGGTCTCCGGCATTCACGGGGTCGAATGGGATGCCGTCGAACTGCCATCGCAGTTCATGGAAAATTACTGCTGGGAATGGTCAGTCCTGCAGGATATGACGGCCCACGTCGATACCGGCGAAGCGCTGCCACGTGCCTTGTACGACAAGATGCTGGCGGCAAAAAACTTCCAGAGCGGCATGATGACCGTCCGCCAGTTGGAGTTTTCCCTGTTCGACATGCGCCTGCATAGCGAATTTGACCCGCAAGGGCCGTCGACCGTGCTCGATCTGCTGAACGCGGTACGGGCCGACGTGGCCGTCCTGATGCCACCGGCCTGGCAACGTTTCCCGAACAGTTTTTCGCACATTTTTGGCGGCGGCTACGCGGCCGGCTATTACAGCTACAAATGGGCCGAAGTGCTGTCAGCCGACGCCTACGCCGCCTTCGAAGAAGCGGGCAACCCGTTCGACCCCGAGGTCGGCAAGCGCTTCCTCGACGACATCCTGTCGCGCGGCGGCGAGCGTCCGGCACTGGTCAATTTCAAGGCCTTCCGCGGCCGCGAACCCAGCCCCGACGCCCTGCTGCGCCACAGCGGCATGGTCGCCGTCTAAGCCCACAAAGAAGGAGACGCAGATGCGGCAATTGTTCATTCTGGGCCTGGTTCTCTGCTGCGGTCTGGCCCAGGCGCAAACCTATCGCTGGGTTGACCGCACTGGCCGGACCGTCATCTCCGACACCCCGCCGCCCGGCCAGATCCGCCAGGTTGAAAAGACCATCGACGAAGGCAAGCCCGATGACGGCCTGTCCTACGCCACACGCAAGGCGGCCACGGCCTTTCCGGTGACCCTATACACCGCCAGCGACTGCCAGAGTACCTGCCAGCAAGCCCGTGAACTACTGAACGCCCGGCGCATTCCCTTTACCGAAAAACCGATCAAAACCGCGGTCGACGCCCTGGAAATGAAACAATTGTTCGGCGACGCCTTCGTGCCCTCGCTCAAAGTCGGCAACCAGCGTTCACGCGGCTTTGAAGCCGACACCTGGGACAACCTGCTGGACCTCGCCGGCTACCCGAAAAGCGCAGGAAAAACCCCATGAAAATCGCCACCTGGAACGTCAACTCACTCAAGGTCCGCTTGCCGCACCTGCTCGACTGGCTGGCAGAGGCCACACCGGACGTCGTCTGCCTGCAGGAATTGAAACTCGAAGACGCCAATTTTCCGCGTGCCGAGATTGAAGCAGCGGGTTATCACGTTGCCTTCTCCGGCCAGAAAACCTACAACGGTGTCGCGCTGCTGGCCAAATCACCGATCGACGA
The DNA here is from genome assembly GCA_028689015.1 of Dechloromonas sp. Taxonomy (GTDB): domain Bacteria; phylum Pseudomonadota; class Gammaproteobacteria; order Burkholderiales; family Rhodocyclaceae; genus Azonexus. The sequence continues at coordinate 8,304 of JAQTXC010000041.1, read as the reverse complement.
GGTGGTATACGGCAACCCACTGTTCGCCGACGAGCAAAAGCGGCTCATTTCCGGCACGGTCGATGGCGTGCGCATCATCTGCGCCTACATGCCCAATGGCCAAGAAGTCGGTTGCGACAAATACGACTACAAACTGCGCTGGCTCGACGCCCTGATCGAATGGCTGGCCGACGAAATCAAGCGCTATCCACAACTTGCCTTGGGCGGCGATTACAACATCGCCCCCGACGACCGCGATGTCCATGACCCCAAACGCTGGCAGGACTGCATCCTGGTTTCGCAACCGGAGCGCGCTGCCTTCCGTCACCTGCTCGCTCTCGGCTTGATCGACAGCTTCCGGCTGTTTGAGCAACCGGAAAAAACCTTCTCATGGTGGGATTACCGCATGCTCGGTTTCCAGAAAAACCTTGGCCTGCGCATCGATCACATCCTGCTCAGCGAAGCACTGGCTGAAAAATGCACCGCTGCGGGCGTCGACCGCGCCCCGCGCAAGCGCGAACGCCCATCGGACCACGCGCCGGCATGGGCAACTCTCCGCTAAAAAATGGCCAGCCACCTCGTTGACCGCGCCCATCTCCTCACCGCTTACCCGGCCCTCGCCGGGCTGAGCGCTGAACACCTGACGCACCTGCAGGCGCCGCAAAGCCTGCTGCACCTCCCGGCCGGCAGCCAGGTCTTTACCGAACATCAACCCTGCCAGGGCTTCCCCTTGCTGCTCGACGGCCGCATCAAAGTGGTCAAGCAAGCCCCCAATGGCCGCGAAATCCTGCTCTATCGGGTCGTTCCTGGCGGCTCCTGCATCATTTCGTCGTCCTGTCTGCTCGGCCACAGCGATTACAACGCCCGCGGCATTGCCGAAACACCACTCAGCCTGCTCATCCTGCCGGTCGGCGAATTCTCCCGCCTACTGGTCGACCACGCCCCCTTCCGCGACTTCGTCTTCCACCTGTTCGCCGAACGCATCGGTGAGCTGATGCAACTGGTCGAAGAAGTTGCCTTTGCCCGCCTCGACCAGCGCCTGGCCAAGCTCCTGCTCGCCCGCCCGGAAGGACAACTGACCGTCACCCACCAGCAACTGGCCGACGAACTGGGCAGCGTCCGCGAAATCGTCAGCCGGCTACTCAAGGGCTTCGCTGCCCAAGGCCTGGTTACACTAGGTCGCGAACAGTTGACCGTAATCGACCGCCCCGGCCTGCAAAAACTGGCCGCTGTGTGACTCAAGTTACAGACCTTGTCATTTAGCTGACCTAAAGTGCGAACTGTCTAACAACCTCACGGAGAACACATCATGACAAGCAATGTTGGCGGTATCGACAAGATCCTTCGCATCGTCGCCGGCGCTGGCCTGATCGGCGCCACCGTAGCCGGCCTGCTGCCCGCCTGGGGCTACATCGGCATCGTCCCCCTGGCCACCGGCCTGATGGGCTGGTGCCCGCTGTATCCGCTGATCGGCCTGAGCACCTGCCCGCTGAAAAAAGACTGAGCACACAGCGCCCACAAAAAAGCCGGGAATCCCCGGCTTTTTTATTAATGGTAGGCTGATTTCGATGACAGTTTGAAGGCCATCAAGCAGGCCAAGCCGAAAATGGTGATGACAAAGCCCATACCCAGGTAGGAAATCTCGTCCATGAATGCCTCAGATTTTTTAAATTGAGGCGATTAGACCGGCACCGCAAAAAAAGTTCCTTACCGCTCACCCAGAAAAAAACCCTGCAAAGACAAGGGCTTCAGGCGGTCAGGTAGTTGGCGATGCGGATGTAATCGTCGACCGGCAGATCTTCCGGACGCAGGGTGGGGGCGATGGCCAAGGCAGCAAATCCACTGTCATCAAGAATACCCTTGAGCGTGTTGCGCAACATTTTGCGACGCTGGGCAAAGGCGGCCTGGACGACACGAAACAGACAGGCATCGTCTTTTGCGGTCAACAGCGTTTTATCTTTTGGAATCAGGCGAACGACGGCGGACTGCACCTTGGGTGGCGGATCAAAACTGTCAGGCGGAACGTCGATCAGCCATTCCATGTGAAAACGGTATTGCAGCATGACCGAGATGCGGCTGAATTCAGACTCGCCGGGCAGGGCAACCAGGCGCTCGACCACTTCCTTTTGCAGCATGAAGTGCATGTCGTAGACCTGCTCGGCGTAGCTGGCGAGATGGAAAAGCAGCGGCGTCGAGATGTTGTAGGGCAGGTTGCCGACCAGTCGCAGGCGCTGGCCGACCGTCGCAAAATCGAAGGCCAGTGCGTCGCCTTCGTGGATGCTCATCCGGCTCGGCGGATGCTGCTTCTTGAGGCGAGCAATCAGGTCACGGTCAATTTCGACGACATGCAAGTGATCGAGACGCTGGAGCAGTGGCTCGGTAATCGCCCCCAAGCCCGGGCCGATTTCGACCACCGTGTCGTCGCGTTGCGGATTGATGGCCGAGACAATCGCATTGATGATGCCGTGGTCGACCAGGAAATTTTGGCCAAAACGCTTTCTGGCGACGTGCCCCTTCATTGCCTTGTCCTTTGCGCCATGCGGGCGGCTTCGCTAACGGCAGCAAACAGGCTGCCGTGATCGGCCTGGCCGGTGCCGGCCAGGGCCAGGGCCGTGCCGTGATCGACCGAGGTCCGGATGATCGGCAGGCCGAGTGTGACGTTGATTCCCTGACCAAAGGTGGCATATTTGAGCACCGTTAGCCCTTGATCGTGATACATCGCCAGCACCGCATCGCCCCCCGCCAAAACCGGCGGCGTAAACATCGTGTCGGCCGGGTGCGGGCCAGACACATGCATGCCATCGGCGCGCAAACGCTGCAGTACGGGTATGAGGACGTCGATTTCTTCACGACCAAGATAGCCGTCCTCCCCCGCGTGCGGGTTCAGGCCGGCGACCAGGATGCGCGGTTCGGCCAGGCCGTATTTGTCGCGCAGGTCGGTGTGCAGGATACGAAGGGTTTCTTCGAGCAAGGACGGGGTGATGGCGGCCGGCACATCCTTCAACGGCAAATGCGTGCTGGCCAGCGCCACACGCAGCGGTCCCTGAGGGGTCTCGCCGGCCAACATCATGACCACCCGTGCGGTGCCGGTCTGCTCAGCCAGATATTCGGTGTGACCGGTAAACGGCACGCCCGCCTCGTTGATGACCCCTTTGTGCACCGGCGCGGTCGCCATGGCGGAAAACTCACCCGACTGACACCCGGCCAGGGCACGGTCGAGCAATTTGAGCACGTAGCGGCCGTTGACCGCAGACAACTGGCCGGCGACGGACGGCGCCGCCAGCGGCAGATGCAACACGTCGATGGCCGCGCGGTCGACGGCCTGCCGCGGGTCAAAATGGCGCACCTGCACGTCCCGGCCGATTTGTACGGCACGCTGCCGCAGCAGATCAATATCGCCCAGCACAACCGGCTGCGCCGGGCCGGTCCATTCATTCAAGAACAAGCAGAGTTCAGGGCCGATGCCAGCCGGTTCGCCGCTGGTCACGGCGATGCGCACTGCGCTCACTGGACGTCCAGCCGGTTCTCGACGTAGACCCGGTCACGCAACTGGCGCAGCCAGTCCTGATACGCCTCGTCCAGTTTGCGCTCGCGAATGGCCTGGCGAGCCAGCGAGCGCTGACGCTCTTCCGAGACATCGCGGTCGCGCCGCTCGATGATCTGGATCAGGTGCATGCCAAATGGCGACTGAACGACTTCGCTGACTTCACCCGCCTTCAAGGCATCCATCGCCCGCTCGAATTCCGGCACGGTATCGCCCGGGCTCAGCCAGCCCAGGTCGCCGCCCTTGCCGGCCGAACCATCCTGCGAGTAAAGACGGGCCTGCTCGGCAAAGTCCACCCCATGGCGAATGCGGTCACGCACATTTTCCAGCTTGTGACGGGCTTCCGTCGCCGACACCACCTCGTTGGTCCGGATCAGGATGTGACGTGCCTTGGTCTGCCGAACCGATGCCGGCGCGCTGCCGCCCCGCCGGTCAACCAGCTTGATCAGGTGATAACCCGCCGACGAGCGCAACAAGTCGCTGACCTCCCCCGTTTTCAGGTGCGAGGCAGCTTCAGCGTACAGGGTCGGCAAACGATCCAGCGAACGCCAGCCGATTTCGCCGCCCTGCAAGGCATCCGGCGCATCGGAAAAGGCCGCCGCCAACTGGGCGAAATTCTCGCCAGCCCGCGCCCGATTCAAGGCCTGTTCGCCGCGGGCCCGCAGTTTCTGCAATTGCTCCGGCGTAGCCGACTCCGGAGCCCGCAACAGAATGTGCGTCAGCTGGAATTCCTCACCGCCCCCCGTCGCCGCCTGATTGGCCAGGTAATTGTCGATTTCGCTGTCGGAGATCACCAGACGGCTATCGACCTCGCGCTCACGCAGGCGGACGGTGATCATCTCGGCACGGATCTCTTCGCGGAACTTGGCAAACACCATGCCGTCCTTTTCGATCGCGGTCCGGAATTCCTGCGGTGTCAGTTTGTTGTTGGCGGCAATACGGCCCATCGCCTGGTCCAGTTGCTGGTCATCGACCCGCAAACCGCTTTCCCTGGCATAGGCCAACTGCACCCGCTCCATGATCAGGCGCTCCAGCATCTGGCGCTCCAGGACATCCTGAGCCGGCAACGGGGTACCTTGTTTTTCCAGCTGTTTGAGGGCACTGGCCAGGCGCGTGCGCAGCTCGTAGCGGGTAATCACCCCGTCGCCAACCACGGCCACGATGTGATCAGCCTCGATCGGTTCGCTACTGGCGGCCAGGGCGGGACGGGCCAGGAGGCTGCCGAACAAGGCCAGGACGAGGAAGAAAATACGGAAATAAGGTGTCATGGTCATCATGGAGTGGTGAGCAGAGTGCCCTGCGTGGGCAGTTCGTTGGTCTTGCCATAACCCGGGACGCTGCGTCGCAGCAACCCGATCGGATTGGAGCCGATGCTGCCAAAGTCATTCAGTTCAAGCTGGAAATATACCGCGTCATTGGGCGCCCCAGTCACTGCGGCCAGGCGCTGAGCCACCAGACGCATCGACCAGCAACCCGCGTTGTACTCGACACCGCCAATCGCTTCCAGCAATTGCTTGTCGCGCAGCGACCAGTTGTAACGGCCCACCGCGTACCAGCGCGGCGCCACCGGCCACTGGCCGGCAACGTCGACCTGGTCGACGGTGCTGAGCATGGTCAGCGGGTCACGCGTGTAGCGATAGCTGGCTGACAACACCTTGCCATAGTCCGGCTGGTAGCGCATGCCCGCTGCCAGCCGCTGGTGGGAACCCGCTTTGGTGTTGTATTCCCAAGCCATGTCCATATAGGTTTTGTTGGCCACCAGGCCGTTGACCGCCGCCACCAGATTCGAAAAGTCGGCCTGTCGGGTCGTCTCGCCGGTAATTTGCACTTTCTGCGGGCTGAAGTAGTAACGCTGCCCAATGGTCGCTTTGAAACGTTCGACCCCCGAATTGGCATCGATAAAGCGGCTACTCACGGCCGCCGTCAGCTGATTGGCATCGTTGACCCGGTCGTAACCGCTATAACGATTTTCGGAAAAAATCTGGGCAAAGTTGAAGTCGGCCAGGCCCGTGTCAAAGACCGGAAAAGCCGACTGATCCTTATACGGAATATTCACGTAATACAGCCGCGGCTCCAAGGTCTGGATGTAGTCGACATCGAGCAGACGGCTGGGCCGTTCGAAAATCACCGTCGAGTCGAGCGTAAAGGTCGGCAAGAGCCGATTGAGGGAAGTCGGATTGGCGGCGGTCGGATCTGAGAGGTTGTAATAGGTGGTATGCAAACCCAGCTTGGGAATGATCTGAAAACCCGGATTGACGATGGGCAGTGAGACCTGCGGATAGAACACCAGCCGGTCACCATTGGTCTTGCTCGGGTGAGTAAACCGCGAGAACTGGCCGATCAGGCTAAGGTCGGTCTTGAAGACATTGGGCCGGTAACCGATCAGGTTGATCTGAGGCTCCAGAAAGTAAGGCCGCGTCACTGGATTCAGGGGGTCGGTCTGCAAAGTCTGATAACGCAGCACCTGAACATTGCTCTGCAGCCAGCTACTCGGCGCATAACTGAGCACGGCCTGGCGCGGTAACTGAACCTGCGAGGTCTGCATCAGGCGCGATGAAATATCCTGCCAGTAGGTGTCATCGGAGACCCCGTTCAAGTTGAGACCAAAACCCACGCCACGCCCCAGGGCATGGTTGTGACGAACCGAATAGGCATAACGGGTCAGATTATTGGTCTGATCGTTCGGCAGATATTCGCCACGCAGGTCACCGTTATAAAGGGCACCGAGGTAACGCACTTCGCCGCCTAGTTGCAGACCGCGCTTGCTCATGTAACGCGGAAACAGCGTTGCATCGTAATTGGGCGCGATATTCCAGTAGTAAGGCATGGAAATATCGAGACCATTGCGCGTCGAGGTCGAGAACGAGGGATGCAGCACACCGGAGCGCCGCTGCTGGTTGAGCGGAAACCAGGCGACCGGCGTATACAGGATGGGCAACTCTTTGAAGACCAGCGTGGCATGGCGGGCCGTGCCGACGTCGTCATCGTAATCGAGCAGCATTTCCTGCGTGCGCAGATACCAATCGGTCGCTCCAGGTTTGCAGGTCGAATAGGTCGACGACCACATGCGAATCTGGTTCTCACCTTCAAAGTCGATGCGCTCGGCCTCACCACTGGCCGCCGTTAGCCGCCCGGCCGGCTGAGTGGTCGGCAGCCCATAACTGTGGTCAACGTTAAGCATCATCGGCGCACCGCTGGTCGTGCCACTGGCCGTCGCCACCGTGACGACGGTATTTTGGGCCTGATAAAAACGGCTATCGACCTGCCGGGTGAAAAAATAACTGGCTTTCTCAGTGTGACCAACGCGGTCGACCAGTTGCAGGCGCAAATAAGGCGTCTGCACCTCGCTCCCCTCCTGCAGCAGGCGAACATGGCCCTTGGCTTCGACTTCGTCTTCCAGTTGCAGATAGCGCAAATAATCGGCGTAGAGCAGCTGATCGGCTCGCCGCATTTCGACCGAGCCTTCGGCTTCAGTGCTCTGGTCGATCAGGCCGGTCATCTGGTCGGCGACGATGAACAGCGGATAGGCATCACCGGGTTGCAACAATACCGGATGCGGCACCCCCGGCAGGTTGGGCTGAGCCTTGTCTGGCTTGCCCAAGACATTGAACTGGTTTTCCACCCGCAACCCGAGCCCGGCGTCGACCTCCGTCGAACCGGCAACAGCCACCGGAACAGACGACAGCCCGCCAAGCAGGCAACAAATCAGCAGGGTCAGGCGGCGGCGGGGAAATCCGGGCATCGGCAGAATCAGAAGCGGGCCACGGCCAGATGGCCCCGACCCCGGGTGTTAGAATCGCGCCATTTTACAACGAACCTTAGCCAGCCCGCTTAAGCATCCCATGACGCGCGACCAACTAGTTACCGACTGGGTAGCCCAACGCTTCCCGAACCAGACCATTCAGATCACCCCGGCATCGGCCGATGCCAGCTTCCGTCGCTACTTCCGGCTCAGTTGGCCGGACGGCAGCACACGCATCCTGATGGACGCGCCACCAGACAAGGAAGACTGCAAACCCTTCATCAAGGTCGCCGGCCTGCTGGCCAAGGCTGACCTCGCCGCGCCACGCATCCTCGACCAGGATCTCGACAACGGTTTCCTGGTCCTCACCGACCTTGGCCGCATCGGCTACCTCGACGCGCTGAACGCAGATCTGTCGCTGGCCGACATGCTCATCCGCCCGGTTCTCGACGTGCTCGTCAAATGGCAATGCTCGTCGACCGCCGCCACGCTGCCGCCCTACGACGCCACCCTGTTGCGCCGCGAACTCGACCTCTTCCCGGAATGGTTCATCGGCCGCCACCTGGGCCTCGAACTCGACGATAGCGAAAAGTCCATGCTCGACCGGACCTTCAAATTCCTGATCAACTCGGCGCTGAACCAGCCCAAGGTCTTCGTGCACCGCGACTTCATGCCGCGCAACCTGATGGTTGTCGAAAGCGCCGAACGCCTGACGCCGGGCATCATCGACTTTCAGGATGCAGTGTACGGCCCGATCACCTACGACGTCGTCTCGCTGTTCCGCGACGCCTTCATTTCCTGGGACGAAGAGCAGGAAATCGACTGGGTCATCCGCTACTGGGAAAAAGCCCGCGCCGCCGGCCTGCCGGTACGTGCCGACTTCGGCGACTTCTGGCGCGACTACGAACTCATGGGCCTGCAACGCCACCTCAAGGTGCTCGGCATCTTCTGCCGCCTCAAGTATCGCGACGGCAAGGAAAAATACAGCGAAGACCTGCCGCGCTTCATGAACTACGCCCGCAAAACCGCCCACCGCTAC
>JAQTXC010000040.1:4194-26508 GCA_028689015.1 Dechloromonas sp. | reverse complement strand
TCGGCGCACGACATCAATGCCCTGCTTGCCAGCGCTGCACAAGGCCCGCTGCGCGGTCGCCTGGCTTTTTCCGACCAGGCACATGCCTCGATCGACTTCAACCACGATCCGCATTCGGCCATCGTCGACGGCAGCCAGACGCGCTGCGCCGGCCACCACCTGCTCAACCTCTTCGTCTGGTTCGACAACGAATGGGGCTTTGCCAACCGCATGCTGGACGTGGCCCAACATTGGGCGCAACACTGGGTGCAACACAGGCCCCCGAATTCCTGAAACCCCTTTGGAGAAGACCATGAACGTCATCAAACTGACCGACCTCGAACTTGCTGGCAAACGCGTATTCATCCGTGCCGACTTGAACGTGCCGCAGGACGAAGCAGGCAACATCACGGAGGACACCCGCATCCGTGCCTCGCTGCCGTCGATCAAATACTGCCTGGAGCAGGGGGCCGCCGTGATGGTGACGTCGCACCTGGGCCGGCCAACCGAAGGCGAACTGACGCCGGAAGACAGCCTGACGCCCGTCGCCGTGCGCCTCGGCCAGTTGCTGCAATTGCCGGTGCGCCTGGTCGCCAACTGGGTCGACGGTGGTTTTGAAGTCAACCCGGGCGAAGTCGTCCTGCTCGAAAACTGCCGCGTGAACAAGGGCGAAAAGAAGAACAACGACGAACTGGCCCAGAAAATGGCCAAGCTGTGCGATGTCTATGTCAATGATGCCTTTGGTACCGCCCACCGCGCCGAAGCCACGACCCACGGCATGGCCAAGTACGCCCCCGTCGCCTGCGCCGGCGTCCTGATGGGCGCCGAGATCGACGCCCTGGGCAAGGCGCTGCACGAACCCAAGCGCCCGCTGGTCGCCATCGTCGGCGGCTCCAAGGTGTCGTCCAAGCTGACCATCCTCAAATCGCTGGCCGACAAGGTGGACCAGTTGATCGTTGGCGGCGGCATTGCCAACACTTTCCTGCTCGCCTCGGGCAAGCGCATCGGCGAATCGCTGGCCGAAGCCGACCTGGTCAAGGAAGCCCACGCCATCATCGACATGATGAAGGACCGGGGGGCCGACGTACCGCTGCCGACCGATGTGGTGGTTGCTGACGAAGTTTCCGCCCTGGCCCGCGCCAACAAGATTTCGATCGATGACGTCGCTGCCCATGACCGCATTCTCGACATTGGTCCGAAGAGCGCCGTCAAGCTGGCTGAAATCATCGCCAACGCCGGCACCATCGTCTGGAACGGCCCGGTCGGCGTCTTCGAACTGCCGCAGTTTGCCGGCGGCACCAAGATGCTGGCCTCGGCTATCGCCCACTCGGAAGCCTTCTCCATCGCTGGCGGCGGCGACACCCTGGCCGCCATCGCCAAGTTCCACATCGCCGACGACGTCGGTTACATCTCCACCGGCGGCGGCGCCTTCCTCGAATTCCTCGAAGGAAAAACCCTGCCGGCCATTGCAGTACTGGAAGAACGGGCTAAAACACCGCTCATCTCACAGCTCACCCCGGGATCCTAAAATGAGCCGTCACACCAAAATCGTTGCCACCCTGGGCCCTGCGTCATCCTCGACTGAGGTGCTTGAACGCATGGTGCGCGCCGGGGTGGATGTCGTCCGGATGAATTTTTCGCATGGCACGGCCGATGACCACCGGGCGCGGGCGCAAGGGATTCGCGCAGCTGCGGCCAAGCTGGGACGAACGGTGGGCATCCTGGGGGACCTGCAAGGGCCAAAAATCCGGGTCGGCAAGTTCGAACACAGCCCGATTACACTCAGCGAGGGGGCGCCCTTCATCCTCGATGCAAGCTGCCAGTTGGGCACCCAGGAGCGCGTCGGCCTCGATTACAAAGAACTACCCAAGGACGTCAAAGCGGGCGATATTCTGCTGCTCGACGATGGCCGGCTCAAGCTCACGGTCGACCGCGTGCGCGGCAGCGAAATCCACACCACGGTGCAGGTGGGTGGCGAGTTGTCGAACAACAAGGGCATCAATCGCCAGGGCGGCGGCCTGACCGCACCGGCCCTGACCGGCAAGGACATGGACGACATCAAGACGGCGGCCGACATCGGCGTCGACTTTGTCGCCGTTTCTTTCCCGAAAAGCGCCGCCGACATGTACATGGCCCGCCAGTTGCTGCGCGCCGCCGGCAGCAGCGCGGTCTTGATCGCCAAGATCGAACGGGTCGAAGCCATCGACAATCTCGAAGAAATTCTCGATGCCTCGGACGGCATCATGGTCGCCCGCGGCGACCTGGCCGTGGAAGTTGGCGACGCCACCGTGCCGGCCCTGCAAAAACGCATGATCCGCCTGGCCCGTGACCGCAACAAGCTGACCATCACCGCCACGCAGATGATGGAATCGATGATCCATTCGCCGGTGCCGACCCGCGCCGAAGTCTCGGACGTTGCCAATGCCGTACTCGACGGCACCGACGCCGTCATGCTGTCGGCTGAAACCGCCGCCGGCAAATACCCGGTCGACGTGGTCGAATCGATGGCCCGCATTTGCGTGGAAGCCGAGCGCTCAGCGGAAATCCGCCTCGACCGCGAGTTTCTCGACCGCATCTTCAGCCGCATCGACCAGTCAATCGCCATGGCGGCGATCTGGACGGCGCATCACCTCAAGGTCAAGGCCATCGCCGCCTTGACCCAATCGGGCTCCACCGCCCTGTGGATGAGCCGCCTCAACTGCGGTTTGCCGATTTATGCGCTGACCCCGGATGCCGGTTCGGTCGCCCGCATGTCGCTATACCGCGAAGTCCGCCCGCTGCTGATGGCCCAGGAACACACCGACCGCGACCAGTTGCTGGCCGAAGCCGAAAGCCTGCTGATCGAACGCGGCGTGGTCAATCGTGGCGACCTGATCGTACTGACCATCGGCGAGCCCATTGGTAGCGCCGGCGGCACCAATACGCTCAAAATCGTCCGGGTCGGCGAGCATAGTGCGTAGGTAGTCAGGATCGGCCGCCCAGGACCCAAGCCCCACGCCCGATCCTATAGAATATATCCTTTCATAATAATTTCCCGGAGCCCTACGATGCCCCTCGTGTCCATGCGCCAACTGCTCGACCATGCCGCCGAAAACGCTTATGGCCTGCCCGCTTTCAACGTCAACAACATGGAACAGGTCTGGGCCATTTGCGAAGCCGCCAGCCAGATCGATGCACCCGTCATCATGCAAGCCTCGGCTGGCGCCCGCAAATATGCCGGCGAACCTTTCCTGCGCCACCAGATCCTCGCCGCGCTGGAAGCCTACCCGCACCTTCCTATCGTCATGCACCAGGACCACGGCCAGAGCCCGGCCATCTGCATGGCCGCGATCAAGTCCGGCTTCACCTCGGTGATGATGGACGGTTCGCTGGAAGCCGACGGCAAAACCACCGCCTCCTACGAATACAACGTCGCCGTGTCGCGTGAAGTGGTCAAGTTCTCGCACGCCATCGGCGTCTCGGTCGAAGCCGAACTGGGCGTGCTCGGTTCGCTGGAAACGATGATGGGCGACAAGGAAGACGGCCACGGCGCCGACGGCATCATGACTCGCGAACAGCTGCTGACCGACGTCGAGCAGGCCGCCGACTTCGTCAAGCAGACCAACTGCGACGCACTGGCGATTGCCATCGGCACCAGCCACGGCGCCTACAAATTCACCAAGAAACCCACGGGCGACATCCTGGCCATCGACCGCATCGCTGAAATCCACGCCCGCATCCCAAATACCCACCTAGTGATGCATGGCTCTTCCAGCGTGCCACAGGAACTGCTCGACGAAATCCGCCAGTTCGGCGGCGACATGAAGGAAACCTACGGCGTGCCGGTCGAGGAAATCGTCAAGGGCATCGCCCACGGCGTGCGCAAGATCAACATCGACACCGACATTCGCCTGGCCATGACCGGCGCCATCCGCCGTTACATGGCTGAAAACCCGTCCAAGTTCGACCCACGCGACTACCTCAAGCCGGCCCGCGAAGCCGCCAAGAAAATCTGTCTTGCCCGTTACGAAGCCTTCGGCTGCGCCGGTCAGGCGAGCAAGATCAAGGTCATGTCGCTCGACAAGATGGCCGAACGCTACGCCAAGGGCGAGCTGAACCAGATCGTCAAATAAGCGACGATCCGCGTTACAGTACCCAGGCCGCTGCATGCGGCCTTTTTTCTTTTCTCCAACATGACGCACGCTCACCTGCCCGCCCTTCCCCTGCACGGCCCCCTGTTACGCGGCAAGCGCAAGCCGCGCCTGGCGCTGATCGGTTTGCCACGCACCGGCAAGAGCACCTTTTTCCAGGCAGTAGCCAGTACCGAAGTGTGCACCGGTCAGTTGGCTGGCAGCGCTCAGGGCTACCCCGAATGCCTGATTGAGATTGGCCTGGAGCAAGCCAGTCTGCTCGACCTGCCGGCGTTGAATTCGGTGCATGACCAGGATCCCGGCAGCCAGGCCGTTTTCAAACATGTGTTGTGGGGCGATTGCTGGCCGGCGGTGGCCAGCCACGAGGGCGAACAACCGCAAAGCCGGCTAGCTGCCCCCGACGTGCTGATCCAGGTAATCGATGCCACCACCCTGGAACGCAATCTGGAGCTGGCGCAGGAACTCAGCCAGTTGGGGCGACCGCTGCTGATCGCCCTCAACCGGCTGGACGAAGCGCGGCAGCGAGGCCTGTACATCAATGTCCGGGCGCTGTCCGAGCACCTGGGAGTCCCGGTCATCCCGACCGTCGCCCACATGGGCAAAGGCATCCCGGAATTGTTCGCCGCCGCACTCCAGTTGGCCCATGAGCGCAGCTGCCCGCTGCCGCAGCCACCCAGCCCGCACTTAATGGCGGCCCTCAAACCACTCAACAGTCTGCTGGCAGAACCGGAAATCGCCACCGCCTTCGCCATTCCCCGTCCGGCCCTGCTGATGCTCACCGCGGCCGACGATGACTATTTTCGCCACGAAATGGCGATGCACTTTCCGCACACCTTGGCCCGCATCGATCAGGCCAGGGTCGCTGCCGGCACCGGCCTGCCCCGGCCGCTCGCCGACGAAATGCACGCCGACCGCCACCACCGCGCCGCCCTGTTGTTTGAGGCGGTGACCCGGGTCGGCGGCCAGGATGACGGCTGGCGCTGGAAACACCAGCTCGACCAGCTTTTCCTGCATCCCCGCTGGGGCCTGCTCGGCAGCCTGGGGGTATTCACGCTGGTTCTTTTCATGGTCTTCGAGGTCAGCAGCTTTCTCGACAGCCTGTCGTCGGCCCCGCTGGCGGCCTGGCTGGGCACGTGGGAGCCCAGCTCAACCAGCGGCGTCGTCGGCCGGGCCGTCGCCGATGGCCTGGTCGGGCTGATCGGCATCGTCGTTCCCTACATGCTGCCACTGGTCATGCTGCTGGTGGCCCTGGAAGAATCCGGCATCATGCACCGCGTCGCCTTCGTCGTGGACCGTGGTTTTCACCACATCGGCCTGCACGGCGGCGTCGCTGTCCCTTTCCTGCTCGGCCTGGGCTGCAACGTCCCGGCCATTTCTGCAGCGGCCACGGCGTCGACCGGGCGCGAACGCATCGTTGCCGCGCTCTTGATCACTTTTGTCCCCTGCTCGGCCCGTTCGGCCATCATCCTCGCCATCGGCGGCAAGTATCTCGGCGTATTCGGCGTGCTGGCGCTGTTCCTGCTCACCCTGGTCGTCATCGGCGTCGCCGGCCGTCTGTTGATGCACCGTTACCCCATCCCCGGCCCTGGCCTGATCCAGGAAATTCCACCCTATGCCCTGCCGCGCTGGCGTTCGCTGCTGGCCACCACCTGGGAGCGGACCAGCGACATCCTGACCATCGTCACCCCGCTGCTGGTCGCCGGCAGTGTCGGCCTGGCCCTACTCAACCATGTCGGTGCCGATGCTGCGGTCAACACCCTTTTTCTGCCCATAACCCGCTGGCTGCTCGGCCTGCCGGACGAATTGGGCGTGCCTATCTTGTTCGGCGTGCTGCGCAAGGAATTGTCGCTGGTCATGATTCATCAGGCGCTGGGCGTGGACAATCTGGCCGAGGTGCTCGACACCGTCCAGATCGCCACCTTCCTGGTCTTCATGACCTTCTACATTCCCTGCCTGTCGACCTTCGCCGTCATGCTCAAACTGCTCGGCAAGCGCGAAGCACTGTTTTCCATCGTCCTCTCGGTCGGCACGGCGCTGGCCATCGCCGGCCTGACCCGGCTGATTTTCGGCCTATTTCGTCTGCTGACCTGAGGCCACCTGCAGCGCGGTGAGCAGGTCAGCAACCAGCGCATCGCAGGCCGTCGGATCAACCGGTTCACCTTCGTTGTAGCCATAAGGCACGCAATACACCGTGCAACCGGCGTTACGAGCCGTTTCAATATCGTGCTTCGAATCTCCAATATGCAGGTTATCGGCCGGGTCGCTGCCTAGCGCGGCGCAGGCATGCAACAAGGGCGCTGGATGCGGCTTGCGGTGCGCTGTCGTATCGCCTGACACCACCGCCTTGAAATAGGGGGCCAGCCCGGTCCGTTCCAACAAGGGCTCGGTGAACGCGGCCGGCTTGTTGGTCACCACGGCCAGCGGCAAACCGGTCGCCTGCCAGGCTTGCAAACCTTCGCGCACGCCCTGGAAAAACTGTGTGCGGGCCCCGTTGACCGCGGTGTAATGGCGCTGAAAGGCGTCAACGGCACGGGCCAACTGTGCTTCATCCGGCAGCGACTCACGGGTCAGGCAACGGCGCACCAGCACCACCATGCCCTGGCCGACGAAGCTGCGAATTTCATCCTCGCTGCGCGACGGCAAGTCGAGCTCCTGCAACATGCGCTGGCAGGCCTCGGCCAGATCGCCGACGGTATCGAGCAGGGTGCCATCAAGGTCAAAGGTCACGGATTTGAATTTCATGTCATTTCTCGGTTTGCTAGTGGCCAGGAAGTGCCGGTGTATACGTCATCGCGAAGCGCCGTGGCGATCTGGCGATGGCGGCTTGAGTTAAGGCGCAGGAGGGCGCCACGCTGCGCGCGCAATCACGGCGATATCGAACAATCAGCGAACAATCAGCGCCTCCCCACTTCATTGTGCCAGCGCCTGGCGCAGGGTGCCGATGATCGTATCGTAACGGTGCGGATCGTCGTCGCGGCCAGCGCCAAATACCGCCGACCCGGCGACAAAGGCATCGACGCCGCTGGCGGCAATTTCGGCAATATTCGCCGGGTTGACCCCGCCATCGATTTCCAGCCGGACGCGCCGGCCACTGTGCTGTTCATAGGCATCGAGCCTGGCCCGCGCTGCCCGCGCCTTGGCCAGTGTTCCGGGGATGAATTTCTGCCCGCCGAAGCCGGGGTTGACGCTCATCAGCAGCACGACATCGATCTTGTCCATGACGTAATCGAGGTAATCCAGCGGCGTCGCCGGGTTGAAGACCAGCCCGGCTTGGCAGCCACCATCGCGAATCAGCGACAGGCTGCGCTCGATGTGTTCAGACGCTTCCGGGTGAAAGGTGATGAGATTGGCACCCGCCTTGATGAAATCGGGAATGATGCGGTCGACCGGCTTGACCATCAGATGCACGTCGATCGGCGCCGTAGTGCACGGCCGGATCGCCTCGCAGACCAGCGGGCCGATGGTCAGGTTGGGGACGTAATGGTTGTCCATGACGTCGAAGTGAATCCAGTCGGCACCGGCAGCGATGACGTTGCTGACCTCCTCGCCCAACTTGGCAAAATTGGCCGACAGCAGGCTCGGGGCGATGACGTATTCAGGCTTTTTCATGGGACGCTCCAAAAAAGGCGGCCCCAGACCACGGGGCCGCAAACGCAAGGTACAGCAGAGTCAAACTGTCACGGTCAACGGTAGGTGGCAGCCATTTTTTCCAGCGGCACGGCTTTGATGCGACTAGCCCGGCCGGCACTGCCGAAGGCTTCAAAACGCTGTCGGCAAATGTCGCGGGCAGCGGCGACCGCTGCTTTGAAGAAATACCGGGGGTCGAACTCCTCCGGCTTTTCCGCCATCGCCTGGCGCATCGCCCCGGTCATCGCCAGGCGGATATCGGTGTCGATATTGACCTTGCGCACCCCGTGGCGGATGCCCTCGACGATCTCCTCGACCGGCACGCCGTAGGTTTCCTTCATTGCGCCGCCGTACTGGCGGATGACCGCCAGCCATTCCTGCGGCACGCTGGATGAGCCGTGCATGACCAGATGGGTGTTGGAAATACGGGCGTGGATGGCCTTGATGCGGTCGATGGCGAGGATTTCGCCAGTCGGCGGCCGGGTGAATTTATAGGCGCCATGGCTGGTGCCGATGGCGATGGCCAGCGCATCGACACCCGTTTGGGCGACGAAGTCGGCCGCCTCTTCCGGGTCGGTCAGCATTTGCGCGTGGTCGAGCTTGCCGGCGGCGCCGATGCCATCCTCCTCGCCGGCTTCGCCGGTTTCCAGCGAACCGAGGCAACCGAGTTCGCCTTCGACCGAGACGCCGATGGTGTGCGCCATCGCGACCACCTGGCGTGTCGTATCGACGTTGTAGGCGTAGCTGGTCGGCGTCTTGCCGTCGGTGCCCAGCGAGCCGTCCATCATCACGCTGGAAAAACCGCTGCGCATCGACTGCTGGCAGACGGCCGGCGAGGTGCCGTGGTCCTGGTGCAGGCAGACCGGAATATCCGGATATTGCTCGATCGCCGCTTCGACCATCTTGCGTAAGAAGGGCTCGCCAGCATATTTGCGGGCGCCAGCCGAGGCCTGCAGAATCACCGGGCTGTCGCAGGCCTCGGCGGCCTGCATGATGGCCTGGATCTGTTCCAGATTATTGACGTTAAAAGCCGGTAGACCGTAACGGTGCTCGGCGGCATGGTCGAGCAGTTGGCGGAGGGAAATCAGGGCCATGTTCGTTCCTTTCAGTGCGCAATGTGCTGGACTAAACGCAACAGGTTGCAGGTGTAGCCGTATTCGTTGTCGTACCAGGCCACCACTTTGACGAAGGTCGGGTCGAGGGCGATGCCGGCACCGGCGTCAAAAATCGACGGCTGGGCGCAGCCGCGAAAATCGGTGGAGACGACGCTGTCGCCGGTATAGCCAAGCACGCCCAGGAGCGGGCCGGACTGGGCGGCAGCTTGCATCGCCGCACAGATTTCCGCATAGCTGGCCGGCTTTTCCAGTTCGACGGTCAGGTCGACCACGGAGACATCGGAGGTCGGCACGCGGAAGGCCATGCCGGTCAGCTTCTTGTTCAAGCTGGGGATGACCTTGCCGACCGCCTTGGCCGCGCCGGTGGACGACGGGATGATGTTTTCCAGGATGCCACGTCCGCCGCGCCAGTCCTTGCCGGACGGGCCATCGACGGTCTTTTGCGTGGCCGTCGCAGCGTGCACCGTACTCATCAGGCCACGCTTGATGCCGAAATGGTCGTTGAGCACCTTGGCCACCGGCGCCAGGCCGTTGGTCGTACACGAGGCGGCAGAGACGATGGCCTCGCCGGCGTAGCTGTCGTGATTGACGCCATAGACGAACATCGGCGTCTCGTCTTTGGCCGGCGCCGACTGGACGACCTTGCGGGCGCCGGCGGCCAGATGCGGCTGGCAACTGTCTTCGGTGAGAAAAAAGCCGGTCGCCTCGATCACCACATCGACAGCCGCCTCGCCCCAGGCCAGCGCGGCCGGATCACGTTGCGCACTGAGCCGGATGCTGCGCCCGTTAACCTGCAAGGTGTTGCCGTCGACCGCAATCTCGCCGGCAAAATTGCCGTGCACCGAGTCGTACTTGAGCAGATAGGCGAGGTAGTCCGCTTCGAGCAGGTCGTTAATGGCGACCACCTCGATGTCGGCGAATTCCGCCTCCTGGGCGATGGCACGAAAGGCCATGCGTCCGATCCGGCCAAAGCCGTTGATTGCCACCCGTATGGGCATGGTGTTCTCTCCTGTCGATTGTGAATTTTGGGTCGAGCCGGGCCCTCACCGCCGATCGAGGCGGTGCGGACGGCTGGAAAACGAGAAAAGCGCGGGCTAGGCCGGCGGCGCGTCAGCCACTAGAAATCGCCGTCACTGCCGCTCTCGCGGGCGATGGTTTCGACAACCACCCGCGTCAGATGAGCGGCGGTCAGGCCAAAGCGCTCGTAAAGCTGCGGCGCCGGTGCCGACTCGCCAAAGCGGGCAATGCCGAGCACTTCGCCGACCAGGCCGACATATTTGCGCCACGGGTCGGGGTGCGCCGCCTCGATGGCGATGCGCGGCAAATCAGGCGGCAGCACGCTGCGTTTCCATGACGATTTCTGAGCATCGAAGCGTTCGCAACACGGCATCGATACCACCCGCACAGCGATGCCCTGCGCCGCCAACTGCTGTTGCGCGGCCAGCGCAATGTCAACTTCCGAACCCGTGGCCAGCAAGACGGCCTGCAAGGGGCCATCGCCCTCACGCAGGATGTAGCCGCCGCGGGCGATGTCGTCCGCCCGGCCGGGCCGGTCACCGCACTGCGCCAGATTCTGCCGCGACAGGAAGAAGGCGCTGGGTCCGTCACGCCGGGCTAGGGCCTCAGCCCAGGCCACCGCCGTTTCCAGCTCGTCGCACGGGCGCCAGACATCCAGCCCCGGAATCAGGCGCAGACTGCCGAGGTGCTCGATCGGCTGATGCGTCGGGCCATCCTCGCCCAGACCGATGGAATCGTGCGTCAGTATGTGAATGACGCGCTGCTGCATCAAGGCACTCATGCGAATGGCGTTGCGCGAATAATCGGAGAAGACGGCGAAGGTGCCACCGTAGGGAATCAGCCCGCCGTGCAAGGCGACGCCGTTCATGATGGCGCTCATACCGAATTCGCGCACGCCATAGGAAATATAGTTGGGCACCCCGTCGACCGTGGCATGCCAGGCCCGGCTACCCTTGCCGGCGGTCAGGTTGGAGCCGGTCAGATCGGCCGAACCACCGAGCAGTTCGGGCACACGGTCGACCAGGAAATCGAGGCAGTTTTGCGACGACTTGCGGCTGGCGATGCCGCCCGTTTTAGCTGCGGCGGTCGACAGCAAGTCAGCGCGGATTTCTGGCCAGCTTTCCGGCAGGCCGCCGGCCTGCGTGCGCTCGAACTCGGCGGCGAGTTCAGGGTATTGGGCGCGGTAAGCCGCAAAACGCTGCCGCCAGTCGGCTTCGGCCGCGGCGCCGGCGCCACGGGCATCCCAGGCGGTGCGAATTTCAGCCGGCACCTCGAACGGCGCGTGCGGCCAGTCGAGCGCGGCACGGGTGGCGGCGATTTCGGCAGCGCCCAGCGGCGCGCCATGGACATCGTGCGTCCCCACCTTGTTCGGCGAACCCCAGCCGATCTGCGTGCGGCAGACGATCAGCGTCGGCTGCCCCGTCACCGCCTTGGCTTCGGCAATGGCGGCTGCGACCGCGGCCGCGTCGTGGCCGTCAATCGGGCCGACAACATGCCAGCCATAGGCCCGGAAACGGCCCGGCGTGTCATCGCGGAACCAGCCGTCGACATGGCCATCGATGGAAATACCGTTGTCGTCGTAAAAGGCGGTCAGCTTGTCCAGCCCCCAGACACCGGCCAGCGAGCAGGCTTCGTGGCTGATCCCTTCCATCAGGCAACCGTCGCCCAGGAAGGTCCAGGTGCGGTGATTGACCATCTCCTGGCCCGGCCGGTTGTAGCGCTGGGCCAGCAGCTTTTCCGCCAGCGCCATGCCGACGGCGTTGCTCAGCCCCTGGCCGAGCGGCCCGGTGGTGGTTTCCACACCCGGCGTGTGCCCGACTTCCGGATGGCCGGCGGTTTTGCTGTCCAGTTGGCGGAAGCGCTTCAGTTCGTCGAGCGGCAGGTCGTAGCCGGTCAGGTGCAGCAGGGCGTAGATCAGCATCGAACCGTGCCCATTGGACAGCACGAAGCGGTCGCGGTCAGCCCACTGCGGATTGGCGGGATTGTGTTTGAGGTGGTCGCGCCACAGCACTTCGGCGATGTCGGCCATGCCCATGGGGGCGCCGGGGTGGCCGGATTTGGCCTGTTCGACAGCGTCGACCGCGAGAAAACGCAGGGCGTTGGCCAGGTTGCGACGGCAGGTGATTTCAGTCATGTCTCTCTCCATTTCTTATCTGCTCAGGCGCGGCGCTTCTGGTCCATCAGACGCAGGACCATGGGGGTAAAGATCATCTGCATGGCCAGTCCCATCTTGCCGCCGGGCACCACCAGCGTGTTCGGCCGGGTCAGCATGCTGCCGTGCAAGATGTTGAGCAGGTACTGGAAATCGATGCCCTTGGGGTTGGCAAAGCGGATGACCACCATGCTTTCGTCGGCACTCGGGATGTCGCGAGCGATAAAGGGGTTGGAGGTATCGACAATCGGCACGCGCTGAAAATTGACATGCGTGCGGCCGAATTGCGGACACAAGTGGCTGACGTAATCGGGCATGCGGCGCAGGATGGTGTCGGTCACCGCTTCTTGCGAATAGCCGCGCATGCGCTGGTCACGATGCAGTTTCTGGATCCACTCCAGGTTGATGATGGGCACCACGCCGACGCACAGGTCGACCTGTGCCGCAATGTTGATCTGCTCGTTGGCCCAGGCGCCGTGCAGGCCTTCATAAAACATCAGGTCGGTGCCGGCCGGGATCTCCTGCCACGGCGTGAAGGTCCCGGGCTCCTGGCGCCACGGCTCGGCTTCACCCGCGTCGTGCAGATATTTACGGACCTGACCACAGCCACTTTCGCCATAGTTAATGAACAAGTTCTGCAATTCTTCGAGCAGATTGGCCTCCGGGCCAAAATGACTGAAGTTGCGGTTACCGGCGGTTTCCTGCGCCTTCATCTCGGCGCGCATGCTCAAACGGTCGTAGCGATGAAAAGAATCGCCTTCGACAATCTGGGCATTGAGTTTTTCGCGCCGGAAAATGTGCTGAAAACTCTGCATCACGGTGCTGGTGCCGGCGCCGGACGAGCCGGTAATGGCGATGATCGGGTGTTTGGCGGACATGACGACTCCCTGTCGAAATTGGAATGCGGTGGGTGTTGTTAGTCGCGGAACAAGGAGCGTTCGGCGAACAGCGGCGAAACGAAGGGGCGATCGGCGCCGGTGTCGTATTCCTCGTGGTAACGCTCGAGGCGCTGGACCTCGCTTTTCGACCCGAGGATGACCGGCACGCGCTGGTGCAGTGTCTCGGGCGCCACCTCGGCAATACGCTGGCGGCCGGTGCTGGCCGCGCCGCCCGCTTGCTCGATCAGCATCGCCATCGGGTTCGCTTCATACATCAGGCGCAGACGGCCCGGCTTGGCGGGATCCTTGTTGTCCTTGGGATACATGAAGATGCCGCCGCGCATCAAGATGCGGTGCACCTCGGCGACCATCGAGGCAATCCAGCGCATGTTGAAATCAGCCCCCCGAATCCCCGTCTTGCCCGCCTGGCACTCGGCGACATAGCGCTGCACCGGCGGTTCCCAAAAGCGCTCATTGGAGGTATTGATGGCAAATTCGCGCGTTTCTTCTGGCACCCGGATATCCGGATGGGTGAGGATGAAATTGCCACTCTCACGATCCAGCGTGAAACCGTGCGTCCCTCGCCCAACACTCAGCACCAGCATGGTCGCCGGCCCATAAATCGCGTAGCCGGCCGCCAGTTGCTCGCACCCGGACTGCAGGTAATCGACATTTTCGGCATCGCCCGCGGTCGACCGCTGCAGAATGGAGAAAATGGTCCCGACCGAGACATTCACATCGCTGTTCGACGAACCGTCGAGCGGATCGAAAATCAGCAGGTAACGCCCCCGTGGGTAACGCTCGGGAATACGGTAAGGGTCGTCCATTTCCTCGGACGCCATGCCGGCCAGCTGCCCGCCCCATTCGCAGTGCCGCAAAATGGCTTCATTGGTCAGCACATCGAGCTTTTTCTGCACCTCGCCCTGCACATTGGTCGAGTCCAGCGCCCCGGCAAAGCCGCTCAAGGCGCCCTTGCCGACCAGGCCGGAGATGGTTTTGACCGCCGCCGCGACGTCGATCAGCAGCGCCCCCATTTCGCTGTACTGGCCACGGGTCTGTTCGATGACGAACTTGGACAAGGTGGTGCGTCCGATATGCATGGTGTCTCCAATCATTGTTGTGTTACTGCCTTGGCGACAACCATAAGTGATTAATGAATTAAGGCATAGTCAGCATTTCTTACGGACTTATTCAGAGATCACTGATTATTTTCGGCAGCGATTGCCGCATAGCGCGCCAGCACCTGCTGCAACGCGGCGAAGTCGATGGGTTTGGGCAGGAACTCATCCATGCCACTCTCCAGACAGGCAGCCCGGTCTTCGGCAAAGGCCCCGGCGGTCAGGGCAAAAATAGGCAGGCGCGGGGCGGCCGTTTCCGCCTCCCAGGCCCGGATCTGTCGCGTTGCGGCCAACCCGTCCAGAACGGGCATCTGGCAATCCATCAGGGCACAGCCGAAGCGCGTCCCGGCCAGCACCTGCTCGACCGCCTGCGCGCCATTGTCAACACTGCGATGGGGCAGCCCCAGCTTGTCCAGCATGGCTTCGATGATGCGCCGGTTGATGGCATTGTCTTCAACCACCAGCACCTGGCCGAGGGACAAGCGTTCCGAGAGCGTTGCAGCAATGGGCGCAGGCTCCGGCAGTGGCACGGGGTCCGAGTGCGTCATGTCGAGCAGCAAGGGAATGTCGAACCAGATGCGCGTCCCCACGGCCGAGGCACTCTCGACGCCAACGTCGCCTTGCATCAAAGCAGCCAGCTTGCTGACAATCGACAAACCCAAGCCCGAGCCACCGTAGCGCCGAGTCACCGAGCCATCCACCTGTGAAAACGGCTTGAACAGGAGATCCAGTTTTTCAGGCGCAATGCCACAACCACTATCGATCACCGAAAAACGCAAACAATCGCCCGCCGCCGCCCGAACAACCTCAGCTTGCAGCAGGACCACGCCTTGATCGGTAAATTTGATGGCGTTATGAGCCAGGTTAGACAACATCTGCCGCAAACGAACCGGATCACCCAGGCACACCGGTGCTAACGCCCCCTGCCAGCGCGCCGACAGCAGCAGGCCTTTGGCCGCCGCGGGTTCGTGAAACAGCCGCGCGGTTTCATCCAGCAGCAGTGTTGGCGAAAAGGGAATCCGTAGCAGCGACATCTTGCCGGCCTCGACCCGCGACAGGTCGAGAATATCGTTGAGCAGGGCCAGCAAGGTCTCGCCCGATTCGACAATGGTTTTGGCGTATTCCTGGCGCTCACTGTCAGACACCCCGGGTAACTGGAGCAACTGCGCCATGCCCAGAATGCCGTTCAGCGGCGTGCGGATCTCGTGCGACATCGTCGCCAGGAAGCGGCTCTTGGCCAGGTTGGCGGCATCGGCCTGCTCGCGGGCCACGGTCAACTGCTCGACCCGCTCCGCCACCGCATGCGACATGGCATTGAAGGCGCTACCCAAGCGCCCGAGATCATCACTGCCTTCCGGCAACGGGGCCGGTGTCATGTTGCCGCTGGCCACCGTCAGGCTGGCCTGAGTGAGCGCCGATAACTGGCGGGTCATCAAGGCGCCGATCAGAATCAACACACCCGCCGACAATAACAGCTCGCCAAAAGCGATCAGCAAACCCTGCCAGGCCAGGCTGTCGCGGGCAGCGACAATGCGGGTCAGGTCGACCCCAAAATGCAAGCTGCCCAAAGGCTGCCCCGCCATCTCGATCGGCCGAACGACGTCGAAGCGAGGCGGCAGTTCGGACTGATCGAGATGAAACCCCTGATCCGCTGCCGGCAGCGGCTTTCTGACCGGCCAACCGCTACTGGCGACACGCCGCCCAGTTTCATCAAGCACCGCCAGATAAAGCAGGCTTTGCGTGGCGTGGCTTTCATCCAGCACCGCCTGCACCGTTTCGTAATCAGACTGGGCCAATGGCGCCACCAGAGCGGCGTGCAGTACGGGGGCCAGTTGTTCGCTGTGGCTGCGTGCCTGCTCCCCCATGTGGACGCGCAGCAGACGCAAACTATTGCCAACCAGCACGAACAGCATCGCCGCCTCAACCAGCAAAGCCAGCAGCAACAAGCGCTGCCGCAGACTGAAGCGCTCGCTGAAGCGACGCCAAACCACTTAATTGTCACCCCGCTTCAAAGCCATCCGCACCTCATTGGCGTACGGGGCCATTTCCAGCAACTCACTGGCCCCCAATGGCCGGTAACCCTGCAATTTGTACTGGGCAAAATAGGCTTTGGCCTCTGGCGTTTCTGCAAAAGCCCACAAGGCCTTGAGCAGCCGATCACGCAGCGCCTTGTGACGTGGCGCGAGCATATAAACCCGGCCGGCCAGCGGCAAACTCTCATCGAGAACACGTAAACGCTCACGGATTTCCGGCTTGAGATTTTGATAATTGGCCAGTGACACCATGGCTGCACTGGCTTCGCCGTTGGTGACCAGATGAACGGCGCTGTCCGAGGCACTGACATAACGCAAATCAACATTCGGGACATTGTTGCGGTGCAGCCAGTGACTGCCCCAGATCGTCACCAGTGAAGAGGGCGACAAGCCCATCACCGTCGAGCCCGCCAGATCAGCCGGCACCCGATAGACGCTGCCCTGAGCGACAACCAGGACCGCCTTGAAATCGGCACGATAAGTCAGCATCGGCAAGTAAGCGGCATCGCTCTCGAACAGACGAGCCTGATGACCGGTAGTGATCGCCAGGTCGTACTCCCCCTTCAGACCACGGCGGGCAAACTCAGTGAAATCACTGGCCGTAACGACCTGAACCGGTTGCTGCAAAACATCCTCAAGATAACTGCGCAGCGGTTGATACATTTGCAGGATGACCCGTGCGCTCGAATGCGGTGCGACACCGATACGAAAAGCGGTTTTCCCCGGCGGCCCCGCCCAGGCCATGACGGCGGGCAGGCACAGCAGCAAACTCAACAGGACACGTCTTTTCATTGTTCTCCCTGCGCTGACCTCGGCGTGTCAGTAAGCTGAAAGCCGGATCATAACGCGGCGCTGACCGGGTACGGCTTGCGCTAAGTCAATTCACGCTTCAGCCGGCCTGAATCCCGGCGTAAAAAAGTCTGACCTGACACGCCGATTATGCGGGCTATTGTTCGTTCATGAACTCACTACACGCCCTGATTTTCGACGTCGACGGCACCCTGGCCGAGACCGAGCGCGATGGCCACCGGCCAGCTTTCAACGCCGCGTTTGCCGAATGCGGTCTCGCCTGGACCTGGGATGAAGCAGCCTACGGCGAGTTGCTGCGCATCACCGGCGGCAAGGAGCGCATTCGGCACTACGCGGCCCAGGTCGCCCCGGCGCGGATGCAGGAAGCCGACTTTGCCGAATTTGTCCAAAGCCTGCATCACACCAAAACCCGGCACTACCTGCAGCGCGTTGCGCACGGCCAACTGCCCCTGCGGCCCGGGGTGGTCCAGCTGATTCATGACGCCCGCCAAGCCGGGCTACGCCTGGCCATTGCCACCACGACCTCGCCGGATAATGTCGACGCCCTGCTACGTGCGACGCTAGGCAACAACGCCAGCAGTTGGTTCGAGGTAATCGGCGCCGGCGACATCGTCGCCGCCAAGAAGCCGGCACCGGATATTTACCAGTGGGTGCTTGACCGCCTGGCATTGCCGGCCAGCGCCTGCCTGGCCATCGAAGATTCGGAAATGGGCCTCAAGGCCGCGTTGACCGCGGGCTTGCGCTGCCTGGTCACCGTCAGCGAATACACCCAGTCACACGACTTCAGCGGCGCACTGCGGGTAGTCGACGATCTAAGCCAGGTCACGCTGGCTGACCTGGCGGCTGCCACGATCTCCACTACCGCCAACACCGCCACTGGCAGCACATCAACCGCCACTGACACTGCCAAGTAAGCCGTTCGCCTTCAGAAAGCACGGCTGCTGGCGCCTCGCCCCATTCCAGCGCCGGTGGCATGAAAGTTGATAAAGCATCTCTAATAAACACAGGGGGAGCCATGAACACATCACGCATTCGACACCTGGCCGGCATCGTGCTGGCCAGCCTGCTGTGGCTGAGCGGCCCGGCGCACAGCACGCCCGGCGAAGCGGCCAGCAAACCCTTGGCTGTCGCCAGCAAGGGCAGTTCGACCACCGATCACAGCCAGCTGGAAGCCCTGAAAGGCCCGTTCAAGAGCGGGCCGGAAATCACCAAGGTCTGCCTGAGCTGCCACAATATGGCGGCACACCAGGTCATGAAAAGCATCCACTGGACTTGGGAAGCCGACAGCCCGACCACCGGCAAGAAGCTGGGCAAGAAATGGTCGGCCAATAATTTCTGCGGCTCCACGCTCTCCAACGAGGCGCGTTGTACCAGTTGCCACGCCGGCTATGGCTGGACCGACAAAAATTACGACTTCAGCAAGCAGGAAAATGTCGACTGCCTAGCCTGCCATGACACCACCGGCACCTACAAGAAATTTGGCACCGACGCAGGCCACCCGCTGTACGCCGACCGCGAATTCGAGCCGATGGAAGGCCCTCCGGGCAAAAAGACCTTCAAGGCACCTGACCTGACCAAAATTGCCCAGCATGT
The DNA here is from genome assembly GCA_028689015.1 of Dechloromonas sp. GTDB lineage: Bacteria > Pseudomonadota > Gammaproteobacteria > Burkholderiales > Rhodocyclaceae > Azonexus. Next base: position 8,056 of record JAQTXC010000040.1, on the reverse strand, counting down.
CGGCCAACCCGGCCGCGCCAACTGCGGCGCCTGCCATTTCAGCGGCGGCGGTGGTGACGGCGTCAAGCACGGTGACCTCGACAGCTCGCTGAAAAAACCCTCGCGCGAACTCGATGTTCATATGGCGAAAGACGGCGCCGACATGGTCTGCGCCGACTGCCACACTTTTAATGCACATCAGCCGTCCGGTAGCCGCTACGCCGCCACGGCCAAGGACCCGCACGGCCTCGACCTGCCCAAGGACGACCACAACCGGGCTACCTGCGAATCCTGTCACGGCTTCACCCCGCACCAGGAAGCCAAGATCAACAACCACACCCGCAAAGTCGCCTGCCAGACTTGCCACATTCCGGAATTCGCGCGCGGCGGCATTCCGACCAAGATGCTCTGGGACTGGTCGACGGCCGGCAAGATGGACGCCAATGGCAAGCCACTGTTCATCAAGGACGACCACGGCCATCTCAAATATTCGGCGGCCAAGGGCGACTTCGAATACGGCGAAAACGTCCGGCCGTCCTACAAGTGGTACAACGGTGTCGTCCAGCAGGTCACCATCACTGACAAACTCACCCCCTACATCGATGCCAAGGGCGTGCTCGACCTGAACCGCGTCGAAGGCTCGGCCCAGGACGCCAACGCCCGCATCTGGCCGTTCAAGGTGATGCGTGGCAAGCAGGCCTACGATCCGGTCAACAACACCCTGGTCGTCAACCACGTCTATGGCGATGACGATACCGCCCTGTGGAAAAATTACGACTACACCAAGTCCATTCAGGCGGGCATGGATTACGCCGGTTTGCCCTACAGCGGCAAGTTCGATTTCATCGAAACCCGCATGAACTGGTTCATCACCCACATGGTGGCGCCGAAGGAAAAGGCCGTTCCCTGCGAGGAATGCCACACCCGGTCAGGCGATGGCCGGCTCAGTGAAATCACCGACATCTATCTGCCGGGCCGTGACCGCAATGCCCTCATCGACCTGCTGGGTGGCTTCGCCATTCTCGGCGCTATTGGCGCCGGCGCCCTGCACGGCCTGGTCCGCCTGTTCACCCGCCGCAAGGAGACATCGCAATGAGCGAACGCATCTACATCTACAAACGCTATGAACGCTTCTGGCATTGGTCGCAAGCCCTCCTCATCATCGTCATGATGATCACCGGCTTCGAGGTGCATGGCGTCTATCCCCTACTCGGCTTCGCCAAGGCGGTGCAATTGCACACTGTCGCCGCCTGGAGCCTGCTGGTGCTGTGGGCCTTCACCATCTTCTGGCAATTCACCACCGGCGAATGGCGCCAGTATCTGCCGTCCTTGAAAAACGTCATGGCGATGATCCACTACTACACCATCGGCATTTTCACCCATTCGCCGCACCCCTTCCGCAAAACAGCGGTGCAAAAGCACAACCCCTTGCAGCGCCTGGCCTACCTGGCGTTGCTCGCCTTCATTTCGCCGCTGATCTGGGTGTCGGGACTGCTTTATCTGTTTTACGGTGACTGGCCGCGCCTCGGCCTGGACGCCTACCTGTCGCTGGAATGGGTGGCCGTCGCCCACACGCTGGGCGCTTTCATGATCACCGCTTTCTTCTTTATTCACGTCTACCTGACCACCACCGGCCACACACTGACCGCCCACATCAAGGCGATGATCACCGGCTGGGAAGAGGTCGATCCGCATCCGCCGACCCGGTAGTCCTTCCCTATCCTTGCGTGACTTTGGCGGGGCCTCGGCCCCGCTTTTTTTTACGCCTGACGGCCGAGCCGCCGGTACAAAGTGCGCTCCGACAACCCGAGATGGCGAGCCAGCGCCTTGCGACTCCCGGGAAAGCTGGCCGCCAGTTCGCGCAAGGCTTCATCGGTCAACGCTGCTTTTGGCTCATTTTTCGGCGTCGACCGCAACAACGGCCCACCGAGACCACCTTCCAGATGGCGTAAGTCGATTTCCTCGCCATCACTGAGCAGGACGGCGCGTTCCAGCAGATTGCGCAACTCGCGGACATTGCCGGGGAAATCGTATTGCCGCAGCCAGCGCAGCGCCTCGCCGCTCAAGCGCAGGTGGCGGCCATGGCTGACCTGCGGCAACAAGGCCGTCGCCAGAACCTGAATATCGTCGCCGCGCTCACGCAGTGGCGGCAAAAAAATCGGGAAGACATTGAGCCGGTAAAACAGATCCTGGCGAAAAGTACCGTCAGCCACCATCTCGGCCAGTGGCCGGTGCGTCGCCGACACGACGCGGAGATCGGCCTGTCGCACCTCGGTCGAGCCGACCCGGCGAAAGGTGCCTGTTTCCAGCAGACGCAGCAGTTTGACCTGGATAGACAGCGGAATGTCGCCCACCTCGTCCAGAAACAGAGTGCCGCCAGAAGCAGCCTCGATCAGGCCGATTTTGCGTGTAACCGCCCCGGTGAAGGCGCCGCGCTCATGACCGAATAACTCGCTTTCAAACAACGTTTCTGCCAATCCGGAGCAGTCGACCGCGACAAAGGGCCGCTCGGCGCGTCGGCTCAAGGTATGTACAGCATTGGCGACCAGCTCCTTGCCAGTCCCCGACTCGCCTTGCAGTAAAACCGCCGCGTCGGATGGCGCCACCCGCGCCACCCGGTCCATCATTGCCAGGAAGGCCGGCGAGCGACCGACCAGACCGCGGGCATGCTCATCGGTGCGCGGCACCGGCAGCGGATCGATTTTCTCGATGAAATAGGCAATCTCGCCGCTGTCGTCGCGAATGGGTGACAACTCGATATTTTCAAAGCGTTCGCCATGCGGCGTGTGGTGCAGATGAACAACCCGCTCACGCTCGCCGGAACGCAGGCTGTGTTGCAGCGGACAGGATTCGCCAACCTGATCGCAAGGTAGCTGGTAGCGATGCGACACCTCGTAACAGGTTCGCCCGACGATGCGCTGCTGCCCCTCCCACTTGGTGCGATAGGCCTGATTGGCCGCCAGGATGCGGTAGTTGCGGTCGCACAGAATGTGCGGCTCGGCCAGAGACTCAAGGAAAGAAACCAGTTCAACCGGGAGCGCCGCCATCGTGTGCCACCTCTGCCATTTAACCTGCCAAATACTGCCACACGTTAAGCAGAAGCACCAGCCAGCCGCTGCGGCAATACGTCGCACTCCGCCTATCCTGCTGATTTATAAATATAAAAATGAGGTCAAACGGCTGGCACGAGTCTTGATAAGTAAAGACTGTTATTCCCCAAGGAGAACTGCCGATGACTCGCTCCAACCATCGTCTGCGCCGCGAAATCTACGCCATTGTGATCATCAAGCTGCTCATCATCATGGGCCTGTGGTGGGCCTTTGTCCGCGATGCGCAGGTGGACGTCGATGGCGATCGCTTCGCCGAGCATCTGAGCCGTCCCAGCACGTCCATCCCCCCCCTTCATCAACCAGGAGAACCCCATGCTCAGTGAGCAACTCGTCGATCTGTCACGCCTGCAGTTCGCCGTCACCGCGATGTACCACTTCCTGTTCGTGCCGCTGACCATCGGCATGACCTGGATTCTGGTCATCATGGAAGCGGTCTACGTCATGACCGGCAAGACCATCTACAAGGACATGACCCGCTTCTGGGGCAAGCTGTTCGGCATCAATTTTGCCCTCGGCGTCACCACCGGCATCACCATGGAGTTCCAGTTCGGCACCAACTGGGCGTATTACTCGCACTACGTCGGCGACATCTTCGGCGCGCCGCTGGCCATCGAAGGCCTGATGGCCTTCTTCCTCGAATCGACCTTCATCGGCCTGTTCTTTTTCGGCTGGGATCGCCTGTCGCGCAAGCAGCATCTGCTCGTCACCATCCTCATGGCAGTCGGCACCAACCTGTCGGCGCTGTGGATCTTGATCGCCAACGGCTGGATGCA
>JAQTXC010000040.1:0-4094 GCA_028689015.1 Dechloromonas sp. | reverse complement strand
AAAAAATACGTCAGCGATGTGCGCCAGGCGACGCCGGAAATCATCGAAAAAGCCGTCGCCGACACCATCCCGCGCGTCGCCCCGATGTTCTGGAGTTTCCGCCTGATGGTCGCTTTCGGCTTCCTGATGCTGGCTCTGTTCGGCGCCGCGCTGGTCTATTCGCTCAAGGGCAACTTCGCCGAAAAGCGCGGCCTGTTGCGCTGGGCACTGTGGATGCTGCCCATCCCCTGGCTGTCCTGCGAACTGGGCTGGTTTGTCGCTGAATATGGCCGCCAGCCCTGGACGATCTACGGCGTCCTGCCCACCCACCTGTCGGTTTCGACGCTCTCCGTCAACAGCCTGTACGGCTCGCTGGCCGGCTTCATCGGCTTCTACACCGTGCTGCTGATCGTCGAGATGTACCTGATGGTGAAGTTTGCCAAGCAGGGCCCGGGCAGCCTCGGCACCGGCCGTTATGACCACGAATACGCGCACGCCTAAACCTGGAGAATCCCGATGTTCGATTACCCCACCCTCAAAATCATCTGGTGGCTACTGGTCGGCGTCCTGCTGATCGGCTTTGCCATCATGGACGGCCACGACATGGGCGTCGGCACGCTGCTACCCTTTGTCGGCCGCGACGATGTCGAACGCCGCGTCGTCATCAACACTGTCGGCCCGCACTGGGACGGCAATCAGGTCTGGTTCATCACGGGCGGCGGCGCCATTTTTGCCGCCTGGCCGCTGGTCTACGCCACCGCCTTCTCGGGTTTCTACTGGGCGATGCTGGCCGTGCTGTGGGCGCTGTTTTTCCGCCCGGTCGGCTTCGATTACCGCAGCAAGATCAATCACCCGACCTGGCGCAGCACCTGGGACTGGGGCCTCTTTATTGGCGGGGCCGTCCCGCCGCTGATCTTCGGCGTCGCCTTCGGCAACCTGTTTCAGGGCGTGCCCTTCAGTTTTGCCGACAACCTGATGTCGACCTACAGCGGAAGTTTCTGGGCCTTGCTCAACCCCTTCGCCCTGCTTTGCGGCCTGGTATCAACGGCGATGATCACCTTTCACGGCGCCATTTACCTGATGCACCGCACCGAAGGCGCGATTTATCAGCGTAGCCAGCGCGCCATGTTGATTTTTGGCAGCCTGCTGCTGATCACCTTCTCGGCCGCGGGCCTCTGGCTCTGGCAAGGCATTGATGGTTTTGCCCTGGTTTCTGCGGTCGACCCTGCCGCCCTGCCCAATCCGCTCGACAAAACGGTCATCCGCCAGAGCGGCGCCTGGTTGGCCAATTACCAGCACTACCCGGCCAGCATCGCCCTGCCCTTGCTGGCCTACGCCGGCACCCTGATAGCCATGACCCTGGCTGCCCGGGGGGCGACGCTGGCGGCCTTCGTCGCCTCGTCGCTGGCCATCGTCGGCATCATTGGCACCGCTGGCGGTTCGCTCTTTCCCTTCATCATGCCCTCGTCGTCCGACCTGCGCTCCAGCCTCACCGTCTGGGACAGCGTCTCCAGCCAACTAACACTCAACATCATGCTGTGGGCGACGCTGATTTTCATGCCCTTGATCATCGTGTACACCAGCTGGGCCTACAAAGTCATGGCCGGTAAGGTTACCGCCGCCTACATCCGGGAAAACGACCATGCCGCTTACTAAACAAACCGCCTACGCCTGCGCCGGCAACGGCCAGACCAGTTGCGCCAGTCCGCAACGTCGGCAATGGCTGCTGGCGACCAGCGCGCTCGGCGGTGCCGCCGTCGCCGTCACCGCCATTCCCTTCGTCGCCAGCCTGCTGCCGTCCGAACGCGCCAGGGCGGCCGGCGCACCGGTCGAAGTCGACATCAGCAAGCTGCAAGCCGGCGAGTTGATGGTCGTCGAATGGCGCGGCAAACCCGTCTGGTTGCTCAAGCGCACGCCAGAAATGCTGGCGTCGCTGAAAAAGGCCGAGCCGCTACTGGCTGATCCGGCATCGGCCGTCAGCTCGCAGCAGCCCGCCTATGCCGCCAACGCAACCCGCTCGCGCCAGCCCGAGTTGCTGGTCGCCGTCGGCATCTGTACCCACCTCGGCTGCTCCCCCTCAGCCGCCTTTACCCCGGGCGAACCGGCACTCGGTGCCGACTGGCCCGGGGGCTTTCTCTGCCCCTGTCACGGCTCGACCTTCGATCTGGCCGGCCGTGTCTTCAAGAACAAACCGGCGCCGACCAACCTGGAAGTGCCGCCACACCAGTATCTGACCGATACCCACCTGATCATCGGCAGCGACGAGTTCGACCAATCCTGAAAGGAAATCACCATGTGGTATTTCGCCTGGGTCCTGGGCATCGGCTTTGCCGTATTGCTCGCCATTCTCAACGCACTCTGGGGTGAAAACGAAGAAGCCCGCCTGGCTACGCCCCCCCGACCGCACGATGACGCCGCCCACTGATCGGCCAAGCAACCCCGGTCTAGCCTGGTGGCCGCTAGGACTGGCCCTGCTCATTCTGGTCGCCCTGACCCTCCTGCCCGGCCTGGCCACCGACAGCAGCGGCCGGGCCGACCACACGGCGGCCACTCTGCTGTTTGCCACCATGAGCGCCGGTTTTGTCCGAGGCGTCGGCTTCATCCCGCACAACCTGCCCGGCCGCATTCTGCTGTCCGGCCAAGCCACGCTGATTTTCGCCCTGCTCGCCGCCTTGCGGCTGATGCAGATCGGGCGCCTGCCCGCCATTTTTTAAGGAATGACCATGCGTATCGCAGTCACCAGCCAAAACCGGCACAGCGTCACCGGCCATGCCGGCAAATGCCGCAAATTCTGGCTTTACACCATTGCAGATGGCGCCATTGCCAGCAAACAGCTGCTCGAACTCCCCATCGAACAAAGCCTGCACGCCCAGCACGATGAATTGAGCGATGCCCTGCGCGGCATTGATGTCCTGATCAGCGGCGGCATGGGTGCCGGCCTGCACCAACGCCTGCAGCGCCAGGGCATCCAGCCTCTGCTCACCGCAGAAGCCGACCCCGATGCCGCGGTCAACGCCCTGCTAACGCTCAAAAGTGATGCCTTTCTACCCCCACCCACCACCGCCTGCACGGACCATCAGCATGCCCCTTTCCATCCGCATTAACCGCCCCCGGCGCCGCGACAGCCTGCCGCGCCTGCCTATCCAACCCCTGCTCCTGGCCTGCATGCTGGCTGGCCAAACGCCGGCCCAAGCCGCCGCCGGCCAATTACACATCTTGGTAGAGGGCATTCAGGGCGCGCCGGGACAGTTACGCGCCTCGCTCTATCGCGAACCCGACAGCTTCCGCAAGGAAGCCCGAGCGCTGCAGACGATCACCCTGCCGGCGCGCCCCGACCGTGCCGAACTGGCCTTTGACGGCCTGAACGACGGCCGCTATGCCGTCATGGTCTACCACGACACCAACGACAACCAGGCACTCGACCTGCGCTTTGGCATGTTCCCGACGGAAGGCTATGGCTTGTCCAACAACCCCCAAGTCATGGGACCGCCCAAATTCGAAGACAGCGCCTTCGAGCTCAAAGGCCCGGAAACCCGCATCCAGATTCGTCTCGCCTACTAACCCCATCCCGCCCGGAGGATCACGCCATGAAACAACATTTGCTGCAGGAAAAATATCCGATCTACGTCGCTGAAATCGACAAGACCGAAACCCCCTACCCCTCGGTCGACGCCCTGGTTGCCTACTATCGGGAACGCATCGCCGACAATCCCAAGGTCCAGTTCATCGGCGTTTTCGACCATTTTGCCCACACCCAGCGCATTGGCGGGCCGATCATGGACGGCATGACCGCCGCGGTCGACATCATTTTCTGCTTCGGATTCGCCATTCCCAGTCCGCACATGCTGGCCGTTCGCCCGCGCTCGATCGGCATCGCCGACATGGGCGACAAATTCGTCATCAGCTTCATGGAAGCCCCGATGCAACCCGCCAACCAAGCCATGGAAGCCTGGACCCGGGCCCTGAAAAGCGCCTAAGCACCATCGAAAAACACAACCCCGGCCCGACGCCGGGGTTTTTGCTCAGGGCGAGCGGTTGACCGCGAGAAGCAACAACAAATATCGCGCCCCGCCCCAGCGCGCATTTCATGCCAACTTGATTACAGGTAAATTAGC
>JAQTXC010000077.1:2174-5972 GCA_028689015.1 Dechloromonas sp. | reverse complement strand
AATTACGACATCGCCCGTCATTTCCGCGACGAGGTGGTTCCCCTTAACAAGCGGATTTCTGAGGAGAACATGCTCCGCTACAACGGCATGTTGATTGGTGTTTTCGATCTGCTCGCGGATGCCCGAACGCAGATCGGCAGCGTTAACAGCTATATCGAAACCTTGCGCGATTTCTGGATTGCTCGCGGCGATCTGGAGATGGCGATGATCGGCAAGCCGTCGTTGAACGCATCGGCCCGAGCCACCATTGCGGCCACCGGCCGCGCCGACCATTAAGGGGAGATCCACCATGAGCACACGTCGCGAATTTTTCAGAAACCTTGGCATGGCCGGCGGAGCCGTGGCTGCTGCATCCGTCAGTTCCGTCGCGCTTGCCGCCTTGCCCGAACTGGTCTCCAAGGACAACCCGGACACGGCCTCTCCACTGACTCCGCCCAACGGCCGCCCCTATAATCCGGTCGTCACCCTAAACGGCTGGACCCTGCCTTGGCGCATGAACGACGGCGTCAAGGAGTTCCATTTGGTCGCAGAACCGGTTGTCCGCGAAATAGCGCCCGGCATGAAGGCCCACCTCTGGGGCTACAACGGGCAAAGCCCCGGGCCGACCATCGAGGTGGTCGAGGGCGACCGGGTGCGCATTTTTGTGACCAACCGGCTGCCGGAACACACGACCATTCACTGGCACGGCCAGCGCCTGCCCAGCGGCATGGACGGCGTCGGCGGGCTCAATCAGAAGCAGATTCCGGTCGGCAAAACTTTTGTCTACGAGTTCGTCGCGCGTCGCCCCGGCACTTTCATGTATCACCCGCACGCCGACGAGATGACGCAGATGGCGATGGGCATGATGGGGTTCTGGGTGACCCATCCGAAAGACCGCCACCCGCTTATCGAGCCCGTCGACCGTGATTTCTGCTTCCTGCTGAACGCCTACGACATCGATCCGGGCAGTTACACGCCCAAGGTCAACACGATGCTTGATTTCAACCTTTGGACCTGGAACAGCCGCTCCTTTCCGGGGATCGATTCGCTCAACGTCCGCAAGGGTGACAAGGTCCGCATCCGTATCGGCAACCTGACCATGACCAACCATCCCATGCACCTGCACGGACATGAATTCGTCGTCAGCGGCACCGATGGCGGTCCGACGCCGATCGGTTCGCGCTGGCCCGAGGTGACCACCGACGTGGCGGTCGGCCAGATGCGGCAGATCGATTTTCTTGCTGACGAAGAAGGCGATTGGGCTTTTCACTGCCACAAGAGCCATCACACCATGAACGCCATGGGGCACGACGTGCCGACCATGATCGGCGTCGACCATCGGGACGTGGTCAAGAAAATCACTGACCTTATCCCCGACTACATGGTCATGGGCGAGCGCGGCATGGCCGACATGGGCGAGATGGAAATGCCCATCCCCGACAACACCCTGCCGATGATGACCGGCCAGGGACCGTATGGGGCCGTCGAAATGGGCGGCATGTTTTCTGTACTCAAAGTCCGTCGCGACCAGAAACCGGGCGACTACCGCGATCCCGGCTGGTACAAACAACCCAAGGGCACACAAGCCTACGAATGGACCGGGCCAATCGCTGCCGCAACCCGCAGCCACGATGCCGGCAAGGGCGCCATGCGTCCGGCCGGAAAGCCGCAATCGCAGGAAGTCGTGGTCAGGAAACCTGTCAGCCACGGTCAACACTGAAATCACACCAAAATCAAAGGAAATCCATCATGAACAAAATGCTTCTGGGCGCCTTGGTAGCCGTTGGACTGGGCGCCGCAACCGCCGGGGTCGTTGTCATGGCCGGCATCGTCGATGTCGGGGCCGATACCCCTCATAGTTCCTTCACCTACCAGGCGCTGACGTTTGCCCGCGAAAGGGCCATTGCCAGCCGCACCGGTGACATCCAGGTTCCGGCTGATCTTGCCGATCCCGAGCGGGTCCGACGCGGGGCGGGCAATTATGCGGCCATGTGCGTCAATTGCCACTTGTCGCCGGAGGCTCCCGACTCGGAAATACGCAAGGGGCTCTATCCCACGCCACCCAATCTGTCGGAGAAGCCGACATCACCCCCTTCACGTGATGCCGCCCGCGATTTCTGGATCATCAAGCACGGCATCAAGGCTTCCGGCATGCCTGCCTGGTCGAAGGGCGGCATGGAAGACGAAGCCATTTGGGATCTGGCAGCCTTTCTGCAAAAGATGCCTTTGTTATCGGCGCCCGCTTATGAGCAACTGGTGGCGGCGAGCGACGGGCACTCGCATGGCGGAGTCGCGGGCCACGACCATGGGCATGACGACCACGAAGCAAAGCCTGCCGAGGTGCCTGAAATGCCGGCGGGCAAGAGCAAAAAAGCCGACGGTCACGACCATGGAGCGCACAAGCACTAAGCGGTCAAACATTACAAAAATGTAATCAGCGGGACAGCCAATTGTTGGCATTGGCTATCCATACTGACGCCACTCGATTCAAACAGGAGCCTCGCCATGCTTAACCCCGTCCTTGTTCTCGCCTTGATCACAGCCTTCGGTGCCGGCCTTTCCTCCGCCGCAACGGCAGGCGAAATGGTCGATGTCTACAAGAGCCCGAACTGCGGTTGCTGTGGCAAGTGGATTGACCACCTGAAGGACGCGGGCTTCGAGGTTCGCGCGCACAATGTCATGGACGTCCCGGCAGCCCGGAAGCAACTGGGGATGCCAGACCGCCTCGGCTCCTGCCATACCGCCAAGGTGGGCGTTTATGTGGTCGAAGGCCACGTGCCGGTTGCCGACATTCAGCGTCTGCTCAGGGAAAAACCGAAAGCCCTCGGCATCGCGGTGCCCTCGATGCCCCCCGGTTCGCCAGGCATGGAAAGTTCGAAACCCGTTCCCTACAACACGCTGCTGGTCCAGTCCGGCGGTGAAACCAGCATTTTTGCAAAACATTGATTCCAACAGGAGAAACCCATGAAAACACTCATCACCGCCTCCCTGATTGCCTTTGCCTCCCTTGGCACCGTTTCGGTCCAGGCTGCAGGCGACCATGCCGGCCATGCCATGGCTGCACCGGCCGCCGCGTCCGCTGAAATGCAAATGGTCGACGGCCAGGTCAAAAAAGTGGACAAGGCCGCCGGCAAGGTGACACTGTCGCACGGCCCGCTGACCAACCTGAACATGCCGGCGATGACCATGGTCTTCAAGGTTTCCAATACCGCCTGGTTGGACCAAATGAAGTCCGGCGATAAGATTCGCTTCATGGCCGACACCGTGAATGGTGCCATCACCGTCGTCCATTTCGAACCAGCCAAATAATAAGATCAACTGGCGGCGAGAGGGTGATTCCATCTCGCTGTCAGCATGCTCCATAAAACAAATATTTCAGGGAGGTCGCATGCGCCGACTCAGGCCGTTACCCATTTTGATCCTGTCGCTTGCCATCGCCTTTGGCGCGCCCGTGTTTGCCCAAGAGGCCCCCCTCGGTGCGAACGTCGATAGCCTGATCAATTACGCCAAGACGCGCAATCCGGAATACGCTGCGATGCAGGCCGAAGCCGAAGCGTCGGGTGAGCGGGTGACGCCGGCCGGCTCCTTGCCCGACCCGAAGTTTCGTACCGAGTTGCGCGACATCACCCGATTCGGCGAGCAGAATGCAACCTTGTCCCCGAGTCGCGTCGGCAGCACCCGTTACCTGCTGATGCAGGATATTCCCTGGTTCGGCAAGCGCGACCTGAAGCGAGAGATTGCAGCGCTTGAAGCCGACGGCGCCAAGGGTCGTGCGCTGGGCACATGGGCCGATGTGGCCGGGCGGATCAAAGTCAATTT
>JAQTXC010000077.1:0-2074 GCA_028689015.1 Dechloromonas sp. | reverse complement strand
GCGCTGGCCGGCTACGAGACCGGCAAGGTGGATTTTGCCACCTTGCTCGATGCCCAACGCCAAATCCGGCAGGCCAGACAAAACCAGCTTAAGGCCCAAGTCGACGCCCAGATGCGTCTGGCCGAAATCGAACGTCTTTTAGGGGAAGATCTATGAACAAGGGTACGGGACTGACCATCGGCGTTATTGCGGTTGCCGTGGCCGCCGGTAGTGGTTACTGGCTGGGCGGACGTGGCGGCGCCTCCCATGGCGATGCGGCACAGGTCGCCAGCGCGCCAGCCGAACCGGCCAAGAAAGAAAAAAAACTGCTCTTCTACCGTAACCCGATGGGGCTGCCCGACACTTCGCCGCTGCCCAAGAAAGACCCGATGGGGATGGATTACATTGCGGTCTATGAGGGAGAACAGGACGACGAACCGGCATCGGCCAGCCAGATCAAGATCAGTACCGAGAAGGTGCAGAAGCTGGGTGTGCGGACGGAAGCCGCCCAATTGCGCGTCCTTGACAAGGTGGTCCGCGCCGCCGGTCGTATCGAACCGGACGAGCGCCGTATCTATGCGATCTCTCCCAAGTTCGAGGGCTACGTCGAGCGCCTGCACGTCAATGTCACCGGTCAGTCGGTCGGCAAGGGGCAGCCGTTGTTCGAGGTTTATAGTCCGGAACTGGTTTCCGCCCAGCGCGAATACGCGATTGCCGCCCAAGGCGTCGAATCGCTGAAGGAAGCCGGCGGCCAGGCGCGGGATGGCATGAAGCAACTGGCCGATTCCAGCCTGTTGCGCCTGAAGAACTGGGATATTTCGGAAGAGCAGGTCAAGGCCTTGGCGAAGTCCGGCGAAGCGCGGCGCACGCTGACTTTCCGCTCGCCGGTTTCCGGCATCGTCACCGAGAAGAAGGCGCTACAGGGCATGCGTTTCATGCCGGGCGAGGCGCTTTACCAAGTGGCTGACCTGTCGGCCGTCTGGGTGGTCGCCGACGTGTTTGAGCAGGACATCGGCCAGGTCAGGACGGGGGCCAAGGCCAAGGTCAGGATCAACGCCTACCCGGACAAGACCTTCGAAGGCACGATCAGCTATGTCTATCCGACCTTGAACGCCCAGACCCGCACGGTACCGGTTCGAATCGAACTGGCCAATCCGGGGCTGCTGCTCAAACCGTCGATGTTCGCCCAGGTCGAATTACCGGTGGGCACCAAAGGCCAGGTGGTCACGGTACCGACTTCCGCCGTCATCGACAGCGGTGCCCGCCAGATTGTGCTGATCCAGCAGGGCGAAGGTCGCTTCGAGCCACGCGAAATCAAGCTCGGTGGCCGCAGCGACAATCATGTCGAAGTGCTGGAAGGTGTCAAAGATGGCGAGCAGGTGGTGGTCGCCGCCAACTTCCTGATCGATGCCGAGAGCAACCTCAAGGCAGCGGTCGGCGGTTTCGGCCACGCCGCCCATGGCGCCGCCCCAAAAGAAGGGCAAGCGGCAGCACCTGGACAGCCAGCCGCCAAAGGAGCCAGCCACCAGGCCGAAGGCACGGTGGATGGCGTCGACGCGGCAGCCGGCACAATCAGCCTCAATCACGGCCCGGTCGCCAGCCTCAAATGGCCGGCCATGACTATGGAGTTCAAGGCCGCCAACGCATCGCTGCTGCAAGGGATGAAACCGGGAGCCAAAGTCGCCGTCGAGTTCGTCGAGCGGCAGCCCGGTGAATGGGTGATTACGGCCGTCAAGCCGCTGCCAGCAAACCAGGGAGCCGGCACGCCGGCCGCCGGGGCCAACCCGCACGCCGGTCACTGACCGAGAACCACGGAGAGTCACCCCATGTTGGCCAATATTATCGAATGGTCGGGCCGGAACCGCTTCCTGGTCTTGCTCGCCACCCTGTTCATCACCATCGCGGGCATTTATGCCGTATTGCGCACGCCGATCGATGCCTTGCCTGACCTCTCGGACGTGCAGGTCATCGTTTATACCGAATATCCCGGCCAGGCACCGCAGGTCGTCGAGGATCAGGTCACCTATCCGCTCACCACGGCCATGTTGTCGGTGCCGAAATCAAAGGTGGTGCGCGGCTTTTCGTTCTTCGGCGC
>JAQTXC010000039.1 GCA_028689015.1 Dechloromonas sp. | reverse complement strand
GTTGTCCAAACTGTTAAAGAGCACCTCCGCCGCGCCAAACTCAAAAACATCCGTCAGCAGCAGAGAAACGAGATTATGAAGCAATTCCACAACCCCGTCAAGCAATTCAGAAAAGTTTCTCAACACCCACTTTCGAAACTTTAAAGTTTTACATCTTCTGATGGTTGCGGGGACAGGACTTGAACCTGTGACCTTCGGGTTATGAGCCCGACGAGCTGCCAACTGCTCCACCCCGCGTCCGACAGAGAGGCAGAATTATTTCATCGTTTTAGATTGCTGTCAAGCACATGCTCAAAAAACAGGGCAAACACATGAACGTCACGCCAAGCCAAGCAAGTAGGCGGGGTAGAAGTTAGTAGTAGCGACGATGACTCTTCTGGCCTTGATACCGACTTTGCGCTTGATGGGGTCGCCCGAGTACAAAAGAAGCGCTCATAATTTACAGCCCTGCTTTGTTTTCAAATTACTCAATCGCCTGATAACAAACCGACACAATCTCAAGATCACGGACACCTGATGGTGTTTGGAACCGGACACTGTCACCTTCGCGTGATTTGATGATGGCTCGAGCCAGTGGTGAAATCCAGCTGATCCGCCCGGCCGTCGCATCAGCTTCATCAACGCCGACAATGGTATAGGTTTGCTCGCCCCCATCTTCGTCACCGATCACAACCGTCGCGCCAAAAAAAACCTGATCGTTCTTTCCCTGTCGCAAAGGATCGACCACTTGGGCAATATCCAAACGCTTACTTAAAAACCGGATGCGCCGGTCAATTTCTCGTAATCGCCGTTTGCCATAGATATAGTCGCCATTTTCAGAACGATCACCATTCGAAGCCGCCCAGGAAACGATTTCGACCACCTGTGGGCGCTCACGCTTGACGAGATGCTCCAACTCATCTTTCAAACGGGCGTAACCGACTGGCGATATGTAATTCGGCGCACCGGGCGGGATTTGCAAGGCCGGCTTGAGCGGCACATCATCATCCCCTTCGTCCTCGCGGACAAACGACTTGTTCATCAATAGCCGATACTGTAGTGCTCGACGTCAACCCGAATGAGCTCACGGCCAAGAATAGCTGCCGTGTTGCGGGCAAAAGCCTCTCCCCAAGACGGATCAGCATTGAAACGCTGCTCGCCGGCATATCTAGCCACACTGAGGATCCGGTCAACCGCGAGGACCTTGCCGGTGGGCGTTGCGACATCGCACTCAAGCGCGACAAATTCACGATCGAACCACTGACGTGCTTCATCGGCAGCGCCACTCGCGGGCAGTCGATACTCGATTTCCTTGTCCTTGCCAAAGGACACAATGACATGATGCGGCATCAGGCTCTCCTCTTAGAATAGTTCGAGTTATTCTAGCAACAGAACGCTGTCCTCTGGAGTCTCCGCATGTCTTTACACCCACTGAGCGATGATGAAATCAATGCTATTCGCGAACAGCTCCAGCTCCTACAGGAAGAGCATCGTGATCTGGATATGGTCATCACCCATCTGATCGAACAGCCGCCACCGGATGACCTGCTGGTCCGCCGGCTGAAAAAAAGAAAATTGCAATTGCGCGATCGCATCCTGATTCTGGAACAAATGTTGATTCCGGACATCCCGGCCTGATGCTGACTTCAGAGGACCTAACGTACCCGGATGACGCTTTTGGGGATCGCTTCGCGATTGCTGACCTCCCCCTGCCACGTCCTGCGATGGGCTATGCCGTCCAGCGCCTGGACACTGATTGCCTGCTTGATCAACAATCCGGCGATTTCTTGCCGGTACGCACACCGTCACTCAAAGCACTTCATCCGAATTTCTCGAGCGCCCATGCGGCGGCGACCGATTGGGTTCGTCACCATCTGCCGCCGGGTAGGGATCACGGTCTAGCCATCATCCCGGCCAGCTTCGACGCTGTGCGACAACGACACATCTTGATTTATGGCGTTCTTTGCGGTCGACCGTAAGAACACCCCGTTTTTGGAGACCCACTTATGAGCCTGTTCAAACGTCATGCGCTGGGCAACAGCGAACTGATCGTGCCGGAAATTTGCCTGGGCACAATGACCTTCGGCGAACAAACCTCGGAAGCCGACGCCCACGGTCAACTCGATTACGCCCTGGCCCACGGCATCAATTTTTTCGATACAGCCGAGATGTATGCCGTTCCGCCACGCGCTGAAACCTGCGGCGCCTCCGAACGCATTCTCGGCCGCTGGTTGCGACACCAGGCACGCGACAAAATCATCATTGCCAGCAAGGTCGCCGGCCCGGCCCGCAGCATGGACTGGATACGCAACGGCCCGCTGACCATGGACCGTGACAACATCCGGCGAGCCATTGAGGGCTCGCTTGATCGTTTGCAAACCGATTACATCGATCTTTATCAGCTGCACTGGCCAGAACGCAATCAACCGATGTTCGGCCAATGGCAATTCGACCCAAGCAAGGAAAGACCCTGCACGCCGATCCGCGATCAACTCGACGCCCTGGCTGAGCTGGTCCGCGAAGGAAAAATTCGCCATATTGGTCTGTCAAACGAACACCCCTGGGGCCTGCTGCAATTTATCAAACTGGCCGATGAACTGGGCCTGCCGCGCGTGGTTTCAACCCAAAACGCCTACAGCCTGCTCAATCGAAGCTTCGAAACCGGCCTGGCCGAATGCTGCTTTCGAGAGAAGGTCGGCTTACTCGCCTACTCGCCACTGGCCTTTGGCCACCTGAGCGGCAAATATCTAAATAACCCAGATGCCGACGGTCGACTCAGCCTGTGGCCCAGTTTTGGCCAGCGCTATACCAAACCCAATGTCCAGGCCGCCGTCACGGCCTATGCCGACCTGGCCCGCAGCCATGCCCTGACTCCAACGGAACTGGCACTCGGTTTTGTTCGCAGCCGCAGTTTTGTAAGCAGCACCCTCATCGGCGCCTCGTCGTTGAGCCAATTGAAAGAAACCCTACCTGCCACACTGACCCCGATGCACGCTGAATTGCTGGCCGCCATCGACGCCATTCATCTGCAGTACACCAATCCCGCACCATGACCGAATCCCTGTTTACCCGGCTGGCCGGTGCGCTAGCCTGCTGCAATATTGAAGAAAAATTGCAGTTGACCGCGAAACTCGCCAACGACTGGCAGGCCGACCAACTCGACTGGCGATCGACAGTACAACCCGAACTGCACTGCGGCCGTCCAGAAAAACCCGAGCTGGTCTCGCCGCGCAAGGTCAAGCAGCGCAATCCAAAATCACCCGAAGGTCGCGCCCGCCTCTTGCACGCCATCGTGCATATTGAGTTTTCAGCCATCAACCTGGCACTTGATCACGCTGCCCGTTTTCCTGGTCAACCGCGAGCCTATTACGACGACTGGATCGGTGTTGCCGCCGAAGAAGCCGAACATTTTTCGCTACTACGCGCCCGCTTGCAGGCCTTGGGGCACGATTACGGTGACTTTCCCGCGCATGACGGCCTGTGGCAAATGGCTGAAAAAACGGCCAACGACCTACTGGCCCGCATGGCCCTCGTCCCTCGCCTGCTTGAAGCCCGTGGCCTGGACGCCACACCGCCCATTCAGCGCAGACTGGCAGCGGCCGGCGACGAGGCCAGCGCCCGTGTGCTCGACATCATCTTGCACGATGAAATTGCTCACGTCGGCCTGGGTGACCGCTGGTTCCGCGAACTTTGCGGTCAACGTGGCCTGCCCGCAGAAATCACTTATCGCAACCTGCTGCAAACCTACGACGCACCCTGGCCGCAATCGCCGATGAACGAAGCCGCGCGCTTACAAGCCGGTTTCAGCGCCGACGAACTGGCGGCCTTGGCGAAAAAAATGTAAAATAATCAGTTCAATGCGTTGATGCATCGCCCGCAGTAACTCCGAGCAGCCCCCGGTTTTCCAGGTTCATGTGCAGGATTCACCCCATTGATTACTTCCCCGGCATGGCTGCGTCGGGGTCACCCAGGCCGCCCGACCATCGGGCCTATCCGTTGCCACTTACAACAAGTTCAAGGGCAACGAGGAAAGGAACAGCATCATGACGAACGCCGTCGACAGCTTTGCCGAACTTGGCTTAAGCGACGCACTACTCAAGACCCTTGGCGAAATCGGTTACGAAACCCCGTCGCCCATTCAGGCCCAGTGCATCCCCATCCTGCTGGAAGGGCATGACATGATCGGTATGGCGCAGACCGGCACCGGCAAGACGGCCGCCTTTGCCCTGCCGCTGATGGAACAAATCGACATCAAGGTCGCCAAGCCGCAGGCCCTGATCCTGACACCGACCCGCGAACTGGCCATCCAAGTGGCCGAGGCGCTGCAGAGCTACGCCAAGAATCTGCCCGGCTTCCACGTGCTGCCGATCTACGGCGGCCAGAGCTACACCATCCAGCTCAAGCAGCTCGCGCGCGGCGCCCACGTCATTGTCGGCACGCCGGGTCGCGTCATGGACCACCTCGAGCGCAAGACGCTCAACCTCGATCACCTGAAAACCATGGTGCTTGACGAAGCCGACGAAATGCTGCGCATGGGCTTCATCGACGACGTCGAATGGATTCTCGAACGCACCCCGGCCCAGCACCAGACCGCGCTGTTCTCGGCCACCATGCCGGACCAGATTCGCCGCGTCGCCCAGAAATACCTGGTCGACCCGCGCGAAATCAAGATCAAGTCGGCCACTGCCACCGTTGCTGCCATCCGCCAAGTTTACTGGCAGGTTTCCGGCATGCACAAGCTCGACGCCCTGACCCGCATCCTCGAAGTGGAAGAAGACTTCGACGCCGCCATCATCTTCGTCCGTACCAAGACGGCGACTGTCGAACTGGCCGACAAACTCAATGCCCGCGGTTACGCCGCCGCTGCCCTGAACGGCGACCTCAATCAGCAGATGCGCGAACGCGTCATCGAGCAACTGAAGTCCGGCGCGCTCGATATCGTCATCGCCACCGATGTGGCCGCCCGCGGCATCGACGTGCCGCGCGTCAGCCACGTGGTCAACTACGACATTCCGTACGATACCGAGGCCTACGTGCACCGTATCGGCCGCACCGGCCGCGCCGGTCGCACCGGTAACGCCATCCTGTTCGTTGCACCACGTGAAATCCGCATGCTGCGCACCATCGAGCGCGCCACTCGTCAGCCAATCGCCCCGCTGACCCTGCCCAGTCGTGCCGACGTAACCAACAAGCGCGTTACCGACTTCAAAGCCAAGGTTGCCGAAGTGCTGAACGCCGAAGGCCTCGACTTCTTTGCCAACATCGTGTCGCAGATTGCCGAAGAACAAAATGTCAGCGCTGAAGAAGTAGCCGCCGCGCTGGCCATGATGGCGCAGGAAATCAAGCCCCTGCAGATCGCAGGTGAAGACCCTGCCCCGGCCCGCAATTTCGAGCGTGACGCGCGCCCCGGCGTTTTCGGTGAACGCGAACAGCGCAAGCCGCGTTTCGAGGATCGCGGCGAACGCACCAATAGCGACCGCCCACGCTTTGAAGATCATCCGCGTCGTGAAGAGCGTGCGCCGCGCCCGGCACCGACAGGCGACATGATCCGTTACCGCATCGATGTGGGTCGTGATCACGGCGTCGAAGTCCGCGACATTGTTGGCGCCATCGCCAATGAAGCTGGCATCGAAAGCCGTTTCATCGGCCGTATTGGTCTCTATGAAGAGTCCAGCACTGTTGAGTTACCTGCTGGCATGCCAGGGGAAGCCGCCAATGCCCTGAAGCGCACCCGTATTCGTGGCGTGCCAATCAACTTGCGTGTCGATGAAGGTCGACCAGGCGGCAGTTTCGGCGGCGAGCGCAAATTCTCCGGTGAACGAAAGTTCGACGGTGACAAAGGCAATTTCAAGAAGAAAAAATTCGGCGACCGTTAAGCGTCTCGCCACCCCCTAAAGCCACGAATTTCGTGGCTTTTTTCATTTGTGGATCAGGATCATCCGATACCAAGTGGGACAAGTCTTATTGACAACAATTCTCATTAACTAGATAATGCGAACCATTCTCGTTGATAAGCCATATCATGACGCACCTCCCCCCGAAAAGCACGATCCCCAGCACACCGTTAAACAATACCCCCCGGCCCCGACTAAGCAGTCAAGCCTTGCTGCAAGGCGCCAACACCGTGGAAATCGAGCATGCGGGCCAGTGCTATCTGTTGCGTGTCACCCGCGACAACAAATTGATTCTGACCAAATAAGGCAAGCCAGTCGTGTCAGTGTCACCGCCCCGTCATTTTTCCTGCGCAGTGCGTAAATCGGATGAAAAATGCATCCGCCAAGCACCTGTCCTTCCCCCCTCTGGCCAGCGCAGCGCCTTGTTCGGCATCGTTATCACTGCACATTTGACAGTCTTTCTAGTCATTACGCGCAACGCAACGGTGGCTCCGCGGAAGATTGACGTGCCCATGATGGTCGAGTTGCTAGCACCGACCATCATCGAGAAACAGGTAGCTGCCAAGCCCTTGCCGCGCGCCAAGTCTCAACCGCAACCTCACCCAGTAGCGACGTCGGCCGCGCCGATCATCGAAGCCACCCAAAGTGCTGCGCCAACCGTGGCTACGCCCCTGGCCGACCCACCGGCTTTGCACGCAGCACCGGCCAGCGCAGCAATCAGCCAGGCACGTTTCGATGCCGATTACCTACAGAACCCGCCCCCTCCTTATCCATCACTATCCCGCCGCATGGGAGAGGAAGGCAAGGTTCTCCTGCGCGTTGCAGTCAATCCGCAAGGCCGAGCCGACAGCGTCGAGATCAGGACCTCCTCCGGCAGCAGTCGGCTCGATGAATCGGCCCGCAAAACTGTTCTCAACTGGAAATTCATCCCGGCCCAACATGGCGAAGTTGCCGTGAGCAGCTGGGTTCTTGTCCCCATCATTTTCAAACTGGAGCACTAGCATGCAGGAACCCCTTCCCGACCACGCGGCCAACGCCTTCGGCTTTGCCCATCTCTGGGCAAGCGGCGACCTGGTGTCGCACAGCGTGGCCTACATCCTAGTCGCCCTGTCGATTGCCAGCTGGTATCTGATCCTGGCCAAGGCCTTGGACTGGTACCGCACCCGCCGCGCCGCCCGATCGGTCGGTGCTTTCTGGGCGGCAAGTACCGTCGGCGAAGGCCTCGAGCAGCTACGCCAAAGCAGCAGTGACAGCCCCTACGCGCTGCTGGCCGAACAAGCCAATGCTTGCAACCATGACTGCGAGGCTGCCAACGACCGACTGGCTTCGCGCTTCGACCCGGCCGAACAGATGGAACGCGCCCTGCGCCAGCAACTATCGGGCACTCAAGCGCGCATGGAAAACGGCCTGACCCTGCTTGCCACCACCGGCGCCACGGCACCTTTCATTGGCCTTTTCGGCACGGTCTGGGGGATTTATCACGCTTTGGTTGCCATTGGGGTTTCCGGCCAGGCGGCACTGGAGAAAGTCGCCGGCCCAGTCGGCGAAGCGCTGATCATGACCGCCGCCGGTCTCGCCGTCGCCCTACCTGCCGTCTTCGCCTACAACGCCTTCAGCCGTGCCAACCGCGTCATCCTGGCCGATCTTGACGCCTTCGCCCATGACCTGCACGCCTTCTTCACCGTCGGCAAGCCCTTTGTGGCCCACAGCGCGCAGATCCACCCCATGCGTGCCCGGCTGGCCAGCGAGGTAGCCTGACATGGCGATGGGCAGTTTCAACTCACCAGGCACGCACATGCCGACCGCGGAAATCAACATGACGCCGCTGGTCGACGTCATGCTAGTCTTGCTGATCATTTTTATCATCACCACGCCGCTGATGAGCCATTCGGTCACGGTCGACCTGCCCCATGCCGCCAGTTCGCCGGTCATGCCCAAGCCCATGACTTTGCAGGTGGCCATTGATGCCGACAACACCATTTTTATTGCGACAGAGGCGGTTGACCGCGAACAACTGGAAGCCCGCTTCCAACGCGCCGTAACCGAAAATCCCCAAGTCGACATGCACCTCAAGGCCGATCGTGCCACCCGTTACGAAACGGTCGCCGCAACCATGAGCGCTGCCCACCGAGCCGGTCTGACCCGCATCGGCTTTGTCACCCAACCCGGCACCAACCCAATGCCGCCCTTATAACTTTTCAACCCCCACCCGCTCAAGCCAGCCAGCCTGCCGCCAACCGCTATCTCGCATAGCCAACGGCGATAAGGGGTCAGCCAGCCAGAGAATTACTGGAGCTACACCCATGCTGCCTGCCAAATCCCTACTCACTGTCCTAACTCTTGCTGCGACCCTATCCACCCCGGCGCAGGCCCTTGAATACCCGATCGGCGTGCCACAGCAACGTGCCGGCATGGAAATCGCCGCCGTTTATCTGCAACCGGTTGAAATGGAACCGGACGGCATGATGCGCAAGGTGTCGGAATCCGACATTCACCTTGAAGCCGATATCCACGCCCTGGCCAACAATCCAAACGGCTTTGAGGAAGGTGCCTGGCTGCCTTACCTGATGATCAAATTTGAAGTCAGCAAGATCGGCAGCGATTACAAGGTGGCCGGTGATTTCATGCCAATGGTCGCCAACGACGGCCCGCATTACGGCGACAACGTCAAGCTGGCCGGCCCCGGCAAGTACAAGGTGAAATACAACATCCTGCCGCCGTCGGCCAATCACCACGCCCACTTTGGCCGTCATACCGACCGCGCCACCGGCGTTCGCCCGTGGTTCAAACCTTTCGAAGTCGAATACGAATTTACTTACGTCGGCATTGGCAAGAAGGGCGGGTACTGACCATGCGACTGACCCAACTGACTGCTGCGCTGCTCGCGGCAGGGCTAGCCCTGCCCGCCCTGGCCGGCCCCAACGATACGGCGCTGCTCGAACAACTGGCCGCCCGTCTGGAAAAACTGGAAACCCGCAACACCGAACTTGAACAACAGGTCAAAGCACTCAAGGGTGAAAGCGACGCCATTGCGCAAGGCCTGGATAGCCCCCGCCTGTCGCAATACGAACCAGAACTGACGGTACGTCTGAAGGCCGTTGAAAAAGAAGCCCTGGAAATGAAAAAAGCCGCCCAGATTGCCGAGGGGCTGGAGGGCATCAAGGTCGGCGCTTCGCTCGTCACGGTTGGCCAGAAGGCATTGGGTACGCCGGAGGGTATCGAGCATGGTGTCAGCCAGCTCAACTACCGCGCCGATATCTCGGTGGAATTGCCGCTCGCCCCGGTCGGCGACATCGAACACAAGCTCTTCGCTCATCTGCGTATGGGCCAGGGGCTGGGGCTCAACGCGGCATTCTCCAGTCTCGGCCACTTCGCCAGCGCCCCGAACGCGCTGGCCTTCCGCGCCTCCGGCGCCAGCCCGGACGATTCGGTCACCATCCTCGGTCAGGCCTGGTATCAGGCGGCCATCCCGCTGCCCTTCCTCGGCTTCAAACCGTATTCGCGGGAAACGCTGGAGCTGACCTTCGGCAAAATGGATATCTTCGGCTTCTTCGACCAGAACGCCGCTGCTGGCGATGAATCAAAGCAGTTCCTCAATTCGGTCTTCGTCCACAACCCGCTGCTCGATGCCGGCGGCGAGGTCGGCGTCGATGCCAATGGTTTTCAGCCCGGCTTTGTCGCTTCCTACCTGAATTATTTCGACAAAACCCAGCCCTGGCGCCTGTCGGTCGGCCTATTCGGCGCGGGCGACAAAGGGGCCAACTATCAGCGCAGCCTGTCATCACCCTTGCTGATGGTGCAGGCCGAACAACAGCTGAAGCTATTCGAGGGCCTCACCGGGAATTACCGGGTGTATGGCTGGAACCGTAGTCAAGGCACCGATTACGACGGCAGCCTGAGCAAACACACCGGCATCGGCGCCTCAATCGACCAGCGGGTTGGCGACGGGGTCAGGCTGTTTGCCCGCTACGGCAAGCTGATCAAGGGCGAACTGCCGTTCAACCAGGCGATCACCGCCGGGGCTGAAATTTCCGGCAGTTATTGGAGCCGGGCGGGTGATGCCATAGGTATCGCGGGTGCCTGGCTACAATCCGGCAAAGGGTATCAAACGACGACGGCCACCGCCTGGCTGGACGACGCCCAGACGCTAGCCGCTTACCGCTTCACGCCCCGTGGCGCCGAAAAAGTGGCAGAAATTTACTACCGCTACCGCCTATCGCCGCAATTCGAGCTCTCGCCTGACTTCCAACTGGTCACCCAGGGAGGCGGCAACAGCAACGCCAAGTCGGTCAAGGTTTTCGCCCTGCGCGCCAATATCGCTTACTAAACAGGAATCTCCATGAAACACGCGCTCCATTCCGTGGTTTTTGGCCTTTTTCTGGCGTCGACCGCCGCACTTGCCGACGACATGCCGACCATCAAGCTGCTGATGAAGGACGGCCGTCTCTATCCCGAAACACTCGAAGTTCCCGCCCACACGCGTTTCAGGCTGGCGGTGAAAAACGAAGGACCAGGGGCCGCAGAATTCGAGAGCCTGGAATTACGCAAGGAATTGGTGATGGCCCCGGGCATCACTCGCAACCTGATCTTTCACCCGATGAAACCGGGTACCTACAAATTTTTTGACGATTTTCACCCGGCCACCGGCCAGGGCCAAATCGTCGCCAAGGAGTGATTGCTTACGAGTCTGGCGTTACGGGCACCAATCACCTCGCTCACCACTAACAAGCAATGGCGAACAACTCACATGGGAAATGCCTTTTTCGTAGTCTGGCGGGAGAGCCTTGAGGCTTTCCTGATCGCCGGCATCCTCTATGCCTGGCTGCAGGCCAACGACGACAGCGGACGCGGTCGGCGCGCCCTGTTCGGCGGTTTGGCTGCTGGCGTCGGCCTCGCCCTGCTCCTTGGCTGGGCGCTGCTCGGCGTCCAGGATGGCCTGAGCGGCGATGCCCTGGAAATTTTCCAGACAGCCACCCTCTTCATCGCCGCCGGGTTGATCACCCAAATGGTGCTGTGGATGAAGAAAAACGGCCGCAGCATCAAATCACGGCTGCACGCCGACCTGTCCGCGGCAACCGACCGCGCCGGTGCGCTCGGCGTTGCCGTCGTGGCGGCGCTGGCCGTCGCCCGCGAAGGCGCCGAAACGGTCATCTTCCTCTACGGCCTGGCCCAGGGCGGCGACCTCCAGGCGCTGATCGTCGGCGCGCTGACCGGACTAGCCGGGGCGGCGCTGACTGCCTGGCTGGCCGCCCGCAGCCTGGCCCGACTCAACATTGCGCTACTTCTGCGCTTGTCCTCGCTGCTCCTGCTCATCCTCGCCTCAGCCCTGTTGATGGCTGGGGTCGACCGCCTGCTCGGCGCCGGCTGGCTGCCGCCGCTGATCGATCCACTATGGGATTCTTCGCTACTCCTTGACGACACCTCGAAAGCCGGCGCCCTACTCGCCAACCTGACCGGCTACCGGGCCCGCCCAGCCTTGAGCGGGCTGCTCATCTGGACCACCTACTGGGGTCTGGTCATCGCCGCCCACCGGAGAATCGCCCGTGACTGAACACGTCCTGCGGTTCCACCCCCGCCAGCCACGCAAGCGGCTGGAAAAAATCGGCCTCTTTCTGCGCCGTCACCGCGGCGCCATCATTGCCCTGCAATGGCTGGTCGTTCTGGTTTACGGCGGCCTTGTCGTGATTCCGGCCTTCCTGCCATTACCGCCGGAAAGCGCCCATATCTGGGACAACCTGCGCCTCTTTGCGCAATTCTGCTTCTGGGGACTGTGGTGGCCGGGGGTGATGATCGCCACCGTCACCATGGGCCGCGTCTGGTGCGGCCTGTTTTGCCCGGAAGGCTTCATTTCCGAATGGGTCAGCCAGTACGGCCGCGGCAAAGCGGTCCCTGGCTGGCTGAAATGGGCCGGCTGGCCTTTCTTTGCCTTTGTCGCCACCACCGTTTACGGTCAACTGGTCAGCGTTTATGAATATCCGCAAGCGGCGTTGCTGGTGCTCGGCGGATCAACCGTCGCTGCGCTCGGCATCGGCCTCCTTTACGGCCGGGAAAAGCGCATCTGGTGCCGCTACCTGTGCCCGGCCTCGGGCGTTTTCGCCGTACTGGCCAAAATTTCACCCATCCATTACAAGGTCGACCGCGCCGCCTGGGATCGCTACCTGGGCGATTTTGAACCAGTCAACTGCGCTCCCTTGGTCGACGTCCGACGCATGACCAGCGCCGCCGAATGCCATGCCTGCGGCCGCTGCGCCGGCCAGCGCGAGGCCGTCACCCTGTCCTGGCGCTCGCCGTTCACCGAAGTCCTCGACTTCAACAACCCGGCCCGCACGCCCGAAGTGCTCACCCTGGTTTATGGCGTGCTCGGCGTCGCCACCGCCGCCTTCCAGTGGACGGTCAGCCCCTGGCTGCTCCACATCAAGCTGGCCACCGCCGAATGGCTGGTCGACCACGACCACTTCGCCCTGCTCGACAACGATGTGCCGTGGTGGCTGCTCACCCACCACCCGGAAGCCAGCGACCTGTTCACCTGGCTGGATGGCGGGCTGATCCTCGGTTACCTGCTTGGCGGCGGCTTCCTGCTCGGCAGCCTGCTACTGATCGGCCCGGCCCTCGCCGCCCGCCTACTTAAAACCGAACACCTGAGCTGGCAACGCTTCACCCTCGCTCTCACCCCCCTCGCCGCCGCCAGCGTCATCCTCGGCTTGTCGATGCTCACCGTCAGCCATCTCAAGGCCGAACACTTCTGGCTCGGCTGGCTGCCTGGCTTCCGCCTCACCCTGCTCAGCCTGGGCAGCGCCGGCAGCCTGTGGTTGGCTTTCCAGCTGATCCAGCACCCCAAGCTTGCTTCCTGCAGGGCGCGGTCAACCGGAAAAAATGGCCAAAAATGGCTTGCCGGCCTGGCCATGACCCTACCAGTCGGCATCATGGTGACCGTCTGGTTGCTGGTTTTCTTTGTCTGGTAAATCTACGGTGGTAAGCACCTGCACCTTGTAAACACCAAAAATACTGTATAAACTACTGTATAAACATATTTGGAGCGATACAGCATGTGCGGATGCTACGAACTCAAGGCCAAAACCAGGGCACTGAACAGACGCTTTCCGCAACTTAAACTGGCTCAAAGTTCGCTGCCGCGCAACGGGGAGTTTCACCCGACGGATCAGGTACTGATGATCACCCGCAGCCAATCTGGTTTCATTGGCCACTCGGTCCGATGGGGGCTAGTCGGTAATTTTCTCAATCGTCCGCCACTCAATCCGCTGCTCACCCTGCCCTCAGAAGGTCTGGTGAGCACACCGTTCTACAGCAAGATTTTGAAACGGAATCGCTGCCTCATTCCGGCCACGGCTTTTCATGAATGCCTGCTGCCAAATCGTAAAAAACAGCGCGTGCGGATGAGTGCGGCCAATGGCGAACTGCTGGTATTCGCTGGCATTTTCGACCACCACCCGCAAGCCGGAACCACCTGCGCCATCCTGACCGCAGCCACCGCTGCCAGCGTCGGCCCGATCAAACACGCCCTGCCTGTGATGCTGAATCATGAGCAAAGCAGTTTCTGGCTGGGCGAACACGCCGACTTTCCCGAGGCCGATTTCGTTGCGCTACTGCAGGCCCCGTCAGCGTATGCGCTGACAATGGAAACCATCGTCGAGGCCGAGCCCTCGCCGCAGTTATCGCTCGCCTTCGCCTAGTCAGGCGCGCCTGGCAGCAATCTGTTTTTGGTCTTTTTTCCCGGTCGACCGTGAAAAAACGGCCGCTCCGTGCCTAAAATGAACTCTCAGGCCAGCCAGCCGCGTTTGCCAGCCAACCGCCAACTTTCAACCATCTTCGGAGAACCCCATGAAGGGCGATAAGAAAATCATCGATATCCTCAATGACCTGCTGGCCGGCGAGCTAACCGCGGTTGACCAATACCTGATCCACGGCGAGATGTATGCCGACATGGGCCTGCAGCATCTCGCTGACAAGGCCCTTCACGAATCCGACCACGAGCGCCAGCATGCCCGGGCCTTGATCCAGCGCATCCTTTTCCTCGAAGGCAAGCCCGACCTGGCCAAGCGGGATGGCCTGAAAATCGGCAAGAACGTGCTCGATATGCTCAAATCCGACCTGGCTGTTGAATACAAGGTGGTTGGCCAGTTGAAGAAAGCCATGGCCGCCTGTGAAAAAGCCCAGGATTACGTCTCGCGCGACATGCTCGGCGTCCAGCTCGAAGACACCGAAATGGATCACGCCTACTTCCTCGAAAAACAGCTCAAGCTGATCGATCTCGTCGGCCTCGAAAACTACCAGCAGAGCCAGATGGGCTCGGGCGCAGCGGTCTAAGGAGCAAGACATGAAAGGCGACAAGAAAATCATCGACATGCTGAATAAAGTGCTGAAAAACGAGTTGACCGCAATCAACCAGTATTTTCTGCATGCCCGCATGTTCCGCAACTGGGGCCTGGAAAAACTCAACGACTACCAGTACAAGCAGTCAATTCGCGTCATGAAGGAGGCCGACGTCATCATCGAGCGGGTTCTTTTCCTCGAAGGCCTGCCCAATCTGCAAAATCTTGGCAAGCTGATGATCGGCGAGAATGTGCTTGAATGCCTGGCCGGCGACTTGAAGTACGAGCGTGACATCCAGCGCCCGCTGCTGCTCGAAGCAGTCGCCCTCAGCGAAACCACACAAGACTATGTCAGCCGTGATCTGTTCGAAGACTTGCTCGAGCATTGTGAGGCCGCCATCGACTGGCTGGAAACCCAGCAAAGCCTGATCGAGAACGTGACCCTGCCCAATTACCTGCAGGCCCACATGGAAGCTGGCGAAGGCTGAAACCTGCCCAGTCGCCCGCCAAGCCGCAGCCTGTCTGCGGCTTTTTTGTTTTTATGGCATCAGCGCGGACCACTGGCCCAGGGATTGCTTCGCTTGATGAAACTCACGGTCGACGGTCGGAAAGGCTACAAATTGAAACCCACCGCCAACAACAATTGAGTTGTTGACAACGATTCTCAACAACATACAATGAGAAACGTTCGCATCACCACCGTCACCCGGAGACTTCCGATGTACATCTGTGTTTGCAAGGCCGTCACCGACCGCCAGATCCGCGAAGCCGCCCAGGGCGGCGCCCGTACCTTGAAGGACTTGCGCCGCGACCTCGGGATCACCCGCGACTGTGGCCGCTGCGCCTCCTGCGCCCACGAATGCCTGCGCGAAGCACATGGCGAAACAGGAAAACCTGGCAAGGTAAGACGTCAAGTGGCCTGAGCGTCAAGCGGCCATAGCCCAAGGGAGCCACTGGCTCCCTTTTTTGCTCACGTTTCGTTGAGGACACGCCAGTGGTTATCAACCGCCATGGCTTGCGGCCACGGCAAGAACAGCGGCTTGGTCTGAGGGTGCCAACGCACCAAGCCCAGCCCGGTCGACACCAGCACGCCGCCACCTGCTGTCGGCCCATCCCAATCACTCAGCGCATAGGTTTCTGGCAATTCGACAATCGGCGTCAGTGCCTCAGGCCTTGCGGGGTGCCAGAGCTGGGCAACACCGAGCTGGTTATTTGACAAGGCAAAACCACCGTTCAGCGCGGGACAGATGTCGCCGGCGTAGCCCGCCCCATCGGCCACCCGGGTTGGAATGTGTAGGACATCGCCAGCAAGCACCGCCAGAATTGGCGCCGTACCACGCTCGGCGGCCGTCTCATGCTCGGCCTGCAGGGCAACGCCCAGCAAGCGCCCGCCCGCCGGCGCGGCGCTCCAGGCCAGGTGGCGCAAGCTCAGTCGCGGGTCATCCACCGTCCACTGCTGCTGCAGGGCCCCGTTCTGGCCATCAAGCCGAACCAGTGACGAATCCATCCGGTGCAGATCGTATTTCTTGTCGCTGACCGTTCGCGGAATGCCTCCATTGGCTACCAGCACGCGACCGTCGGTATCGATCAGCAACTGATGCGGCTCGCGGCCATGGCTGGGCCATTCGTCGAGCTTTTTCAGACTGCTTCGATCCCGCACCCCGATTCGTCCCGCACCGCTCTTCTGATCGGTTTCAGTGGTATAGAGGACATCGCTATACAGGCTGGCGATGGCATGACCATTGAGGCGGCAGTGCCCAGGTTCATCATCCAGATTGATCTGACGCTCGATCCGACCATCGGCCGCCATACGCAGCAGCCAACGACCGGGCCGTACCCCGCACACCAGCACACTGCCACCCACTTCTGGCAACAAGCCATGCGGCCGGGTGGGCAAGGGAATGGCCTGCTGGATGCGCAGCTTTTTCTGTGACCAGTCAGCCTCGAAAACTCCGGCGAAGTAGGGATCGTCAGGACGTGGCCCCCGCCAGGCGGCAGCGATTCGGGTCGTTGCGGCGTCGTGCGTTGGCGCTGCCCGGGCCGATCCAAGAAGGGACCAAGCACCAATCGCGGCCAGCCCCTGGAGAAATTGTCGTCGCTCAGTACGTTTCATCATGCGCTCTCCTAATCGATCTAGAACTTGTATTCGGTGCTCAGGATGAAGCGACGTGACTGCCCCGGGACGGTGAACCCCCCGTTATCGTAGAGCGCATCGTAGTAAAGCTTGTCGAACAGGTTCTGGATGTTGAAGCGGACCGTATATTTCGGTTGCTCGTAGGCCAGCATGGCATCCCAGCGCACGTAAGATGGAATGGTGTTGGGGGCGCTATACGTCCGCGTCGGCACGAATCCTGTCCGCTTACCCTTGTATTCGAAGCCGCCCCCCAGCTTAAAGCCCCAGCCCAGGTCATAGGTGGCCCATAGGTTGCTGGTCAGCTTGGGGGTGTTGCGCGGCGTTTGACCCACCGCGGAATTGTCCGGTGCCGACGGCGAGGCCTCGAGAATGGCCGCATCAATCCACGACAGGCCGCTGAATACCTCCCAGCGCTCACTCAAACGACCAGCCAGTTCGATTTCAAGGCCATTCGATTCACGCTTCTTGGTCAGGATGGCGGCTGTAGACTCCAGATCGGTGTTCCTCTCCCAGGCTTTATGGGCGTGATATAGCGCCGTGCGTAGCGCCAGGTCACCGTCCAGCAGCAACCATTTGGCGCCTATCTCATAAACTTGCGACCGCTCGGCCGGATACTGGCTACCGGACAACTGATAGAGGTCAGCCGTTGGGCTGAAGGAGTCGCTCCAGCCCGCGTAATAGTGCGCGGCGGCCGTCGGTTGCCATGAAAGACCAGCGCGATAGCTGTTCTCGCCAAAATTACCGCTAAAGGCACTCGCCACACCGCCACTCACCGTCACGTAATCCGATTTCATCTGGTCGCGGCGCACGCCCACGGTCAACCGCCAGTCCGGTACAAATTCCAGGGTGTCCTGAACATAGGCGCTATAGGTCTCCCCCCGATATGTATTGGCAGGGGCGGTCGTGAACTCACCTGGTTTGTATAACGGTTCGGTCACTGTGCCCAGGTTGCGCAAGGCCCAACGAATCGAGTCTTCATGCAGATATTCAACGCCAGTCACCAGTTCATTTTTCATGCCGAACAGCGTGAACGCGGTGTTGAGATCGCTCTGCAGCACGAGATTGTCGGTCTCGAACTGCCGGGTCTTAGCCTGCTGCTGCGTACTATTGGCCGTCAACACGCCCTGCCCGGCCACCGCCCAGTAGGCCCGCTGGTAATTGGCTGCCCGCAGGACGGTCCGCCACTGGGTATCCGGCGAGATCTTGAACAGGTAATTCAGGGTTGAGACGTTCGTCTGACTATCGTCGAAATTACCGTCGCCCCCGTAGTAATGACCCGCTTTTGCCATCGCTTGATCGGGCTGGCCACTGACGAAAGGCACACCGTAATCGGCCCGATCCTGCGTCTTGGTCCATAAATGGCTGAAGGTCACTTCGTGCGCGGTGCCCAAGCCAAAGGCAATGCTTGGTGCAAATCCCTGGCGATGAATTTCCGGCTCGGTCCCCGTATACGGGTTGCTGCGCGAACTACCCTCATCACGAGTCATCAGGTTGAGGCGCAAGGCCGTCGTCTCGCCCAGACGCTGATTGAGATCTGCTCGTACCTCCTGAAACCCCTCGCTACCGATCCCGACACCGAGCTTGCTCATGCCCAACAGCATCGGCGTTTTGCTGACCTGATTGATCACCCCGCCGGCCTGACCGCGACCAAACAGCATGGCCGCTGCGCCGCGCAAGACGTCAACCTGCTCGGTATTGAACACCTCACGGTTGTACTGCGCGGTATCGCGAATTCCGTCGAGATACATGTCACCAAAGGTATAAAACCCACGCAGGTTCATGTTGTCGCCGGAGCGTCCCCCCTCCGCGGCGTTGAAAGTCAGGCCCGAAACATTGCGCAAGGCCTCACGTAAGGAATTGGCTTCCTGCTCCTCGATCAGTGCCCGGGTGACCGTCGTGATCGCCTGCGGAATGTCGTGCGGATCCTGCACCACCTTGCCGACACGCGTCTTGCTAGCCCGATAAACATCCGGTTGATCAGCAGCCGCTTTGACCGTCACCGGGGCCAACATGGCCTCTTCGTCAGCAACAACCAGCGGTGCTGCCCCCATCAGGCCAATGGCCAGCATCGTCCGCCAGGGGCGAAAAGCGCCCCGCTGTTTGGCTGATAAAAAAGGCCGACGCCCCCGCGTCGGCTGATCGTGTGCAATGAATTTGTGCATTTTTCCAGTCCAATACCAAGTCAGTGAAAGTGGCTGGCTGGCATGGGGCTGGCTTGCCGACGAAATCGTCAGATGAGAATCTATCTCATTAACAAAAATTCATCAAGCACGGGACTACCCCGGGAAAAGCAATCCCGGGGCAGGAAAAGGACTAAACGACGGCGATTCCTGGCACGCCGTCGGTCAACTCGCCGATCACCGAGACATGCCGGAAACCCTGCTGCAAGAACAGAGACAAGACTTCGGTGACAGTGTCCGGCGTACAAGAGACCAGCAAACCGCCGGAGGTTTGCGGGTCCGTCAGCAAACTGCGGGCAGCAGCAGGGAGGCCAAGCGCCAGGCTAACCTGATCGTGATAACTCTCCCAATTACGGCCGGAAGCACCCGTCACATGGCCGGCCTCGATGAACTCCATGGCCCGTGTCAGGCGCGGCACATCGGCAAAATCAACCGTCGCCCGCAGACCACTGCCCCGACAGACCTCCAGCAAATGGCCGAGTAGACCAAAGCCGGTCACATCCGTCACGGCGTGGACGCCATCCAGGCAGGCCAGCATCGGCCCCGGTGTATTGAGTCGGGTCGTGCTATCGATCATCCCGGCATAGTCAGCCGGATGAAGCTGATCTTTCTTGAGCGCTGCACTGTAGACCCCAACCCCCAATTGCTTGCCGAGGATCAATTTATCCCCTGGCTTGGCCGCTGAATTGCGCTTCAAATGGGCCGGGTTGACCAGGCCGATGGCTACCAGTCCATAAATCGGCTCCACCGAGTCGATGGTATGCCCACCGGCAATTGGAATACCGGCCTCCCGGCAGATCGATTCGCCGCCAGCCAGAATGCGACCGATCACCGCCAGTGGCAAATCCTTGACCGGCATGCCCACCAGGGCCAGTGCAAAGAGCGGCGTAGCGCCCATGGCGTAAATGTCGGAAATGGCGTTGGTCGCGGCAATTCGACCAAAATCGAAGGGATCATCGACAATCGGCATAAAAAAATCGGTGGTTGCGACAATCGCCTGCGTCGGATTGATCTGATAGACCGCGGCATCATCACTGGTTTCGGTGCCGACCAACAACTGGGGTGGCACGATACCCGGGGCGACATTGGCCAGAATCTGCTGCAATGCGGCTGGCGCGATCTTGCATCCGCAACCACCGCCATGGGACAACTGGGTCAGACGCAGAGCTTTGGTCTCCATCAGCACACCTCCTTAAGCTTAAGCAAGCGGTTATTGCGCATCGAAACCCGCCTCCTCAATCGCCAAACACAAGGCTGCCCGGGAAATCTGGCCATTATCGTAGTCGACCGTCGCCGTCGCTTGTGCCAGATCAACCACGGCCTGCCGCACGCCGGCCAGCGCCGACAAGACGTCAGTGATATTGCGTACACAGCCCTGACAACTCATGCCTGTCACCTGAATGACGGTTTGTTCCATTACGTTTCTCCAGTCAAGAAAGGCTGCTGCTTCAGCATTTCTGTCATTTTATCGGCCGTTAACGGCCGGCTGAAATAGTAGCCCTGCCCCTGTTCGCACGCCATGTGCCGCAACAAGGCCAGTTGTTCACGTGTTTCGATGCCCTCGGCCAGCACCGTCAGCCGCAGACTGCTACCCATGCTGACGATGGTCGACGCAATCGCCAGATCATCGGCCGCATGGGCCAGATCGTGGACAAAAGAGCGATCGATCTTCAATTTATCGACCGGGAATCGCTTCAAATAAGCCAGCGATGAATAGCCCGTCCCAAAGTCATCAAGCGACAAGTGTACCCCCATGCGACTAAGCGCCGACAAACTGCCCAGCGTCACTTCGGCATCATGCATCAGCGTGCGCTCGGTCAATTCCAACTCCAGCCAAGGCGCCGCCAGACCCGAAGTAGCCAGAACCCCAGCCACCAGATGAATGAATCCAGCTTGTCGAAATTGCACTGGCGAGACATTGACCGCCATGCGCAAAGGCCCCAAGCCCGCATCGATCCAGCGTTGCGCCTGTCGGCAGGCCGCGCACAACACCCAGTCGCCAATCGGATTGATCAGCCCGGTATCCTCAGCCACCGGAATAAAACTATCAGGCATGATGATGCCCAGCTCGGGATGCTGCCAACGGATCAGTGCTTCGACGCCAATAATCCGCCCGCTGGCCAGTTCAACCAGCGGCTGGTAATGCAAGGTGAACTGCCTTTCGAGCAGCGCCCGCCGCAAATTACTTTCCATCAACAGGCGCTCCAGCGTCGCCTTGTTCATCTCGCTGGCGTAATACTGAAAGGCATTGCGCCCCAGTTCCTTGGCCCGGTACATCGCGGTATCGGCATTTTTGAGCAGGCTCTCCATGTCCGAGCCATCCTGCGGGTAGACGCTGATACCGATCGAGGCGGTTACGGTCAACGCATGACCGGCAACAAAAACCGGCTGTGCCGCCATGCTCAGCAAGCGGCGCGCCAGTTCCAAGCCGGCCATGGCCGTCATCCCTGGCAAAACCAGGATAAACTCATCTCCCCCCAGCCGGGCTAGCGTATCAACTTGGCGCATGGCGCCCTGATAACGCTGGGCGACCGCACACAACAATTCGTCGCCCACGCTATGCCCCAGCGAATCATTGACCCGCTTGAAATGATCGAGATCAACGAACATCAGCACCGCGCTGCCTTCGTCGCGAGCCGCGGCGGCCAGCGCTTGTTGCATGCGATCCTTGAGCAGACGACGGTTGGGAAGCCCGGTCAGCGTATCGAAATCGATCAATTCGCGGATGCGCTGTTCGGCTAAATTACGAGAGCGGGCATCAAGCACCGTCACCACCGTCACGGCAAGCTCACCGCAACGGGCCGGCACAGCCAGCAAAACGGCCGGCAAGGCGTCGCCATTGCGAGTTTGCAACACGACTTCACTCTCGGTGCCAGGCTCCGCCGCCAGCAGTTCGTAGCGAGCCGGCACAGGCAGGGCGGTTGCTAACAGATCCGCTTCGTCCGCATCACGTCGCAATTCACCTGCACCATAACCCAGCAAAGTTTCGAGAAATGGATTGACATAGCAGCAGCGGCCATCGTGCAAGACGAAGACGCCCACTTGGGCGGCGGCCATGCCCGCCTTAAACAGATCAGATGCCGGAACCACGATGGTGCTCACGCCCCCACCTCGCGTCCTACGCCAGGCTGCGGCCGCCAGCGCTTGAGCAGCAAGGAATTGGAAACCACCGACACTGAGCTCATCGCCATCGCCGCTCCGGCCAGCACAGGGTTGAGCAGGCCAAAAGCCGCCAAAGGAATCCCAATCACGTTATAAATGAAGGCAAAAAACAAGTTCTGGCGAATCTTGCGCAGGGTCACGATCGACAAATCAATGGCATCGGCGACACCGGCCAAATCATTGCGCAGCAGCGTCAGGTCGGCAGCCTCCAGCGCCGCGTCGGAACCGGCGCCAATAGCAAAACCGACATCAGCAGCCGCCAGGGCGGGCGCATCATTCACCCCATCACCCACCATGGCCACGAGGGTTTTTCCGTCTTTCAAGGCGTTGACCGCAGCAGCCTTGTCAGCCGGCAGAATATGGGCCTGAAATTCATCGATACCAACCTGGGCGGCGATGCTGGCAGCCGTCGCGGCATTGTCGCCCGTCAGCATGACCACCCGCAGCCCCCGGGCCCGCAAGCGTGCCACGGCCGCAACCGACGTCGGACGCAGGGCATCGGCAATGGCCAGGATGGCCAGCACGCTCGCCCCTTCGCTCAAAACAACCACGGTTTTACCCTGCTTCTGCAAGGCGAGCACCGCCGCCTCGTCGGCCACACCCAGCCAGTCGGGTGAGCCCAGACGCAGCGCCCGCCCCGCCACTTCACCGGCAATACCCTGCCCGGGATGGGCGATGAAATGATTCACCGACGGCAGGTCGACCGTGGACACCGCGGCCAGCACCGCCCGCGCCAGCGGATGTTCGGAATGCTGCTCAAGCGCGGCTGCCAGCCGCAACACCGTATCACGGCTGCCTTGCCGTACCTCGACATCAACCAGCTGCGGTGCCCCCTGGGTCAAGGTCCCGGTCTTATCGAGAGCCAGGATGCCGATTTTTTCAGCCCGCTCCAGCGCTTCGGCATTCCTGACCAGAATGCCAGCCTTGGCGCCCTGCCCGGTTCCGACCATGATCGCCGTCGGCGTCGCCAGGCCCAAGGCACAAGGACAAGCAATGACCAGCACCGTCACCGCATTGATCAGCGCCGGCACGAAATCACCCGCCAGCGTCCACCACGCCACAAAAGTCAGCACCGCCAGCGCACCGACCACCGGCACAAAAATCGCCGCAATCTGGTCGGCCAGGCGCTGCACCGGCGCCTTTGAACCTTGCGCCTCGCTGACCAGACGGATGATCCCGGCCAGCAAGGTCTGTTCGCCCACACCCATCGCCCGGCAACGCAACACGCCTTGAGCATTGGCCGTCGCGGCATAAACGGCATCGCCCGGCTGCTTACGCACCGGCATGCTTTCGCCCGTCAGCATCGCTTCATTGAGCTGCGATGCACCATCAAGCACCTCCCCATCGACCGGCACATTCTCACCCGGACGCACCTGAAAGACATCGCCCGGCATCAAGGCCGCCACGGGTAACTCGACCCATTGCCCATCGCGCTCGACCCTGGCGGTCGGCGGCTGCAGGCGTAGCAGGCTTTCAATCGCCTCTGAAGTCCGCGCCTTGGCCCGCGCCTCCAGCAATTTACCGAGCAAGACCAGCGTAATGACCGCCGCCCCCCCCTCAAAATAGACATGTGCCGTCAGGCCGAAGACCGTCACCACCGCCGACAGCCCCCAAGCCATGCTGGTCCCCAGGGCGACCAGCACATCCATGTTGGCCCCCCCGCCGCGCAAGGCCTGCCAAGCCCCGCGATAAAAGCGGGCGCCAATCCAGAACTGTACCGGCGTCGCCAGCAACAACTGCAACCAGCGCGGCAACTCGCTGTCATGGCCCTCGCCCAGCCACATGAAAGGCATCTGAGCGACCAGCGGCAAGGTCAACAGGGCGGCATAGACAAACTGGCGCCGCTCCGCGCGGTCGACCTGCGCTTTGAAGGCTTTTTCACGGGCGCGCGTTCCCCCATCCACCACGGCGGCAGTAAACCCCGCCTTGGCCACCGCCGCAAGCACCGCCGCCTCGTCACCCTCAGCCAGACGAACACGCGCCCGTTCAGTGGCCAGGTTAACGCTGGCCTGCATACCGGGTTGGCGATTCAGCACTTTTTCCAGGCGCGTCGAACACGCGGCACAGGTCATGCCCGTAATGGAAAACTCAAGGACGCGCGGCGGCAATTCGGCCTGTTCCGCAACGTCGACCGTGGACAGATCGGCCATCTCGACCTCGCTCAATCACCGAAAAACAGCTGAAGCAGCCCGTAAACCCCAAAGCCGAGCACCAAACCACCCGACATTTTTCGGACCACGGACTGACGGACGAATTCATTAAGACGCGCCAGCACGATACCAGCCAGCAGCAAATTAGGCAGCGTACCCAAGCCAAAGGCCAGCATCAGGCCAGCCCCCCGCGTGGCCGAACCGGCACTGAGGGCAGATACCAGGGCGCTATAAACCAGGCCACAGGGCAGCCACCCCCACAGCAAACCCAGCGGCAAGGCCTGGGCCATCGTCCGGGCGGGAAGAAATCGACGGGTCAAGGGCTGCAGGCGACGCCACAGCACCTGGCCGGCCTGCTCGGTGAACGCCAAGGCCCGACTTACTCCAAGCAGATACAGGCCGAGCGCAACCAGCATCAGGTTGGCCAGAAAATAAAGAATGAGGCGGGCAGGCAACTGCCCTTCAAGCGTCAGACTGGCCGCTCCCAACAAACCCGCCAGCGCGCCAGCAGCCGTATAGGAGGCAATCCGCCCGACGTTATAGGCCAGGTGCATGGACCAGCGTCCCGGCGCACCCATCGACAGCGCACCGACAATGCCACCGCACATGCCGACGCAGTGCGTACCACCTAAAAGACCTACCAGGAACAGGGCGAAAAAGCCGGAATCGGGCATCTGACAAGGAAAGACAGGAAACAGACCAGCAGTTTAACCTGCCAGCCCGTTGCCTTGTCATCCGTCAGATCACCTTGGAGTAACGCTTGCGCTGGCGGTCAGCCCGCAGATAGCGGTCGAAAGCCATCGAAATGACGCGAACCAACATGCGCCCCGGCGGCAAGACGGTGATCCAGTCACGATCGATCTTGAGCAAGCCACCCCGCTCCATCTCCCGCAAATCCTCGATTTCCGCTGCAAAATACTTATGGAAATCAATCAGGTGAGCGCTTTCGATGCTTTCAATTGAGAGCTCGAAATGGCACATCAGGGCCTGGATGATCGAGCGCCGCAAAATATCATCGGCATTCAGCTCGATCCCGCGGAAGGCCGGCAACATCGGCGCATCCAGTCGGTCGTAATACTCATCCAACGTCTTGACGTTCTGGTAATAGGTCGGGCCGACCTTGCTGATCGACGAAATACCGAACGACAGCATGTCGCAATCGGCGTAGGTCGAGTAACCCTGAAAATTGCGATGCAAACGCCCCTGGCGTTGAGCCACAGCCAACTCATCATCCGGCTTGGCAAAGTGATCCATGCCAATGAAGACATAGCCCGCTTCAGTGAGCTTCTTGATCGCCAGCGCCAGAATCTGCAATTTAGTGTCGGCCGATGGCAGGTCGGACTCGGCAATACGCCGCTGCGGTTTGAACAGGCCGGGCAGGTGCGCATAGTTGTAGATCGACAAACGCTCCGGATCCATCGCCAGTACCCGCTCCAGCGTGCGGTTGAATCCCATCACGCTCTGGTGCGGCAAACCATAAATCAGGTCGATCGATACCGATTTGAAGCCGTTGGCCCGCGCTGCCTGGATGACATTGGCGGTTTCTTCCTCGGTCTGAATACGATTAACCGCCGCCTGCACCTGCTCGTCGAAGTCCTGGACTCCAACGCTCATCCGGTTGAAACCGAGCTCACCCAAAAGCGCCACCGTCGACGTGTCGACCTTGCGCGGATCCACTTCAA
Source organism: Dechloromonas sp. (assembly GCA_028689015.1). Lineage (GTDB taxonomy): Bacteria > Pseudomonadota > Gammaproteobacteria > Burkholderiales > Rhodocyclaceae > Azonexus. The sequence continues at coordinate 1,442 of JAQTXC010000039.1, read as the reverse complement.
TGGAATACTCACCGCCATCAAGCAATTTGAAATGCTTGCGGGTTTCGCCCATCAATTGGCGCATTTCATCGTGCGACAGAAAGGTTGGCGTACCGCCGCCCCAGTGCAACTGGATGACTTCATGTTCGGCACCACCACTTTCCAACGCCGCACTCTGCAGGGCCAATTCCTTGCCCAGATACTTCAGATACTTGGCACTACGACCATGATCCTTGGTAATGATCTTGTTGCAGGCGCAGTAGTAGCAGATGGTGTTACAGAAGGGGATGTGGAAGTATAATGACAGCGGTCGGCTAATGCCTCCGATGTTGCGCTTGCCTAACCAGAGTTCAGCAGCCTGTGCATCGAATGCCTCGACGAAGCGGTCGGCGGTCGGATAGGACGTGTAGCGTGGGCCGTTTACATCGAAACGGCGAATGATCTGGGGATCAAAGACGAGGTTATCAGTTGCGAAATTCATTAAACATGCCACCAAAGTTAGCCTTGATTATGTTTCGCTGGGCGGACTTATTGGTTGACATGGATCAAGCGAACGCGGGTTGCTGATGTCTCAAAACCACCCACTGAAGCAGGACATGACCCTGAGCGTGATCAAAACGGCCTGTTCAAACTGCAACCTGCGCGAGTTGTGCCTGCCGCTAGGACTCAGCCTGGAAGAGCTGGAGCGACTGGACGATCTGATCTCCACCCGCCGCCGGATACGGCGCGGCGATCACCTTTACCGGGCAGGCGAAGCATTCGACGCCATTTACGCCATTCGCAGCGGTTTTTTCAAAACCGATGTGTTGCTTGAAGACGGTCGCGACCAGGTCACGGGTTTTCAGATGGCCGGCGAGTTGCTTGGCCTCGATGGCATCAGCAGCGAGCATCACACCTGCAACGCCATCGCCCTAGAAGACAGCGAAATCTGCGCCATTCCCTTTTCACGCCTTGAAAGCCTGTCGCGCGAAATCCATGCCCTGCAGCACCATTTTCACAAGGTAATGAGCCGCGAGATCGTCCGTGATCACGGCGTGATGATGCTGCTCGGCACCATGCGGGCTGAAGAGCGCCTGGCGGCGTTCCTGCTCAACCTGTCGCAACGTTTCACTGCCCGTGGTTTTTCGCACGCCGAGTTTTACCTGCGCATGACGCGTGAGGAAATCGGCAGCTATCTGGGCCTCAAACTGGAAACCGTCTCTCGCGCCTTCTCCAAGTTCCAGGAAGAGGGTTACATTGCCGTCCAGCAAAAACACATCCGTATTCTTGACGTCAATGGCCTCAAGGCCCTCATGAGCCAACGCCACTGAGCCGGATCGGGATAGGGTGCAGTCAGTCCAGACCATGCAGGCCAAGATCGGGCAGCTGACGCTGGAGAACGATTTTTTAGAAAAGGCGCTCAACAAGGCGGGCCTGCTGAGCGCAAAAAGATGATCGACCGCACCCACAAACTGTCGGTGGTC
>JAQTXC010000076.1:5050-6180 GCA_028689015.1 Dechloromonas sp. | reverse complement strand
TTCTTTGCTTACTTTCTTTTGGCGAAGCAAAAGAAAGTGAGACGCCAGCAAGGCGGAACCCCAAGCTAGAGGAAACGGGCCCCCCGCATCAGGCGAAGAAAGCAGCTTCACGCCGCCTCCCGCCACAGTCCAAACTCCTTCAACTTCTCAATCGGAATGCCGGTCAAAGAACCGGGCGGGTTCAGGAACTCGCCCAGTTCATCGACGATGGCCATTTCGATCGGGCAGATCGCAGCGCATTGCGGCACGCTGTGATCGCCCAGGCACTCGGTGCATTTGCCGTCATCGATCAGGAAGTGCGGCTTGTCTTCGTAGATCGCATCATTCGGGCAGACATCGACGCAAGCCCAGCAATTGACGCAGGATTGAGTGATTTGCAAGGCCATTTATGCCACCTTTTTGCTGTCGACCGCGGGAAGCAACTTGCCGCTTGCCGCAATTTCCTTGTACACCGCCATCACGGCCTCCTCGATCGGTTCCATCGCGTGTTCGCCATTCGGCGCGATGCCGGCGGCTTCCAGCTTGGCCCAGGGTTCGTAGCCGATCTTGGAACAGAGCACGACTTCGCAGCCTTCGAGCACACGGATGTTGCGGTCGAGGAGGGATTCCGTTGCGCCTTCGTCAACCATGTCACCGTCGCCGCAGGCATCCATGCCGCCGCAGTACAGCTCGGTCTTGCGGTGGCTGATAAAACGGATGCCTTCCGGTGAGGCTTCGTAGATCAGGAATTCCTTGGCGTGGCCGAAGTGCTCGGCGACGACGCCGTTCTTGCCGGCCACCGCCATCAGCACCGGGCGCGAGCCTTCCGGAATGCCCTCGTGCTTCGGCTTGACGATGCCGCGCTTGGCGTCGAGCTTCTCGAGAATCTCGTCATGCACCACCTTGCGGCGGACCATGGCAGCTTCGTAATCGACATCCATGACGTCGATCTTGTCGAGCGTGAACTCGTCGCCTCTATCCTCGCCGAGCAGGCCGACCGCGTCGGCACGGCACTGGCGGCAGTGGCGCATCATCGCCATGTCGCCGGCGCAGGCATCCTGCAGGTCCTGCAGCATTTCCGGGGTCGGTTCCGGCTGTTCCATGATGCCGTAGTAGGTGCCGTGTTCCGGCTCGGCAATCAGCGGCATGAC
>JAQTXC010000076.1:0-4950 GCA_028689015.1 Dechloromonas sp. | reverse complement strand
CGGTTGCAGTAATTGCACTGGATGTTGCAGGCCGGGGCGACGGCAACGTGCATGCGGGCGAAGTAGTGGTGCGCTTCTTCCGAATAGCAGGGATGGTCCTGGACCTTGGCCCGGATGTGATCCGGGAGGTGGCCCAGGGCATCCGGTGCCGTGCCGCAACCGCTGGATGAACAACCACCGCCTTCGGCGGCCGGTGCACTATTGCTGATGACGGGTAGTTCCACGATGTCGGCTCCATGAAATCTGTTCGGAACCATTTGAGCAATCGCTGTGCCAGTATTTATTTCCCCGTTAAATCAATAGTCTACCGTGTTGCTTTGACGCGGCTGTCGGGCTGCTTGTCGGAAAGCCGACAGGCTTAGCGCAACAGTTGTTGCAGCCCGGTCTGGCCCACCGGCGCAATCGCCAGCCAGGGAATCAAGGCGCAGCGCGGGGCCAGTTCATCGGCGACGCGCCGGATGTAAGGGATTTCGTAAGCACCGCGCTGCTGGAGCAGGGCGTCACTGGTCCCGCTGGCCAGCAGCGATTGATTGATCACCCAGGCGTAAGGCGTGATGCCAGCACGGGCCAGATCACCTTGCAGGCGCTCGGCTTCATGGACCGGCGTGGCTTCTGGCAAGGTGACGATCAGTACCCGGGTGTAGGCTGGGTCGCGCAGGCGTGGCAGCAATTGGCGCACGGCGGCCGGCATATCGCCTTGGGTGCGCATCACTTCGCGGTGATAGGCCTCGGCGGCATCGAGCAGCAAGATGGTGTGGCCGGTGGGGGCCGTATCCAGCACGACAAAACCGTCCTGGCCGGCGTCGACCGTGCGGGCAAAGGCGCGGAAGACGGCGATTTCCTCGGTGCAGGGCGAACGCAGGTCCTCGGCGAGCAAGGCTTGGCCGGCTGCGTCAAGGTGTCCGGCCGCTTTACCCAGCACATCCTGGGTGTATTGCGCTACTTCGTCTGCTGGATCGATACGGGTCACGGTCAAACCCGGGATGACGCCGTCAATGGCGGCGGCGACGTGAGCAGCCGGGTCGGTGGTCGACAGCACGACTTTGCCACCCGCTTCAGCCAGGGCCAGGGCGATGGCCGCGGCTACGCTGGTTTTGCCGACGCCGCCCTTGCCCATGGTCATGACCACGCCGTGGCCGACTGCGAGTAAATCGTCGACCAGGCTATGCAGGCTGGCGGGCAGCAGGGTTGTCGCCGCAACGGGCGGCGGCGGCAAGGGGGTGTCGGGATTGGCCATCAGGCGCAAGGCGGCCAGGCCCACCGTGCCGAGCGGTAAAAAGCCGATGCGGCTGCTTGGCAGTGTGGCCAGGCCATCGGGCAGGCTGGCCAGGGCGCTTCTGGCCCGTTCCGCCATGGCGTTGGCAATACGGTCGCCCGGTTGGTTGGCGATGAACAGACCATTGATCGCCAGTTGCAAATTGCTGACGCCAAGTTCTGACAGTTCGCGGCGACTGCGCTCGGCTTCGCGCAAGGCCGAGGTTTCTGGCCGGCTAACCAGGACGACCGTGGTTTCGTCCGGGTTGGCCAGGCGGGCGACGGTTGCCGCGTACAGGGCTTTCTGCTTTTCCAGCCCGGCCAGCGGGCCGAGGCAGGAGGCCCCGCCGGTCGATGAGGAAATGAATTCGTTCCAGGCGCTCGGCAGGGTCAGCAGGCGCAAGGTGTGCCCGGTCGGCGCGGTGTCGAAAATGACATGGTCGAAACCGGCGGTCGCCGCCGCATCGCCGAGCAGTTTGGAAAATTCGTCAAAAGCGGCGATTTCGACCGTACAGGCGCCGGAAAACTGCTCAGCCATGCTCTGCAGGGCCGCTTGCGGCAGAATGCCGCGATAGGGGGCCAGCATACGTTCGCGGTAAGCGGCGGCCGCCGCTTCGGGATCGATGTTGAGGGCGAAGAGGCCTGGGGCTTCGGGAATGGCGGTTGGCGTGTCGCCCAGTTGAGTGCCGAGCACTTCGTCCAGATTGGAGGCCGGATCGGTGCTGACGATCAGCACCTGTCGCCCGGCATCGGCCAGCGCCAGGCCGGTGGCGCAGGATAGCGAGGTTTTGCCGACCCCGCCTTTGCCGGTGAAAAACAGATAACGGGTACGGGCTTGGGGCAGGGTCATGGCTTTCTCCTTAACAACAACCGGATTTGGGGGCGCAGCAGGTCTTGGCCGGGCTGGTGGCGGTCGTGCTGCTGGCAGGATCGACGCCCAGTTTTTGCGCCAACTGCTGGCGAGAGGGATAAGCGCCGGTGCTGATGATCTGGCCGTCGACCATCAAGATGGGTAGCCGCTCCATGCTGGCTTCCATTTCTTTCAGGACGGCCGGATTGGCGGCAAAGGCCTGCGGTTCCTGGCCGAGATTGTGACGCTGGACGGCGATGCCTTGATCGCTCAGCCACTTCAGGTCGGCCGCGAACTGGGCGAGGACCGGGTCGACCTCAACGCCACAAACACCGGTGGAACAGCACATGGCGGGATCAAATATATCGAGTTTTTTCATCATGGACTCCTCAGGATGGACGGGCTTCATACCAGCCCTTGCTTTGATTGACGATACGGACCACCAGCAGCATGACCGGGACTTCGATCAGTACGCCGACCACTGTGGCCAATGCGGCGCCGGAGTGAAAGCCGAACAGGCTGATGGCGGCGGCGACCGCCAGTTCGAAGAAATTGCTCGCGCCAATCAAGGCCGAGGGGCAGGCAATATTGTGTTTCTCGCCGACTACCCGGTTCAGCCAGTAGGCCAGGGCCGAGTTGAAGAATACCTGGATCAGGATGGGCACGGCGAGCAAGGCGATGATCAGTGGCTGTTGCAGGATGGCTTCGCCCTGAAAGGCAAAGAGCAGGACCAGCGTGGCGAGCAAGGCCGAAATCGACCACGGACCAATTTTCTCCATGGTGGCATCGAACACTGCCTGGCCGCGGGCCAGCAGCGACTTGCGCCACACTTGCGCCAGGCCGACCGGAATGACGATGTAGAGGACGACAGAAGTCAGCAGCGTGTCCCAGGGCACGGTGATGGCCGACAGGCCAAGCAGGAAGGCGACCAGCGGTGCAAAGGCAAAAACCATGATGCTGTCGTTGAGGGCGACCTGAGACAGTGTGAACAGCGGGTCGCCCTGAGTCAGCCGGCTCCAGACGAAGACCATCGCGGTACACGGTGCCGCAGCCAACAAAATCAGACCGGCGATGTAGCTGTCGATCTGCTCGGCCGGCAGCCACGGTGCGAATAAATGGCGAATGAACAACCAGCCGAGAAAAGCCATCGAGAAAGGCTTGACCAGCCAGTTGACGAAAAGCGTGACGCCAATGCCACGTACATGCTGCTTGACCTCATGCAGGGCGCCGAAGTCGACCTTGACCAGCATCGGGATGATCATGACCCAGATCAGCAGGCCGACCGGCAGGTTGACTTGCGCCACCTCCAGGCGACCGATGGCCTGGAATAGGCCGGGGGCAAACTGACCGGCGACGATGCCGGCGATGATGCACAGAAAAACCCACAGTGTCAGGTAACGCTCGAACAGGCTCATCGGCGCGCCGGCCGCTGCCTTGGCAGTGATTTCACATTGCGCGGACATGGTTGTTCCTTACAGCTTGAGCGCAGCACGGACGGCTGCGACCAATTCACCGCGAATCTGATCGCGAACCGCGACAAAACTGGCCAACGGCTCACCGTGCGGATCGTGGAAGGGCGTGTGGATGCGTGGCACCGGGCGCGGGAAGATCGGGCAGCTTTCCTTGGCGTTGTCGCAGACGGTGACGACGAGATCGATGGCTTCATCCATCACGGCGTCGACGTCCTTGGGATAAAGATTTTCAGTGGGCAGGCCAGCCAGCTTGAGTGCCTCGATCGCGCCATCGGCTACCTTGGGCTGGGGGCGGGTACCGGCAGAAATCGCCCGTACCTGATCGGCCAGTTCGTGATTGAGAATGGCCTCGGCCATCTGCGAACGGCAGGAGTTACCAGTGCATAACACCAGGACGGTTTTTTTTGAGTTCATGGCAGCGTGTTTCTAAGAGGATTATTGATCTGGCGAGGGGTGTTGTCCGATCTGATTCAGACGTGTTTGCAGCGACATCGCATCCAGTTTGCTCAGCGGCAGGCTGACAAACAGGGACAGGCGGCGATGGAGCAGGCGGAAGGCCATGGAGATGGCATGTCGTTTGGCTGCATCGTCGCCGTCGACCGCCGCCGGATCGGCAAGTCCCCAGTGTGCGGTCATCGGCTGGCCGGGCCAGACAGGGCACACCTCGCCGGCGGCGTTGTCGCAGACAGTGAATACGAAATCGAGCAGCGGGGCCTCGGGCCGGGCAAAGACGTCCCAATGCTTGCTGTGTAGCGATTCGGTTGGCAGGCCTTGCTGGTTCAGCAAGTCCAGTACGTAGGGATTGACCTGGCCGGTGGGCTGGCTCCCGGCGCTGAAGGCCTGAAAGCGGCCCTGGCCGAGATGATTGAGGATGGCTTCGGCCAGGATGCTGCGGGCTGAATTGCCAGTGCAGAGAAAAAGCACATTGAGCGGGCGTTCGTTCATGAGGGTCTCGCAGGGGGGTAGAAATTAGTCAAGCGCTGGCCGGCGTTTGGCGATGCTGTCGCAGCATTCGGTCTGGGGTAGGCAGGTGGTGCCCTGGCAGCAGTTGCGGGTCAGGAAGGCGATCAAGTCATCCATGGCGCTGTAGTTGGTCGAATAGCGGATGAAGCGGCTTTCACGCTGGCCACTGATCAGGCCGACGCGTGTCAGGTGCGCTAGATGAAAAGACAGCGTTGCCGGGGCCATTTCCAGTGGTTCGCCAATGGCACTGGCCACCAGGCCGCTGGGTCCAGCTTCGACCAGTAGACGAAAGATCGACAGGCGCGATTCATGGCCCAGCGCAGCAAATAATTCGGCAGCAGTTAAGTTTTCCATAATTCGATAATAGTCGAATTATGTGACGCGGTGATGACAATGATGCGTTGTCGCCGG
>JAQTXC010000038.1 GCA_028689015.1 Dechloromonas sp. | reverse complement strand
CGAGGACAACCTGCAATTCTCGGGTGCGTTTCATCGGTGGCAGACTTTGCCACACACGGCGGCCATAGGGCTTTGATATAAGTCGGGGATCGCAGATCATCAGCACGCCCTTGTCCGACTCGTCCCGGATCAGACGCCCTGCCCCCTGCTTGACGTTGATGACGGCGCGCGGCAACTGGTATTCCATGAAGGCGTTGCGGCCCAGTTTCTTCATTTCCTCGATGCGCGCCGACAGCACCGGGTCGTCGGGCGGCGCGAAGGGAATCTTGTCGATCACCACCAGCGACAGCGCCTCGCCACGGACATCGACACCCTCCCAGAAACTCTGGCTACCCACCAGGATGGCATTGCCGTGGTAGCGGAATCGCTGCAGCAAGTCGTTCTTGCTGCCCTCGCCCTGCACCAGCAGCGGCATGTCCAGGCCCTCATTTTCCAGTTTGGCCTTGAGCAGTTCGTGCGTGCGCCGCATGGCACGCAGGCTGGTGCACAAGAAGAAGGCCCCCCCCCGGGCAGCCCGGACCGCGGGCCAGGCCGCATCGACCACCGACTCGGTGTAATGGAAGGCATTCGGATCAGGCATCCCCAGCGGCACGTACAGCACGGCCTGCTCGCCGTAATCGAAGGGGCTTTGCCAGCAGCCGGATTCCGGGTCGCCGAGGCCGAGTTCGGCACAATAGTGGTGAAACTTGCCCTGCACGGCCAGCGTCGCCGAGGTAAAGATCCAGGCCCGCGGGTGACCGCCCATTTGCTTGCGGAAGATATTGGCGACGTCGAGCGGCGTGGCATTGAGCTGCAGCGACTGCGAAAAGGCCTCGGCCCAATACACATAACCGGCGTCAGACGGATTGAGCCAGGCGCTCAGCCTTTGCACGAGTTCGCCGGCACGTTGCCAGCATTTTTCCAGTCCATCGGCCCGTTCGGCCTGCGTTTCGAGCAGCGCGGCAAACTTTTCCGTTTCCGCCAGCAGTCCCTGCAGGGCCGGCTGGAAATCCGCTTTTTCCAGCAGTTGACCGGCAGAGAAGCGGCCGCTGTCGATGCCGACGGCCAGCCGCAGGTCCTTGGCCGCCTTTTCGAGCGCCTTGGCGAACACCGGCAAGTCGAGACAATCACGGGCATGGGTCAAGCCTTCGGCCCGGGCATCACGGGCCAGATCGAGTACTTGCGCGGTCGACACGCTATCGCCGAAGAAAAGCGTCGCCACTTCCGGCAACTGGTGCGCTTCGTCAAAGATCACCGTATTGCAAGCCGGCAGCAGTTCGGCCATGCCTTCATCGCGCAGCATCACGTCGGCGAAGAACAGGTGGTGATTGACCACCACCAGGTCGGCGGCCATCGCCTCCTTGCGCGCCTGCATGACAAAGCAGTCCTTGTAGTCCGGACACTCCTGGCCAAGACAGTTGTCGCGCGTTGACGTGGCGTGCTGCCACACCGGCGAGTTCTCGTTGACCTCGATGCACTCGGCCTTGTCGCCGCTCTGCGTGGTCTTGGCAAAAACCGCGATGCGCCGGGCATCGGCGGCATCCTCGCGGGTCAGAAAGCGGCCGTCAGCCAGCGAACGCTCGAGATGATAGGGACAGACATAGTTGGCACGCCCCTTCAGCAGAGCGATCCTGACCGGCGCCTTGAGGACCTCGCGGACCATGGGCAGGTCCTTGTTGAACAATTGGTCCTGCAGTGTCTTGGTCCCGGTCGACACGATCACCTTGCCGTTCGACTTCAGTGCCGGCACCAGATAGGCGAAGGTTTTCCCCGTTCCCGTCCCGGCTTCGGCGATGAAGACGGCGTTGTTGCGGATGGCCTCGGCGATGCGCTCGGCCATTTCCAACTGCTGGCCACGTACGCGATAACCGGCAATGGCGCGCGCCAGCGGACCGTCGGGGGCAAAGATTTCCGGGAGAGTAGACAAGGAGAGGCGCCTGAAAAAACCGGGCGAATCTTAGCAGAAGGGCACCCGCAACGCCTGCCTGTCCCAGCAGGCCGTCATCGCAGCGCAACATTTTGCAAACACCGACCGCAATTCATAAGGGATTACGAATGCTGCAATGCAGCATTTATTACACACCCCAAGCCGGTGCCGTGATAAATTGACCGCAAAAAAGGAGACGATCGCCCCATTCGGAGCCGTACACATGAGCCATTCGATCGACTATACCGCCCCTCAGCCGCTGCGTCCCAGCCTCCCCCCCGACGCGGCCGCCCTGCCCACCGCTCACCCACCCAGCTCAGTGCGCCCCAGCCGCTGGCCGGCCCGCCTTGACCTGCTGCAAAGCCTGTCCGGCCTGCTGCTGGCCTTGTTCCTGATCGCCCACATGGCCTTTGTGTCGACGATCCTGATCAGCCCACAGGCCTTTTACACCGTGGCCCGCTTTTTCGAGGGGGCCTGGCTGCTGGGTCGCCCCTATCCCGTCCTGGTGTCGCTGGTGGCTGCCAGCATCATGGCACTGTTGATGCTGCATGCTTGGCTGGCCATGCGTAAATTCCCGGCCGGCTTTCGTCAGTACCGTGCCTTCATCGCCCACAAAAACCGTCTTCAACATGGCGACACGTCATTGTGGTGGCTACAGGTCTGGACCGGCTTCCTGCTGTTTTTCCTGGCCAGCATCCACCTTTACGACATGCTGTCGCAGCCCGAATTAATCGGTCCCTACGCCTCCGCTGATCGTGTCTGGAGCGGCGGCCTGTGGCCGCTTTATCTGCTGCTGCTCTTCTCGGTCGAGTTGCATGGTGGCATTGGCCTGTATCGACTGGCCGTCAAATGGGGGCTGTTCGGTGGCAAGACACGGGCTCGCCTGCATCTGGCGCGTCATGCCTTCAGCGCTTTTTTCATCACACTCGGCCTGGTGACCCTGCTCGCCTATATCGACCTGGGGCGCGAACATGCCCCACGAGCAGGCGAGCGTTATCAGCCGCCGTCGACCAGCGCTTCGCATCACCACTGAGTCGGACGCCCTGCCATGCAAATTATTCACAGCGATGTCCTGATCATCGGCGGCGGACTGGCCGGCTTGCGTGCCGGCCTCGCCGCACGCAAACGCGGCCAGGAAGTCATCATTCTCAGCCTGGTACCGCCCAAGCGCTCGCATTCGGCTGCAGCCCAGGGCGGCATGCAAGCCAGCCTGGCCAACAGCACACGCGGCAGCGGCGATAACGAGGATGTCCATTTCGAGGACACCGTGCGCGGCAGCGACTGGGGTAACGACCAGATCGTCGCCCGCATGTTTGCCCATACCGCTCCCAAGGCGGTGCGCGAACTGGCGGCCTGGGGCGTTCCCTGGAACCGCGTCCAGGCTGGTGACCATACCGCCATCATCGACGGTCAGCCGGTAACGATCAGCGAATCAACAACGGCCCACGGCCTGATTACTGCCCGCGATTTCGGCGGCACCAAGAAATGGCGCACCTGCTACGTTTCCGACGGCACCGGCCACGCCATGCTCTACGCCGTCAGCGACCAGAGTATCGCCGCCGGGATTCCGGTCCATGAACGGATGGAAGCGGTCTCCCTGATCCATGACGGCAGCCGCTGCCACGGTGCCATCGTCCGCAACCTGATGACCGGCGAACTGGTCGCCTACGTGGCACGTGCCACCTGCATCGCCACCGGCGGTTTTGGCCGGATTTACCAGTCGACCACGAACGCCGTCATCAACGAAGGCATCGGCGCCGCCATTGCCCTGGAAACCGGTATCGTCCCCCTGGCCAACATGGAAGCAGTGCAATTCCACCCGACGGCCATCTTCCCGGCCGGCATTCTGGTCACCGAAGGCTGCCGGGGTGATGGCGGGCTGTTGCGCGATGTTGACGGCCATCGTTTCATGCCGGATTACGAACCGGAGAAAAAGGAACTGGCCTCGCGCGATGTCGTTTCCCGACGTATGGAGGCGCACATCCAGTCCGGCAAGGGCGTGCGCAATCGCTTCGGCGAACACCTCTGGCTGGACATCACCCTGCTGGGCGAACAGCACATCAACGGCAAGCTGCGTGAGGTCAAGGAAATCTGCCAGCATTTCCTCGGCATCGACCCGTCCCGCCAGTGGATTCCAGTCCGCCCGGCCCAGCATTATTCAATGGGTGGTATCCGGACCACGCCCGATGGCGCGGTCTACGGCCTGCAGGGTCTGTTTTCCTGCGGCGAGGCAGCCTGCTGGGATCTGCATGGTTTCAATCGACTGGGCGGCAACTCGGTCGCTGAAACCGTGGTGTCAGGCATGATTGTCGGCGAAGCGATCGCCGATTTCTGCGCCTCGCCTGCCGGTGAACTCACCGTTTCGACCGCCCTGATCCGAGATTGCGGACGCCAGGCGGCCGAGGAATTCAGCGCCATCGCCCGCTGCAGCGGACCGGAAAATGCCAGCCAACTGCTGCGCGACATGCAGCAGACGATGAGCCAGCAGGTCGGCATTGTTCGCCACGGCGATGCCCTGCAATCCGCGGTCGACACCCTGAAATCGCTGATTTTGCGCAGCCGACAGATTGGCCTGCGCTGTTCTCGCCCTGGTGCCAATCCGGAACTGCTCCTGGCCTGGCGCGTGCGCAAGATGCTGAAGCTGGCGTTGTGTGTCGCCGATGGCGCCTTGCAGCGTACCGAAAGCCGGGGCGCCCATTTTCGCAGCGACCATCCGCAACGCAATGACGCCGACTGGCTCAAGCGTACCCTGGCCTATTGGCCTGATGCCGAGCAAACCCGCCCCACCCTGCGCTATGAGGCGCTTGATGTGCTGCGCATGGAACTTCCCCCGGGCTGGCGCGGCTACGGGGCGCGCGATGCCATCGACCATCCTGACACCAGCCGCCGGCAGGCCGAGGTGGACGCCTTGCGCCAGCAATTGGCGAGCGCCGACCGCAACACCCGACAAGCCGCGCTACTGGCCTTTCGCCACCACCTGCCGGCCCATCTGCGCGGTGATAATGCCCGCCTTGGAGAAGCCCCATGATCTCGATCTTCCGTCGGCCCGCCAGCAGCCCGCCCCCCCGCCGCCTGACCCTCGACATCCTGCGTTACAACCCGGCCGAGCCCGAGCGAGCGCCCACGCTGCAAGCCTTCACCATCGACGAGGCGGAGGGTATGACGCTGTTCATCGCACTGAACGAAATCCGGGCCCACCAGGACCCCTCGCTACAGTTTGACTTTGTCTGCCGGGCCGGCATTTGCGGCAGCTGCGCCATGCTGGTCGATGGCCGCCCTGCCCTCGCCTGCCGCACCCTGACCCGCGACCTGAACAGCCACATCACCCTCGCCCCGCTCCCTTTCTTTGAATTGATCGGCGACCTGTCGGTCAACACCGGGCAATGGATGCGCGGCACCGCCGAGCGCCTGCAAACCTGGATTCACGCGGTCGACCGGGTATCGATCGACGAAATCGAAGCCCCGATGGCGCCAGAACTGGCCGAAGCCATTTACGAACTGGACCGCTGCATTGAGTGTGGCTGCTGCATTGCCGCCTGTGGCACCGCCCAGATGCGGCCCGACTTTGTCGGTGCGGTCGGTCTCAACAAGATCGCCCGCTTCCGGCTCGATCCCCGCGATCAGCGCAGCGACGAGGATTTCTACGAGTTGATTGGCGACGACAGCGGCGTCTTCGGCTGCATGTCGCTACTTGGCTGCCACGATGTCTGCCCCAAACAGCTGTCCCTGCAAACTCAAATTGCCTTCCTGCGCCGCAAGATGGCTCGCCTCGGTTTCGATTAACGCCACACAGGGCGGCGGTGGCGCAGCAGGCGTTCTTGGCGGTATGCTGCGCCCTGCACCAAAACGACTGGAGAGATGACGTGCCCGCCCTGCTGCCCCAACCTGATCCTGACGGCCTACTCGAATATTCCGTGGTCTATACCGACCGCGCGCTGAACCATATGTCACAACGCTTTCAGGGCGTGATGCGCGACATTTCACGCATTCTGAAAAAAGTCTATAACGCCAAGGCCGCCATCGTCGTTCCCGGCAGCGGCACCTTCGGTATGGAGGCCGTCGCCCGCCAGTTCGCCACCCACCGCAAGGTGCTGGTGATCCGCAATGGCTGGTTCAGTTTTCGCTGGACGCAGATTTTCGATATGGGGCATATCCCGCAGGAAAGTATCGTCCTCAAGGCCCGGCAAACTGCCGACGGCGCGCAGGCCCCCTTCGCACCACCGCCGCTGGCTGATGTGCTGGCGGCCATTCGCACCCATCGACCGGACGTGGTCTTTGCCCCGCACGTTGAAACCGCTTCCGGCATGATCCTGCCTGACGATTATCTGCGGGCCGTGGGCGAGGCCGTGCGCGCGGTCGACGGCTTGTTCGTACTCGATTGCGTTGCCTCCGGCACCGTCTGGGTCAATATGGCGGCACAAGCCGTCGATGTCCTGATCAGCGCCCCGCAAAAAGGCTGGAGCGCTTCACCCTGCTGTGCCCTGATCGCCCTGGGCGAACGAGCTCGGGCGCGGATTGATGCAACCAGCAGCACCAGCTTTGCCTGCGACCTGAAAAAATGGCTGCACATCATGGAGGCCTTCGAAAACGGCGGCCATGCCTACCACGCCACCATGCCGACCGATGCCCTGGCCAGCTTGCGCGACATCATGCTTGAAACCGAAGCCTATGGTTTCGACCGGGTCTGCGAAGAACAAAAGGCCCTTGGCCGCCAGGTCCGCGAGCTGCTCGTTGCCCGGGGTTTTCCCAGCGTGGCCGCAGAAGGCTTCCAGGCACCGGGCGTCGTGGTCAGCTACACCAGCGACCCGGACATCCAGTCGGGACGGAAATTTGTCGCCCAGGGCTACCAGACAGCAGCCGGTGTACCGCTGCAATGCGATGAGCGCGATGACTTCCGCACCTTCCGCATCGGTTTGTTCGGCCTGGAAAAATTGCATGATCCGGCGCGCACGGTCAACGCCCTGGCCGTCGCACTCGATGCCCTCGGGACAGGCGACTGAGGATTACGAATCCTTACAATCGGCAAACGACTTCTTACGTCGGAATCCGTATTCTGAGCCTGTCGCCGCTGCTTCCAGTCGGCTTTACAGGAGAAGAATCATGAATACCGTACATTCCAAGACCTTGAAGCGTTGGCTGGCTGCCTCGTGCATCGCCCTGGCCCTGCCTTTGAGTGCCCAAGCCTTTCCCGGCGGGCCAGAAGGTCGCGGGGAGGCTTGTGATGGTCGCATGGGTCATGGCAGTCGCCACGCCAGCAAGGCCATGATGGGCGATGGCATGCCGCTGATGCACCAATTACGCCGGCTCGACCTGAGCGAAGCCCAGCAGGACAAGGTGTTTGAAGTCATGCACCAGCGCATGCCGGAAATGCGGACGCAGATGCGTGAATTGCAGAAAAACGAGCAGGCCCTGCGTGACTTGCGCCAAGCACCCGATTTCAACGAAGCGCAAGCGCGGACCTTGATCGACCAGATTTCCCGCCAGCGGGCCGACATGGAAATGTCCCGTCTGCAATCCGAACGGCGGGTGCTCGATCTCCTGACCCCGGAACAACGCCAGACCCTGGCCGAACGACCAGCCAGCAAGCCGGGCAAGGCACCGCCCCGCTCCTGAGTCCCCTCGCCCCCACACACCGACCCTGCGGGGTCGGTTTTTTGTCGACTTGTCGACAAGAAGACCACATGTTCGCGGTCAACACCAAAACAATCATTAAATTTCAGTAACTTAATATCTGGCACCGGCCTTGCTATGAAAGTAGCGAGGAGAACGCCATGACCCCAACGCCTTTTGTCACGATTAACGACACCACGCTACGCGATGGTGAGCAGTCGGCCGGGGTCGCTTTTTCGCTAGGCGAAAAACTGGCTATTGCCCGGCAGTTATCGGCCATCGGCGTTCCCGAACTGGAAGTCGGTATTCCCGCCATGGGCGAGGAAGAACGGGCCTCAATCCGCGCCGTGGCCCAGTTGGGACTGCCAGCCCGGCTGATGGTCTGGAGCCGGATGCACCCGGACGATATCGCGGCTTGTGCTGATCTCGGCGCCGACCTGATCGATATTTCCATCCCGTCATCCGACCAACACCTCGCCTACAAGTTGCAACGCGACCGCGCCTGGCTGCTGCACGAACTGCCCAAATACATCGGTGCGGGCCTGGCCCTGGGCCTGGACGTCTGCGTTGGTTGCGAAGACGCCTCGCGCGCCGATCTCGACTTTCTCTGTGCGCTGGCCGAAACGGCCGAACGCGCCGGCGCCCGTCGCCTGCGTTTTGCCGACACCCTGGGCATCCTCGAACCCTTCACCACCTTCGACCGCATCACCACCTTGCGCCGCCACAGCGGCCTGGAAATCGAGATGCATGCCCATGACGATCTGGGCCTGGCCACGGCCAACACCCTGGCAGCCTGTAAAGCGGGGGCAACCCACGTCAACACCACCGTCAACGGCCTGGGCGAACGGGCAGGCAATGCGCCGCTCGAGGAGGTCGTCCTCGGCCTGAAAAAACTCTACGGCATCAGCACCGAAGTCGATCTCAGTGCCTTTCCCGCCCTCTCAGCCCAGGTAGCGCAAGCCTCCGGCCGCAGCATTCCGTGGCAGAAAAGCATCGTCGGTGCGGGCGCCTTCACGCACGAAGCCGGCATCCATGTCGATGGTTTGCTCAAGCACCCCGACAACTATCAAGGCTTCGACCCGCGCGAGGTCGGTCAGGCGCACCGCATTGTTCTCGGAAAACACTCCGGCTCACGTGCCGTTCAGGTGGTGTATGGCAATTTGGGGATCGCACTCGAGGACAGTGAAGCCCAAGCCATCCTGCCGCTGGTCCGGGCCTTTGTCGCCAGCCGCAAACAGACCCCGGATAACGCCGATCTGTTTGGCATCCTGAACGCCCTCCGTGAGCCTCTCCATGTCTGACACCCTGACCATGACCACCACGCCGCCCGCCGCACCCGGTCTTTGGGCTACGCTGCGCGAAGATCTGGCCTGCGTTTTCGAACGCGACCCGGCTGCTCGCACCATGCTCGAAGTCCTCACCACCTATCCCGGTGTCCATGCCTTGCTCGCCCATCGCGTTGCCAATCGACTGTGGCGTGCGGGCTGGCGCTACGCAGCCCGGGTTTTGGCCTTTCTGAGCCGCACCCTCAGCAACGTCGACATTCATCCCGGGGCCACCATCGGTCACCGCTTTTTCATCGACCACGGGGCCTGTGTGGTCATCGGGGAAACGGCTGAAATTGGCGACGATGTGACGCTCTACCACGGTGTCACCCTGGGGGGTACCTCGTGGCATAAAGGCAAGCGCCACCCGACCTTGGCCGACGGGGTGGTGGTTGGTGCCGGGGCCAAGATTCTCGGCCCAATCCATGTCGGCGAACGGGTACGCGTCGGAGCCAACTCGGTCGTTGTCAAGGACGTCCCGGCCGACAGCACGGTGGTGGGCATTCCGGGGCGCATCGTCGCGACCCGGCTCAGCATGCCACACACCGGCAAGGGCATCCCCCTCGACCACAATCTGCTGCCTGACCCGGTGGCCAAATCGATCGCCTGCCTGATCGAACGCATCGAAACCCTGGAAAAGGAACTGGCCGAACTACGTCACGAACCACCCCCACTCGATCACAGCGGCGAATGCCGTACCTGCACGGCCGGTGACCTGTGCTGCGAACACGAGGCAATGCACTGACATGGACCTGCTCGACTTCTCCGACTGCAAGCTCTATTTCGAAGAGCCCCTGCCTGCCGCTGCCGAAAGCCTGATCGCCCAAGCGGCCCGCGAATATGGCAGCACGGACGCTGAAATGGCCCTGCTGCGCGCCCACCTGCTGGCCCCGGAAAATCTGACCGTGCTGGTCGGCCTCTATCGCTATTACTTTTATCAGCACCGCCTGGAAGATGCCCTGCAGGTAGCCGAACGCGCCATGCAGCTGTCTGGCCGGCATCTTGGCTTGCCGGCGGACTGGCGGCAGATCGATGAATGCCAGCTCGGCAGTGCGGCTGCCAGCTCCTTTGGCCTGCTGCGTTTCTACCTGCTGGCGCTCAAGGCAGCCAGCGTCGTGCTGCTCCGCCTAGGAGATATCGCTGCCTCGCGTGACCGGCTGATCAAACTGGCGACGCTGGACAGCCGCGACCAGCTAGGCGCCGGCAAATTGCTTGAAGTGGTCGACGAATTTCAGGGAAATGAAGCGTCGACCGCAAACTCCGATCCCGTACTCACCCTAGCCGCAGCCTGAGGAGGCCTCATGGACGATACCCTGACCCTCGACGAAGCCATGGACGATCTGGTTTCTGCCGAAGATTTCCTGGACTACTTCGCCGTGCCTTACGACCCGGCCGTGGTTCATGTTAACCGCCTGCACATCCTGCAGCGCTTTCATGACTACCTGGCCAAGCAGGCGCCGAAGTTGCCGCCTGACGAGGAGGCCAAGCGCGGCATCTACCGGTTGTGGCTGGAACGTGCCTACCAGGACTTCGTCGCTTCCAATGCCTTGACCGAGAAGGTGTTTGCCGTCTTCCAGCATGTCGACAAACCCGACGGCGGCTCCACTTCCTTCGTATCACTCGACAAGGTGTTCCGCCCATGATGAACGCACGCTGGGATTATGGGGAGGCCGTGCGCCTCACCCGCAATGTCCGCAATGACGGCACCTACCCCGGCCTCGACCCCGGTGCGCCCTTAGTCCGGCGCGGCAGCATCGGCTACGTGGTCGATGTCGGCACCTTCCTGCAGGATCAGGTCATTTACTCGGTCAACTTCCTCGACGAGGGAAAAATCGTCGGCTGCCGCGAAGAAGAGTTGATCGGCGCCGATGAGGCCTGGACACCTTCACGCTTTGAGTTTCGTGAAAAAGTGCAGGCCAGCAAGCAATTGGCCATCGGCGGTGAGATTCTGGTCGCCGTCGGCGCCATCGGCGAGGTCATCAAGGTCATTCGCGATGCGCCCGGCGGGGTTGCCTACCATATCCATTTCGACAGCCTGGCCGGACGCGTCCTGCAAATCCCGGAAGGTCTCCTTGAACCCACCGCTTACAGCACGGCGCCAGCATGCGACTCGGCTACATCAAACTGAAACTTTCCTGGGAACTTTACAACAAGGCGCCGGATGCCCTGGCGGCCACCGAGCGCCAACGCCTTGGTGAAGTGGCACGCCGCCAGGAGCACATCGAGCAAAGCATCCTGCGCAGCGCCCTGGCCGCCCAGGTCATCGTCCCCGCCACAACACGGGACACGCGGCTAGCTGAAATTCGCAGCCGCTATGCCGACGACCAGGCGTATCACCAGGATCTGGCTGGCATTGGCCTGGATGGAGGGCAACTTGCTGCCGCTGTCGAACGCGACCTCAAGGTCGAGGCCATTCTGGAAAAAGTGGCCGCCGATGTCCCAGCGGTCAGCACGGTTGATGCAGAAATTTACTATCGCCTGCACCCGGCCGCCTTCGACCGCCCGGAAGCACGGCGCCTGCGTCACATTCTGGTCACCTTCGAACATCCGGCCGCCAAGACCATCGCCCGCGATTTACTGGAAAAGTTACGGTCGACCGTAAAAAGCAGCGAGCAATTTGCCGCAGCCGCCCTGCGCCATTCACAATGCCCCACCGCCATGGAGGGCGGCATACTCGGCGTGGTCAAGCGTCAGCAACTCTACCCAGCGCTGGAGCCAGCCGCTTTCGCCCTGCAGGAAAACGAAATCTCGGGGGTACTCGAATCACCGATCGGCCTGCACCTCGTGCGCTGTGATGAAATTTTGCCGAGCGGCCTGCTGCCCTTTGCCGAAGCCTGCCCGCGGATTATCGAGCGCCTGACTGACAAACGGCGTCAGGAAGCCCAGCGGACCTGGCTGCGCCAACTGCACAACACGGCGCGCTGAGCACTGCGTTTACTTCTTCTCGGTCGGCAAGTCGCCGCCTTCACCCGGATTGAACTGGAAGCCGGTGAACATGGTGCGGGTCTGAGTTTGCAACTGATCCTGCATCGACTGGAACATCTTTTTCGATTGATCCATGTAGGCGGTCATCATGTTTTGCATGGCCGGCTGCTGCAAATTCAGGAACTGATTCCAAAAATCGGCCTGTACGGTCGCCGTATCGCTGCCATACATGGTGCGCGACTGTTCCTGCAATTTCTGCTGGAAATCAACAAAGGTCTTCATGTTGTTTTCGAGGTACTTGCCCAGCATGTTCTGCGAGGAGCTCCCGTAAAACCGGATGAAACCCGACAGCAAGTCGCAGGAAAACAGGGGAACGCCGCCCGTTTCTTCTTCAAGAATGATCTGCAGCAAAATGCTGCGCGTCAGGTCATCACCCGATTTGGCATCAAGTACCTTGAAGACTTCAAATTTAAGGACCAGGTCCTTGACATCGCCCAGCGTGATGTAAGCACTCGTTTTGGTGTCGTACAAACGGCGATTGGGGTATTTCTTGATCAGGCGTACCGGTTCCGTCATGCTGCGACCCTCAGGGGAATGTTTATGTGCAGTGCAACATTATAGCATCGAGTAGGGGATGGGGTTGCCCCCGTCGCCAGGGCAATCGCATGAAGGTCACGTCAAGCCGAGGAGTTGAGCGCGGTAGAGATCAGAAGTAGCGGCGATGAGTCTTCTGGCCTTGATACCGCCTTTGTGCTTGACGGGGTCGAGGTCTAATCTGGTCTCGGCTGACTTCCTCACAAACAGCCCAACACCTCTCGATGTCCGTAGCACAAGGCCCCCGTGAGGATCTCCCCGTGTATGACACACCCACCTTCACGCTTATACCTGCCGGATAGACGTCACAGCCTCCCATGCAAGTTTCGGGTTTTGACGATATCGGCCGTCTTTCCCCGCTGTGCCGCCTCGTATCCGCTTCCTGTTCGTCAGGTCAGCCCTTTGCCTTCGGCTTCCTTCAGATTCGCAGTGACCCGCAACACCCTTGCTACTCAGCTAACTCTTCCACTTGCCGGGCGCAGCAAAAAAAGCGGGCCACCAGGGCCCGCACTGCCATTTCACTGCTCACACTCACCGTCACTCAGCGCTGCGGCTCCAGGGCAGCCGCATGAACGGCCACCTTATAGCGCTGACGCAGGGCCGCCAGGTAATTCTGCACATCTTCCTGGGCCTTCAGATTGGTCAACTGACTGAGAATCCCTTGCTTGCGGGCTGCTTCCATGGCCTCACCGGGCTCGATCTTGCTGAGCTTGAGTAACAGGTACCCGGCACCAGGAATTTCAACCCCCGCGTAGGCGGGCAGTTTATCGCTGGCCATGCGAAAAACCGGCTGGATGGCAGGTGCAGGCAAGGCCCGAGCGTCCAGCCGGGAGACAGCCTTGCTGACCGACCAACTCAGACGATCCTCCCCCTGGCGCAAGGCGGCCAGACGGGTTTCGCCCTCTTGACGCGCCAGCGCTAACGCTTCCTGACGTTGCAACAGGGTTTCAATCGCCGACTTGACCTCAGCCAAGGGCTGGCGGGCAGACGGCTTGTAATCGACGATACGGGCCGCCACCAGGGTATTCGGCGCCACTTCGACAGCTTCGGTATTGCGCTTGTTCTTGACCGCGTCATCAGCAAACAGTGCGGCCAGCAATTTCTCGTTATCCAGCGGTGCCAAGGCCGGATTCGGACGACGGCCGAGCCAGTCGCTGTGCTTGACAGTCAGCTTGAATTGCTCGGCAGCGGGCTTCAAGCTGTCTGACTGCTCATAGACCAGATTGCTGAAGCTTTCGGCAGCCTCGGCAAACTTACGGGACGCCGCGGAATTTTTCAGCTCGGCGATAATGTCGTCGCGCACGGCAGACAAGGGTTTTTCCTTGGCGGGGTGAATATCGGTCAGACGGATGATGTGAAAACCGAAATCGGAAGGGACCACGCCGGAAATTTCACCCACTTTAAGGGCGAATGTCGCCTCTTCAAAGGGTTTGACCATCATGCCCTGGCCAAAGAAACCCAGATCCCCCCCTTGCGTCGCCGAACCCGGATCATTCGAATACTTGCGGGCCAGGTCAGCAAAGACGGCGGGATTCTTGCGTACTTCGGCCAGCACGTCTTCCGCCTTGGCCCGGGCCTGATCGGCACCCAACTTCTCACTGGCGATCAGGATGTGGCTGGCCCGACGCTCTTCAGCCTGCTGGTAGCGATCCTTGTGGCTGTCGTACCAGGCCTTGATCTCCTCATGGCTGACTGTCAGTTGCTCGGCCATCGTCGCCATCGACAGCACCAAGTATTCAACCTTGGCCTGTTCCGGCGTGGCAAAACGCTCGCCATTATCGTCGTAGAACTTTTGTACCGCATCCGCCGCCAGCTTGACCTGCGGCAGATAGGTTTCGACTGGCAAACGCACTTCGGCGACCAGGCGCTTTTCTGTTTGCATAGCCAGAATTCGTTCGCTGACCGTACGCGACATCAAGCCGGACTGGCCAATCCCGCCGGCCAGTTGCTGCAGGGTCAGGTCGTGGCGCATTCGGGCTTCAAATCCGGCCGGCGACATGCCCTGGGCACGAAGTAGCGACTCGTAGCGTTCGTTGGAAAACTTGCCATCAACCTGGAAGGCCTCCAGCCCGGCAATCGATTGCCGCACCGCATCGTCGCTGACTAACAGGCCGTAGCGATTGGCTTCAAGCAGCAGCAAACGCTGGTTGATCAGATCATCCAGGATGGCCTGGCGAATCTGCGGATTGTCGAGCATCTTGGGATCAGACTGCCCGGTCTGGGCACGCAGTCTTTCTTGTTGGTCACGCAATACCTGTTGAAACTCCTGCTGCGTAATCTTGATGTCACCAATGCTTGCCACGTCGCCCCCCTGCCCCGAGTTGTTGACGTAGGACTCAACGCCAAAAAAGGCGAAGGGCAACATGATCAGGGCAAGAAATACCTGGACGATTCGTTTGCTATTGCGGACTGCGTCAAACA
This sequence comes from Dechloromonas sp., assembly GCA_028689015.1. Taxonomy (GTDB): domain Bacteria; phylum Pseudomonadota; class Gammaproteobacteria; order Burkholderiales; family Rhodocyclaceae; genus Azonexus. Next base: position 13,111 of record JAQTXC010000038.1, on the reverse strand, counting down.
TGGACAAAAAACCCTTCGAATGCGTTCAAACCAGCAAGTCGGCGCCTGCCAAAAGGGGGCAATCATACCGCATTCGCTGCAGGTCGTCGGGCAGCCGGCACGAGTGCGGGTAAAAATCAGTCGGTAGCGGCGGCGGGTGGCACCTTGTGGATCACGTCGAAACGCCCTGACAACGAGGCAACCCAGTCATCAAATGCCTGCGGCCGACCAAAATGGTAGCCCTGTACGGCATGACAGCCCATTTCACGCAGCAAGACCAGTTGTGCCGGATTTTCGACGCCCTCGGCCACGGCCCGCAGCCCCAAGCGGCGCGCAAAGGCAATCAGGGCGGCGACCAATTCACGAATTTGCGGATTGCGATCAATCTCGCTGGTAAAAGACCGGTCGATCTTGATCGAACTCATTGGCAACTGACTGATCAGGCTAAATGAACAAAAACCTGCACCGAAGTCATCGAGCGTGAATTGACAGCCCGCCGCGGCCAATTGATAGATCGTCTGCAGACCGGCATCGTTACCGGCCAGGGCGGCTTCGGTACATTCAAAAGTCACGGTCGACGGCGGCAAAGCGGCATTTTCCAACGCCGCCAGCAACTGCTCAGCCGCATCGGGGGCCGCCAACTGCTTGGCCGACAAATCGACAACCAGGCGTGGCGCCAGTTCGCCCAGCGAGGCCAGATCGCCGGCCGCCATGGCCAATGCCAGGGCGCCGAGTTCCGGCATCAAACCGATCTCCTCGATCTGGGCCAGGAAATGTCCGGCATCGAGCAAACCCAGTTGGGGATGCTCAAAACGCAGCAAGGCTTCCAGCGACTCAACCCGACCATCGATCAGTGAGATTTCTGGCAAGTAACGCAGGACATAGCGGCCCTCGCCGACCCCGGCCCGCAAAGCCCGCTCCATCTCCCGGCGGTGGCAAGTGCCCTGCTGAATCTCCGGGTGGTAAAAGCAGAACTGTCCCCGCCCCTCGTGCTTGGCTTGGTATAGCGCACAATCGGCCGCTGCCAGCAGGGATTCAGGATCTTCAGCATCGACCGGAAAAATGGCCACGCCAATGCTGACCCCCAGTGCCAACGCAGTCTGTTCGGTCTGAATCGGCTCGGCCAGCGCCGTGATCAACTTGTGGCAAATCGCCGCAATCCCTTCGCCCTCTTCGGACAGTTCAACAATCACCACAAATTCGTCACCACCCCGCCGGCTCACCGTATCGCTCTGCCGCAAGACATCGATCATCCGACTCCCCGCCACCTGCAAAACCGCATCGCCAGTCGCATGCCCCCAGTGATCGTTGATCTCCTTGAAGTGATCAAGGTCGAGATAAAGCACCGCCAGGCGACTTCCATGACGGCGCGCCCGGGCCAGCGAGCGCAGCAGGCGGTCGTTGAACAGAACCCGGTTAGGCAGGCCGGTCAGGCTATCAAAGTGCGCCAGGCGGCGAATACGTTCTTCTTCCCGTTTGCGCTGGGAAATATCTGATACCAGGCCAACAAAGCGGCGTGGCACCGACTCGATGCCACCGTCTACGGCGGCAATCGACAACCACTCGGAATACAAACTGCCATCCTTGCGCCGATTGACCACTTCGCCCGCCCAGCGGCCATGTGTTTGCAGGCTATCCCATAACGCACGATAAAAATCCGCACCATGCAGCCCGGACGACAGCATGTGGGTCCGCCGCCCCACCACTTCATCAGGCCGATAGCCGGTTATTTCGGAAAACGCCGGGTTGACCGCAAGAATGCGTGTCTTGTCATCGGTGATCAAGATGCCTTCGTTGGCCACTTCGAAAACCATTCGAGCCATCCGCAAGTCGAGAACGCGTTGCCGGTCGCGCAGTGCCCGGTTAATGGCGTCAATCAGCAGCGGCGGATCAATCGGTTTGGCTACGTAGCCATCAATCCCGATTTCGATCGCCCGCCGCAACAAGCGGCTGTCATCCGCAGCGGAAATAACGACGATAGCCGCATCGCGGTCAATTTGTCGCAGATACTCGGTCATCGCCAGGCCATCAATCGCCGGGGCGCTGATTTCAGTCAGGATCAGGTCAGGCTGCGCCACGTGCCAGCGCTGCATGGCCTCGTCGGTGGTACAGGTGAAGTCAAGCCGGGCGTAATCTTCGCTCAGGGTCGACCGCAAAAAAGCGTGAATTTCGGGATCGCTTTCGACAATCAACAGGCGCGGCAGTTCACCGCTGAACAAGCACTCAAGCATGAGCGGTTTCGCCCTCAACCACGGGCATCCCCCCAGCGCAAAGAACAACGATCATCGCCGACATAAGTCGTTGCGCCATGACGATCGACACAATAATTGGGCGAAATGATCATTTCCTTGAATTCCATGCCTTCACCCAGCCGGGTATATTCAAACAGCACGCTGCGCACGACTTTGGCACCGGCCCGCAAATGGCTGCCATGGCCAATCCAGGCCGGCCCAATGATCGAACACCCCGGTTCGATACAAACACTGGAGCCGATATAGACCGGCCCGACCACTTTGACACTGTCCCAGTGGACCCGTGTATTCAAACCGACCCACACCCCGGGCTGCACTTCTCTGCCCGGCATGCGCATCTCAGCCACCTCACCCTGCAGAACCCGCTGCAGAACCGACCAATAGTCGCTGACCCGGCCAATATCGATCCAGTTGAAAAAGCGATTTTGCGCATAAAACGGCAGACCCCGCTCAACCAGCATTGGAAACAACTGACTGCCGATGTCGAACTCGCAGCCCTGCGGTATCAGGTCAATCACAGAAGGCTCAAAAATATAAATCCCGGTACTGGCCAGCGTTGACTTTGCTTCCTCGGCCGTCGGCTTTTCCTGAAAGGAACGGATTTGACCATCCAGGTCAGCCACCACGATGCCGTAATTGTGCACATCCTCACGCGGCACATCGAGGGCCACGACGCTGGCCAGTGCCCCTTCGTTCTTATGCTCGAAAATGGCGGCACCGATGTCGAGGTCAATCAGCGCATCCCCACACATCACCAGGGTCGTCTGATCAAAAAAACCACTGAAGTCCTGAATCCGCCTCATCCCGCCCGCCGAACCCAGTGGGCGCGGCAAGACCTCGCCATGATCGCAAGCACCTTCGTAGGAATAGCCGATGGTGACCCCCCAACGACTACCATCACGGAAATACTCCTCAATCTTGCGATGGTTGTAAGCAACGTTGATCATGATTTCCGTCACCCCATGGCGCGCCAGATGCTCAATCAGATACTCCATGACCGGGCGGTCAAGAATCGGGATCATCGGCTTGGGGGTGTCCTTGGTCAGTGGTCTAACCCGCGTGCCCTGCCCTGCAGCCAAAATCATGCCTTTAGCCATTTTTTACCCTCTCAGATCAATCAATAACGACGTGGCAAACCGTTCTCGGTCGCCATCGGAATACTTTTCCCAGACTCCTCGTCTGTGCTGCTGCAGCTTTGCAAAACCACGCACTCCGAACTTGCCCGCGTCAACAACACTGCCTGCCGCGCCATCTCCGGATTAATGTGATCACCGCTGTCGGCAGTCCGTCCGGGCAACATCAAGGTCGACCCGACTGCGTAATAATGGCCATCGGGTAAGGGATTCGCCTGGAGCACGACACGCAACGGCAACTGATTGCGCCGGGCAATCTCGACCGGCGATGCCGAACGCTTGATCCGCACCATGCGCCAGGACAACCAAGGACCGGGATGAGTCAGCATGTTGCTCGACAAGGCCAGCGCTGCGGCATGCGGCAGCAACAACGAGGCATGCTGACTGCCAACAATCACCGGTGCCGTCAGCGATGGATTGAGGCGTTGTAATTGCTCCAATTTGAGACCGGCCAGACGAGCGACCAAGGCGACGTCCATATCTCGCTGAATTTCCACCACCGAAAAATCCGGTGCATTTTTCATCTCAGGCAACTTCAGGCGATAAACCTCGGGCGAACGAACCAATTGTCGCAAAGCGAGAATTCGCGGCACGTAATCCCGGGTTTCCTCGGGCAGGCGGACGGCAATATCACGAAACAGTGGATTCTTGATACCCCGCAGGCGCGCCCGGTCGACCTCGGCCTGAACACGCTTTTCTCCACAGTTGTAGGCCGCCATGGCCAGTGGCCAGCTACCAAACTGGGCATACAGGGCGCTGAGATAGTCAAGTGCTGCCCGCGTCGAAATCACCAGATTACGCCGGTCATCACGAAAGCGATCTATCCGTATTTCGTAGTTTTTGGCCGTACTCTCGATGAACTGCCAGGCGCCATGCGCTTCCGCGGTCGACGCCGCCTGCAGGCTAAAACCAGACTCAACAAAGGGCAACAGCACCAGTTCCATGGGCAAATTACGCTGCTCGACGGATTGAACGACGTAATACAGGAAACCTGACGAACGTTGCGCCATTCGTTCAAACAGCTTGTCCGCGAGATAACGCCGGGTAGCCCGCTGCACCGCCGGATCACGGTCCAGATCAGCGACCTGCAAACCGTCCCTGATTCGCTCCCACAAATCCGCGTAAACCTTGGGGGGTTGATGCGGACCATGCAGAATTTCGTGCAAATCGCCTGGCTCGATCGCCAGTCCACCATCGGCCAACTCCGTCTCACCCTCTGTTGCAACAACCGCGGGCAGATCTTCGTAGGGCGCATCGAAAATTGTCGACGAACACCCCCCCAGAACGCCAGAAAAAATGGCAATGATGCACAACTGGCCAATACGGCACAATGAGAATGATGGCATCTGGCAAATTGAAAAAAATTGCAGGAAAGATCAGTCTACCCGCTAATACCAGGCAAATAAATAAGATCTCAGCATAAATTGCGCAGCGCAACAAAAAACATTCGCGGCCAGGCTATTCAGCTCGCCCCGCGACCTCACGGGGGGCGTGTACAATGCGACAACCATTTCACACCCAAGCGAATGCCTGTCAATAAAAAAACTCACCTTGCCTGGTGCAGCACCCTCTGGCTGCTGGCAACGCCCGTCGCCTTCGCTGGATTGGTCAATTTTTCAAACAACCTGCTAAATTATGTCGCCCGGGAATATTCTCCCGACGCCCCGCAACGCCTGCAGGTCTGGCAAAAACTATTGAACGACATGCGGGGTGCCGAGGCCATCGGTGCCCGCCAGAGCGAACGCGGTGCCGAATCACTAACCCTGCGCAAGGTCAACACCTTCTTCAACCAAGTGCCTTATTTCAACGACATCCGCCACTGGCGCGTCGAAGACTACTGGGCAACGCCCGTCGAAATGCTGGGCACCTTTGGTGGTGATTGCGAAGATTATTCAATCGCCAAATACCTGTCGCTAAAAGAATTGGGAATTCCCATCGAACGTTTGCGCATCACCTACGTCCGCGCCAAAAATATTGGTGAATCGCACATGGTGCTGGCTTATTACCCCAAACCGGATGCAGAACCCCTAATTTTGGACAACCTGATTCCCGAACTACGCCCTGCTTCTCAACGTACCGACCTCGAACCGGTCTATAGCTTTAATGACGACGACCTGTGGCTGGCGTCAGGAGCCAGTCGCAAAGGGGGCGCATCTAACGTGCGCCTGTGGCGGGAATTGCAAGAAAAGCTGTTGCGCGAACAACGTATGTAGGCCACCCCAGCATTGGCGTCACAACTGTGCGAAGCGATCGGATAGAGTTGTTCTACTTGCCAAGCGATAACCCCCCGCTCAATCCCGATGAACGCCTTAATACGGACTTCAAGCAGGAAACGGGAAAGCGCGCCCCCGTTCACCACCAAAGCAAAACTACGCGACGCCGCCAACGCGCACCTGAGAATATTCGAGCAGCATCCAGAGCTGCGTCATGAGGAAGGCGTGAAGTATGCAGCCCAAGACATCATCGGGCGAGAGCAATAGTTTTGAGTTGTGACAACCATCTGTTTTGACTATCAGTTGCTTGAAAAATAACCCCAAGCAACAAGTCAAAAACCCCTAAGACCTTGGTATTTTTGGCGTGCCCGGAGGGACTCGAACCCCCGACCTGCTGCTTAGAAGGCAGCTGCTCTATCCAGTTGAGCTACGGGCACTTGAGGGTAAGGCAAGGTGGGTATGGTCGGGGCGGTGGGATTCGAACTCACGACCCTCTGCTCCCAAAGCAGATGCGCTACCAGACTGCGCTACGCCCCGACGAAGCCTAGGATTATAGCAGTAGCTTTATTGTTACGCCAAACAACATTTTTAACTTTCCGAATACCGCCCACATCAAAGCCTGCGCAACACCGCATTAAATCAGTTGCCCGGACTGCAAGCGAATCAGGCGCTGACATCGGGCAGCCAAGGTTTCATCATGTGTTACCAAGACCAATGTCGCGCCCTGTCGTGCATTCAACTCGAAGAGCAAATCGATCACTTGCTGGCCAGTCGCTGCATCAAGATTACCAGTCGGCTCATCGGCCAGAATTAGACGCGGCTCGGTGACGAAGGCGCGAGCCAGTGCTACGCGCTGTTGCTCACCACCGGATAAATGTTTGGGGTAATGATGTAGCCGATGCGCCAAGCCAACCCGACTCAACCAGTCGCTCGCCACATCGCCCACCGCGCACCCCGCCAACTCCAATGGCAACGCAACGTTCTCCAAGGCGGTCAAAGCCGGTAGTAATTGAAAGGACTGAAAAACAAACCCCAGCAAGCGAGCACGCAAAGCCGCACGCTCATCCTCATCCAGCGTCGACAAGTTGCAAGCAGCGAGATGCACCTGGCCAGTTGTCGGCAAATCAAGGCCAGCGAGCAAGCCGAGCAGGGTCGATTTCCCAGAACCCGATGCACCAACAATGGCCACCGACTCACCTGGCATGACTGCAAACGAAATATCCTGCAAAATGGACAAAGGGGCACCTCCGTTATCGACGGTCTTTCCCAAGCCCAGCACTTCAATCAATGGTTGCCCAATCATGCGTTTCATCCTGCTTCTACTCGTTCTTTGCCTTGGTATACCGTTCGCTGGCGCAAGCACCAACTTGGTGATCATCGGCGATTCGCTATCCGCCGGGTATGGCATTTCAGCCGAACGCGCCTGGCCAGCCTTGCTCGGCCATCGCTTAGCGGAAAAGGGCTACGATTATAGCGTCCGCAATCTGTCGATTTCCGGAGAAACCACAGCCGGTGGGCGTAGCCGCCTGCCCATGGCACTCGTTAAGTATCGACCGAAAATCGTCATCCTGGCTCTCGGCGCCAACGATGGCCTACGTGGCTTGCCACTGGAACAAATGGACAACAATCTGCGCGCAATGATCGCTGAAATACGTCGTGTTGGCGCCAAAGTATTGTTGGTCGGCATGCAACTCCCGCCCAATTACGGCCCCTATGCCACTGCGTTCGCCAAGAGCTTCCAGGACCTGAGTAAGGAAAGTCGAATTCCACTCCTCCCCTTCTTGCTGGCGCCCATTGCCGAACAGCGTGTTTTTTTTCAAGCCGACCAGCTACACCCGACGGCCGACGCCCAACCCCTCCTGCTTGACCATGTGTGGCCAGCGCTACAGCCTCTACTCAAGCCGGTCGGTGGGCGATGATTGCCTGGCGCATTGCCGGTCGTGGCAGCGGCACATAACCTTCAAAAGCAGCAACCAATTCCAATCCGGCCGCTGTCGCCGAAGCACGCAACTCACCGGGTTGCAACAAAAAATCTGGATTACGCGGCGAACCATAAACTGCGTTACCAACCATGAAGGTCTCGTAAATAACGAAACCACCAGCCGCCACCAGATCCCAGACGGCATCAAGACGGGGACGCCATAAATAATTGCACACCACCACGCCAGCAAATTGACCACCCGCCAGTGGCCAATCGCCCCCTTCCAAATCACAACACTGCGTTGTCACCCCTGGGCAAAAAGCCTGCAGATCGGCCAGTGCTCTGGCATCGCGATCAACGGCCAGCACCGGGTAACCCGCCGCCGCCAGTAAGCGACTGTGCCGCCCGCTACCAGCCGCCAGATCAAGGACTGGCTGACCCGCTGAAATACACGGGTAGTACATCGCCAGCCAGGGCGAAGGGGGTATGATGGCGGGCGAATCTTCGAGAGAACTGCACATGTCCGATACCGTCGTGGTGAATGAAAATGGCCAGGGACGTTACCAGCAATCGATTCAGGTTGGTCGCCATAGCTTGCTGGCAGATGAACCTTCGACGCTGGGTGGTGACAACGCCGGCCCGGCACCCTTTGATTATGTCATGGCTGGTTTGGGCGCCTGTACCTCGATGACCTTGCGCATGTACGCCGAGCGCAAGGGATGGTCACTCGACCGCATCGAAGTTCAACTTAGCCACGAACAAAGCCTGGTTGACGGCATCCGCTGCAACCAGATTCACCGGCAGATCGGACTGCACGGCGAACTCAACAGCGAGCAAAAGCAACGCCTGCTGGAAATTGCCAACAAATGCCCAGTCCACCGCGCCCTATCCGAATCGTTTCACCTGACCAGCGAACTCGCCGCAGCCGGATAACCCCATGAGGCTCATGGAATAAGCCAGCGATTCATGCGAGAATATTGCACTGCAGCAATTTTCTAAAAACAGCCTGACAAGGGGCGTATCATGCTTGAACAGCACTATCTCACTGCACTCTTCGAACCGAAGTCAGTCGCCGTCATCGGCGCCTCTGATCGAGAGAACTCCGTCGGCAACATCATTTTCAAGAACATCCTCGGTTCTGGTTACAAAGGCCGGCTGTACGCCATCAATCCCAAGCACGCCACGATCCAGGAGCAACCGTCCTACAAGTCGATCGAAGAAATTGGTGCCCGGGTCGAAATGGCCGTCATCGCCACCCGGCCACAAACCGTACCGCAACTGATCGAACAATGTGGCCGTAGCGGTGTTCGCAACGTCATCATCATCGCCGCCGGCTTTTCCGAGGCGGGGCACATTGGTGCCGCCCTTGAACGCAAAGTGGTGGAAATTGCCCGCTCCTACAACGTCCGCATCCTGGGGCCCAACTGTCTGGGCATCATCCGCCCGGAACTCGGTCTCAACGCGACCTTCACCAGGATCACGGCCAACCCAGGCAATCTCGCCCTGGTTTCGCAATCCGGCGCGATGTGTTCGGCCGTGCTCGACTGGGCCAAGGCCAATCAGGTCGGCTTCTCGTCGGTCATCTCGCTGGGCATGACAGCGGACGTCGATTTTGGCGAAATTCTCGATTACCTGATTTACGACAGCCGCACGCACTACATTCTGATGTATGTCGAAGGCATTCGCAATTCCCGCCGCTTCATGAGTGCCCTGCGCTCTGCCGCACGCATCAAGCCGATCATCCTGCTCAAGGCCGGCCGTCACGAAGCAGGTTCGATGGCCGCCGCTGCCCACTCGGGGATGGCCGCCGTCTCCGACACGGTGTTTGATGCCGCTGTGCGTCGGGCCGGCGTCGTGCGCGTCAAAAACGTCGGCCAATTATTCTATGCCGCCAAAGCACTCGCTTCCAAATTCCGCCCGGTCGGCAATCGCCTGGCCATCATCACCAATGGCGGCGGACCAGGCGCCATGGCGGCGGACCGTGCTGGCGACCTGGGCATTCCGCTGGCTGAATTGAGCAGCGAAACCATGGTCCTACTCAACAAAGCTCTCCCCGCCACTTGGTCACACAGCAATCCGATCGACATCGCCGGGGACGCCACGCCCGAGCGCTATCGCGATGCCCTGCTAGCCGTGACCAAAGATCCGAATGTCGACAGCACACTGGTCATGCTTTCACCGCAAGCCATGACTGACCCCATGGGCGTGGCCAAAGCCATTATTGAAATTTCGGACAAACTCAACCGCCGCATCATCTGCTGCTGGATGGGCGAAGAACAGGTTGCAGCTGCCCGTAAATTGCTTGAGGACTCCGGCATTCCGGCTTTCCGCATGCCGGAAACGGCGATCGAACTCTTCCACCACATCTCCAAATACTATAGCAACCAGAAGCTGCTGCTGCAGACGCCGGAACCAACACGCCAGCATGGCCGCCCGGAGACGGAAGGCGCCAAGATGCTGATCGAGGCCCTGCTCGCCGAACGGCGCAAAGTACTCTCGGAAATGGAATCAAAAGCCATCCTGCGCGCCTTCAAAGTACCGGTTGCGCAAACCATGGTCGCCCGCACCGCCACTGAAGCATTGCTGCTAGCCGAACAGATCGGCTTCCCGATCGCCATGAAGGTCGATTCACCTGACCTGCCGCACAAGAGCGATGCCGGCGGTGTTCGACTGAATATCGTCAATGCACCGGCCGTTCGCAATGCCTATCACGACATTATCGACACCGTACAGAAACGCCACCCGACGGCGAAAATCAACGGTGTCTCGATCGAGCCTTTCCTGTCACGTCCGAATGGCCGGGAAATCATGATCGGCGTTTTCCGCGACCCGATCTTCGGGCCGGTCATCTCCTTCGGCGCCGGCGGTTTCGACAACGAAATCTTCTCTGATCGCTCGGTTGCCCTGCCGCCACTGAACAAGTTCCTGGCCAAGGATTTGATCGAATCGACCCGCACCTCGAAAATTCTCGATCAATTTCACAACATGCCGCCGGTCGACCGCGAAGCACTGAAGGAAGTGCTGCTCTGCATCTCTGAAATGGTTTGTGAACTGCCGTGGATCATCGAGATGGACCTCAACCCCTTGATCGTCGATGAGCACGGCGCCATCGCCGCCGATGCCCGCATCGTTATCGACCATGCTGCCAATAGCTCGGGCGACCGCTACGCGCACATGGCCATCTACCCCTACCCGGTGCACCTGATCCAGGAATGGACAATGAACGACGGCAAAATCGTGTCGATCCGTCCCATCCGGCCAGAAGATGCCGACATGGAGCAGGAATTCGTCAAAGCCATGTCGGACGAATCGCGTTACTACCGCTTCATGGACACCTTGCGCGAACTGACCCAGACCATGCTGGTCCGCTTTACGCAGATTGACTACGACCGGGAAATGGCTCTGGTGGCCACCACGACCGACCAAGAGACCGGCAAAGAAACGCAGATTGGTGTCGCTCGCTACGTTTTGAACCCGGATGGCGAATCGGTGGAGTTCGCTCTGGCGGTGGGCGATGACTGGCAGAAATGCGGCGTCGGTCGCAAGCTGATGACAGCTTTGATCGACTGCGCTCGCATGAAGGGCTACCGCGCCGTGGTTGGTGACGTGTTATCGACCAACTCGAAGATGTTCCGCCTGATGACCAGCCTGGGCTTCACCATTCACCCGCACCCGGACGACACGGCAGTCAAGCGCGTGGTCAAGCCGCTGACTGGCTGATCAGTCGCAACGCACCCCTAGCCAGGCGGCATCTCCGGATGCCGCCTTTTTATTGCCTCGAAGCGAACCCTGCGCATATTGCCAAGTGACAAGCGAAAAAAAGCCGGCCACCACGTTATCCACGAAGCAGACGGCTATTCGACAGACTTTTTCCCGGCACCAACCGGCGGAAACTTACTCGCCGAAGAAATTAACGTCGTAAGGATACGGTTTCTGCGCCACCTTCGATTGAAGGTTACGGGTCGTCGATTCGACATCCTGCTTTTTGTCCCACCACAGCGCCCGGCCGGCTTTCTGATCCTCAACCCATTCCGGGTTTTTGGCCAGTTGTTCATTCATCCACAGGGTGTGATCGGAAACGAAACTTGTATTGACCTCAGCCATTTGCACTTCCTCGACAGGTTTGAATTCAGCGCGCGATTCTAGCACGGCACGGGCGACAAGCCCGGTGCACGACAGAACGGGCAACGGATCGATTGAAAATTCGCCCACCACAAAATACTGTACATAAAAACAGTTATCGAATATTCTCTGATCACTGATTTTAAATACAGTACTTTGTAACAGGAGATCAATCATGAAACAACTGCAAAAATGGTTTGACATGATGGCCGGGATATCCCAAGACGAACAACAGCGGCTCGCCATGGCGCATGCCATCTTCAACGACAGCGAGATGGACTTTAGTCCGCTGCATACCCCAGCCTGCTGGCGTCGCCAACCGCAAATTCGCCAACTAGCACAACGCAAACTCAACAGCCCACGCGACTACGCCTGATCCATCCGGAAAGGCTTGCCAGCCAACACCACTGGGGCATAATTCGGCCTTCGACCGAATCATCCCCCAGTAAAGAGCTTTTCATGACCTGTATCGATATTCAAGGCGCCATTCGCCAGCATACCCAGTGGCGGCGTCAGTTTCTGAATGCCTTTGCCGGTGGCGAGTATGTCGACATGCCCTTGTCGGAACATCGCGGCTGCACGCTGGACAAAACGCTAGCAGCCCTGATCTCGCCAGCCATCGATCTTCAGGCACTGAACCGGGCACACCAGTCCTTTCATGTCCTGGCTAACGAGATTGTCGAACTGAGCAACAACGGCCTCGGCCATGCCGCTGACCTGTTGCTGCCGGAGCTCACCGAAGCCTCGCACCATCTGGTCAAAGAACTTGACCTGTTGCGCGAACAACTGAGCCGCTAACCCTCCCGCGACCGGCGTATTTTGAATGCTGCACACGGTCGACCGTGTGCCAACGCCCAAAAGCAAACGGGGCAGTCTTGCGCTGCCCCGTGATTCATTCCAGCCCCAAAACGTCGGCGCTCACCCCACCCAGCGCCGCGCGTTACGGAACATGCGCAGCCACGGCGAATCCTCGCCCCAGTTTGCTGGGTACCACGACATTTGCACGCTGCGGAAAACGCGTTCCGGGTGCGGCATCATGATCGTGAAGCGGCCGTCGGCCGTGGTCACCGCCGTCAGGCCGTTCGGCGAACCGTTCGGGTTGTACGGATAGACCTCGGTCGGCTCGCCCTTGTTGTCGACGTAGCGTACGGCCGACAAAACCTTGGCCTTGTCGTCGGCATTGTCGAACACGGCACGGCCTTCGCCGTGCGAAACGACGATAGGCACTTGCGAGCCTTCCATGCCGGCGAAGAAGATCGACGGCGAATCGAGGATTTCCGTCATCACGAAACGCGCCTCGAACTGCTCGACCTGGTTGCGGCGGAAGGCCGGCCAGTGATCAGCGCCCGGAATGATGGACTTCAGCGCGCTCATCATCTGGCAACCGTTACAAACGCCGAGGGCAAAGGTGTCCTTGCGCTGGAAGAAGGCGGCAAATTCGTCGCGGCAGCCGTCGTGCATCAGGATGGTCCGCGCCCAGCCGAGGCCGGC
>JAQTXC010000004.1 GCA_028689015.1 Dechloromonas sp. | reverse complement strand
TGCCGCTTTATCAGTGGATCGAACGCGGCGGACTGGATATCCTCCCGCTCGGCCGCGACGAACTGATCAGCGCCATCGACTGGATCGAGCGCTATGCCGACCGTCCGATGGACCTGGCCGATGCCTCGCTTGTCGTCGCCGCCCTGAAGACCGGTTGCACCAACGTGTGGACGCTGGACCGGGCCGATTTTGAAACCTGTCGCCTGCCGGGGCGCAAGCATTTCAAGCTGGTTTAAGCCATGAATCTCGAAGACCGCCTGAATACCGAACTCGCCGAACTCGACGCCCTCGGCCTGCGCCGCCGTCGGCGCGTGCTCGACTCGCCCTGCGGCCGGCTGGCCACGGTCGACGGCCGTGAACTGCTCAATTTCGCCAGCAACGATTATCTCGGCCTGGCCGCCAATCGCGACATCGCGCAGGCGATGGCCGACGGCGCGCTGCTCTGGGGCGCCGGCAGCGGTGCTTCGCATCTGGTCAGCGGCCATCTGGCGCCGCACGAGGCGCTGGAAAGCGAAATCGCCGCGTTCACCGGCTTTCCCCGCGCCCTGACCTTGTCGACCGGCTACCTGGCCAACCTGGCGGTGACGCCGACGCTGGCCGGGCGCGGCGCGGCGGTCTTTGCCGACAAGCTGAACCACGCATCGCTGATCGACGCCATGCAACTGGCCAAAGCCAACGGCGCCGAGGTCCAGCGCTATCCGCACAACGACGTCGCCGCGCTCGAACGTCTGCTGGCGGCAAGCCCGGCCGGCACCAAGCTGATCGTTACCGATGCCGTTTTCAGCATGGACGGCGACCTCGCACCGCTGCCGCTGCTGTTTCAGCTGGCCGAACGCTTCAACGCCTGGCTGGTGATCGACGACGCGCACGGTTTCGGCGTGCTCGGCCCACACGGGCGCGGCAGCCTGGCCCATTTCAACCTGCCGGCCCATCCGCGCATCCTGCTCATGGGCACGCTGGGCAAGGCAGCCGGGGTCGGCGGTGCCTTCGTCGCCGGTAGCGAATTGGCAATCGATTACTTGCTCAACAAGGCGCGCAGCTACATTTTCACCACCGCGGCACCGCCGGCCGTCGCCTGCGCGCTGCGCCGCAGCCTGGCCATCATCGACGCCGGCGAAGCGCTGCGCGCTGCGCTGTTCGCCAACATCGGCCGCCTGCGCGACGGGCTAGCCGCCCTGCGCTGGCCGCTGCTACCGTCGCTGACCGCGATCCAGCCGCTGATCGTCGGTGACAACGCGGCGGCCGTCGCCCTGTCGGCAGCGCTGCGCGAACGCGGCCTGTGGGTGCCGGCCATCCGCCCGCCGACCGTGCCCAAGGGCACCGCCCGCCTGCGCATTTCGGTCTCGGCAGCCCACACCGCCGACGACATCGACCGTCTGGTCGCCACGCTGAAGGAACTTGCATGACCGCTCCCCTCGTTTTCCTGCCCGGCTGGTGTCTTGGCCGCGGCCCGCTGCAGTCCACGGTCGACGCCCTCGACGGCACGATTTTCGATTTGCCCGGTTATGGCAGCGCCCCCCGGATTGATGATTTTGACCAGGCGGTAGAGGACATCGCCGGCCGCCTCGCGCCAGCGACGCCGCTGGCCGGCTGGTCGCTCGGTGCGCAACTGGCATTGGCCATCGCTGCCCGTCATCCGGACAAGGTCGGCACATTGTTGCTGGTCGCCGGCACGACCAGTTTTGTCCAGCGTCCGCATTGGCCGCACGCCATGCCGCCGGCCATGCTGGCTGACTTCGCGGCTGGCATCGCAGCTGATGCCGAGGCCATGCTGCCGCGCTTCGTCGGCGGCTTCAACCGGGGCGATGCCCGGGCCAAGCACGTCACGGCTGACCTGTTACGGCTGGCCGATCCCCGGCCGGAGGCAGCGGTGCTGGCCTGCGGCCTCGCCTGGCTGCGCGATGTCGACCTCCATGCCGAGGCTGCGGCCGTCCAGGCCCCAACCCTGCTCATCCACGGTGCCGCCGACCCCCTGATGCCGGCTGCCGCCGCTCAGGCCTTGGCTGAACGCATGCCCCATGCCCACCTGACACTGTTCGACGCGTGTGCACACGCGCCCTTCATCTCGTGCCCCGACGAATTCCTGGCTGCTGCCCGCGCTTTCCTGCATGACTAAACCGTCCAAGGCGCGCGTTCGCCATGCCTTCGAGCGTGCCGCCGCCAGCTACGATGCAGCGGCCGACGTCCAGCGCCGCATCTGCGACCAGTTGCAAACCGGCTTGCCGAGTCGTCCCCCGGCCCGCCTGCTCGATGCCGGTTGCGGTACAGGTTATGCGCTGGCCGCCTTGCAACGCCGTTTTCCCGACAGCCAGCGGCTGGCGCTCGACCTCTCACCGGGCATGCTCCAGCGAATCACCACCCCTTGCCTGCGCCTCGGGGGAGATCTCGAACACCTGCCGCTGGCTAACGCCACGCTTGATCTCTACTGGTCCAGCCTGGCCGTCCAATGGTGCGAACTGACCGCCGTGCTGCGCGAAGCCGCCCGCACGCTGCGCCCCGGCGGCCATCTGGCCCTGGCAACGCTGGGTCCAGCAACTTTTCACGAGCTACGCCAGGCCTTTGCCGGCATTGATCGCTACCAGCACACCCTGGGGTTCGAAAGCTGCCCACGCCTGGCCGAACAAGCACAGCTCGCCAAGCTGTCCACGGTCCACCTCGAAAACCGGCCAGAAACCACCCATTACCCCGATCTGCGCAGTCTGCTGCTTGCCGTCAAGGCAGTGGGTGCCAATCAGCTGGGCAGCGGCCGCCGCACCGGCCTGATGAGCCGACAAGGCCTGCGGGCGCTGGAAACGGCCTACGAAACCCAGCGCACGCCGGCGGGCCTGCCCCTCACCTACGACGTCATTTATCTCCACGCCACCCGATGAGCACTGCTTACTTCCTGACCGGGACCGATACCGAAATCGGCAAAACCTTCATAACCTGCGCCCTGCTCCACCGCGCCCGCCAGGCTGGCCTGTGCGCTGTGGGTCTTAAGCCGATTGCCGCCGGCACCGATGCCCAGGGACGCAATGACGACGTCGAGCGCATCCGGGCGGCCAACAGCATCGACTTGCCCGAGCGCATTCTCAACCCCTATCGCTTTGCTCCGGCCATCGCGCCCCACATTGCCGCTGCCGAAGCCGGCTGCGACATCGATTTTGCGGTCATCCGCAGCGCTTGCGACGCCGCACGGCAGCAAGCTGATCTGGTCATTGTCGAAGGCGTGGGAGGTTTTTGCGTTCCGCTCGGCGTTGACCGCGACAGCGCCGACCTGGCGGTCGACCTGGGCTTGCCGGTCATTCTGGTCATCGGCCTGCGTCTGGGATGCATCAATCACGCCCTGCTCAGCGCAGCGGCCATTATCGGTCGCGGCCTGACGCTGGCCGGCTGGGTCGCCAATGGCATCGACCCGGAGATGTCCCATCGCGAGGCCAACCTGCAAACCCTGCGCGACCGTCTACCGGCGCCCTGCCTGGGGGTGGTTGGCTATCAGACGGGCCCGCAGGCCACGGCGCAGGCCGCCCTGGCCCTGCACTTACCGACTGGCCAGAACTGACGCCAGCACTCCGGCGACGTGCCGAAGACGGGCTTGCAAGGCCAGAAGCAAGGCCTCGGCACCGGCCAGCTCACCCGCCCGGGCCTGTTTCTCCAACGCAAAAGCCAGGGCCGCCCCATCGTCGTCTGAGACGCTCGCCAGGGTCCCCTTGACGGTGTGCGCGGCACGCCGCAAGCCCTCAAGATCAGCGGCGACGAGGGCCTCGCTCAATTCGCGGCAGTTGTTCTCGACATCGTCACAACACATGCCCAGCATCATGAACATGATGTCTTCATCATCACCCAGACGCTCCAGGACAGCGGGGCGGTCAAGTACAAACGGGGACATGCTCAAAGTGTTTTCTCCAGACAAACAAGAAAAATTTACAACTCAGGGATTTCTTCGTCACGGAAGCGCTGTTTGATTTCCAGCACCTGATCCCAGCCAGCAAAAAATGCCTCAACACACAGGGGATCGAAATGTGTCCCGCGACCATCCTCCAGCATCTTGCACGCCTCCTCAACCGTCCACGCCCGTTTGTAGGGACGCGACGAGGTCAGGGCATCAAATACATCGGCCACGGCGACAATGCGGCCAAATAACGGAATCTGCTGACCTTTCAGGCCTTTTGGATAGCCGCTGCCATCGTACTTTTCATGATGCGACAGGGCAATTTCGGCACCGGCCTGCATGATTCCTGATCCACTGTCCTTGAGCAATTCGTAGCCCAGAACCGCATGGCGCTTCATGACCTCGAACTCTTCCGGAGACAAGCGGCCAGGCTTGAGCAGGATCAGGTCGGGAATGCCGATTTTTCCGACATCGTGCATCGGCGCTGCTTCGAGGAGCAAACGCCGGCTGACCTCATCCAGATCGAGGCCCTGAGCGATGATTTCCGAGTAATACGCCATGCGCTGGATATGGGCACCGGTTTCGGGATCGCGGAACTCAGCCGCCCGCGAAATGCGGAAAATCAGCTCGCGTTCACGATCACGAATCGCCTGGGTCCGTTCCTGAACCTTCTCTTCCAGTTCGGCGGCGCGATTGGCCAGATATTTCTGGCCAGCGCGCAGAGCCAGCATGTTGCCGACCCGAGCACCAAACTCAAATTTATCGATCGGCTTGGTCAAAAAGTCGTTGGCGCCCCCTCGCAGGGCCTGGTAGCGAACGTCCTTCTGGTCATTGGCGGTAATCATCAGCACCGGAATCTCGGTCCGGCCGTGTAAGGCACGGAAAGCCGCAATGAAACTCAGGCCATCCATGTCCGGCATCATGTAATCAACGATGACCAAATCAGGCACATGCTGACGACACCACTCCAGCGCGTTCAGCGGGCGATCGAAGACGATCGGCTCACACCCCCCCTGCTTGATGATCAGCGCCCTGATCAGCGTCAGATTGATCTGGCTGTCGTCAATGATGAGAACTTGGTCCATGCTTCTTTCCAAAACCGAAAGGATTAGCCTTGAAGTATATAATGCCGCGCCATGAAACTACTTTTCGACCTTTTCCCGGTCATCCTGTTTTTCGTCACCTTTAAATATGCTGAAAAGGTCCCGGCCGAGGCCGCCAGCCTGGTTGCCAGCCTGCTGGGTTCAGCCGCGGTCGACGTCAAACAGGCGCCCATTCTGCTTGCCACCATCGTCGTCATTGCCGCCACCCTGGCCCAGATTGCCTGGGTCCGTTACCGGCATGGCAAGGTCGACCGGATGTTGTGGATCAGCCTGGCCCTGGTCACCGTCTTTGGCGGCCTGACCCTGGTGTTCCAGAACGAAGCCTTCATCAAGTGGAAACCGACCATCCTGTATTGGGTTTTTGGGGTCAGCATGGCGTTTTCAGCTTATGTCCTCAAAAAGAACCCGCTGCAGGCCATGCTTGGCGAGCAACTTAAACTGCCGGCGGCGGTCTGGCATACGCTGACGCTGGCCTGGATCGGCTTCTTTGCCGTCATGGGCGTGCTCAATTTGGCCATCGCCTTCAATTTTTCCACCGATACCTGGGTCAATTTCAAACTGTTTGGCGGCATGGGTTTGATGCTGCTGTTCATCCTGGCCCAGGGTGCCCTGTTGTCGAAATACATCGAGGAAGACCAATAATGCTCTACGCCATCATCGCCGAAGACCGCGCCGGCTCGCTCGACGCCCGTCTGGCCACTCGCCCGGCCCATCTCGAGCGCCTGCACGCGCTGCAAGCCGACGGCCGCCTGTTCGTCGCCGGCCCCTGCCCTGCCATCGATTCACCCGATCCTGGCCCGGCCGGCTTTTCCGGCAGCCTGATCATCGCTGAATTCATTTCGCTCGACGCAGCGCGTGCCTGGGCCGATGCCGACCCCTACCTGGCCGCCGGCGTTTATGAAAAAGTCGTCGTCAAACCCTTCAAGAAGGCTTTGCCGGCCTGATGTCTACCGACACCTTGGCCGAGTTGCGCCAGCGACTGACGGCACTCAGCCCGCTGTCGCTGCAGATCGACGATGAGTCACATCGCCACGCCGGTCATGCCGGCGCCCGCGACGGCGGCCATTTCAAGCTGGAGATCGTGTCGACCGCGTTTGCCGGGCAAAACACCATGGCTCGTCATCGCCTGGTTTATGATGCGGCAGGCGATTTGATGCGCGGCCGAATTCATGCGCTGAGCATCCGGGCACGAACGCCCGACGAAGCCTGATCTTCTGCCACACCCATTCCCCACCCCCCACACCCACTCAGGATAAGCACAATGTTCAAAGTGTCCCGTCTGGCTGCCGTGCTCCTCGCCGGTGCCGTCATTTCCGCCCCCGCCCTCGCCGCCGACAAGGCTTTTAGCACGGTCAACGGCCAGGCTATCCCGCAATCCATTTACGACGCCTTCGTCGCCGAACAAAAAGCCCAGGGCGCTCAGGAGTCGGCCGAACTGCGCAATGCCGTCAAGGAAGAGTTGATTCGCCGCCAGTTGCTCGCCCAGGAAGCCAAGAAACAAGGCCTGGACAAGGACAACAAGATTCAAGGGCAAATGGAATTGGCCAAGCAGGCCGTCCTCATTCGCGCCTTCCTCGCCGACTACGTGCAAAAACACCCGGTCAGCGAAAGCCTGCTCAAGTCTGAATTCGAAGCCATCAAGGCCAAGCTGGGCAGCACTGAATACAAGTCGCGCCATATCCTCGTCGACAAGGAAGAGGACGCCAAGGCCCTGATTGCCAAGCTCGACAAGGGCGAGAAGTTCGCCGATCTGGCCAAGCAATCCAAAGATCCCGGCTCCAAGGACAAGGGCGGTGACCTCGGCTGGAGCGCCCCGGGCAGCTACGTGCCGCCATTTGCCGAGGCCCTGAGCCAATTGAAGAAGGGTGAATACACCAAGACGCCGGTCAAGACCGACTTTGGTTACCACGTCATCCTGCAGGAAGACAGCCGAGCGCTGGCAACGCCGCCTTACGAGCAGGTCAAGCCACAATTGCAACAGCGTGCCAACCAGATGCAGGTTGAAAACCTGGTTAAGGAATTGCGCGCCAAGGCCAAGGTCAACTAAGCCGCCGCCGCACGGCGAGGCTGGCCCGTTGCTATAACTGGTAGGCCTCGCCGCCGCCCTGCATGGCCATGTCGACCACATGGCGCGA
The DNA here is from genome assembly GCA_028689015.1 of Dechloromonas sp. Lineage (GTDB taxonomy): Bacteria > Pseudomonadota > Gammaproteobacteria > Burkholderiales > Rhodocyclaceae > Azonexus. The sequence goes on along the minus strand of JAQTXC010000004.1, from coordinate 117,226 downwards.
CAAATGTGGGGCAAACAGTTCCATGAAATCGTAGTCGTAGCGCCGCAAATAGCTGGCACGCCGCAAGGCCAGCCGGGTCGTATTCGACTCAAACAAATGGCCGGCGTCGAGGGCGGCCAGGCCACTGTCGCGCTGGGGGTCGAAAGCCAGCGAGGCAATGATGCCCAAGCCCAACCCGAGACTGACGTAGGTTTTGATCACATCGGCATCGAGCGCGGTGAGCGCGATATTCGGCACCATGCCGACCCGTTCGAAAGCACGGTTGATGCGCGACCGTCCGGTAAAGGCGGCATCGTAGGTGATCAGCGGCCAGCGGCCCAATTCATTCAGCGACAAGGGCACATGCTGCAGGATGGGATGCCCTTCCGGCGCGATGACGCAGTGCGACCATTGTCGTACCGGCAGCGTGATGAGTTGTGGATACTGGTCCAGCGCCTCGGTGGCGATGCCGATATCGACCTCGCCATCAACCACCCATTGTGCAATTTGCGTCGGGCTACCCTGGTGCATTTCAAGCTTGACCTTGGGATGGCGGGCGACAAAATCACGCACCACCACGGGCAGGGCATAGCGCGCCTGGGTATGCGTCGCCGCCAGCACCAGGCGGCCGCTATCGCCGCCAGCAAATTCAGCACTGGCCCGTTTCAGGTTTTCAGCCTCGCTCAGAATGCGCCGGGCGCTCTCCAGCACCTGCCGTCCAGGTTCGGTGACACCAGTAAAACGCTTGCCACTACGCTCGAAAATCGCCACCCCCAGTTCATCCTCCAGCAATTTGATCTGCTTTGAGACGCCGGGCTGCGAGGTATACAACACCTCGGCGGCTTCGGACACATTGAGCCCCTGACGCTCGATTTCGACGATGTAGCGTAACTGTTGCAGTTTCATCGCCCGCACCTTAATAACCAAAAGATATACTAATCTAACTCAATATTCTTTTTGATTCAATTGGCGCACGGTAGCATGCAGCGCATGGACTACCTCTACACCCTTTCCGGTTTTGCCGTAGGCGCCATCGTCGGTCTGACCGGCGTGGGCGGCGGCTCGCTGATGACCCCGCTGCTGGTGCTGCTTTTTGGCGTGCATCCGGCCACTGCCGTCGGCACCGACCTGCTTTATGCCGCGCTGACCAAGGCCGGCGGCACCGTCGCCCACGGTCGCAAGGGCCACATCGACTGGCAGATCACCGGCCGGCTGGCAGCCGGCAGCATTCCCGCCGCTGCCCTCACTATCCTGGTCCTGTCGCAGTTGCCCCAGGGCAGCAACACCATTGGCGCCCTGATCGCGCACGGCCTGGGCTTTGCGCTACTGCTGACCGCCATCGCCATCCTGTTCGGCCGCAAGTTGCGCGATTTTGCCGCCAAGCGCGACGATTCGCCCATACGCCAGCGCCATCTCGGCAAGATCACCATCGCCATCGGTGTCTTGCTCGGCGTACTGGTCACCATTTCCTCCGTTGGTGCCGGCGCCCTCGGCGTGGCTGCCCTCTTCTTCCTCTACCCGAGACTAACCCCTGTGCGCATCGTCGGTTCCGACGTTGCCCATGCCGTGCCGCTGACCCTGGTCGCCGGTCTCGGCCACTGGTGGCTGGGCAGCGTCGACTGGGCCTTGCTCGGCGCCCTGCTGCTCGGCTCGCTGCCGGGTATCTGGCTCGGCAGCCACCTGTCGGCCAAGGTGCCGGAGCATATCCTGCGCCGCCTGCTCGCTTCCATGCTGGTGCTGATCGGCACCAAGCTGGTCCTCGCCTGATTCACGCCAAGGACGTTACATGTACCAATACGACGCCATCGACCGCCAACTGATCAACGAACGGGTTGACCAATTCCGCGACCAGGTTCGCCGCTGGAAGGCGGGCGAATTGACCGACGACGAATTCCGCCCGCTGCGTCTGCAGAACGGTCTTTACATCCAGCGCCATGCGCCGATGTTCCGCATCGCCGTGCCCTACGGCATGTTGAATGCTGCCCAGCTGCGCACCCTCGCCCACGTCGCCCGCACCTACGACCGCGGCTACGGCCATTTCACGACCCGCCACAACCTGCAGTTGAACTGGCCGAAGATCGAAGATGTTCCCGACATCCTGGCCGAACTGGCCAAGGTCGAGATGCACGCCATCCAGACCTCCGGCAACTGCCTGCGCAACATCACCACCGACCAGTTCGCTGGCGTCGCCGCCGACGAGATCATCGACCCGCGCCCGCTGGCCGAGATCCTGCGCCAGTGGACGACCTTCCACCCGGAATTCGCCTTCCTGCCGCGCAAGTTCAAAATCGCCATTTCCGGCACACAGGAAGACCGTGCTGTGACCTGGTTCCACGATATCGGACTGCAACTGAAGCTGGTCGATGGTCAGGTGGGCTTTACCGTCATCGTGGGTGGCGGCCTCGGCCGGACCCCGATCCGTGGCCAGGTGGTCCGCGACTTCCTGCCCTGGCAAGACATTCTTTCTTATTGCGAAGCCATCCTGCGCGTCTATAACCGCTACGGCCGGCGCGACAACGCCTACAAGGCGCGCATCAAGATCCTCGTCCAGGCACTGGGCGTCGACGCCTTCCGCGACCAGGTCGAGGCCGAGTGGGCGCATGGCAAGGACGGTCCGATGACCATTCCGCAAGCCGAATACGACCGCGTGGCCGCCCACTTTACAGCCCCCGCTTATGAGAGCCTGCCGACGGTCGACGCTGGTTTTTCGGCAAAAATCAGCGAGGAAAAAGCCTTCGCCCGCTGGGTCGACCGCAACACGCACGCCCACAAGGTCAATGGTTACGCGGCAGTCACCCTGTCGCTCAAGCCACAGGGCATTGCCCCGGGCGATATCACGTCGGATCAGATGGATGCCGTCGCCAACCTGGCCGACCAATACAGTTTTGGCGAACTGCGCATCAGCCACGAACAGAACATCATCCTCGCCGACGTCCGCCAGGCTGATCTCTACGACCTCTGGCAACAGGCCCGGGCCGTCGGCCTGGCGACGCCGAACATCGGCCTGCTGACCGCGATCATCTGCTGCCCGGGTGGCGATTTCTGCGATCTGGCCAACGCCAAGTCGATTCCCATTGCCAACGCCATCCAGGCCCGTTTCGACAATCTCGACTACCTGTTCGACATCGGCGAGATCGACCTCAACATTTCCGGCTGCATGAACGCCTGCGGCCACCATCACGTCGGCCACATCGGCGTGCTCGGGGTCGACAAGAACAACGACGAGTTCTATCAGGTCACGCTCGGCGGCCGCCAGGGCAACGCAGCGAAGCTCGGCAAGGTGATTGGCCCGTCGTTCTCAGCCGGCGAGATGCCGGATGTCGTCGAGAAGATCATCCAGGTCTACCTGGACAACCGCCATGAAGACGAACGTTTCCTCGACACGTTCGATCGCATCGGCATCGACCCGTTCAAGAACCGTGTCTATGAAGGCCGCGCCCACGGCAAGGCCAAGGCTGCCGCAAAGGAGATTGCATAATGTCCCAACTGATCAAGCAACAGGCCCTGGCGGTCGACACCTGGAAAATGCTGGAAATCGCCGATGGCGAAACCCCGGAAACCGTCCCGCTGCCGGAAGGCGATATCCTCTTTCCGCTCGCCGTCTGGCAGGCGCGCAAGACCGAGATCATTTCCTGCCACAAGCGCATCGGCCTGATCCTGCAGCCGGACGAGCCGGTTGAAGACATCGCCGGCGACCTCGACTACTTCATCGTCATCGCCGTAAACTTCCCGAAATTCGTCGACGGCCGGGGCTACTCTACCGCCAGCCTCTTGCGCCAGCGCTACCAGTACCAGGGCGAACTACGCGCTGTCGGCGATGTGCTGCACGACCAGTTGTTCTATCTCAAGCGGGTCGGTTTCGATGCCTGGGTGCTGAAGGACGGCAAGGATGCAGTCAACGCCATCCAGACCGCTTTTTCCACCTTTGGCGATGTCTATCAGGCATCGACCAGCCAGCCCGAACCCTTCTTCCGCCGCCGCGCCGCCTGACATCATGACGCCTGCCCTGCTCAACATCACCCCCGAACTGACCGCCAGCACCGCTGCCAGGACCGCTGCCGTCAAAACCCTGCTGGCCGAGATTGCCGGCCAGTGGTCGCCGGCCACCTTCGCCAACAGCCTGGGTGCCGAGGATATGGTACTGACCGACCTAATCCTGAAGGCCAAACTGCCAATCGAGATCTTCAGCCTCGACACCGGCCGCCTGCCGCTGGAAACCTACGACCTGATGGCTGCGGTCCACCGCCACTACGGACACAAATTGAAGGTTTATTTCCCGCAGGCCGAAGAAGTCGAAAGCTTCGTGCGCAACCACGGCATCAACGCCTTCTACGATTCGGTCACCCTGCGCAAGGCCTGCTGCTATGCGCGCAAGGTTGAACCGCTGAAGCGTGCGCTGGCCGGCAAGCGCGCCTGGATCACCGGTATGCGCGCCGAACAGGCGGCCACCCGCGGCAACCTGGCCACCCGTGAATACGATGAAGGGAACGGCCTGGAGAAATTCAACCCGCTGGCCGACTGGTCGGAAAAGGAAATCTGGACCTACATCAAGCAGCACGCCGTCCCGTACAACGCACTGCACGACACGTTCTATCCCAGCATCGGCTGCGCCCCGTGCACCCGGGCCATCTCCCCGGGCGAGGATATCCGCTCCGGCCGCTGGTGGTGGGAAAATCCGGAATCCAAGGAGTGCGGATTACACGTCAAGGCCTGAGGCACCCAAAGCCCAGGGACACCGCCGGTACGCTCAAGGCTGAGCAGCCGCCCTTGCTGCAAGTGCACATCCAGCAAGACTGCCTGTAGTAAACTGGTTGTCTGGCAAGGCGCCGCCTGCGTCGCCTTGCTCATTTTTCGACAGCCAGGAACCCCATGAACGAGCACGTCAGTTCAACGACGCCCCTCCCCTTGCCGGGCAAGGTCAAAACCGAGTCGACGTCGCGCCATAGCGATGGGACGCAGCGCGGCTTATGGCAGCTCATCCTGCTCGGACCACGCGCCTGGCGGCGCTGGTGGTGGGCCTTGGTCAATTCGATCGAACACGAAAAGATCCTCGCCCAAGTTGAACAGGACGCCAGTTTTTCGTTCAACTACAACTTCATGATCATCGTGGCCAGTGGCATTGCGACCATCGGCCTGCTGCTCAATTCGCCAGCCGTCATCATTGGCGCCATGTTGATTTCACCGCTGATGGGCCCGATCGTAGCCAGCGGCGTCGCGCTCGCCACGCTCGACGTCGAACTCGGCCGCCAGAGCGCCCGCACCTTGCTACTCGGCATTGCCGGCGCCATCGCCTTTACGGCGCTGATCGTCCTGCTTTCACCCGTCACCGAACTGACCCCCGAGTTGCTCGCCCGTACCCGGCCCAACCTGTTCGATCTCGTCGTGGCCATCCTGTCCGGCGCCGCCGGTGGTTACGCCATGATCCGCGGCAAGGGGGGCGCCATTGTCGGCGTCGCCATCGCCACCGCCTTGATGCCGCCGCTCGCCACCGTCGGCTATGGCTTGGTCACCCAGCAATGGCCGATTGCCCGCGGCGCGCTGCTGCTATTCGTCACCAACATGGTCGCCATCAGTCTGGCCATTGCGGCCGTTGCCGAATGGTATGGCTTTGGCCGCGGCGGCCTGCGCAAGCGCTTTGCCCGGCAAGCGTTCATTTCCTTACTCATCCTCGCCCCGCTGTTCTTTCCGCTCTTTTCCTCGCTCAAAGCCATCGCCTTTGAGAGCTTCGCCCAACTGCGCATCCGCAGCACCCTCGAAACGGCCGCATCGACCCTGCCAGATGGCCAACTCGGCGAAGTCAAAGTCCATTTCTCCGATGATCAACCACCACAGATCCTGGCCATCCTGTACACCAGCCAGCCGCAGCCGGCGCTTGCCAAGCAGCTCAATGAACAGCTGGCCCAAGAAATCGGGCAAGCCGTCCGCTTGCGCCTGCGCCAGTTGCGGACGGCCGATAACCTGCCGTTGTTGTCCGGAACACGCCTGCTCGCCCCGAAAATTGATCTGGCCGAGCAACTACGCCAGAATTTTCCGCTACCGCTCGCCAGCCTGGCGCTTGATGAAGACAAGCAACAAATCACCCTGCTACCGCAAAGGCAAGCCACGGTCGACCTCGCCACCTGGCAAAAAATGGAGGCCACGCTGACCAGCCAATACCCCGACTGGCATCTTCAACTCATCCCGCCGCCCCAAGCCCTACCCGCCCTCCTTTTTGCCAACGGCAGCAAGCAACTGGACGATCAAGCCCGGCAACAACTGGCCTCCATCGTCTGGGCCTTGCAGCGCTGGCAAATCAACGAAGTCGACCTGACCGGCCTGGCCAGCAGCGAACGCGGTGGTTCGCAACGCCTGGCCACAGCCCGCGCCAGCGCCGTCCGCCAGGCCCTGGCCGAACAAGGCATCAGCGCCCGCCCCAATGCGCGTTACCCCCTGCCCAACCAAATGCGTTTTGAGCAAGAAGCCGGACAAGCGGCCTACCGTGCCGTGCTCATCACCTTGCCGCCCGTGCCCTCCCGTCCGAAAGACCCGTCATGACCCTCGACCTTTTCCAGCAAATACTTGAACTGGGCAGTTACCGTTGGTTTCGCCTTGGCGATACCGATGTCACGCTGTTCCGCGTCGTCGGCCTGATCGGCATCCTGGCCTTCTTCTGGTGGTTTTCATCGGCCACCGAACGTGTCCTGCGCCAACTAGCCCGGCGCGGCAATGTCGTCAAATTCTCCGACTCGGCGGTCTTCTCGCTGACCCGCATCGTCCGCTACCTGGTCTGGATCATTGGCAGCCTGGTTGGCCTGGCCTATCTCGGGATCGACCTGGCCAGCCTGGCCATCGTCGGGGGTGCCATGGGCGTCGGGATCGGCTTTGGCCTGCAAAACATCTTCAGCAACCTGGTCTCCGGCATCATCATCCTGCTGGAAAAAACGCTCAAGGTTGGCGATTTCGTTGACCTGCAGTCCGGCGTGGTCGGCAAAGTCACCGAAATCGGCCTGCGCTACACCCGCGTCACCACCAATGACAACGTCGATGTCATCGTCCCCAACTCTGAATTCATCAACGGCCGGGTCACCAACTGGACTTTTGATGATGCCCTGCGCCGCATTCACGTCCCCTTTGGCGTTGCCTATGGCTCAGACAAGCTGCAAGTCAGGGAAGTCGTCACCGCCGCGGCCAGCCGGGTCGAAGGAACGATTCACCAGGGCAAGCGGATACCCGAAGTCTGGTTGGTCAACTTTGGCGACAGCAGCCTGGATTTCGAACTGGTCGTTTGGGTCAGCCACGAACTGGCCATGGCCCCCGGCCGCACCCACGCCCGCTACATCTGGGAAATCGAGACCGCACTCAAGGATGCCAGCATTGAAATCCCCTTTCCGCAGCGCGATCTACACGTACGTTCCGGGCGTCTGACGGTCGATTTGCAACAACGCGACAGCCATTGAAGCCTGTCATCAAAATTTCATTGACCTTACCGCGCACAGCACTTTGCTGCGCCGCAGCAAAAATGTTAGTCTTCCCCCTGAAAATCAAAAAATTCCGATGGGAAACAGCATGAGTGAACTCGATCTGAAACGCTTCTTTCTCGAACAAGTAAGCCTGTTCGAAAATTTCTCGGCCGACGAAGTCGAGGCTATCGTCATCAAGTCCCGCCTCGCCACGTTTGAGGGCAACGAGGCGATGCTGGAAACCGGCGACGAGAGCCAGAGCATTGGCATCATGATCAGTGGTCACGCCGAAATTTCAATCACGGACAACACCGGCAGCCGCTCGGTCATTGCTCAATTGGCCCCCGGCGACATTTTTGGCGTCATGTCAGCACTGACCGGTGACCGGATCGGTGCCGATGTCATCGCCGGCAACCGCTGCTTCGTTCTGATCATTCCGCAAGCGGTGTTTAACGGCCACATCCTGACCAACCCGAAAGCGGTCGGTTACCTCTCCCGCCTGCTGGCCGAGCGGACGCGCGCCATTACCGTCGATACGCATACGGTCAACCCGGCCGGCAAGGCCAATTCTGCCGCCGTCGCCGCCGATGCGCTGTCGCTCAATACCCAGCAACCCGGCAAGGTCGTCGTACTCAATGTCGGGATCAGCCAGATTCATTTCGGCATTTACGATACCCAGGAAAGCGGCGCCGACATTCACGGCATCATCGACCATGCCGACAAGCAAATGGCCCGCGTCACCGTCACCGTCGGCCCGCAGCAACAGACCATCGAGCACGCACCGTTCAAGCTGTCTGAACTATTCACCGTCATCGCCGAAGCCACCACCCTGCTCGGCCCGGCCTTCACCTTCCACCCGGAAGACGTCACCGCCATCGGCCACCGCGTCGTTCATGGCGGCAGTAAATTTGCCAGTTCGGTCGTCATCACGCCAGCCGTCATCGCCGATATCGAGGAACTGGCAGTCTTCGCACCGCTGCACAATCCGGTCAACGTCGCCGGCATCCGCGTCGCCCTCAAGCACTTCCCGAACGTGCCGCAGGTTGCCGTCTTCGACACCGCCTTCCACCAGACGCTGGCCCCCTACGCCTATCTCTACGGTCTGCCTTACGAGTTGTACAAGCAGCACGGCATTCGCCGCTACGGCTTCCATGGCACCTCGCACCGCTATGTTTCGCTGAAGGCGGCGGAAGTCCTGCGCCGGCCGCTGGGTGAACTGGAAATCATCTCCTGCCATCTCGGTATCGGCGCCTCGCTGTGCGCCATCGACCACGGCCGCTCGGTCGATACCACCATGGGCATGACGCCGTCTGATGGCCTGATCATGCCCAGCCGGTCCGGCAGCATCGATCCGGCGGTGATGATTCACCTGATGGAACAGCACAAAATGTCGCCCGAACAGCTGTCGACCCTGATCAACAGCGAAAGCGGCCTCAAGGGGCTATCCGGCATTTCCAACAATATTCACGACATTGAAGCCGCTGCCGCCGAAGGCCATCACCGGGCCCTGCTCGCCCACAAGGCTTTCTGCTATCAGGTGCGTAAAAATATTGGCGCCTATGTGGCGGCGATGGGTGGCATCGATGTTCTGGCCTTCACCGGCGACGTGGGTGAAACCAGCGCCACGGTACGTAGCCTGGCCTGCCAGGGCCTGAGCTACATGGGCATCAAGCTCGACGAGGACAAGAACCGTAACCTGACCACGCGCGAAGCCTTTGCCGTCATCTCAGCCGATGACTCCCCCGTCACCATCCTGGTCATCGCCAACGATGATGAGCGCCTGGTGGCCTGGGAAAGCCTGCGCGCCATCGAGCGTAACCAGCTACTGCTCGAAGCGCGGGCCGACGCACCACCGGCCATTCCGGTCGAGATTTCCGCCCACCACGTGCATTTGTCACAGGCCGACGTTGAAAAGCTTTTTGGCCCCGGCCACCAGTTGACCGCGGAACACGAACTATCGCAGCCCGGGCAGTTCGCCTGCGCTGAAAAAGTGCATCTGGTCGGCCCCAAGGGGCGGATCGCCAATGTCCGGGTGCTGGGCCCGACCCGTAAGGAAACCCAGGTCGAAATCGCCATGACCGAGCAATTCAAGCTCGGCATCCAGCCGCCAATCCGCGAATCCGGCGACCTCGCCGGTACCCCCGGCATCACGCTGGAAGGACCGTACGGCAGCTCACAGATCGATCGTGGCGTCATCTGCGCCCAGCGTCACATCCACATGTCGCCGGACGATGCCCGCCGCTTCCGGGTGCGCGACAAATACGTGGTGCGGGTCCGGGTCGAAGGCGACCGCGAATTGATCTTTGGTGACGTTGTTGTCCGGGTCAATCCGGCCTACCGATTGGCCATGCACATCGACACCGACGAAGGCAATGCGGGGCACCTGAGCACCGGCATGAAGGGTTACATCGAGGAAATTCAGAGCCGGCGTTAAGCCGGCAGCCGCCGGTTGGAACCGGCGGCTTTTCTCAGATCAGCGACCAGCAACGGACGATGTTGCCGTGACCCTCAAAGCACAGCCCGTCGAAACAGTGGTCACGGGCGATCAGCAGGCCGCGGCCGCCGTGTTGTCCGGCTGCTGCAACGGTCGACACGGCCAGTGCCTGCGACCAGTCAAATCCCGGGCCGGCATCGGTAATGCACAATTCCACCCGATCATCCAGGCGCTGCAACTGCGCACCCACCCGGCGACCACGGTAGGCGACCTCTGCCTGACGACGCGCCAGGGCACGGTCATAAGCCTTGCTGGCCAGCAAGGCAGCCTTGCGTTCCCCCCCCATTTCCAGACTGCCATGCTCAACGGCATTGCTCAGCAATTCGTGAATACCGAGCATCGCCTTGGCGGGATCAGGAAAAAACCCGGCCAGAAACGGCAAGATCAGGCGTACATCAACCAGGGTACGTACCTCGAAATGCAGCGCCGTCATGAACTCCAGTGCCGGCATCGCAATTTCAGGCGATTCCAGCGTTCCATCGAGCATGACCGGGCAACGTCCTTGCCACAAGGATGCGCATGCACTGAGCGCATTTGCAGTTTGGGAAGGCGTACGTTTCATCTGACGACCTCAGCAAATATGCCGCGCAAAGCCGGCGAATCGAGAGATCAGCATGATAACGCAAACATCATTTTTGATGAATTAAATATTAAATAAATCATCAATGATTAATATTTCAGACTGATTTCGCCAGCCAATACAACAATTTCTCGAACAGAACATCGGGGTCGACCGGTTTGGCAATGAAATCCGACATCCCGGCGTCGAAGCAACGCGCTTTGTCCTCAGCAAAAGCATTGGCCGTCATGGCGATAATCGGTCGCGTCGACCAGCCAGGCAGTTGGCGCAAACGCCGCGCGGCTTCCAGGCCGTCCATACGCGGCATCTGCATATCCATCAGGACCAGTTGATAGTCACCCGCCTCGGCCATGGCCAGCGCCGCAACGCCGTCTTCAGCTGCGCTGACCTGCAATTCGGCATCGCTCAGAATTTCCTGGGCAATTTCACGATTGATCGGTTCGTCATCCACCAGCAGAATGCGCGCCCCACGGAAACGTTCGCGCAGCGTCTGCTCGATGGCCAAGCCGTTCAGCACCGCCGGGTGGTGCCGGGTATGCTCATTGACACGGGGCAAGCGCGCCGTAAACCAGAACAGGCTACCCTGCCCGGGCTGGCTTTCGACACCGGCCGTCCCACCCATCAATTCAGCCAGTCGGCGGGTGATGTTCAAACCCAACCCACTTCCCCCGTAACGCCGGGTGGTCGAACTGTCGGCCTGGACGAAGGCGGTGAACAAGGTGGGCAGCACCGCTGGCGAAATCCCTGGCCCCTGGTCTTCAACTTCCAGACGCAAGAGTACGTCGGCAGGCCCCGATTCAAGGAGGCGACTGCGCACGACAATCCGTCCCTGCTCGGAGAACTTGATCGCATTGTTGACGTAGTTGATCAGGGCTTGCCGCAAGCGCGTGGGATCACCCAGCAGGGTGCCGACCGCCTCATCAATTTCCAATTGCAGTTGCAGACCCTTGGCGCGCGCGCGATCGCTGAGCATCGACAGCACATCACCCAACAGCGCGCTGACGTGGAAGGGAATGTTCTCCAGGATCAGCTTGTCGGCCTCGATTTTCGACAAATCGAGAATGTCGTTGATCAAGGCAATCAGGTGCTGGCCGGCGGCATCAATTTTGTCCAGCCGGTCGGTCTGGCGCGGCGTCAGGCCATCGCGGCGCAGCAAGTGGATCATGCCGGCAATGGCATTGAGTGGCGTCCGGATCTCGTGGCTCATATTGGCCAGGAAAGCGCTTTTGGCTTGACTGGCGGCGTCGGCATCGGCGGCCTTGTCCGCCAGACGACAATTAAGCGCCTCGATTTCCTGCGTTCGCATCTGCACCAGTTCTTCCAGGTGCTTGCGATAATTTTCCAGTTCAGCCAGCGTGCGTTTTTTCTCGGTAACGTCTTCCTTGACCGCCAGATAGTGGGTCACCCGCCCATCAGGCTGTCGAATCGGCGAAAAAATCTGGTATTCGGTAAAAATTTCACCATTTTTCCGCCGATTGATCAATTCGCCCTGCCAGCATTCGCCCTTGGCCAAGGCGGCCCACAACGAAGCGTAGACCTCGGGCGCGGTCAGCCCGGAGCGCAGCATGCTGGGCTTATGGCCGACCACCTCAGCCATCGAATAACCACTGACCCGAACAAAGGCCTCATTGACGTATTCAATCGTGCCCCGGGCATCGGTAATGATGATTGCATTCTGACTTTGCTCGACCGCCTGCGACAACTTGCGCAAACGCTCCTCGGCGGCCCGCTGTGCCGTGACATCAAACCAGGCGACCACAGCGCCGCTGATCTCGCCAGCCTCGATAATCGGCCGCACCCAGTATTCGACCGGCAACGCTGTTCCATCCTTGCGCCAGAACACTTCCCCTTCGACATGCGCCCCGGCGCTGGACAGCATCTGCAAATACGCCGGACATTCAGCCAATGGATAGGGTTGCCCATCGTTGCGGCTGTGGTGGATCAACTCGTGCATCTCCTGCCCCAGCAATTCGCTGGCACTGGCATAACCCAGCATGTCGATACAGGCGCGATTGGCAAACGTACAACACCCCTCGCGATCGACTCCATAAATGCCTTCGGCCATCGAATCAAGAAGTAGTCGATTTTTGCGGTCGACCGCAATCCGCGCCTGCAAATGCTCCGATAAAGCCTGGTTGGCTGCCCGAATCACCCGCAAATAAAGCCAGCCGGCATGAATGGAGTAGATGATCAAACTGCCGCTGACCGTGAGCAACACGAACAGCCACAAGCGGTTATTTTCGAGCCGCTCCCACTCCGCCACCTCACTCGGCAGGTGCACGGCAATACGGTCGCCAAGCAAAACGCGCGTTTCGAGCAGCACCGGCAAGGGCTGACCGGCCAGGCGCTGCAATTGCGGGAAATCATCATCGCCCCATGAGGACAAGGGTAAAGGGGAAAACTCGCTGCGCTGATACTGTTGGCGCCGCGTCTCGCCATCCAGCCCGAGGACCCCGGCGTCAGACAAGGTCGTCCAGAGCAAGGCCGGATCGGGCGACAAAATAACCACGCCATTGGCATCACTGACCAAAACCCCGCTATGGCCCAAGCGATGCGCCAGATCGGGAATATTCAATTTAACGACCACCGCCCCCAGTACCCGCCCGGCCTGTCGAACCGGATAGGCGTAGTACAAGCCAGGAATCCGTGACGTCCGGCCGATGGCGTACTGTCGCCCAGGCTCGCCGCGCAGCGCACTCTGAAAATAGGCCCGCTCGTGGTAGTCCTGCCCCACAAAACTATCGGCACTCCCCGCATTGCTGGCGGCAATGCTCAAGCCCCGGGCATCCATCACCCAGGCGACATCAACGGCCTGCGTCCGGGCAATGACCGCCAGGTAGGCATTGAGTTGGGCAAAACGTTGGTTGAGGCTGGGCACATCGCGGCCACCACCTGCCGCAACGAGGGAAAGCGCCTGCCGGATCGCCATATCCTGGGCCAGTGACTCGGCCAGGCCGGCACTGGTTTGCAGGGTTTCCTCCAAGTTGATGGCAATCAGGTCAATCTGCAAACTGCCGCGCTTTTGGGCCTGAGTCAGCACCAGATCGGCCGACTGTCGGATGTAATGCGCAGAACCCAGCCAGGCCAGCCCCATCCAGGCCAGGATAAGCAAGGCCAAGGCCTTGAACGAACGCCGCGACAAATCGATGGCATGGCGACGAGCGACCACGGCCAGCAGCATGGCAATCAGGAGCAGCAGGGTCGTCACCGACAAGGCAGTGGCCAACAAAGTCGGACTGAGATGCGAGTCCGGAATGGCGACATCGGCATCGCGAATGAAATAGGCAGCGGCCATGGCAATGTAATGCATCCCCGACACCGCCAGGCCCAGCACCAACGAGGCCAAGCCATTGCGACAGCGGCCGAGCAGTCTACTAGGCCAGCCCACAACCTTGACCCAGAGCGCGACAATCGCCAGCAGGAAAGCCGCCAGCAAGGACAGGTAAAACAAGCTGCGGTCATAACGCAGCATGCCGTTTAACTGCAATGCGGCCATCCCGCTGTAATGCATGGTGCCAATGCCCAGGGCCAGCAAGGCAGCCCCCAGCAGCAAGCGCCGCCAGCCCATGCGCGGTCCGGCAATCAGGGATAAGGCCAGCGTACACGCCAAAATGGCCGGCAAGATGGACAGAACAGTCAGCCAGGGCGCAAAACCAACGCTACACGGCAAGCTCAAGGCCAGCATGCCGACAAAATGCATGGTCCACACCCCCAGGCCCAGGGTCAGCCCCCCGGCCAGCATCCACTTGGCGCGCAACGGCCCGGCTGGCAAATCGGCCACCAAGTCAGCCACCTGCAAGGCTGCATAGGCCGCGAGCACGGCAATGGCGAGCGACAGAAAAACCAGCAGGGGGTTGTACTCACCGAGATACAACAGATTGCTGGCAGGTGGCGACTGAATGAACTCGAGCATCAGCAAATGGGCTTGGATAACATCCGGCAGAGTGGCCGCTGGCGCACTGAAATCAGCGCGCCGAGGCCTAGCAGTTTAGCGGGTATAGCTACAAATATCTCAAAAAACTGCATTAATGGAAAACCCGTGCAAAAAACCAGAAATTGGCCGAAAAACCCCGGCCAGGCTTTACACTGCGCACCTTGACAAAATACTGCCGCGAAAGATTGCCATGTCCCTGATCCACGACGTCGACGTTCTCCTGCTTCTGGCCACCGCCATGGCAGCCAAGCGACGGCCGGCCGAGGCGCTGGACATCGTCGCCGCCATTGATTTACTGCAAAACAACGTGCCAGTCGCCGACAAGTTGGTCGACGCCTTTCCGCGACTCACGGCGGCCGGTCTGCTGACCGCCAGCGGCGAGGGCGTGCAATTGACGGCAGCGGCTGAAGCCCTGATCGAGACATTGCCGCGCAAGGTCGAGACGCCGGAACGCCTGTTTGCCCTGCGCCAGCAACTCGCAGACTGGGCCGCCCCGGCCGAAGCCGCCCTGGCTGTTGTGCCGGCGATCACGGTCGACGCCTTGCGCGCGGCCATTTTGGCCCACCGCGCCGCAGCGGCCAGCTCGGCCAAAAACCTGCTGGTTGCCAAACCCAAACCGGCCGAAACCACCAAGCGCCCGGGCCAGCGCCAGCGCAAACCAATGCCGGCCCGCCGCCGCAAGGATTAAGCAGCACAAAATTCAGCCAACTTGGCCGTCGACCGCAATCGACGGCCAGACTGTCGTACACTGCGCCCCTCACGAATCAGGCAGGATGCCCATGCAACAAGAACACTTCATACCGGGCAAGGATGCCTCGCTCGAACAGGCCATCAGCCGCATGCAGGGCCAACTGGCTGCGCTCGGCTTCGACATCGAGGAATGCTCCTGGCTCAACCCGGTCGATAGCGTCTGGTCGGTGCACATCCGTAACCGCGACTGCCCGCTAATGTTCACCAACGGCAAAGGCGCCAGCGAACTGGCCGCCCGGGCCAGCGCTCTTGGCGAGTATTTCGAGCGCCTGTCGTGCAATTACTTCTGGAATCACTATTACCTGGGCGAAACCGTCGCCCACAACACTTTCGCCCACTACCCGCGCGAACGCTGGCTACCCGCGGTCGACACCGTCTGGCCGGCCGAATTGCTGACTCCGGAATTGCAAGCCTTCTACAACCCGGAAGGCAGCATTCCGGCCGAAGCGCTGGTCGATATGAACACCGGCCATTTCGAACGCGGCATCTGCGCCATTCCCTACACCCGCCAGCGCGACGGTGCCGAGGTGCTGTTTCCAGTCAACCTGATCAGCAATCTCTATGTCAGCAATGGCATGTCGGCCGGCAACACCCCGGCCGAAGCGCGTGCCCAGGCGCTATCGGAAATCCTCGAACGCCACGTCAAGTTCAAGGTCATTGCCGAAGGACTGTGCCTACCTGACGTTCCCGACGAGGTCATTGCCCGTTACCCGACCATCGCGGCGGGCATTGCCGGCCTGCGCGCTGCCGGTTTTGGCATCCGGGTCAAGGATGCCTCACTCGGCGGCCAGTATCCGGTGATGTGCGTCACGCTGCTCAATCCGCGTGACCAAGGCGTATTCGCCAGTTTTGGCGCCCACCCGCGCTTTGAAATCGCCCTCGAACGCGCCCTGACCGAGTTGCTGCAGGGTCGCGCCCTCGATGCGCTGGACGGCTTCCCGCCCCCCGGTTTTGATCTCGACGAAGTGGCCAGCGCCCCGAATATCGAAATTCACTTCGTCGACTCAAGCGGCATCGTTCATTGGGATTTTTTCAACGAAACCGCCGACTTCGCCTTTGTTGACTGGAATTTCAACGACCTCAATGCGGGCAGCACGCGCGATGACACCACCTGGCTCCTTGACCGTATTCACGCCGATGGCCACGACATCTACATCGCCGATTTCGAACACCTGGGCATGTACGCCTGCCGCATCCTGGTCCCAGGCCTGTCGGAGATTTACCCGATCGACGATCTGGAATGGGAAAACAACAGCCATGGCGCGGTCGTCCGCCCGGCGATTCTCAACTTGGCCGAACTCGATGACGACCAGGCCGGTGAATTGCTCGACATCCTCAACGAACTCAACATCGCTGACGAAAAGCCGGTCGCCGCGCTGATTGGTCTGGCGGCTGATGCCGGTTCGCTGTGGGCCGACCTGCGGGTTGGCGAACTGAAAACCCAGCTGGCGCTGGCGGCCGGCGACATGGACGCCGTGCGTGAAGGCTGCGAATGGGTGCGCCAGTTCGACCAACTCGACGCCAGCCGCCGCCGGGTTTATGCCTGCATCGCCACGCTGCTCGAGATGACCGACCCCGACGCCTACGAAGCCGCCCTGGTCGACCTCTACAGCGAAGAAACGCTGGACCTGGCTACCGATCTGATTGATGGCGAAATCCGCTTCTTCGGCCTCGTCTCGCCAGGCCTGACGCTGGCCGGCTGCGACCTGCATCAACGCCTGCTGGCCGAATACGCCAAGGTGCAACGCGCCATGGCCCAGACCTGATCTCGAACTCCTTACCCGGGGGCTAGCCCCCCGCTGTCCGCTCATGACCCTGCCCGCCATCGATCCCGCCCAGTACGAAAATCTGCTCGCCACCAAGGTCGACCGCTACAAGGCCGACTTCGCGCCCTTCGATTTGCCAGAACCGGCAGTTTTTCGCTCGCCACCCCGCCATTACCGTCTACGCGTCGAATTCCGTCTCTGGCACCACGGCGACGACATCGATTACGCGATGTTCGACCCGGAGACCAAAAAACCGATCCTGATGACCGACTTTCCGGTCGCCCACCTCACCATTTGCCGCCTGATGCCCCGCTTGCGCCTGGCACTGATGGCTAGCGAGGTCTTGCGGCACCGTGTTTTCGCCATCGAATTCCTCGCCACCCTGAGCGGCGAGTTACTGGTCACGCTGATTTATCACCGCACGCTGGACGAGGCCTGGGAAGCCGCTGCCCGCGCCTTGGCGGCCGATTTACGCATCCGCATCATCGGCCGCAGCCGGGGTCAAAAAATCGTCCTTGACCGCGACTGGGTCATGGAGTCGTTTGAACTCAATGGCCGCAGCCTGGGCTACAAGCAACTGGAAGGCAGCTTCAGCCAGCCCAATGGCGAGGTCAACCGCCAGATGCTGGGCTGGGCCTGCGCCCAGGTCGCCCCGCTGGCCGGGGATCTGCTCGAACTGTACTGTGGCAACGGCAATTTCACCGTGGCCTTGGCCCCTTATTTTGGCAAGGTACTCGCCACCGAGGTCAGCAAATCCTCCGTCCAGGCCGCGATCTACAACCTCGAAGCCAACGAAATCAAAAACACCGTGCTGGTCCGCATGTCGAGCGATGAAATCAGTGCGGCCCTGACCGCGGGTGAATCCTTCCAGCGCCTCAAGGATGTCGACCTGGCCAGCTACCGCTTCTCGACCATTTTTCTCGACCCGCCACGGGCCGGACTCGACCCGGCGACCCTCGAACTGGCACGCGGCTTCACGCACATTCTTTACATCTCCTGCAACCCGCAAACCCTGCGTGACAATGTGGCCGCCCTGCACGACACGCATCACATTGCCGCAGCCGCTGCCTTCGACCAGTTTCCCTACACCCACCATCTGGAATGCGGCCTGCTGCTGCGCCGTCGTTAATCCCGCCTAAGGTACCGGGCACAGGCTAGAATCAACGCGATGGACGCTGCCTTCTCACGACCACACCGCCTGCGCCTGATCGCCCTCTTTATCCTGCTGGAAAGCCTGGGCAGTTTTTTCTTGTTCTGGAATTATCAGGAAAAAGAAGCACAGCACCTGGCGCAGTACACCGAGGTTCTGGATACCGCCTACCGGGCCAGTCTGAACATGTACCGGCTGACCATGGATACGTTGTACAGCGAAACCATCAACCGCCCCGATGTCCTCGCCTTGTTTGCGGCCGGCGGCGATTTCGGTGGAGACAAACAGGCGACTGCCCGCAACGCCCTGCTCGCCCGCCTCGGCCCCAGTTACCAGGCGATGATCAAACGCAACGTCCGGCAACTGCATTTTCACCTGCCGGATGGCCGCAGTTTTCTCCGCTTTCACTTGCCGGAAAAATTTGGCGACCCGCTGTTTGATGCCCGACCGTCAGTCCGCATAGCCAATACCGAAAGACGCATCGTCACCGGCTTTGAAACCGGTAAGGTGGTACTGGGCTTTCGTTACGTCTATCCGCTCAGCCTGTCCGGTCGCCATCTGGGCACAGTCGAATCGAGCGTCACCTTCGCCGCCATCCGCGAAGCGATGACCGACATTGCCCCCCATCGCCAATACGACCTGCTGATCCGCCGCACCGCGGTCGCCCCCAAACTGTTTAGTAGCCAGGAAAAATTTTACGAGCCGTCGACGCTGCACCCCGACTTCGTCGCCGAAGACCCGCATCACCAACTGCCCGGCACCCTGCCGCCGCTTTTCCCCGAAGCCAACACCATTAACCGGCTACTGCAAGGCAACCCGCAGGTGCGGGCTGCCATGCAGCGCGGTCAGCATGGTAGCTACAAGGTGCACATCCCGAACGGAACCTATGCCGTATCCCTGCTCGCCATTCGCGATGTCGACAATCAGGATGCCGCTTACCTGGTGTCCTATACGCTGGCCCCGTTTTTCCGTGCCCTGGAAAACGAGCTACTGTTTCAATTGCTGATTCTCACCGGCCTAATCCTCCTTGGCATCGGCCTCACCGTCCGCATGCAGCAAGCCCGCCAGGCGGCCGAAGCGGCCAATCGCGCCAAGAGCGAGTTTCTAGCCAACATGTCGCACGAAATTCGCACGCCGATGAACGGCATTCTCGGCATGACCCATCTGGCGCTCGACGAAGAACTTCCCCCGCGCGCGCACGACTACATCGAGAAAGCGCACGACTCGGCGCAATCGCTGCTTGGCATTCTCAACGACATTCTCGACATTTCGCGCATTGAAGCCCGCCGCCTGCCGATCGAGCACATTCCTTTCGCACTCGACAGCATCCTGCGAAAGCTTGACACCCTGCTCGGCGAAGCTATCCAGCAAAAGGGCCTGCGTTTCACCGTCGACCGCAGCAGAGAGGTACCGACCCAACTACGCGGCGACCCGCTGCGCCTGGCCCAGATTCTGACCAACTTGCTCGGCAACGCTCTCAAATTCACCCCAAAAGGCGAAATCAAGCTGTCCATCCAGCGCCTGCCTGATCCTGAGCCACAGCAATTGCTGCTTCAATTCACCGTCGCCGACACCGGGATCGGCATCCCGCCGGAACAACAGACACACATTTTCCAGGCCTTTGACCAAGGCGATAGCTCGACCACCCGGCGCTTTGGCGGCACCGGCCTGGGACTGACCATCTGCCATCGTCTCAGCCAACTGATGGGCGGCGAAATCACGGTCGATAGCCAGCCGGGCCAGGGCAGCCAGTTTCACCTGCGCTTGCCCTTTGGGCTGCTGGACAAAAGTGAGGAGATCTCTCCTCCACCCGACAAGCAAGGGCCACGCACCCTGGCCGGCCTGCGGGTTCTACTGGTCGAAGACAATGCCACCAACCGCCTGGTGGCTAGCCGCCTGCTGGAAAAGATGCAGGCCGTGGTCAGCAGCGCGGTTGATGGCGCACAAGCCGTTGCCCAGTTGGAGGCCGACCCTCTCGCATTCGACCTGGTCCTGATGGATATCCAGATGCCCGTCATGGATGGTCTGGCGGCCACCCAGCACTTACGGGCTGATCCGCGTTTCGCCTTGCTGCCGATTATTGCCATGACGGCCGGCGCCATGCCGCAAGACCGCGAACGCTGCCTGGCCGCCGGCATGAATGCCTACCTGACCAAACCCATCCACGTCGCCGAACTGGCAGCGACACTTCAACGGTTCGCCCCGGCTCGTCATACCAAATATTCAGAAAAAGAATAACAAGATGATTTTCGATTCTTAAAGAATATTAAGCCGCTTGTTACAATGGCGCCCATTCGACAATCCAGACGGATTAACCCGCAATGACTCAACGCTCTACTTTGTCTCACCTCGACTGGCTCGAAGCCGAAGCCATCCACATCATGCGCGAAGTGGCTGGCCAGTGTGCCAACCCGGTGCTGCTCTTTTCCGGCGGCAAGGACTCGATCTGCATGCTGCGCATCGCCGAAAAGGCCTTCCGCCCCGGCAAATTCCCCTTCCCGCTGATGCACATCGACACCGGCCACAATTACAAAGAAGTCGTCGCCTTCCGCGACAAGCGCGCGGCCGAACTCGGCGAGCGGCTGATCGTCCGTTCGGTTGAAGATTCGATGAAGCGCGGCACCGTCGTCCTCAAGCACGAAGGTGAATCGCGCAACAAGCACCAGTCGGTGACGCTGCTCGAAGCCATCGAGGAATTCGGCTTCGACGCCTGCATCGGCGGCGCCCGCCGCGACGAGGAGAAGGCGCGCGCCAAGGAACGCATCTTTTCCTTCCGCGACGAGTTCGGCCAGTGGGATCCGAAGAATCAGCGCCCGGAACTGTGGAGCCTGTACAACGCCCGCAGCCACAAGGGCGAAAACATGCGCGTCTTTCCGATTTCGAACTGGACGGAAATGGACGTCTGGCAATACATCGAACGCGAAGGCCTGGAACTGCCAAGCATCTATTTCGCCCACCGCCGCCCGGTGGTCATGCGTCAAGGCGCCATCGTCCCGGTCAATGTGCCGCTGGTGTCCGGCCAACTGACCAACGTCGCCAAACCTGGTGAAGCGATCATTGACCTGCAGGTCCGCTTTCGCACCGTTGGCGACATCTCGTGCACGGCGCCGGTCGAATCCGATGCCGATAACGTCGCCAAGATCGTGCTCGAAACTGCCACCACCACCATCACCGAGCGCGGCGCGACGCGTCTGGACGACCAGACCAGCGACGCCTCCATGGAACAACGCAAGAAAGAGGGTTACTTCTGATGTCCGCCCCCGAAAAAATTGAAGACCACGGCCTGCTGCGCTTTCTGACCTGCGGCAGCGTTGATGACGGCAAGAGCACCCTGATCGGCCGCCTGCTGTTCGACACCAAGACCATCCTCGCCGACACGCTGAGCGCCATTGCCAAGACTTCAGAAAAACGCGGCATGGGCGCGGTCGACCTGTCGCTGCTCACCGACGGCTTGCAAGCCGAGCGCGAACAGGGCATCACCATCGACGTCGCCTACCGCTACTTCTCGACTGGCACGCGCAAGTACATCATCGCCGACGCGCCGGGGCACGAGCAGTACACCCGCAATATGATCACCGCTGCCTCGACGGCCAACCTGGCGATCATCCTCATCGATGCCCGCAAAGGGGTGCTGACGCAGACCCGCCGCCACTCCAAGCTGGCGTCGCTGGTCGGCATCCCGCATCTGGTGGTCGCCATCAACAAGATGGATTTGGTTGATTATTCGCAGGCGGCCTACGAACAAATCAAGGCCGACTACCTCGCCTTCGCTGCCAAGGTCGGCATTCAGGATATTCATTTCCTGCCGATGTCGGCGCTCAATGGCGACATGATCGTCGACCGTGGCGACAGCCTGAACTGGTACGACGGCCCGACCCTGCTTGAACTGCTCGAAGCCGTCCCGGCCGCCCATACTGAACACCGCGAGAAATTCCGTTTTCCGGTGCAATACGTCTGTCGACCGCAAGATTCCGCCAACCCCGAACTGCACGACTACCGTGGCTTCATGGGGCGGATCGAATCAGGCACGATCAAGGTCGGCGATGCCGTCACCGTTTTGCCCTCCGGCCTGACGTCGACCGTGAAAGCGGTCCAGATCGGCGGCGTTGATATCGGCACCGCCTTCACCGAGCAATCGATCACCTTGCTGCTGGCCGATGAAATCGACACCTCGCGCGGCGACATGATCGTCAAATCCAGCGAAGTGCCGGCCGCCGTCAAGCAGATCGACGCCACGGTCTGCTGGCTGGCCGAACAGCCAATGGACCGCGCCCGCACTTACCTGATCCGCCATACAACGCGCGACAGCAAGGCCAAGCTGGCCGCCATCGACCACCGCCTTGACGTCAACACGCTGGAAAAAGTCCCGGCCGACAAACTGGCGATGAACGATATCGCCCAGGTCAGCTTCAAACTGGCCCAGCCGCTGTTCGTCGACCCCTACCTCGAAAACCGCGGCACCGGGGCTTTCATCATCATTGATGAAAGCAACAACAACACCGTGGGGGCGGGGATGATTTTGTAGGCATGACTGCGGTCGACCGCGCGCACCGGGCCCAAATGCTTATTCGCCAGCACGTTTCTCCAGCCAGCCAAGCAAAATTTCGTACAGCGTCGGCGGATCGACGGGCTTGGTGAGATGGTCGCTCATGCCAGCATCAAGGCAAACCTGACGATCCTCATCGAACGCGTTGGCCGTCATCGCCAGAATAGGGGTGCCGATATTCAGCGAATCGGCCCGGATGGCCTGCGTCGCATCGACGCCATTGAGGTTCGGCATCTGCATATCCATCAGGATCAGGGCATAGACGTTTTGCCTGGCCAATGCCAGCGCCTGCCGGCCATCCTCGGCGACATCGACCACCATCCCCACGTCTTCCAGCAGGCCGCGTGAGACTTCCTGTGTGATCGGCTCGTCTTCGGCAAGCAGGAGGCGTGTACCAGCGTAGTCAGCTTGGAGACGGTGTTTGGCGGCAGGGGACGTAACCGTCGGCGCGGGCAGGACGGCACCAGCTTCCTGCTTGCCCAGTGACACGATGAACCAGAAGGTGCTGCCGCTGCCCGGGGTGCTCTCCACGCCGATTTCGCCGCCCATGCGTTGGACCAGCCGTTTGCAAATCGCCAAACCCAGCCCGGTGCCGCCGTACTTGCGGGTCATGCTGTTGTCTGCCTGCTCAAAAGACTGAAACAGACGGGACTGCGCTTCCGCCTCAATGCCAACGCCGGTATCGGCAATCTCGAAACGCACCTTCAAAACCTTGGCACTGTCCCCGATCGAGCGGGCGCGCAAGACGACTTCGCCTTGCTCGGTGAATTTGATGGCATTGCCGACGAGGTTAATGAGGATCTGGCCGAGGCGCAGCGGATCGCCCCTGAGCGGCAGATGGGCGAGCTCAGCCGGTACATCCATGGTCAGCTGTAAGCCTTTCTGCGTGGCCTTGTGCGCAAGAAGGGCGCTAACATGACTCACACTGTCGCCCAGTTGAAGCGGCAGGTTTTCGAGCACCAGACGGTCGGCTTCGATCTTCGACAGGTCGAGAATATCGTTGAGGACGCCAAGCAGGCGCTCGGCGGAGCGTTTCGCTTTGTCGAGTTGATCCACGCCTTGGGCATCGGCCATCCGCCGCTTGGCCAAGTCAATCATGCCCATGACGCCGTTCATCGGCGTCCGCAATTCATGGCTCATGTTGGCGAGGAAAGCGCTCTTGGCACGGCTGGCAGTTTCCGCCGCAACTTTTGCTTCGACGAGGTCGGCAGTGCGCGTTTCAACCAACTCTTCAAGGTGATCACGGTAGCGTTCGAGTTCGGCCTCGGCTTTTTTACGTTCGGTAATATCCAAATGGGTACCAGCCATCTGGATGACCTTGCCGTCCCGATGCTCGATCACCCGTCCCCGGCTTTCCACCCAATGCTGGCTGCCATCCTTGGCCATGATGCGGAAGCTGGCCAAATAAAGCTGATCGGGTGCTGCCGCCAGAGCCTCAAGTTGGCGGCTCACGTTACCAATGTCGTCCGGGTGGACGATTTTTGCCCAGTCAGCCCAATTCGATCCAAGTTCCCCCTCGTCGTAGCCCAGCATGTGGCGCATCTGTCGCGAGTGATAGGCTTCACCGGTCACCATATTCATGTCCCAGATGCCAATGCCGGCCGCTTCGGTCGCCATGTCGAGGCGTTGGCTGAGCGCTTTCAGCGAGATTTCAGACCGCTTGCGTTCAGTGATGTCGTGACTGACGCCTAGTACCCCAATCAGGTTTCCCATGGCATCACGCATTGGCACCTTCGTGGTTTCGAGGAGTTCCCGGTGGCCATCGGATGCAAAAGGGACTTCCTCCTCGTTGATTGAGGGACCATTTTTTTCCATGGCGAGACGGTCGTGGGCACGAAAAAAATCGGCGAGTTCACGGTCAACGAAGTCATGGTCTGTTTTACCAATGATCTCTTGCTCACGCGCCCCAAAAAATTTTTCGAAGCGTTGGTTGCAGGCCAAATAGATGCCTTGGGAATCTTTCAACCAGATCAGATCTGGCAATGTGTCGATCAAGGTACGGAGCATGGCGCGCTCACGTATCGCCTCTGCCTGTGCGCTATCCAATGCCCGCCGGTCAATCAAATGCTGTTCGTAATTCCGAAAAATCAGACAGAGCAGCATGGTGGCGAGGGGATAGAAGAGCAGAAGTACCCACCACGCCTGCTCGATGAACGCATAGCCCGCCCGGTTGGGAATCAGTGTAAAAGCCGCCAACTGGGCCAGTTGTACGACCACCCCGAAGGCGATGTAATGCGCCAGCTGCGGGGTCGTCTGGCGGCGTATCCACCACGCCCGCGCCAGCACGCCCAGCAGCGCCGATTGCACGATCACCAGCATCCCCACCGAGGCGCCGATGCCCCCTAATTGGAAGCGATATATTCCGGCCATGCCGGCAGCAATGGCGGCGGGAAGCCCGCCACCGACGATGCCGGCCACCGACAACACAATTGAACGCCCATCGAAAATCAGGCCCGGTGCGAAATTGACTGGATTCACCATGCCCAGCAAGGCCACACAACCGAACAGCACACCCAGCACCACCTGCCGTCCCGGGGTGCGTTTGTGGCAACGCGCGAACACGATCTGCCCAGCTGCAACCAGTGCGACCAGGAAGGCAATATTGTTGATCAAGTTGATGAGCATGCGTCAGGATGGGGCAAAAGCCAAAAACCTGTTCATGCTATCGCATCGTGCGTAAAAAGCGGTGCGATGCTGCGCCCAACCGCGCTCGCTAAAGGGCGTGCCAGCCTGGCTATTTCCTGACCTTCTGGGCCAGGCCGAGCAAGACGTCGCGGGGTTTCAGGCCGGCACGCTGAAAGGCGGACAGGTTCAGGTCATAGACCAGACGGTTGTCGTTGAGCCCGAGGACAATCGCACTGTCGTGATCGTTGGGCACTTCGCTCACGGTCAACACCGTCGAATTGGCCAATTCGGCGGCAATGCGCGGCAAGCTGCTCTGGCGGCGGGCGGGTAGATAGAGCAACTGGCACTGCTGAATGGGCAGCAAGGAGCTCAGCCGGGCGACCACAATGCGCATGCCGTGCACCCGCTTGCTATCGAGCCGCGCCATCGCCTCGCCCAGATCCTCGTCATCGAGAATGCAGACATTGAAATTAGCCCGGCTCCACACCGGCCACTCGGTATGAAGAACGAAGTTGTAGAGGTAGCCTGCTTTCAGGTCGTGTTCTGAAACCGGGTCGGCCTGGCCCCCCTGGCACAGGCAGAACAAGAGGACCGACAGGAAGCGCCGCATTGTCTTACTCACAGGTCGTACGTCACCTGCAACCAATAGGTCCGACCATCCATGCGCAAGGCATCACGGCCGCTACCCGGAGCCCAGTCGAAGGGCGAAACCGCTTCGTAATGCCGGTCGAGCACATTACGCACGCTCAATATCGCCGACCAGCCCTGCCATTTCCGCTCACTGGAGAGGGTCAGATTGACCAGCGCATAAGCGCCCAGGCGGCGGCGTTCCAGGGTGAGCCGCGAATCAACGTACTGCCCTTCAAAAGCGGCGCGCCAACCCCCTGCCGACAAGGGGTGGCTGAGGTTGAGCTTGCCCAGCCAGTCCGGTGAATTGGCCAGATCCTGAGCCTGGATGTCGCTTGCCTTTTGCCAGGCGGCACTACTACGCAGGCGAGTACCACCCGGCCAATGGGCCTCCAGTTCGAATTCTGAACCGTACGACTGACTGCGCCCAACTGCCAGACCATTCAGCATCAGATCGTGGCGCTGGTAATCGTATACCGTTGCAGTCAGACGGATGCGGGGGGTCCATTCGTGTTGCCAAACCAGCTCCTTGGCGGCGACATACTCTGGGGCGGCCACAATACTCTTGTTCAAACGCTCGTCGGCATTCGGCATGCGAAAGGCTTCGCTGTACGACATTTTCCAGGTCGTCTGCGGGCTGCTCTGGTGGATCAAGGCCAGGCGCGGGCTCCAGTTGCCGGCCAGATCGCTGGCATCGTCGTAGCGCACGCCGGCATGCAGCGACCAGCGTGGATCAAAACGGTATTCATCGGTGACATACAGGCTGGCCGTACGGCGACTGGTCGACGCATCCAGCACATTGGCGGGCAGCGGCACGCCCAGCGGCGAGAAATAACGGTTATGGAACGCCTGACGATGATCGTTGCGCAGTTCAACACCGAGCAACAGGGCGTGATCGGGCAACCAACGGCCGACAAATTTCTGGTCAAGCCCCCACCAGGCTGCCTCAAACTGCCGCTCGGCGTAGCGGATGCCATCGCTGAAATCCTCGAACTCGCGCCGATTGCTATAAGCGTACTGACCAAAATACACGCTGGACGATGAACTGAGGAAAAGACTCAGGTCGGCATCGTGTCGCAGATTGAGGAAACTGTTTTCATCGCGCACCGGAAAGGGGGTGTTAAACAGGGTCAAGGACGAAGGATTGCTCGGCACATCCTTGCGACGATCGACCTGAGCAGCCGCCAAGGTCCAGCCCTCATACGACCACTTGCCGTAAAGCCGCCGGCTGCGCTCGCCATCCTGTCCACGAGCCCAACCGTCCTGGGGGGCAGTGGCGAATTCCGGGAAATACAGATCCTGGCCCGCAGATTCAAAGTTGGACAAGGACAGCAGCAGGTCGGCGCCATTGTCGAAACGCTGACCAAAACTCAGGCGCTGTTGCCGTCCACCGTGACTGGCCAAGGCGGTCGACAACTGCGTGGCGGCAAGATCACCACCGCGCCGGGTGATGATGTTGATGATGCCAAGCAGGGCATTGTTGCCATACACCACCGACCCAGTCCCTGGCACATACTCGACCCGCTCGACCAACTCAAGGTCGATCAAGCCGGATTCGTCGATATAGGCCTGGTTGAACAGGCTGTCCTGGGTCGGATAACCATCGATCAAGACCTTGATCCGACCGGCGTAATCACCCGGCGCCCCAAAACCGCGCCCCCCCATGTAGGCATAGCGCCGATCCGTGGTGGTGTACAAACCACGCATGCTATTCAACACATCGGCGATGGTCCGGTAACCGAAGGCCCGGATATCCGCCGCCGTGACAATGGCCACGGCCGAGGGGGAATGACTAATCTGCCGAGCCAGCGTCGAGGCAGGCACAACCTCCTGCGCCAGCAGTTGCGCAAAGGGCAGGTCGGCCAAATCAACGGGGGAATCCGCTTGGGCAATGCTGAAATTCAGGGCAAGCAGCAGGCAGAGCGGGCGTAGGCGGGCAGACATGGAGACAATGGGCACGTTGAAATAACCCATGAGATTAGCATGACAATAGTCGGCCGGGTGCCCGATCCCGACAAATGAGTGGGATCAGCGCGTGCTCTTGCGCCGCGGCGCCTTGCTGGCTTGTGCCTTGTCTTTTTCCGGGCTACTCAAACCGTGTCCCTCCTCCTCGGCCGCCTGCAGCAGCCAGAGCAGGTCGCTGCCCTGCACCGGGGTGGGAATCATCTGGTTCCAGCGCCAGCGCAACACCGGGCCATATGGCACGTAACGGGCCAGGACATCGCCCTGTGCCGTAACCCCAAAAAACGGCCAAGGGGAGGTAATGGCGTTCTTGATCTGTTCGGTGTTCATCTGCGGACTCCCTGGACGATGATAGGCTCAGCTTAGGCCCTTGCCGGGCGCCTGCCAAGTTGTACGCCGGCCACACAGGCTAAAATGCGCCCGGACCCCCACGGAGAACCGCCGCATGCGCGCCTTGCACTACCCTTTTCCGGCCAGCCCGGAAGCCGAAGAGATGGTCGCCGAAACCCGCCGCTGGGTGGAACGGGCGGTCATCGGCCTCAACCTCTGCCCTTTTGCCAAAAGCGTCGTTGTCAAAAAACAGCTGCGTTATGCGTTGACCGCAGCGAGTTCGGCTGACGAACTGCTGAGCGAACTGGCCGCTGAATTGCATTTGCTGGCCGACACCCCGGCCGAACAACTGGATACCACCTTGCTGATCCACCCGCGGGTGCTGACCGATTTTCTCGACTACCATTTTTTTCTTGCCGAAGCCGACGCCTTGCTGCGCCAGCTCGACTTCGCCGGCATTTTCCAGATTGCCAGCCTGCATCCACACTATGAATTTGCGGGCAGCGCGCCGGATGAGATCGCCAATTACACCAACCGCTCGCCCTATCCCAGCCTGCACCTGCTGCGTGAAAGCAGCATCGACCGCGCCGTCGCCGCCTTTCCCGATGCCGCCGATATTTTTGAGCGCAACATCAGCACCATGGAAACGCTAGGCTACGACGGCTGGAAAAAACTCTGGCAAGACTGAACGCGGTCAACCCGGCCAGGGGGCAGAATTTGCGGCATGCTCGGCACGCGCAGCGCCCCGCTCGACCAGAAACTCGCCCAGGGCCTTATCGCTGCCCTCGATGTGGCCCAGCAACCAGTCCTTGATCATCTGAAAACCCAATAAATCACTGCCCGGGCTAGCCTCGTCAAGGATGCGCGCCAACTCATCCAGCAAATGGACATGCTCGTGCTCATGCGCCGCCAGGCCAGGATAGCCATAGCGCTGCATGTAGTCGCGCTCAGTCGCAAAGTGGTGAACCGTCGCCACCTGCAGGGCGGCCATGTAGGTCTTGATTTGCCCCTCGTCCCGCGCCGTGCAGATGCAGTGATTGAGCTGATTGACCATACGGACCAGTTGCTGGTGTTGCTCGTCAATTTCCGGAATACCGACCTGTTGCGCCTCGCTCAAGCTAATCCAGGCTTTAGCACCGTGTGCCGGGGGATGGCAGGTCGCCCAGGTGAAGACATTTTTGCCGCGGGCCTTGCTTTGGTACATCGCCGTGTCGGCAGCCGCCAGCAGCGAATCGATTTCCTGGGCATTGTCCGGGTAGAGCGCAATGCCGATACTGGCCCCCACCTTGACTGATGCACCGCTCGGCAACAGGATCGGCTCGGCCAGTGCACCCAACAATTTGTTGCACACCCCCGCCAGGACCTGCGTGCTGTCCATATCGGCGACGATCACGGCAAATTCGTCACCGCCGACCCGGGCCACGGTATCGGAGGCGCGTACCGCCGCCAGCCAGCGCTGCGCTACAACCTTGAGCACGACATCGCCGGCATCGTGTCCATGTTGATCATTGACCGGCTTGAAGCCATCCAGATCCATAAACAGCAAGCCCAGCGGACGATTTTCCCGGCGAGCCAGGGCCAAGGCATGGGCCATGCGGTCGAAAAACATCGGCCGGGCCGGCAAGCCGGTCAGCGCATCGGTCATCGCCTGCTCACGCATCAAATGGTAGGAATGGGCCAGCCGGCGGTTCACCCCTTCCAGACGATGCCGGGCAAGCATCACCACGGTCAACATCGTCGTTACCAGAAAAATAACCAGCACCCCGGCAAACACCAGCCACTGCAGGCGATCAAGGCGAGCCGCCACCCGCTCCTCGACTTCGTCATGGGTATAGCCGATGATCATCACCAGCGGCCAGTTCGCCAGTTTGCGATAGGCGTAGTGGCGCTCAACCCCATCAACCGAACTGGTGCCAAAAAATTCCCCCGCCATCTGCGCTGTCGGCAGATCAAGTCCGGCTACCCGTGCCGGCTGCACCCATTGATCCACTGCAGGCTCGGGAAAGCGGGCGCGCAATAAACGATCGTCAACGCCGATCAGTGAAAACAGCCAGCGATGCCCACCAGCCAGCTGGCGGTAATAAATGGTAAAGGCATCCGGGCGCAGCGTGGCCAACACCACGCCGTCAAACGCGCCATCATCGCGGTCAACCCGCATCGACACCCGAAAATGCAGTTTTCCCGACACCAGGCCAGGTTCGACTGGCGCAATATACAGATCCTGTCCAATCTGCTGGCGGTGATGCTTGAAATAGCGTCGTTCATTGGCCAGCAGCCCTTCAGCAGCCTGGTCATGGGCAATGACAATTCGACCCTGCGCGTCCAGTAGATAAATATTGTCAATCAGCGAACGATCGAAACCAAGATAGCGGATGAATTGTTCAGTCTCCGCCAGCGCGCCATTCTTTTGATGAAACTGACGCACCGCATTGAGCAAGGCGCGGGCCTGATTGATCAACTGGGCGGTGAAGACCGCCGACGCCATATTGGCCACCTCCACTTGCGACGCCATGATCGCATGCTCTTCAGCCAGGACACGCTCACGCACCCGATCCCCCTGTTGCCAGCCGATAAGCAACAACAGCAGAAAAACCAGCCAAAGCAAACTCAGGCGTTGCCTGAGCGACAGATGACGCACCACAACCTCATTCATTTGTCCCGTGTGCGGACCAGTATGCAGCAAGCAGCCGGGACTGGCTACCGCCGAACCCCAGCCGCCTGGCTTGTGGCACACTGCCGGCCATGCATGCTCTTCCTCATCTTGCCGCGGTCGACTGGCTGTCGCTGGCCATTTTCTTTGCCTGCTGGTCGGGCTACGCCTGGTTTTCAGAACACAGCCAGCCCGGCGAATGCGGCCTGATCCGTACCAGCCAGCGTTATCGGCTGGACTGGGCCTACCGCATGCTGGAACGCGACGTCCGCGTCACCGACTCGACCTTGATCGGCAACCTGATGAACAGCGTTTCCTTTTACGCCAACACCACCATTTACATCATCGCCGGCCTGGTCGCCGCGCTGGGGACAGCCGACAAATTACTCAGCGTGACCGCCGAGTTGCCTTTTGCCGGCACCGGCACGCGCGAGCTGCTTGAAATCAAACTGATGCTGGTGCTGGGCTGTTTTGTCTTCGCCTATTTCAAATTCACCTGGTCGCTGCGCCAGTTCAATCTGCTCTCCATTTTGGTCGGTGCGGCACCCACCGGCCAGCCCGGCACACCGGCCATCGACCGCTACGCCTGGCGCGTCGCCGGGGCCAACAACCTGGCCGGTGATGACTTCAACCGAGGCATCCGCGCCTATTACTTTGGTCTGGCCGCCTCCGGCTGGTTGCTCCATCCGCTGGCCCTCGGCCTGCTAGGCGGCGCGGTGGCCGTCATTCTCTATCGACGCGACTACCGCTCGCCGGCGCTGGCCATCCTGCGCGACGACGTCTGACCCCATGCCGGCAGTCGCCCCCTGGGCCGGGATTGGTTTCGGTCTCCTCGCCTACAGCATCTGGGGATTTTTCCCGCTCTACTTCCGGCAACTGGCCGGTGTGGACGCGATGGACATCTTGTCGCACCGTGCCGTCTGGGCCTGTGTTTTTGTCGGACTCCTGCTGACGCTACGCGGCCAGTGGGCAAAAGTGCAGGAGATCGCCCGTCGACCGCGCCATCTTGCCTTGCTCGCCCTGGCCGCGCTACTGGTTGGCAGCAACTGGCTGGTCTTCCTGTGGGCGGTCAGCCAGCAACAAGTGGTCGCCTCCAGCCTCGGTTATTTCCTGACCCCGCTGGTCAACGTCCTGCTCGGCTTGTGGGTGCTCAACGAGAAATTGAACCGGCTGGAATGGCTGGCCGTTGGCCTGGCCGTGCTGGCATTGATCAACGAAGTACTGACCCTGGGCCAGCTGCCGTGGATCTCGCTATTTCTCGCCGCGACCTTCGGCACCTATGGTCTGGTTCGCAAGCAGGTGCCGGTCGACGCCCTGTCCGGCCTGTGGCTGGAAACCCTGGCCATGCTGCCGGTGTGCGCGGTCTACGCCCTGTGGCAGGCAAAAACGGGGCACCTGGTTTTTGCCTTCAGCAGCCCGTCGACCGCAGCCTGGTTGATCGGTGCCGGCATTCTGACCGCCGTGCCGCTGATGGCCTTCGCCGCCGCCACCCGCCGTCTCGACCTGGCAACGGTCGGCATGCTGATGTATATCAATCCAACCCTGCAATTTCTCACCGCCATCCAGCTGTTTGACGAACCCTTGCAGAATGCCCGGCTGGTCAGTTTTGGCCTGATCTGGCTCGGCTTGGCCGTCTTCAGCCTCAGCCTGTGGCGCAAATACCGGGTCCGGCGCTGAGTCTGCTCAAGCCCGGCGCAACGCCATATGGGTGGCAATCATGCCGGGAATTTCAGCTGCCAGCCCGCTATCCTTGCGACAACCGAGCAACAGGTGCAACAGACCGCTGGTGAACGCCCAAGTATCGCGCGCCGCCGCTTCCGGCGAAATCCCTGCCCGCAGATAGCCCTCCGCCGCGGCCTTCTGATACATGCGCTCGATTTTTTCAAGAAACTCCTGCGCCGGCCGCCCGACCTCTTCCTGAACACTGGCGAATTCATCGACATACTCGCAACGCGAAATCATGATTTCAAAAACCTCGCGGACCACCGTGCAATCGTCGAGCACACGGAAAAATTCGCTGATTGAAGCCGCAATGGCGTCGAGTGGATTGCGATAGGCCGCGTCGTACAGAAAAGCGTCGGTACGTTCGATCATCGGGATGAACACATCTTCGCGCATCGCAAAAAACAATTCGGCCTTGTCCTGGAAGTGCCAATACACCGCACCCCGCGTCACCCCGGCTTGACGGGCAATTTTATCGAGCGACGAGCGGCTAACACCGCAGGCGTGAAATACCGTCCGTGCCGCATCGACCAGGGCCTTGCGCGTCTGTTCAGCTTCTTCCTTGGTTTTTCTGACCATCTGCTGTCTCCCGATAAGTGGCGGCCCGGCGTCCCGTGTGTTGTGGCGCCGCATGTTAAGCGATGCCAGGCCCGGGACAAAATAATTTACATACATCCATGTTTGTATATAATAGCCCAAAACCTGCCTGCCGGAGAAGCCTGCCATGCCCCGTCGTTTTATCCCCCACCTGATCCTCACCCCGTTATTGCTGGCCACCCTGCTTGCCGGCTGCTCCGACAAACCGCCGGCCGCCCCGGCCATGGGCCCCTTGCCGGTCACCGTGCTCGACATGCAGCCGCAGCGCGTGAGCAGCCAGATCGAGGTCATGGGGCAAACCGAAGGCGCCCGCCAGACTGAGGTTCGCCCCCGCGTGACCGGCTTGATCACCCACCGGCTTTACCAGGAAGGCGAGATCGTCAAGGCCGGTCAGCCGCTGTTCCAAATCGACCGCGCACCGTTTGAAATCGCCCTGGCCGAAGCCCGCGCCCGGGCCGAGCAGACAGCACGCGAAGTCGCCCGTCTGCACCGCCTGCTCGCCGCCAACGCCATCAGCCAGAAAGACTACGACGACGCCACCTCGAATAATGCGTTGGCGCAGGCTGCTTTGCGGCAGGCTGAGCTGAATCTATCCTGGACGACCGTCACCGCCCCGGTCAGCGGTACCAGCAGCCGAGCCGAGCGCTCGGAAGGCAGCCTGGTCAGCAGCGACACGGTACTCACCACCCTGTACCAGACCCAGCCCATGTGGGTTCGTTTTTCACTGGGCGACAGTGACCTGGCCAAGTTTGCCGGCGGCCGGGTCAGCGCTCAGGCGGTCAGCGGCGTCCATCTGCTGCTAGCCAATGGCGAGCCCTACGCCCACCCTGGCAAACTCAATTTCATCGCCGCCCAGATCGATACCACGCTCGGCACCCAGTCCTTGCGCGCCGAATTCGCCAATCCGCAGCAGCAATTGCTGCCGGGCCAGTTTGTCCGCGTTCGCCTGCAGACCGGCCAGCGCGACGGGGTTTTCCTGGTCCCACAAACGGCGGTGATCCAGAGCGAGCATGGGGCCTTGGTCATGCTCGCCAGTCCCGACCACAAAGTGACGCCACGCCCGGTCCAGACCGGTGAATGGCAGGGCAAGGACTGGGTCATCCTCGGCGGCCTGCAGGCGGGCGACAAAGTCATTGTCGATCAGTTGATGAAACTGCGCCCAGGGGCGCCGGTGGCACCTCATGCGCCAGGCGAGCCCCCGGCTGGCCCCGCCGCAAGCAAGGACGGCGCCGCGCCGGCCAGCAAGGGTTAAGGCAAGACCATGTCCAGATTTTTCATCAATCGACCGATTTTTGCCTCGGTCCTCTCCATCATCATCGTCATTGCCGGGCTGCTCGCCTCACAGGTGCTGCCAGTCGCCCAATATCCACAAATCGCCCCGCCGACGGTGCTGATCACCGCCACCTATCCGGGTGCCTCAGCCGAAACCCTGGCCAAAACAGTCGCCGCCCCGATTGAGGAACAACTGAACGGTGTCGAAGGCCTGTCCTACTTCACCTCCTCAGCCTCGGCCAACGGCAGCGTCAGCATCACCGCCACCTTCGAGGTGGGCAGCAACATCGACATGGCCGCGGTCAACGTCAATAACCGGGTCAAAGCAGCAGAAGCACGGCTGCCAGAAGAAGTTCGCCGCAATGGCGTCATCGTCCAGAAGCGTTCAAACGACATCCTGCAAGTGGTGGCGCTCGAATCCGAGCAAGGCAAGTACAGCACCTTGTTCCTGTCCAACTACGCCAGTCTGAACATCGTCGATGAATTGAAGCGCGTTCCCGGCGTTGGAGACGTGACCATTTTTGGTGCTCAGGATTATTCAATGCGCGTCTGGTTGAAGCCGGATCGCATGGCTCAGCTCGGCCTGACCACCAGCGATGTATCAAATGCCATCAAGGCGCAGAACGCCCAGAATGCCGCCGGCAAGATCGGCCAGGAGCCGGCGCCCAGCACGCAACAACTGGTCTACACCGTGACCGCCAAGGGCCGCCTGCTGTCGCCCGAGGAATTTGGCAATATTGTCATCCGGGCCAGCGGGCCAGGAGGTGTCCTGCGCCTAAAGGATGTAGCGCGTATCGAACTGGGCGCCTATAGCTACGACCAGCAGGTCACGCTGGATGGCCAGCCGACTATTGCCATGGGCGTTTTTCTGCAGACCGGCGCCAACGCGCTGGCAGTTGCGGCCAGCGTGCGTACAAAAATGGACGCCTTGCAGGGCAAGTTTCCAGCCGGCATGGCCTACGTTATTCCTTTCGATACCACCCGCTTCGTCTCGGCCTCAATCAACGAAGTGGTCAAGACCCTGATCGAAGCCATGCTGTTGGTGCTGGCCGTCGTCTATCTCTTCCTGCAAAGCTGGCGGGCGACGCTGATTCCGATGGTGGCTGTGCCGATTTCGTTGATCGGCACCTTTGCCGGCCTGTGGCTGTTCGGCTTCTCGATCAACACCCTCACCCTGTTCGCCATGGTGCTGGCCATCGGTATCGTCGTCGATGACGCCATCGTCGTCCTGGAAAACGTCGAACGCTTGATGGCCGAAGAAAAGTTGTCCCCCCGCCAGGCCGCCATCAAGGCCATGCAACAGGTGCAAGGGGCGCTGATTGCCATCGTCCTGGTCCTTTGTGCGGTTTTCATCCCGGTCGCCTTTCTCGGCGGCATCGCCGGTCAGTTGTACAAGCAATTTGCCGTCACTGTTGCCGTCGCCGTCGTCCTGTCGGGCGTGGTCGCCCTGACCCTGACGCCCGCGCTGTGCGCCCTGTTGCTCAAGGCACAGCACACCGAAAACAAACTATTTGCCCCCTTCAACCGCCTGTTCGACCGCCTCACCGACAGTTACACGCGCACCGTCGGCTTAACGCTCAAGCACGGCCTCATCGGCACGCTGGTTTTTGCGGCTGTGATCGGGTTGACCGCGGTCTTCTTCAAGATCATCCCCGGCAGCTTCGTGCCGGCCGAAGACCAGGGCTACCTGATTTCGGCCCTGATGCTGCCCGACGGGGCGACACTGAAGCGGACCCAGGCAACCGGCGAAAGCATGCGGCAGATGATTGCCCAGGATGAAGCCGTCAAGCATACCTTCGTCGTCTCCGGCTTCGACCTGATCGGCGGCGGCAACAAACCCAATGCCGGGACCATGTTCATTCCGCTCAAGGACTGGTCGGAACGCCAGGGCAAGGCCCAGGATCTGGCCGGCAAGTTCATGGGTATCGGCATGATGCAGGGCGACGGCATGGGCCTGGTTTTCAACCCCCCCCCCATCATGGGCCTGGGCAGCGCTGGCGGTTTCGAGGTTTATGTCCAGAACCGCGTCGACGGCGACGCCAAGAAGCTGAACGAGGTGGTCCAGGCCTTTATGGGCGAATTGCAGAAACACCCGGAATTCACCCGCGTCTCCACCTTTTTCCGTCCCACCGTGCCGCAATTGTTCATCGAAGTGAATGAGCCGAAGGCACTCGCCCTCGGCATCCCGCTGACCGACGTTTATTCAACCCTGCAAAGCACGATGGGAGCCCTCTACGTCAATGATTTCAACAAGGCTGGACGAGTTTACCGCGTGCAATTGCAGGCCGAAGCCAACTACCGGATGAGGCCAGACGACATCGGCAAAGTCTATGTGCGCAGCGCGAACGGCGCCATGATTCCACTGTCGGCAATCAGCACGGTCAAGAATATCGTTGGCCCGGAACAGGTCGAGCGCTTCAATGGCTTCATCGCCGCCAAGATCATGGGCGACGCCAAGGCGGGCATCAGTTCCGGCGACGCCATCGCCATCGTCGAGCAGGTGGCCGCTGCGACGCTGCCTGACGGCTACGGCATCGCCTGGACTGGCCAGGCCTATCAGGAAAAGCGCAGCGCCGGCTCATCACTCCAGGCCTTCGGT
Source organism: Dechloromonas sp. (assembly GCA_028689015.1). Lineage (GTDB taxonomy): Bacteria > Pseudomonadota > Gammaproteobacteria > Burkholderiales > Rhodocyclaceae > Azonexus. The sequence goes on along the minus strand of JAQTXC010000004.1, from coordinate 80,204 downwards.
TTCGCCATCATCATGGTTTTCCTGATCCTCGCCGCCCAGTACGAAAAATGGTCGTTGCCGGTGGCCGTGGTCATGGCCGTGCCTTTTGCCCTGATGGGGGCGTTGACCGCGATCTGGCTGCGCGGCATGCCAAACGACATCTACTTCCAGATCGGTCTGGTCGTGCTCATCGGCCTGGCCTCGAAAAACGCCATCCTGATCGTCGAATTCGCCGCCCAGAAGTACGCCGAAGGCATGAGCGCCAGCGAGGCGGCACTGGCCGCCGCCCGCCTGCGCCTGCGGCCGATCATCATGACCTCGCTGGCCTTCGTGCTCGGCGTCTTCCCGCTGGTCAAGGCCAGCGGGGCCGGCGCTGCCGCCCGCCAGTCGATGGGCACCGGCGTCTTCGGCGGCATGCTCGCCGCCACCTTCATCGCCACCATTTTCGTGCCGCTGTTCTTCAAATGGCTGGAACGCGGCAAACAGATCGATCCGACGCAACTCAACGTCGAGGAGGACAAGGCATGATGCCGCACACCCTGTACCGTCTGGCCCCGCTGGCGGCCGCCCTGTGGCTGGCAGGCTGCGCCGTCGGCCCCGACTACCAGCGCCCGGCCACCCCCCTGCCCGCCGTTTTTGCCGAGCAGGCAACGTCGACCGCGAGCGCCGCACCCAGCACCGCCCTCCCCGCTGACTGGTGGACCTTGTTTGGCGATTCAACATTGAACACGCTGATTGACGCCGGTCTGCGCGGTAATGCCGACCTGCGCAGCGCCATCGCCCGGGTTGAACAAGCCGATGCGGCCGCCCGCGAAGCCGGCGCCGCCCTGTTGCCGAATGTCGACCTGCAAGCTGCCGGCAGCAATAACGCCCTGAGCAAGCAAACCGCGACTTGGTCGGTCAATTCGCCTGACGTACTGCGCGCCCGCAGCGCCGGCCTCAGCCTGTCCTACGAAATCGATGTCTGGGGACGCGTCCGGCGCAGCAATGAAGCCGCCCGCGCCAGCCTGCTGGCCAGCCGCTACGCTCGCGATGCCATCCGGCTATCGGTTGCCGGTCTCATCGCCAGCAATTACCTCAACCTGCGCGCCCTCGACGCCCAACTGGCGGTCACTGCTGAATCGCTGAAAAGTCGTCAGGACAGTGCGCAATTGGTCCAAGCCCGCATCGCCGGGGGGCTGGTCTCGCCGCTCGATCAATATCAGGCTGACGGCGCCCAGGCCACCCTGCAGGCACAACAAGCCGATTTGCGTCGGGCCCGCGCCCTGATCGAACACCAGTTGGCCCTGCTGACCGGGCAACCCGGTATACCCATTGCGCACGCCGATCTAACGGATTTGCCCTTACCACCGCAACCACCGATCGGCTTGCCGGCCAGCCTGATCGACGCCCGCCCCGATGTCCGGGAAGCCGAGCAACGACTGATTGCCGCCAACGCTGGCATTGGCCTGGCCAAAGCCGCCTACTACCCGAAATTTTCGCTCACCGGCGGCCTCGGCAGCGAGAGCAAAACCCTGACTGATCTGTTCACCGCCGGCGCCGGCACCTGGTCACTCGGCCTCGGCGCCGTGCTGCCGTTGCTCGATTTCGGTCGCAACTCAGCGCGCGTCGACCAGGCGCAGGCCATCAATCAGCAATCCTTGATCGCCTGGCAAAAAACCCTGGAAACCGCCTACAAGGAAGTGCGCGACGCGCTGGTCAGCCTGCGTGAACAGGGCGCCGCAGAAGCGGCCCAACAACGCCGGGTCGACAACGCCAGAAAGGCGCTGGACATCGCCCAGCGCCGCTACGAAGCGGGCTACTCGGCTTACCTGGAAGTGCTGGATGCCCAGCGCAGCGCCAATGATGCCCGGCTGGCCCTGATCACCACCCGCCAGGCTCGTCTGAGCGCTGCTGTCGAGTTGTTCAAAGCCTTGGGCGGCGGCTGGCCCGCCAGCTGAATTGAACGGTCGACCGGAAAATCGACCGGTTTTCCCGGTCGACCGTGCGGGCCGACCCACGTATTCAGAGGCGTCGGCGACGGGCTTCGAACAGGCAGACGCCGGCAGCAACCGAGACATTCAAGCTCTCGACACTGCCATGCATCGGAATCTTGACCAGTTGGTCGCAGGTTTCGCGGGTCAGGCGACGCATGCCCTCACCTTCGGCGCCCATCACCCAGGCGGTGGCCAGTGGCCAGTCGGCCGCGTAAAGATCGCTCGTCGCTTCGCCCGCCGTACCAACCACCCAGATCTCGCGCTCTTTCAATTCGCGCAGCGTGCGCGCCAGATTGGTCACCATCACATAGGGCACCGTTTCAGCGGCGCCACAGGCGGTCTTGATCGCCACATCGGTCAGGCCGACGGCCTTGTCTTTGGGCGCGATGACGGCGTGCACCCCGGCTGCATCAGCCACCCGCAGGCAGGCACCAAGGTTACGGGGATCGGTCACGCTATCGAGCACCAGCAAAAAAGCCGGCTCGGTCAGCGTATCAAGCACATCGTCGAGGTGTGCCGCCTTGCGACCACCTTCAATGCGGGCCATCACCCCCTGGTGGCGAGCGCCGGGCGCCATGCCATCCAGCCGTTTGCCGTCGCAGCCAATAATCTTGATACCTTGCAGTTCAGCATGCTGTAGCAGCTCTCGCGCCCGGGCATCCTGACGGCTGACATCGACCAGCATTTCCTTGATCGACTCTGGATCATGGCGCAGCTTGGCCGTGATGGCGTGAAATCCGTAGATGTAACGGGCGGACATGGCAACTTTCTGGAATGGCGAAGGCGCAATTTTAGCGCCTTCGCCGGGTCAAGCCGCGGTGAGCGGCGGATCAAGCTCTATCCAGCGGACCAGCAATCGATCGTGCAGGCGGATATGATTCTCGATCCAGCGTTCAATCAGGTTTTCCAGTTCACGCAGGCGGACCACCGTGCGTTGAGGATCAAGCGCCATGACGATTTCCTGAATCTTGCTCGAAATGTTGGCGTGGTCTTCCATATGCGCCTCGCACACATCACGATCGAGCATGACCATCAACGAATCGCGCATGATTTTTTCCTCGGTCTGAAAATGATCGAGGATGAAAGCGATCAAATCACCCAGCATGCTGACCAGATGCTGGTCGCAATCGTGCCGCCGCTCGACCGAACACGACTGGCAGTCAGTCATCCCCGGCAGATCGATACACAGCCGCCGCAAGGCATCCAAGCAACCAAGCAAGGTTCGGTGTTCGCGATCGATCAGTTCATGACCGGTTTGCAAGCCCGCCGGCAATTGATCCAGCGGATACCAAGACAGCGCCGCATCAGGCAGCGGCGTATCGGGAGTGCTAAGCATGGGAACAACTGGATCGAAAAATGCCTTTGACATATTCGCGCGAATTAGATCAATTCGACATTTTAGCGCAATTAACCCGCATTTTTGACACTAAACGCGCGTAGACCGCGAACGTTTGTTGCAAACAGGACAGCCACCTGCCCTGTTTGCCGTAACGAACTCAGGACTTGCGGCGCCGTTTTTTGTCCGGATTTGGCACTGCTTCGACCGGGCCACCGGCCCCCGGTCGACTGCGAACCAGTACGAAATCGATTTTGTTCGACTCCAGGTCTGCCCGAACCAATTTGATGCGCACGCGATCGCCAAGACGGAAACGCTCGCCCGTACGCTCACCCAGCATTTGATGTTTAACATTATCGAACTGGAAATAGTCCTGGCCCAACTCGGAGACATGGACCAACCCTTCGACGTAAACCTGGTCAAGCGCCACGAAGATACCGAAGGCAGTGACCGCTGAAATGGTGCCATCAAAGACCTCACCAATCCGCTCTTTCATGAAGAAGGTCTTCAACCAGTTCTCGACATCGCGCGTCGCCTCGTCGGCCCGCCGCTCGGTGCCCGAACATTGCAGGCCGATGTCGTCCCAGGGCCGTTCCGGGACATATTTCTCACCGGCCAGCACGGCCTTGATGGCGCGATGCACCAGCAAATCAGGATAACGGCGAATCGGCGAGGTGAAGTGGGTGTAGTGCTCATACGCCAAGCCGAAGTGCCCGACATTGTCCGGGCTGTACATAGCCTGTCGCAGCGAACGGAGCATGACGGTCTGCAGCAACTGGAAATCCGGCCGTTGCTTGATCTTTTCGAGCAGGATCGAATAATCCTTGGCCTGCGGATCATCGCCGCCGCCCAGCGCCAAACCGAACTCGCCCAGGAAGGCTCGCAGATTCTTCAGCTTGTCTTCCGAGGGCGCCTCGTGAATGCGATACAGGCAGGTTTGCTTATGGTCCGCCAAAAAGGCTGAAGCGCAGACGTTGGCCGCTAGCATGCATTCCTCAATGATGCGATGCGCTTCATTGCGCACCACCGGCACAATGTTTTCGATCTTGCCCTGGTCGTTGAACAGCATCTGCGTTTCTGTCGTTTCAAAATCAATTGCGCCACGCTGAGCGCGGGCCTTGTGCAAGGCTAGGTAGAGCTTATGAAGATTCTGGACGTGCGGCAGCACACTACGGTCGACCTCGGTTTCCGGGGCTTTTTCACCGGACAACCAGGACCAGACCTTGTTGTAGGTCAGTCGGGCATGCGAACGAAAAACTGCCGGATAGAAACGGTATTTGCCAATTTTTCCGCTGCTGCTGATCGCCATGTCACAGACCATGGCCATCCGCTCCACGTCCGGATTCAGCGAGCAAATACCGTTGGACAGCTTTTCCGGCAGCATGGGAATAACCCGGCGCGGAAAATAAACCGAATTGCCGCGCTCCAATGCCTCTTTGTCCAAGGCCATACCCGGCATCACGTAATGGGACACATCGGCAATCGCCACCACCAAGCGCCAGCCACGCCCCAGCTTCTCGCAATACACGGCATCATCGAAATCACGGGCCGTCTCGCCATCAATGGTGACCAGCGGCAAGTCGCGCAAATCCTCGCGCCCCTTGCTCTCGCTCTTGCGCACCTTGTCCGGCATCTTCTTGTTTTCTTCCAATGCAGCCTTGGAAAACTCGAAGGGGAGATCATGCTTGCGCAGCGCGATCTCGATTTCCATACCCGGATCAGCGTAGTTGCCCAGCACCTCGATGATGCGACCGATCGGTTGCGAGAACTTGCTCGGTTGCTCAATGATCTCGACCATCACCACCTGACCAGACTGCACCTTGAGCTTGGCCTTCTTCTCGGGCGGCACCAGAATATCCTGTGAAATCCGCTTGTTCTCCGGCGCCACGATCACCACACCATGCTCGACAAAAACGCGGCCGACCACTCGCGTATTGACCCGCTCGGTCACTTCAACAATGCTGCCTTCCGGCCGACCTTTACGGTCAACGCCGATCACCCGCACCAAAGCGCGGTCACCATGCAGCACCTTGCCCATCTGCCGTTGGTCGAGAAAGATATCGGCACTGCCATCGTCCGGCACCAGAAAGCCATAACCATCCTGATGACCTTGGATACGCCCTGCCGTCAGGCTGGCCCGCTCGGGCAGGATGTAATCGCCCTTGCGATTACGCATCAACTGCCCCTCTCGCTCCATGGCCCCCAGACGCCGCTGGAACATGTCGCGCTCACCCGGCGTGATATCGAGCCGATCAACCAGTTCATCGAGCGCCACCGGACGCCCTTCGTCAGCCAGTATTTGCGATACGTACTCCCGTGACGGCAGCGGGAATTCGTAATTTTTCGCCTCACGATCAAAAAACGGATCGGCACGACGAACTTTCGTTATTTTTTTTCTTGACATCTCTTTTTCATCCTCTATAATGACGGCTCTTCGCACCTGTGCCCAGGTGGCGGAATTGGTAGACGCACTAGTTTCAGGTACTAGCGCTGCAAGGCGTGGGGGTTCGAGTCCCTTCCTGGGCACCAGCGATTTTGATTGAAGGCCTTGTCTTGACAAGGCCTTTTTTCATTTCTGCAGCGACAACAGGTCGCTGGATTTTCGGCGTTGAATTCATTGTCGCATTCTCTCACAGCCAGCCCCGGCTGCACCCCGGTAACATTTGCTCACAGCTGATTACATCTTGAGGTCAGCAGCCTGATGGGCATAGACGTTATTTCCTCACGTCAACGAACAACGAGGAAACACACCATGAATCACCTCCATCGCCTGCTCATCGCCAGCACCTTGGGCCTCAGTCTGGCAGGCAACGCTTTGGCCGACCGCGGCGACCATCGGGAGCAGCGCGACAACCGCGTGGTCATACGTTCTGTTGATGGCGGACATCACCACCACCACGACAATCGACACCCGCAGCGCGCAACACGCAATCACTGGTTGGGACCCGCCGCGGTGCTGGCGATTGGTGGCCTGACTCTGGGTGCGATAGCTTACAACAGCCCACCGCGCCCCGTTATTTATAGCGCCCCCCCTCCGCCCAACGTCGGCAGCTGGTATTTCTGCCGCTCATCCGGCCAATACTACCCCTATACCCAAGCCTGCCCGGAAGGCTGGCAAGCCGTTGCCCCGCAATAGAAAACGGGCCCGCAGGCCCGTTGACCGCAAAACAGCCCCCTGAAGTTACTTGAAGGGGTGCTGCTTGAGAATGGTTTCGTCGCGTTCCGGACCAGTCGACACGATGGCCACCGGCACTTCGCACAATTCTTCCAGGCGATTGAGATAGGCCTGGGCATTGACCGGCAGATCTTCCCAGCGCTTGACCCGGAAAGTCGTCCCTTCCCAGCCCGGCATGGTTTCGTAAATCGGCACACAGCGGGCCACATCATCAGCCCCGATCGGGAGCAGGTCGACCACTTTGTCACCCAACTGATAACCGGTACAGATCTTGATTTCCTTGAGGCCATCGAGCACGTCAAGCTTGGTAATACACAGCCCGGTCAAGCCATTGATGCGAGCCGAACGACGCAGCAAAGCAGCATCAAACCAGCCACAACGCCGCTTGCGACCAGTCACCGTACCGAATTCCTTACCCACCGAGAACATCTGGTGACCGGGCGTTCCTTCGGTATCAATATCGAGCTCACTCGGGAAAGGGCCGCCGCCAACGCGCGTGCAATAGGCCTTGGTGATCCCCAGCACGTAATGCAGCATGCCCGGACCAATCCCGGCACCTGCGGCTGCCTGGCCAGCCACGCAATTCGACGAAGTCACGAAAGGATAAGTCCCGTGATCGATATCGAGCAACGTCCCCTGGGCGCCTTCAAACAACATGTTGTGACCAGCTTTGTTGGCATCGTAGAGGGCCGCCGAAACATCAACCACCATCGGTTTGATCAGTTCGGCATCGGCCATCGCCTGATCGTAAACCGTCTGAAAATCCACAGCCTCGGCCTTGAAATATTCGGTCAGAACGAAGTTGTGATAGTCGAGGACTTCTTTGAGTTTTTCAGCAAAACGTTCCGGATGAAACAGGTCATAGACCCGCAAACCACGGCGCGACACCTTGTCTTCGTAAGTCGGACCGATGCCTTTGCCCGTGGTCCCAATCTTCTTGTCACCCGCTTTGGCTGCTTCGCGCGCCTGATCGATGGCTGAGTGATAAGGAAGGATCAGCGGACATCCCGGGCTGATTTTGAGGCGCGAACGCACATCAATGCCCCCTTTTTCCAGTTCAGCAATCTCGGAAATGAGGTGATGAATATCGAGCACCACGCCATTGCCGATATAGCAGTCGATCCCGTCACGCACGATGCCCGACGGCACCAGATTCAGCTTGTACACCTGCTCGCCAACCACCAGGGTATGACCCGCGTTATGCCCTCCCTGGAAACGCACCACGCCACGGGCGTGGTCGGTCAGCCAGTCGACGATCTTCCCCTTCCCCTCGTCACCCCACTGGGTACCGACGACAATGACATTCTTGGCCATTTTTCTCAATCCTCTTGTATTGCTTCAATAATCCAGTGCTCGCCGACGAAGGCGAGCTTTCTGTCGCAGACACCACCCTCGCAGGCAATTTCGCCCGGTAGCAGCTCGACGACCGTTTCACCCTGCTTACGCAAGGCTGCGATATGCGTAGCAAGCACCTTATCCCGCCCGGCGTAGGGCGCCAGAATACCGCCCCGTCCCTTGCCCGCCGGCACCAGACGAACCACTTCGCGCAAGTCCATCGAAAAACCCGTCGCTGGGCGTGAGCGACCGAAAGCCTGACCGACACCGTCGTAACGACCGCCCAAAGCAATCGCCGCCGGATAACCGGGGCAATAAACAGCAAACACCACTCCGCTGTGGTATTGGTAACCACGCAGGTCTGCCAGATCAATTGACAAAGGCAAATCAGCCGCCGCGGTCGTCAAATGACGCAAATCATTCAATGCTGCCTCAATCGCGGGCAAGGCCGGTAATAACGCCGTCGCCCGGTCAAGTACCGCAGCGTCACCATACAGGGTTGGCAAGGCGAGCAGGGCCTCGCGGTAGGGCGTCGGCACATCGGCACAAGCCTCCGTCAGACCCGGCACATCCTTGGCTTGCAGCAAGGCCAGCAAGGCCGCCTCCGCAGCCTGGGGCAATCCTGCCGCCTCAACCAGCGCCCGAAAGATGCCAACATGACCCAGATCGATCCGGCTGATCGGCAAACGAATCCGCTCAAATCCCCCTGCCAGTAAGCGAATAATGTCGAGATCTGCTTCGATACCGGCATGCCCATACAACTCGGCACCAATCTGCAAGGGCTCGCGCCCGGCCGAAATACTGGCTGGCAGCGTATGCAAAACACTGCCGCAATAGCAGAGGCGGGTCACCCCAACGTGGTTGAGCAGGTGCGCATCGATCCGTGCCGCCTGTGGTGTGATATCGGCGCGAACCCCCATGGTGCGACCTGACAACTGATCGACCAGCTTGAAGGTTCGCAACTCGAGATCCTGACCCGCGCCGGTTAACAGCGACTCCAGGTACTCCAGCATCGGCGGCATGACGTAGGCAAAGCCGCAGGCGCCAAAATGGTCCAGCACCTCACGCCGCAATTGCTCGATGCGCGCAGCTTCTGCCGGTAAGGCATCCGCAAGGTATTCAGGTAACAACCAGTTCATGAGAAGAGCGTGAAGAGGATGAGGCCAACCAACATCGAGGTCAGGCCGATGAAACGGATTTGCCCGTCCGAAAACTGGATCAGGCGACGAAAAGTTTCACGCCAGGCCGCTGGCGCGATGAAAGGCATCAAGCCTTCGAGCACCAACATCAGCGCGAAGGCCATCAGAAGGGTGGATGTCATCCGCCGGCTCAGCGTCCGATGTTCTTCATGTACTTGAAGAAATCGGAATTGGGTTCAACCACCAGGATATCGCTCTTGCTCTTGAAGCTGCTGCGATAAGCCTCAAGACTACGATAGAAGGCATAAAACTCGGGATTCTTGCCAAAGGCTTCGCCATACATGGCGGTCGACTTGGCATCGCCCTCACCCTTGATTTTCTGGGCATCACGATAGGCGTTGGCGATGATGATTTCACGCTGCCGATCCGCATCGGCGCGAATTTTTTCCGCCTCAGCCGAGCCTTCGGAACGCAATTCGTTGGCCACTCGCTTACGCTCGGCCTCCATCCGCCGATAAACCGCTTCGCTAACCTCGGTCGGCAACTCAACGCGCTTAACCCGGACGTCAACAATCTGCACCCCGATCTTGCGAGCATCGACATCGGCCTTTTCTCGCATCTGCTCCATGATCTTGTCGCGTTCGCCGGAAATCACGTCATGCACGGTGCGCTTGCCGAATTCTTCGCGCAAACCGGCGTTGACCGTCTGAATCAAGCGGGTACGCGCCCGCGACTCATCACCACCGACCGAAATGTAATAAAGCTTGGGATCGACGATGCGCCATTTGATGTAAGAATCAACCAGAACGTTCTTTTTCTCGGAGGTGATGAAACGTTCCGGCTCATTATTGTCGAGCGTCAGAATACGCTTGTCGAATAGACGAACGTTCTGAATCATCGGCAATTTGAAATACAAGCCTGGCTCGGCGATGGCCTGCTTCACTTCACCCAACTGGAAAACCAGGGCGAACTGCCGCTGATCCACCGTAAACAAGGCTGTCCCCAAAACCAACAAGGCTACGGCCACCAGGCCGGCCAGGAAATTCAGACGGCCGCTCATCAACGTCCCTCCCGATCACGCGAGCGCAGCGAAGCATCGCGTGCACTTGAATTGTTATAGGTATTACCGCCCACCACCGGCGGACGCTCCAATTGCGGCGGCGCCTCCGACGACAGCGGCCCCCCCGCGCGATTGGCGGCCACCACCGGATCGGCTGTTCCACCGTTCTGTGTCGCCGTTGCTGCGGCAGCCCCCTGCATCAGCTTGTCGAGTGGCAAGTAGAGCAAATTACCCTGCCCCTTGGTGTCGACCATGACCTTGGACGTGTTGGATAAAACCTGCTGCATCGTATCGAGGTACATGCGCTGACGAGTGACTTCCGGCGCCTTGGCATATTCGGCCTGCACTTGCTTGAAGCGCGAAGCATCACCCTCGGCACTTGAAATGACCCGCTGCTTGTAACCCTCGGCCTCTTCCATCAAACGGGCCGCCGTTCCCTTGGCTTTCGGGATGACATCGTTGGCATAAGCCTGGCCTTCATTTTTTTGCCGCTCGCGGTCTTGACCTGCTTTGACGGCATCGTCGAACGCTGCCTGCACCTGCTCCGGCGGCTGAGCATTTTGCATCGTCACCTTGGAAATCAGGATACCGCTCTTGTAGCGATCCAGAATGTCCTGCATCAGATTGGCGGCATCGGTGGCAATCTCTTCCCGCCCTTCGTAAAGCACAAAGTCCATCTTGCTCTTGCCGACGATTTCACGCACCGCTGTTTCAGCAGCACCGATCACCGCCTCATCGGGATGACGGTTATTGAACAGATAATCAACCGGATCTTTCAAAATATATTGCACTGCAAACTGAATATTCACGATGTTTTCATCGTCAGTCAGCATCAGGGCTTCTTTGAGCACCTTGTTACGCTCGCTGCCGCGATAACCGATTTCGACCGTTCGTACCCCGGTCAGATTAACCAACTCGTGGGACTGAACGGGATAGGGCAAGCGCCAACGCAAACCAGGCTCGGTCGACTCCTTAAAACTGCCAAATTGCAGCACGATACCCCGCTGCGAGGCATCGACAATATAGAAGCCGGAACCCAGCCAGACAATGGCGATCAGCCCCAACAGCAGGCCAATGCCACCGCTGAGAAAACGCGGATTGAAATCAACCTGCGGCATGCGCGGACCGTCACCGCCGCCATTGCCACCGCCGCCCTTCTTGCCAATCATGCCAGTGAGCTTGCGATTGAAGTCGCGCCACAAATCTTCAAGATCGGGCGGCCCGTCATTCGGGCGCCGCGGGCCATTGCCCTTGGGTTTATTGTCGTCCTCACCGCCACGGTTACCCCATTGCGGATCGTTTAGCGACATCAGGATGCCTAGAGTTGGAATCATGGATTTCGGGGATTCGTTAGAAGTTGTCGTTCTGTGCCAGAAATGCTGCTTCGTCAATTGCCTGACGGCGCGCCAGGGATTTGGCCCGCGCCTGTTCGGCCAACGCCGCACGCAATAGTTCCAGCCCTTCGCCGGTCCGCGCACTGATGCGAACGCGGGCGATATTACCATACTCGTCGTGCTCGACTCCGGCGCTTGCCTCGGTCAGATCGACCTTGTTCCAGACCACCAGCTGCGGTAATTGGTCCGCAGAAATTTCGGCCAGCACCCGGTTCACTTCGCGCATTTGCTCATCACGCGCCTGGCTCGCGCTATCGACCACATGAAGAAGCAGGTCCGCATCGGTCGCCACTTCCAGGGTCGCATGAAAAGCATCGACCAGGGCATGCGGCAGATCGCGGATGAAACCAACCGTGTCAGAAATCACGATATTACCGGCGCCCTCGATCCACAGCTTGCGCGATGTGGTATCGAGCGTTGCAAACAGCTGATCAGCCGCCAACACCCCGGCGTGGGTCAGTGCGTTGAACACGGTCGACTTGCCAGCATTGGTATAACCGACCAGCGAGACGTTAAGGATATCGCCCCGCATCCGCTGCTTGCGTTGCACACCGCGCTGCCGTGACAACTTGCGCAGACGTTCCTTGAGCAACTTGACCCGATTGCCCAACAAACGACGGTCGGTTTCTAACTGCTTTTCTCCCGGGCCACGCATACCGATCCCGCCGCGCTGTCGCTCAAGGTGAGTCCAGCCTCGCACCAGGCGAGTCGCCAGGTGTTCCAACTGCGCCAGCTCAACCTGCAACTTGCCTTCGGCACTTGCTGCCCGCAAGGCAAAGATGTCAAGAATCAGGCTCGTCCGGTCAATAACCCGGCATTTCAGCGCCTGTTCCAGATTGCGCTGCTGAACGGGTGACAAATCATGGTTGAAGATAACCAGCGCCGCATCGGTGGCGGCGACCATCGCCCCCACCTCCTCGACCTTGCCTTTGCCAGCATAGGTTTTGGGATCAGGACTGGCCCGCCGGCCAGCCACTTCGGCCACCACCACGCCTCCGGCCGAATCGACCAGCAAACGTAGTTCTTCGAGCTGCTCAGCCAGGTCAGGCTGACCAAAATCGAGTTGCACAACAACAGCCCGCTCACCTGACGGCGGACGGTCAAGCATGATACACAGGGGAGGAAATGCGATCAGCCCGGCCGCAAAGGCGGGCTATCGTGAGCGGCAAGCTTATTCTGCGGCCTGCTCTTGCTGAAGATTGACGGGACGTGCCGGAACAACGGTCGAAATGGCGTGTTTATAGACCATTTGCGTTACGGTGTTCTTGAGCAGAACGACATATTGATCGAAAGATTCGACTTGACCTTGCAGCTTGATGCCATTGACCAGATAAATGGACACGGGGACATGTTCGCGACGCAGGGCGTTGAGGAAGGGGTCTTGTAAAAGTTGCCCTTTATTGCTCATGGTGTGGACTCCATGTGTGTTGTTATGAGGGTCCTAATGTACCCAAATTTGTTGGCGGACGGCAAAGAATTTCAGGATTATTTCCGTTCCTTGTCGGCAAATGGATTCTTGGCCGAGACGAACTGAATCCGCAAGGGCGTACCTTGCAGTTTGAAGGCCTCGCGGAAAGTGTGTTCCAAGTAGCGGCGATAGCTGTCGGCAATATGCTCGACCGCGTTGCCGTGGATGACGACAATCGGTGGGTTCGAGCCGCCCTGATGGGCGTACCGCGGCTTGGGCCGGAACAGACCGTGCTTAGGTGGTGCCTGGCGCGCAATGGCATCAGCCAATACGCGGGTCAGGCGCGGCGTTGACAGTTTGGTCATCGCTGCGGAATAAGCGCCGTCGACCGAGCGGAACAAGGCTTCCAGCCCAATATTGTCGCGCGCCGAAATGAAATGAAATTTAGCGAAATCAAGGAATTTGAGCTTGCGCTGCAAAATTTGCCGGGTTTGTTCACGTACGTAGTGATCAAGGCCATCCCACTTGTTGACTGCAACCACCAGGGCCCGGCCGGACTGCACGATAAAGTCAGCGATGTGAGCATCTTGATCCGAGACATCGGCCTGGGCATCCACCATCAGAATAACCACATTGGCATCTTCAATCGCTTTCAGCGTCTTGACGACCGAAAATTTCTCGATCGCCTCGAACACCTTGCCCCGCTTACGCATGCCGGCCGTATCAACCAACACATATTTGCGGCCACCGCGTTCGAAATCGATTTCAATCGAGTCACGTGTCGTGCCTGGTGCATCAAAAGCGATGACCCGCTCTTCGCCGAGCAGGGTATTGATTAACGTCGACTTGCCCACATTGGGACGGCCGACGATGGCGACGCGCGTCGCATCGGAATGCCATTCGTCGTCTTCCTGCTCGGCAAAGCTGTCCAGGGCCAGATCGACCAGGCCGCGCACGCCTTCGCCATGAGCGGCAGAAATGGCATTGGGCTCGCCGAGACCAAGCTCGTGGAAATCGGCCTCGACCATGCCGGAATTCAGGCCTTCAGCCTTGTTGACCGCGACAAACACTGGCCGCTCAAGACGGCGCAGCATGTTGGCGATTTCCTTGTCGTGCGGCGTGATGCCGGAACGTCCATCGACCACGAAAATAACGGCGTCGGCTTCGGCAATAGCTTGCTCGGTCTGCCGCGCCATCTGATGCAGGATGCCGTCCTTGACCAGCGGTTCGAAACCGCCGGTATCAACCACCAGGTAAGGCTTACGACCGAGACGGCCGTGGCCGTAGTGACGGTCGCGAGTCAGGCCCGGCATGTCGGCGACGATGGCGTCACGCGACTTGGTCAAGCGATTGAACAGGGTGGATTTGCCGACGTTGGGTCGGCCAACCAGAACCAGAGTGGGTTTCATTGCGCCTCGAATGCTGCGACACGACCGCCCGTACTCTGCACCACGAAACGGGTGCCGGACAGCGTGATGGGGGCGCGTACCGGCGAGCCATCCGTCTTGCCACGGGCGACGAACTGGCCGTCCTCACGCGACAGGAAGTGAACATAACCTTCGCGATCAGCGACCGCCACACGACCTTGACGAACGGCAGGCGCCGACAACTGACGGCCCTTGAGCTTGTCCTGCTTCCACAAGCTGCTGCCGGTTTGCCGATCCAGGGCATAAACGGTCCCCCGGTCGTCGCTCACGAAGACATAACGATGATCCAGCGCCAGGCCAGCTGCTGACGAAATATCGCGCGACCACATCAAAGCCCCGCCCTGCGCCATATCGAAACAGACAACGCGGCCCTGGTAGGCCACGGCACAAATCTGGCTGCCATCGATGGCCGGTGCGGCCACCACATCGGCCACGCGGTCCAGTTCGGTCGCGCCCTTGGGCAAGGCAACAACGCCTTCCCAAACTGGTGCGCCATTTTGCACTGATAGGGCCAGCAACTTACCGCCCGGGAAACCGGAGAAGACAAAACGGTCAGCCAGGATAGGCGCGCCGCTGGCCCGGACTGACAAGGCGGGCGTCGCCCGCTGGTAAACCCACTTGCGCGTCCCGTCGACCGCGTCAAGGAAGAAAATCTGGTTGTCGCCACTGCGTACCACCACCCCCTCGTTGCCGACGGCTGGGGCGGCCAGCACTTCGCTCGACACTTTGGCGGTCCACAACAGCCGACCCTCATCGACCGAGAAGGCCAGGACATCGCCCTTCGGCGTACCGACCACCACTCGGCGAGCATCAGCACCCACACCGGCCGACAGCGGCTGCCCGGCATCAATCTGCCAGACCAGCTTGCCGCCTTCGTAGCGCGCCAGCTTGCCCTTGGCCCCGGCGACATAGGTCGACTCACCGACAACCGCCGGCACAAAGACATAATCGCCGGACTTGCCCGCATCGGCCGTCCAGGCTGTACCGAGATCGGCATTCGCGGTCAACACCGGCAGCGGGGCCATTTTCGGCGCACTGCTGCTGAACGGGTTGATCGCATCCAAAGTTGAGCAGGCCGAACTCAGGCCTGCGGCCAGAAACAACACCGATAAATGACGGGGTGAGATCATGCGGCGCCTCCAAGTTGGTCGAGTTTCTGCTGCAGCAATTCACGGCCCGGCCCGCTCTTGCCAGACAGCGTATCGAGCGCTGCCTGATACGCCTTACGGGCGGCCGGCGGCTGACCCTGGGCAACCAGGACATCACCGCGCAATTCGTTGAAACGGGCAGCAAACGCCGCAGTCGGTGCCGCTTCGAGGCGCTTCAAGGCCTCGTCGTAAGCTTGCTCGTCGAGTAAGACATTGGCCAGACGCAGGCGGGCCAGGTCGCGGATTTCGTCGCGCCCGTTATCTGCCGCCCAACTCAACTGGGCCTTGGCTGTCTTCAGGTCACCAGACTCAAAGGAATGGCGGGCCGCCTGCAGCGCTGCCAGGCCAGCGTAGCCGGTACCGCCAAATTTCTCGGCCAGCTCGCCTGCAGCTGTCCGGATCTTTTGGCCGTCATTGGCTGCCACTGCCTGCTCCAGCACCGCGTAGATAGCGGCCGCCTTGGCGCTCTGGTTGTTCTTGTACCACTGCCAACCCTGCCAGCCAACGCCGGCCAGTGCCACCGCCGTCAATACGGCGGTCACCAAATTACCGTACATCTTCCACCAGGTTTTCAGGGAATCAATCTGTTCCTGTTCTTCGAGGTCGTAATGCGCCATGCGGTTTATTCCTCTTCGTCCGAATCAATCATGTGGTCGATGATGGCCTCAGCCAGTTCATCCACCTTCAATTTACGTTGCGCCACGCCCTCGGCCCGCAGGGCCTTGAGTTGGGCTTCCCCGGTCGACGCTTCCTCGTCGCCAATAATTACGGCAAAGGACGCCCCACTCCCATCGGCCTTCTTCATCTGTGACTTGAACGAGCCACCGCCACAGTGCAGCAGCACATCGATACCCTGGTCGCGCAAGCCCTCGGCGACGCGGAAAGCCAGCCGTGCCGCCGCCTCGCCCTGATGGACAAGATAGACATCCGGTACCGGTGCCGCCGGTTCGCCGCCGCTATCCTTGATCAGCGCAATCAAGCGCTCGACGCCCATGGCAAAACCGCAGGCCGGTGTCGGCTTGCCACCCAGTTGTTCGACCAGTCCGTCATAGCGCCCGCCGGCACAGACCGTGCCCTGCGCGCCCAACTTGTCGGTGACCCACTCGAAAACGGTCAGGTTGTAATAATCCAGACCTCGCACCAGGCGCGGGTTGACCGTGAACGGGATGCCGGCATCGCGCAGAATCTGCTGCACGCCCTCGAAGTGGGCGAGCGATTCGGCGCCCAGATAATCGATCAGTTTCGGTGCCGCCGCACACAGGGCCTGGAGGGCCGGATTCTTGGTATCAAGGATGCGCAACGGATTGGTATGCAGGCGCCGCTTGGCGTCGTCGTCAAGCAGGTCGATATGCTGTTCCAGATAAGCGATCAGCGCAGTGCGATGCTCGGCGCGCTCGGCAGGCTGCCCCAGGCTGTTGATCTGCAGGGCGATCCCGTCCAAGCCTAGATCGTCCCACAGGCGAGCCCCCATCAGGATCATTTCGGCATCGACATCCGGACCATCGAAACCAAAAGCCTCGACACCCACCTGGTGAAACTGCCGATAACGCCCCTTTTGCGGCCGCTCGTGGCGGAACATCTGGCCGATGTAATAGAGGCGCTGCGTCTGACGGGCGGCCAGATTGTGCTGGATCAGGGCGCGCACGCAACCGGCGGTCCCCTCGGGGCGCAGGGTCAATTGCTCACCGTTCAGACTGTCCTCGAAGGAATACATTTCCTTCTCGACGATGTCGGTCACTTCACCGATGGCCCGCTTGAACAAGGGCGTCGGCTCGACGATGGGCATGCGGATCGGCCGATAACCGTAGGCTTTCAGCCAACTACGGATGCTATCTTCGAACAATTCCCAGAAAGCGGCTTCGTCTGGCAGGATGTCGTTCATCCCGCGGACGGACTGGAGCGTCTGACTCATGCTTGCAGTTTCTTCTTGTAGGTGCGCTGGACGTAGCGCTCGATGATGTCCTTGAATTCGCTGGCGATGTGCTCGCCCTTCAGTGTCACGGTCTTTTGCCCATCTTCGTAGACCGGTGCCGAGGGCGCTTCGCCGGTGCCCGGCAGCGAGATGCCGATGTTGGCGTGCTTCGACTCGCCCGGGCCGTTAACGATGCAGCCCATGACGGCCAGCGTCATGTTCTCGGCACCGTCGTAATACAGCTTCCACTCGGGCATGCGGGCACGGACGTAATCCTGCACCTCACCAGCCAGTTCTTGGAAGAAGGTGCTGGTCGTCCGGCCACAACCGGGACAGGCCGCGACCATCGGGGTAAAGGCGCGCAGGCCCATGGTCTGCAGGATTTCCTGGGCGACGATGACTTCCTCGGTGCGCGAACCACCGGGCGCCGGCGTCAGCGAGACACGAATGGTATCGCCGATGCCTTCCTGCAGCAGCACCGACAGCGCCGCGGTCGACGCCACGATCCCCTTCGAACCCATGCCGGCCTCGGTCAACCCGAGGTGCAGAGCATAATCGGCACGACGTGCCAGTTCCCGGTAAATGGCGATCAGATCCTGCACGCTCGACACCTTGCACGACAGGATGATCCTGTTGCCGGCCAAGCCGACTTCCTCTGCCTTGGCGGCGGACTCAAGCGCCGAGGTGACCATCGCATGACGCATCATCTCGGTGGCATCGAGTGGCTGCGGTCGACGCGAGTTTTCGTCCATAATCCGCGCCAGCAATTCCTGGTCGAGGCTACCCCAATTGACGCCGATGCGCACTGGCTTGTCATATTTGCACGCCAGTTCGACCATCTGCGCAAACTGCTCGTCCTTCTTCTTGCCGAAGCCGACGTTGCCGGGATTGATCCGGTATTTGGCCAGCGCCTCGGCACAGGCCGGTTCATCCGTCAGCAAGCGATGGCCGTTGTAGTGGAAATCGCCGATCAGCGGCACGTTGCAGTTCATCTTGGCCAGATGATCGCGGATCTTCGGCACGGCAGCAGCGGCTTCCGGCGAGTTGACCGTGATGCGCACCAGTTCGGAACCGGCACGCGCCAGTTCGGCACACTGGATGGCAGTGGCCAGATAATCGGCGGTATCGGTATTGGTCATCGACTGGACGATCACGGGGGCATCCCCGCCCAATCGCACAGGGCCAATGTGGCAGACGCGGGTTAGCCGCTTGCTCAAAGCACTCACGACTTACTCCAGAACCAGGCGAGCGACATCGCCCTTGGTATGCGGCTCCAGATCAACAACCTGACCGCGCGAATACAAGCGAACTCCCGGCGCATAACCGACCACGACATTGAACGGCCCCTGACCGCTCACCAGTTGTTCGCTCGGCGCCAGCAAGCGCTGCGAAAAAAGCGTTTTATTCTCGCGGTCACGGACCTCGACCCAGGACGCCTTGCTGACCACGAATCGCAATTGCGGCGGCCGGGCATCAACGGCGGGGGGCGCCAACGGCACCTCAGCCGGCACGATGGTCGCGCTCGGCGCCGCCGTCGGGATGGCCACCACATCGCCAGTCGCAGGCGCACTCGCCGCCGGTTCGCCATTTAACACCTGAGGATTCAATACCTGCTCCGTACTGGCCCCCGGCGGGAAAACCGGCTCATTGGCCGGGGCGACGGCCAGCACTGGCTCCGTCACGGCGGGCGTGCCATCCAGCAAGGACTGCAGGCGATCACGCCAGGCTGCCAGATCATTGGGCAACAGAAAATAAGCCAGTGCAGCGAGCAACAGCAGGCCCATGCCAAAGAGGGCGACATTGCGGTCACGCCGCCCGACCGAACCGACACTAGGCATGGTCGCCGGCTTGACCTCAGGAACGTCGAGCGTGTCCTGTGGCTTGGCCAGGACGCGATCCAGATCAGCCATCAGCGGTGACGGGTCCAACTGGACCAGACGGGCATAGTTGCGGATAAAACCGCGAATAAAGGTCTGACCAGGCAAAGCAGCCCAATCGTCGCGCTCCAGCGCATCAACCTGACGCTGTCCGAGTTTGAGCGTTTGCGCAACCTCGCTCAACTGCAGCCCCATGGCCTCGCGAGCCTGACGCAAACGCAGTCCGATGGCTGGAGTCGCCGGCGCTAAATCAGGCACCGCATCGGATTCTGTCTGTTCGATCTGTTCACTCATTATTCAAAGCGCCCTTTGAGGAAGTCTTGATATTCAGCCGAGGCCGGATAGCGGCTACGCAACTGGGCTGCATAACTGCCTTCAGCCACCCGGTTACCCAGACGGCGCTCAAGCCGGATGCCCAGCCACAAGGCCTCGGCAGTCGGCGGCTCCATCATGCGCAAGGCATCGGCCAGATAAAGGCGTGATTCCGGCAAATTGCCGCGCATGTACAGCAACTGGGCCAGCTTGAAACGGGCCAGCAAGGCCCCGTCATTCGCTACCTGAATCGCTTTCAGCAAATAGTCCTGTGCCGCATCAATATCGCCCGCCTTCAGTGCACAGGTGCCGGCATTGGTATACGCCCGACCCGGTGTCTCGTACAACGGGTTCTTCAGCGCCTTCATAAAATAGGTGATTGAGCGGGCTTCCTTACCGATATCGCACAAAAACCAGCCGTAATTGTTGTTCACCTCGGGATCATCGGGTGCCCGGTCGAGGGCCCGCTGAAAATCAGCCTCGGCCTTGTCGTATTGCTTGAGCGCAGCGTGGACCAGGCCACGCACGCTATAAGCCTGGACATAGGTCTTATCTGCATCGAGGGCAATCCGCAATTCATCGAGCGCCACCGCCATATTGCCGGCCTGGAAATAAAGCGCCCCCAACTCGGTATGAATTTTGGCGCGCTGCCGCGGGTCGGCCGGTGCCGTCTGCTGCGGGGCAGGCGCTGGCGATATACCGCTCCCCTGCTGGGCAAATTCATACTGTGCCTGCGCCGGCACAGCCGCCAACCACAGAGCAAGCGCCAAAGCCAGTGATGGGGCCTGTTTCGTCATGTCCGGATCTCCTGAAGGGGAATGACGCGCCCGGCGGTCCGCCGGGTTTTATCCTGCACCTGCCCAGCCAGTTGACCGCAAGCGGCATCAATATCATCACCGCGCGTCTTGCGTGTCGTCGTGACGATACCGGCCTGGATCAAGATCTCGCCGAAACGGCGAACCCGCTCCGCGGAAGAGCGCCGAAACGGCGAACCGGGGAAGGGATTGAATGGAATCAGATTAAATTTGCACGGCACATGGCGGACCAACGCAAGTAACTCACGGGCCTGCGCCTCGCTGTCATTGATGCCGTCCATCATGGTGTATTCAAAGGTAATGAAGTCACGCGGCGCTTTCTCCAGATAACGCTGGCAGGCCGCCATCAGCAACTTCAGGGGGTATTTCTGGTTAATCGGCACCAGTTGGTCGCGCAAGGCATCATTCGGCGCATGCAGCGATACCGCCAGTGCCACCGGGCACTCGTCGCGCAGCCGATCCATGACTGGCACCAGGCCGGAGGTCGAGACCGTGACCCGCCGGCGCGACAAGCCATAGGCGTGATCGTCGAGCATCAGGCGGAGCGCCGCAACGGTGTTATCGAAGTTGGCCAAGGGCTCGCCCATGCCCATCATGACGACGTTGGAAATCACCCGCTCATCGCCGTGGACCGCACCCAGCGCCTGATTGGCCTGCCATAGCTGGCCGATAATTTCCGCCACCGTCAGGTTGCGGTTGAAACCCTGCTTGCCGGTCGAACAGAAGGCGCAATCGAGCGCGCAACCTGCCTGCGTCGAAATGCATAGCGTGCCGCGATCATCCTCGGGAATAAACACCGTCTCGACCGCATTGCCGTTACCGACATCAATCAGGAACTTGCGTGTTCCATCGTCCGACAATTTGTCGGAAACCACGGTCGGCGGCAAAACGACCGCACGCGTCCGGAGCTTCTCGCGAAGACTCTTGGCGATATCGGTCATGGCATCAAAATCAGCCACGCCCGAACGATGCATCCAGCGTAAGACCTGCTTGGCGCGAAAAGGCTTTTCGCCTTGCTCGGCAAACCAGGCGGTCAGCGCAGCCGCATCAAGATCAAGAAGATTTTGCATAGATTCCAGGAGCGAGGAAGGAGCCGTCAGCAAACGCTCGATCCTCGATCCTCATGACTGCTTTTAGCGACCGGCGTAGGTGTTCATGCCCGGGAAGAAGAAGGCAATTTCCACGGCAGCGGTTTCCGGTGCATCAGAACCATGCACGGCATTGGCATCGATGGATTCGGCGAAATCGGCGCGGATGGTGCCCGGTGCGGCTTCCTTCGGGTTGGTAGCACCCATCAGTTCACGGTTCTTGAGGATGGCGTTCTCGCCTTCCAGCGCCTGGATCATCACCGGACCGGAGGTCATGAACTCGACCAGATCCTTGAAGAAGGGACGTGCCTGGTGCACGGCGTAGAACTGGCCTGCTTCCTGGGCAGACAGCCAGGTCATGCGGGCGGCGATGACCTTGAGGCCGGCGCCTTCGAAACGGGAATAGATCTGGCCGATCACGTTCTTGGCGACGGCGTCCGGCTTGATGATGGAAAGGGTGCGTTCGATAGCCATGTTTGCTCCGAAAAAAGCTAGTCAGTTGAAAAACACGGGATTTTAGCAGATAAGCGCCGCCCCGGCCGGGCTTACTGCGGCTTGCCCTCGGCCGCAAGCGCCTGATGCAAGGGCGCGACCAACGCGGGGAAATCGCGCGGCGCGACATATTGCAGCAACTCCTTGCCAGCGCCATCGAGAATGATATCCAGACCGTGTGCCGGGTACAGCAGGTGCACCTGCTTGTCGCTGACGACCAGCCGCTCGGCCGCTTGGCCAAAGCGCTGGATAATGGTCGCCTCATCGAGGTTGACCGTGGGAATGACGCTCAGCGCCTTGACCGGCGCCTGATCAACGCGGGCCAGATCATCGGCCTGCAGGCGGATCTTGACAGTAGTGCTTTCCATGAATTGGGCTTTCGATGCCCGCGCTCGCATGGCAGAAATTTCCGCTGCCGGCACGTCGACCGTGAGCACCACCTTGGCCAGCACGAAACCGAGCGCTACCTGGCTGTAATAGGCCTCAACCGCCCCGTCTTCGTTGGGTGCGGCGACAATCGCCACCTCCGGCTCAGCCCCCAGACGGCCGCGCACCTCGGCCAGCGTGCTGACGCCCGGCTGCAGGCCAAATACCTGGCTCCCGCCCTGGCCATCCAGCTGAATCTGCCAGGGCAGATTGCTGTTCGGATCGACCCCTTGCTGCACCCCCGACCCCGGGATAAAGAACGGAATGATCAGCGCGGCAAGGATGAAGGCGATAACAGACAGGGCAAATTTCATGGTCGACGGCAATGGCATGGGGAAGCGGGGCATTGTGCCACAGCGTCCGGCCGCACAAGAAAAAGGCCGCAGCCCGGTGAGGGGTGCGGCCTTGCCTTGGCGACAAGCTATTTACAACATGCCAAGCGTTCTCGGCAGCCAGAGCGAGACTTCCGGCACATAGGTGATGAAGATCAGGAAGACCAGCATCGCATACAGCCACGGCAGCACGGCCTTGGTCATCTCGGTCATGCCGGCGCGGGTGATGCCGCTGGCAACGAAGAGATTGAGACCGACCGGCGGCGTAATCATGCCGATTTCCATGTTGACCGTAATGATGATGCCAAAGTGCACCGGATCGATGCCCAGGGCGACAGCCACCGGGAAGAGGATCGGCGCCAGGATCAGGATGATCGACGATGGCTCCATGAAGTTGCCGGCAATCAGCAACAGGATGTTGACCATCACCAGGAAACCAACTTGCCCCATCCCCATGCTGACGATCCAGTCAGCGATATCCTGCGGAATCTGCTCGGAGGTGAGGATGAACGAGAACAAGATGGCGCTGGCGATGATGAACAGCAGCATCGAACTCATGTTGGCAGAGTCGATCAGCACCTTCGGAATTTGCTTGAAGGTCAGGTCCTTGTAGACAAAAACCGCGATCAAGAAGGCGTAGACCGCAGACATCGCTGCCGCTTCGGTCGGCGTAAACATGCCGGAATAGATACCGCCCATGACGACGACGATCAGCATCAGGCCCCAAAAGGCTTCGCGGAAGGTCTTCAGGCGCTCGCCCCAGCTAGCCTTGGGCAATTTCGGATAACCGCCCTTGCGTGCCTGCCACCAGGTCGTCAGACCCAGCGTCAACGCCAGCAACAAGCCCGGGACAACACCCGCCATGAACAGGGCGCCGACCGACGAATTGGTCGTCACCGCGTACATCACCATGACGATGGACGGCGGAATCAGGATGCCCAGGCCACCGGCTGACGCCACGACACCGGCGGCAAACTTCATCGGAAAACCCTGCTTAAGCATCGCCGGAATCAGGATGGAACCGATCGCCACCACGGTTGCCGGCGACGAACCGGAAACTGCCGCGAACAAGGCACAGGCCAGCACCGAGGACATGCCCAGGCCACCGGTCAGGTGACCGACCATGGCGGAGGCAAAGTTGATCATGCGTCGCGCCACACCGCCGTGAGTCAGGAAATTGCCGGCCAGAATGAAGAACGGAATCGCCATGATTTCGAACTTCTCGATCCCGGTGAACATCTTCAACGCCACCGAGGCAATCGGCGTATCGGTGAAGACGAACATGAAACCAAGCACGGTCAAGCCGAGGGCGACCCCGACCGGCATGCCAACCACCATCAGCGCCAGCAACAGGCCAAAGATAATCAGTGCGCTCATCGCTTATTTCTCCTTTTTATCCGCGTCGACCGCATGCTGCTTTGCCCAATCGCTTTCGGCGAGGCCGGCGTGGGCATGTTCGCGCTGTTCGGCAATTTCGATCGCCTCGCCCAGCGTCAGCACTTCACCCTCTTCAAGTCCCTCGACATGACCATGGTCATGCGCCGGCAACTCGCCTGTTTGCCCAAACGTGATCATCACCTGCACAAAACGGAAGCACATCAGGGCCGAACCAATGGGGACGGCGGAATAGACCGCCCAGGTCGGCCATTCGAGATCAGGGGTGATGGGACCTTCAAAGTGCTCTCCCAAATCCATACTCATGGCGTTCAAAAAGTAGTACGCCAAGCCGTTTTCCCACACAAACAGGGCACCAAAAACGGCGATTACGCCGGTAAAAAGAACGCCACAAGCCAAACCAAGTTGCACCATGAAAGCGCGAGGCTTGTCCTTCATCTTGTTGATCACCAGATCAACCCCGACGTGGATGCCGGTGCGCACGCCATAGGCGGCGCCAAACTTCGCCATCCACACAAAAAGAATGATGCAGAATTCCTGCGCCCAGCCCAGATCGAGCGACAGCAACCAATCCTGCAAGCCCGGAATGTCGAATCCGGACATATAGCGATGCACCACCGAAACGAAAATCACGAGCGTTGCCACCGCCATCAACACGGCGATCACAAACTCTTCGAGGCGGTCAATAATTTTCCCCATTTACCCTCTCCTTGCAAAAACGCCCGCCAAGTCCCGTGGACCGTAGCGGGCGCACTGCATGCGCGTTACTTACATCTTGGCGGGATTGAAACCAGTTTCTTTGTACACAGCGTCAATCACGTCCTTGCCGATCCGGCTTTCCATCTTCTTGTGAACATCCACAAGCTTCTTCTTGAAGATCACGCGCTCTTCCTTGGTCGGCATGTAAACTTCAGTCTTGCCGCTCTTTTTCACCGCATCAAGCGAGGCATCATTTTCCACCTTGGCAATCTGGTTGGCATAGCGGGTCGCCTGGACCATGGCGGTCTCCAATTGACCACGCACATCCGCCGGCAGACCATCCCAGAACTTCTTGTTCACGATGACGGCATATCCGAGATAACCGTGCTCGGTAATCGACAGATGCTTCTGGACTTCATGCATCTTCTGCGTATAGAGATTGGAAATCGGGTTTTCCGTACCGTCGACCACGCCGGTCTGCAAGGCTTGATAAACCTCAGAGAACGCCATCATTTGCGGCATGGCACCGAGCGCACGAATCTGAGCTTCCAGCACCTTGGATGACTGAATCCGCAGCTTCTTGCCCTTCAGATCGTCCGGTGTCTTGATCGGCGTATTGGCCGAGAAGGATTTGAAGCCGTTATCCCAGAAAGCCAGACCACGAATCCCTTTGGGTTCCAGCTTAGCCATCAGTTGCTGGCCGACCGGACCGGTCGTGACCTTGTGCAGATCATCATAGCCATCAAAGATATAGGGCAGATCGAAGACTTCAAATTCCTTGACCCCCAGCGGGCCAAATTTGGCCAGCGACGGCGCCAGCATCTGGACAGCACCCAGTTGCAGGGCTTCCATCTCTTCCTTGTCCTTGTAGAGCGTGGAGTTGGCGTAAACCTCAACCTTCACCTTGCCTTTGGTCAGCTCCGCAGCCTTCTGCGCGAAGAAATCGGCCGCCTTACCCTTGGGGGTGTTGTTGGCAACCACGTGACTGAACTTGATGACAATCGGATCCTGAGCATAGGAACCGAGCGAAATGGCACAGGCGAACAAGCCTACCAGCAGCTTGGAAATTTTCATGTTTTCTCCTCCATAGATTGATGCCACAAGGAATTCCCGTTGCGACAGGAGGAAAGTATTACGAAAGGTGTAATCTCCGGGTATTGTGGATTTCCACATCACCGCATTCGCGCCTGCCGATGACGCCGCCCGAAATCCCCATGCCGACCACCAACCGCCGCTTGCGCTGGCTGTTGGCCCTGCCCAAGCTGGGTATTGTCTTGCTGCTCGCCGCCCTGCTGTCACTGCTCTGGCTGCTGCATCGCAATGAAATCGAAGAAGAGCGCAGCGCCTTGATCAAGGATGTGCTGTGGCTGGAGCAGAACCTGCGCTTTCACCTGGCCAGCAATGAAGAACAGCTGGAGCAATTGGCGCTGGAGATGGGCACGCTGCCCGATGCCGAACGCCTGTTCCGCCTACGGGCCAGTCATATGCTGCGCAACACGCCGGAAATTTCACAAATTCTCTGGCTGACGCCTCAGGCGATGGTGGTCGATGCCTTACCGACCGCTCATCTACCAGACGAGGAAATCGAAACCTTTGGCCCGACAGCGGGCCGTCGCGCCTTCGACATGGCTCGCCGCCTCGGCAAGCGGGTTTATAGCGAACCCTTTTTTCTCGAAGGCAACCGGGCCTTCATCGAGGTCCTGATCCCAGTCTTTCAGCGTCGCCAACTACACGGCATGCTGGTCGCCATCTACCCGCTCGACACCCTGCTGGCCGATCAGGTGCCGTGGTGGTTTACAGCCAAATACAAGGTCGAATTGGTCGACGACAACAACACGCAATACGCCAGCAAAACCAACATTACCGGCAACGGCGACCAAAGCTACGAAATCCCCTTCGATCCACCCGGTTACGGTCTACGCCTGCGGGTCACCAGTTATCGAACACCGGACAACAGTTTGCAACGCCTCTTGGTCGGCGCCATTCTGGTTCTGGGCACGGGGGTATTCTGGAGTTTGTGGCTGGTCCGCAAGCTGATGAAAAAACACAACCAAGCCGAGGAAGCCCTGCGCGCCGAACATGCTTTCCGCTCGGCCATGGAAGACTCGCTGACGGTTGGCATGCGGGCCCGCAATCTGGAGGGCCGAGTCATCTACGTCAACCCGGCATTTTGCCGCATGACGGGTTTTAGCCGGGACGAACTGGTCGACCGCGTCCCCCCGATGCCTTACTGGGCCCCCGAACATCTGGCCGCCACCTACGCCATGCACGACGCTGTGCTGGCGGGCGCCGCCCCCGAGGACGGTTTTGAAATCACCTTCGTGCGGAAAAACGGGGAGCGCTTTCATGCCCTGGTTTATGAAGCCAAATTAATCGACGGCAATGGCCAGCACACCGGCTGGATGGCTTCGGTACTCGACATCACCGAACGCAAGCGGGCCGAGGAACTGGCCCGGCAGCAGCAGGCACAACTACAGTTCACGTCCCGCCTGGTCACCATGGGCGAAATGGCCTCGACCCTGGCCCACGAACTCAATCAGCCGCTGGCCGCCATTGCCAGCTACAACACCGGCTGCCTGAACCTGATCAACCAAGGTGATAACAACCTGGACAACATCAAGCCCGCCCTCGAAAAGCTCGGTGCCCAGGCACAACGCGCCGGCAAGATCATTCGCCGGGTGCACGATTTTGTCCGGCGTAGCGAGCCCAAGCGAGCACCTTGTGCGCTGGCTGACGTCATCGACGA
This sequence comes from Dechloromonas sp., assembly GCA_028689015.1. GTDB lineage: Bacteria > Pseudomonadota > Gammaproteobacteria > Burkholderiales > Rhodocyclaceae > Azonexus. Next base: position 52,733 of record JAQTXC010000004.1, on the reverse strand, counting down.
CTGTATGGGTTTCATCGAACCCGACGCCCGTAAGCAGCAGATCCGCATCGACACTGATATTCCAGCGCTGCCCGACATCCTGGCCGATCGCGTGCTACTCGAACAAGTGCTGCTCAACCTGATCCGCAACGGCATGGATGCCATGAACGACACCCCGCCCGGCGAGCGGCAACTCCAGATCAGCGCCCTCTGCGACGGTCCTGAAATCCGCATCAGCGTCAGCGACCAAGGCTGCGGCATTTCTCCCGAAATTCGCGACCAATTATTCACCGCTTTTTTCACCACCAAACCGGCGGGCATGGGAATCGGCTTATCCATCTGTCGCTCGATCATCGAATTCCACCGCGGTCGACTATGGGCTGAAGCCAATCACACCACGACCGACGGGCACGGTACGATATTCCACTTCACGCTGCCCCTGGAGTCATCTTGAGTTTGCCCCAAGCCCACCTGGTTGACGACGACGAAGCCATTCGCGACGCCCTCGCCTGGCTCCTCAAATCACGCGGTCTACCGTGCGCCACCTATGAATCGGCCGAAACTTTTCTAGCTGCCTGGCACCCTGGTCTATGCGGCTGCGTGGTCCTGGACATGCGCATGTCGGGGATGAGCGGCCTTGATTGCTTCGACATTCTGCACAGCCGGGGCGCCCGCCTACCAGTCATTTTCCTGACCGGCCATGGCGATGTCCCGATGGCGGTCGCCACCTTGAAGAAAGGTGCTTTCGATTTTTTCGAAAAACCATTCAATGACAATGATCTGGCCACCCGCATCAGCGAAGCAATGGCCACCGACTGCAAGCAACGTGCCGCCGAAGCCTGTGCCGATACCGTCAACGCCCAACTGGCCCGCCTGACCCCGCGCGAACGCCAGATCATGGAATTGGTTCTCGCCGGCAAGTACAACAAAGTCATTGCCGACGAATTAAACATCAGCATGCGCACCGTCGAGGTGCATCGGGCCAACCTGTTCGACAAAATGCAGGTTAAGACGGCGGTCGAATTGGCCAATCTACTGCAGCGCACCCCGTAAAGCTTCCCTTGCCCCCAATTTTTCGCTAGCATCACGCCAAATTTCATAGCGCCCACGGCGCTTTTCCTAAGACAGCAGACACCCATCCCAAGAGGCCATCCAATGAGCGAGCATATCCATTACGTCACCGACGACAGCTTCGAAGCCGAAGTGCTGCAGGCACAGCAACCGGTGCTCGTCGACTACTGGGCCGAATGGTGTGGTCCGTGCAAGATGATTGCTCCCATCCTCGACGAGATCGCGGCCGAATACGCCGGTAAGCTCAAAGTTGCCAAGGTCAACATCGATGACAACCAAGGAACGCCGGCCAAGTACGGCATCCGCGGCATCCCGACCCTGATGATTTTCAAGAACGGCAATGTCGAAGCCACCAAGGTCGGCGCCCTTTCCAAGTCTCAACTCGCTGCCTTTATTGACAGCAACCTGTAATCTCCGTAGTCTGCCGCCCTGAAGGTGCGTCCTGCACCTTCAGGCTGACGCCAAACGGCATTCCTGCCCAGCGTCCTTTCCCCGATCCCAAGCAATTTTAGCTTCCGCGTCCCGTTGACCGGGCCTGTGCCCGTTTCCCCTTCCCGGCGCCACACGAATCCTCATGCAACTTTCAGAACTCAAGACCCTGCACGTCAGCAAACTGCTCGACATGGCCACCGAACTGGCGATTGAAAACGCCAACCGCATGCGCAAGCAGGAGTTGATTTACGCCATTCTCAAGGCCAAGGCCAAGAACGGTGACACCATTTACGGCGATGGCACGCTGGAAGTCCTGCCGGATGGCTTTGGCTTTCTCCGCTCGGCTGACACCTCCTACCTGGCCAATCCGGATGACATTTATGTCTCACCCTCGCAGGTCCGCCGCTTTAACCTGCGGACCGGCGACACGGTCGAAGGCGAAATCCGCACGCCAAAGGATGGCGAACGCTACGTCGCACTGACCAAGCTCGACCGCATCAACGGCTTCCCGCCGGAAGCCAACAAAAACAAAATCATGTTCGAGAATCTGACGCCGCTGCACCCGACGCGTCACCTGAAACTCGAGCGCGACATCAAGTCGGACGAAAACATCACCAGCCGTGTCATCGACATGATCGCGCCGATCGGCTGTGGCCAGCGCGGCCTGCTGGTTGCGCCACCGAAGACCGGTAAAACCGTGATGCTGCAGAACATCGCGCACGCCATTACGGCGAACCATCCGGAAGTTACCCTGATCGTCTTGTTGATCGACGAGCGCCCGGAAGAAGTCACCGAAATGACGCGCACCGTGCGCGGCGAAGTTGTCGCCTCGACCTTTGACGAACCGGCCTCACGCCACGTTGCCGTCGCCGAGATGGTCATCGAGAAGGCCAAGCGCCTGGTTGAGCACAAGAAAGACGTGGTCATCCTGCTCGACTCGATCACCCGCCTGGCCCGCGCCTACAACACCGTGCAGCCGGCTTCCGGCAAGGTGCTGACCGGCGGCGTCGATGCCAACGCGCTGCAGAAGCCGAAACGCTTCTTCGGCGCCGCACGCAATATCGAAGAAGGCGGCTCGCTAACCATCCTCGCCACCGCGCTGATCGACACCGGCTCGCGCATGGATGAAGTGATCTACGAAGAATTCAAGGGCACCGGCAACTCAGAAATCCACCTCGACCGCCGCATGGCCGAGAAGCGGATGTATCCGGCGGTCAACGTCAACCGCTCCGGCACCCGCCGCGAAGAGTTGCTGCTGAAGCCCGACGTGCTGCAGAAAATGTGGGTGCTGCGCAAGCTGTGCTACCCGATGGACGACCTCGAAGCGATGGAGTTCCTGCTCGACAAGGTCAAGTCGACCAAGGGCAATGCCGAGTTTTTCGATGCGATGCGTCGCGGTTAATTAATTACATTGCAAGCCCGCGTTTTTTCAAGGATAATCGCGGGCTTCCCAGATCGGCCACATCCGCCGGTCGCTTGCTTAAAGGACAAAAGATGAAAGCCGATATCCACCCGAAGTACAAAGAAATCCAGGTGACCTGCTCCTGCGGCAGCACCTTTACGACCCGCTCGACGATGGCCAAAGATGCCTTCCACGTTGAAGTCTGCTCGCTCTGCCACCCGTTCTACACCGGCAAGCAGAAGATTGTCGACACCGCCGGCCGCGTCGAGAAATTCAATCAGAAATTCGGCGCCAAGCGCGGCAAGGCTGCAGCAGCCTGATTGGCCACGCACTCGTCTCGAGTCGATAAGGCAGCCAGCAGGCTGCCTTTTTTATTTCGCCCATCGTGCCTGAATTAATCACCACCCTGCGTCGCGGTATTCGCCTGCCCCCGAGCGGCTGGATGCTGGCCGTCATGCTCGCACTGTATGTGCTGGCCGGGCTGTTCGGCCGCGACCCATGGAAGGGTGAAGACGCCATCCACCTTGGCGCTGCCTGGGAAATGCTCAGCACCGGCGACTTGCTGCACCCGGCCATTGCCGGCCGCCCGTTTCACGAACCCCCGCTGTATTACTGGACTGCCGCACTCAGTGGCTGGCTGCTTGGCGATTGGCTGCCAGTACACGAAGCCATGCGGCTGGCCAGCGGCCTGTGGATCGCCCTGACCCTGGCCGGACTGTATTACGCCGGGCGTGAATTTTTCGGCCAGACACAAGCAGCGGCCAGCCCCCTGTTACTGGCAGGCTGCGCCGGACTTCTGATCCACGCTCACGACGCCCAGCCGATGCTGATTGCCCTGGCGGCCTACAGCGCAGCCCTGGGCGCCTTTGCCGCCCTCGGCCGCAAGCCGCAACTGACCGGGCCGATTTATGCGTTATCGCTGGCCAGTTGCCTGCTCGGTGCTGGCGTCGCCCCCAGCCTGCCTTTACTGGCCATGCTGCCGGTCGCCTGGTGGCTGGCCGAAGACCGTCGCATCGCCGGCCATACCCTGCTAATTGGCCTCGGCCTAGCTCTGCTGCTCGTCGCCCCCTGGCTGCTGGCGGTATACAGCACCACCCCCGCGCGTCTGACCGGCTGGCTAAGCATGGAATTGCAACCCTTGCGCACCCCTTTCTCGCCGGGTGGCCTGGGGCGTTTTCTGGCCTTACTACCGTGGTTTGCCTTTCCCGCCCTACCGCTGGCCCTGTGGAGCCTGTGGCTGGCCCGCCGCCAGTGGGCGGCGTCGCCCTTGCGCCTGCCCTTCATTTTCTTGTTGATGACCGTGCTGCTGCTGGCCTGGGCCTATCGCCCGCGGGAAATTCCCGCCTTGCTGCTACTCCCCTCGCTGGCCCTGCTGGCCACCCCTGGCGCGCTCAAATTGCGGCGCGGTGCTGCCAGTGCCTTTGACTGGTTCGCGATGACCACCTTCAGCATTTTCGCTGGCCTGGTCTGGCTGGCCTGGTCGGCCATGGCACTGGGCTGGCCCCAACAGTTAGCCGGTCGAGTCACCGCCCTGCGGCCCGGCTTTGTCGGTCAATTTGATCTCTCCGATGTCCTGGTCGGTCTGGCGGCCAGCGCCTGGTGGCTGTGGCTGATCCTGACCGCACCGCGTTCGCCCTACCGCAGCCTGACCCACTGGACGCTAGGCTTCACCATGCTGTGGCTGCTCGCCACCTCACTGATCCTGCCCTGGTTCGATTACGGCAAGAGTTACCGACCGGTGGCAGAGCAAATCGCCCGCGCCCTGCCCGACAGCGAGCGCTGCCTGGCTGAACAGGGGCTGACCGACGGTCAACGAGCCTCACTGGCTTATTTTGTCGGCCTGCGCCCGGTCGCCCGACAGAGCAGCGACGGCGGGCGCTGCCGCTGGCTATTAGTCGTCGGCCAGAACAGCCGCGAACTGGCGGCGCCGGACGACCGCTGGCAACTGCGCTGGGAAGGCAGCCGCCCTGGTGATCGGCGGGAAAAACTCCGCCTTTATCACCGTTGACCGCAAACACCGCGGTTCAGGCGCGCAGGAAGTGCTCGCGGTAGTACTTCAATTCGTCGATCGACTCATAAATATCGGCCAGCGCCGTGTGCCGGCTTTTCTTTTTGAACCCTTTGTAAACTTCCGGCTGCCAGCGTTTGCACAGCTCCTTCAGCGTGCTGACATCGAGGTTGCGATAATGAAAGTGATCTTCCAGGGTCGGCATGTAACGCGCCATGAAACGGCGGTCCTGGCCAATCGAATTACCGCACATCGGCGAATGGCCCTTGCCGGAATATTTCTGCAAAAAAGCCAAAGCTTCGGCTTCCACCGCCGCCTCATCCATCGTTGAGGCACGCACTTTATCGATCAGGCCGGAACGACCATGCGTTTTCTGGTTCCAATCATCCATCGCGGCCAGGGTGTCATTGGATTGATGCACCACCCAGGCGGGCGACTCCGCCACCATCTCGAGTTCGGAATTGGTCACCACCATCGCCAGTTCGATGATGCGGTCGCCGTCCGGATTCAGACCGGTCATTTCCATGTCCAGCCAGACGAGGTTGTTTGTAGTCCCTGCCATATAATTGCCCGCATTTTTCAAAAATCGAATTTTCTCACAGCTTGCCAACGCCCCCGTGCCCTCGACCCTGACATTCTTCTTCCTGCTCGCCCTAGCCTGCTTTCTACTAACCCAATCTCTGCTCAAATGGCGTCACATTCGCCACATTCAGGCCCATCGGGCGCAAGTGCCGGCCGAATTCAGCCACCGCATCAGCCTGGCCTCGCATCAAAAGGCAGCCGATTACACCGTCGACCGCAGCCGCTTGGCCCTCGTCGGCCAGCTGAGCGAAAGCGTGCTGTTGCTCGTTCTCACCTTGGGCGGTGGCCTGGCCCTGCTGCATGATTTCTGGGCCACCCACAGCAGCGGCCTGAGCTACGGCCTTGCCCTCATTCTCAGCGTGCTCGGCCTGTCGGCGCTGGTCGACCTGCCACTGACCCTCTACAAACAATTCGTCATCGAAGCCCGCTACGGCTTCAATCGCATGCGCCTTGGCCTCTTTTTTAGCGATCTGGCGCGGTCGACCGCGCTCGGCCTGTTGATCGGTGCCCCGCTGATTCTAGTCGTACTGTGGTTGATGGAACGCATGGGTGACGACTGGTGGCTGACCACCTGGATATTCTGGTGCAGTTTCAACCTATTGCTGCTCTTCATTTACCCGACCTGGATCGCCCCGCTGTTCAACAAATTCACCCCCCTGGCCGAAGGCGAGATGAAAACCCGCATCGAAGACCTGCTGCAGCGCTGTGGTTTCAACGCCGCCGGCCTGTTCGTCATGGATGGTTCCAAGCGCTCCGGCCACGGCAATGCCTATTTCACCGGTTTCGGCCGCAACAAGCGCATCGTTTTTTTCGACACCCTGCTCGAACGACTGAGCCCGGGCGAAATTGAAGCGGTCCTCGCTCACGAACTGGGGCATTTCCGCAAACACCACGTCCTGCAGCGCCTGCTCCTCAGCTTTGCCGGCTCGCTGCTACTGCTCTGGCTACTCGGCCAACTCATGCACTACCCGACTTTTTACAACGCGCTGGGGGTACCGACGCAGAGTACAGCCCTGGCCTTGATCCTGTTTTTTCTGGTCATTCCGCTCTTCCTTTTCCCACTGGGGCCGCTCAGCAGCCGCTGGTCGCGCCGCCATGAATTCGAGGCCGATGCCTACGCGGCCGAACATGCCTCGGCCAGTGATCTGGTTCGTGCCCTCGTCAAGCTGTACGATGACAACGCGGCGACCCTGACCCCCGATCCGCTGCACTCGCTGTTCTACGATTCACACCCCCCCGCTGCCCAACGCATCGCCCACCTTCAACGCCTGGAGAATGCCGCATGAAAAAACTCATCGTCACCCTCGCCGCCCTCTGGCCACTTACGACGCTGGCCGCTGATCCCTGGGGCAAAGCCGACCCTGTCGCGGGCCATGATTTGCACGAAAAAGCCTGCGTTGCCTGCCACGTTCGCCTCTACGGTGGCGACGGCAGCAAGATGTACACCCGCGACGGCCGTCTGTTATCGAGCAAACTCGACATCCTGCAACGGGTCGCCGCCTGTAACGCCCAGGTCCATGCCGGCTGGTTCCCCGACGAGGAAGGCGCCGTCGCCGCCTATCTGAACAAGCAGTATTACCACTTCAAGGATTGACCATGCCACAACGCCCCGCCCGCCCACCAATCACTGGAACACCTCACTAATGGAAGGACGGGTCGTTGCGGCACATGGCCGCCAGTACATCGTCGAAACCGACGCCGGTGACCGTCTGCCCTGTTTCACTCGTGGCAAGAAAAGCGATGTTGCCTGCGGCGATCGGGTGCGTATTCTGCAGACCTCCGACGACCAGGGCGTCATCGAAGCCATCCTGCCCCGGCACAGCCTGCTCTATCGATCCAACGACATCCGTCAGAAGCTGATCGCCGCCAACGTCGACCTGCTGCTGATCGTCGTCGCCACCGAACCGGCCTTCTCGGATGACCTGATCACCCGCGCCCTGCTCGCCGCTGAGAGCGAAGAGATCGATGCCCTGATCATCCTCAACAAATGCGACTTGGCCGAGCGTCTGCCAGCCGCACGCGAGCGCTTGCAACTGTTCGCCCTCCTCGGCTATCCCACCCTGGAATTATCAGCCCGTTGCGACGCAGCCGCCCTGCGCCCGCGACTGGCCGGGCAAACCAGTGTCCTGGTGGGTCAATCCGGCATGGGTAAATCCACCCTGGTCAATGCCCTGATTCCCGAAGCGCGGGCCGCAACGCGTGAGATTTCGCAAGCCCTCGACTCGGGCAAACACACCACCACGCATGCCACGCTCTACCATCTCGATGCAGACAGCCATTTAATCGACTCGCCAGGTCTGCAGGAATTCGGCCTCGGCCATCTCGACCGCCCGGATATTGAACATGCTTTTCGCGAGTTTCGGCCCTATCTGGGCCAATGCCGTTTCCGCGACTGTCGCCATGACCGCGAACCGGATTGTGTGTTAACCGCTGCGGTCAACGCGGGAAAAATCAACTTTTCCCGTTATCAAGCCTATCGCCGACTGGTCGGCCTGCCCGTCAATTAAGCCTATCGCGGCCAATTGCTAGCCAGATTGGTGACGAACAGACATAATCGTCTGACCTTCATCCTGGAATCGGACCGTGGATCATAAAACGCCGTTGCCGCCGACCGTGCTGATTGTCGACGACATTCCGGAAAATCTCAGCGTGCTGGGCGAATTGCTGCAACCCCTGTACCGCGTGCGTGCCGCCAATTCCGGACGCCGGGCGCTACAGATCGCCCACACCCCACCCATACCGGACATCATCCTGCTCGACGTCATGATGCCGGACATGGATGGCTACGCCGTCCTCGCCGAACTCCGCCAAGACCCGCTGACCCGTCACATCCCGGTCATCTTCGTTACCGCCATGGATGGCACCGATGATGAAGAACACGGTCTGGAACGTGGTGCCGTCGATTACATTGCCAAGCCGATCCGGCCAGCCATTGTTCTAGCCCGCGTCCGCACCCAGCTCGAACTGAAGCACGCTCGCGACATCCTCAGCGACCAGAACAGCTATCTGGAAAGTGAAGTAGCCCGCCGCATGGCTGAAAACCGGGTGATTCAGGAAGTCAGCATCCACGCCCTGGCCCGCCTGGCCGAAACACGCGATCCAGAAACCGGTAATCACTTGCGACGCACCCAGGAATACGTTCGCACCCTGGCCCGCGCCCTACAGGATCACCCGCGCTTTCGTGACTACCTCGACAACCGGACCATTGATGCCCTGGCGCAATCCGCACCACTGCATGACATCGGGAAAGTCGGCATTCCGGACCACATCCTGCGCAAGCCCGGCAAACTGACGCCGGAGGAGTGGGAGATCATGAAAACGCACGCCGAACTGGGTGCCCACGCCATTGCCCAAGCCGAAGCGGATGCCGCCAACCCGGTTGACTTTCTGCGCATCGCCAAGGAAATCGCCCGCCACCACCATGAGAAATGGGATGGTAGCGGCTACCCCAGTCAATTGGCTGGTGATGCCATCCCCATTTCAGCCCGCCTGATGGCGCTAGCCGATGTCTTCGATGCCCTGATCTGCGCCCGGGTGTATAAACCGGCCTTCTCGATCGACGATGCTTATCGCATCATCATCGAGGGCAGTGGCAAGCATTTCGATCCCGACATCGTCACCGCGTTCGAACAGGAATTCGAAACCTTCCAGCAGATCGCCGCCACCTACGGCGAGTAAGGCCGCCGATCATGACGGATACACCTCGCCAATCCACACGTCACCCGCTGTTGTGGAGTGCCTTGCGCCGGGTCGTCCTGCCTTATGTGATATTGGCCAGCCTATGGATTCTGCTATCGGACGAATTACTGCACCAATTCCCGCTATCGACAGATCTTCGTCATCAGTTCAGTCTGCTCAAGGGCTGGTTCTTCGTCCTGATTACCGCGGGTTTGCTGACCCTGCTGCTGCATCGTTTGCTCAAACGCCACGAGACCGGGCGGCACGCCGAACGCCAGGCCTTGCTGCTGGCCGAACGGGCATTGCGCAAGCTCGACGATGAGAAAACCCTGCTGCGCCGCGTTCTCGACGCCGCACCCGACCTGATCTGGCTCAAGGATGTGCAAGGCATCTACCTGGCCTGCAACGAACGGGTCGAACAGCTTTACGGCACCACGGAACAACACATCATCGGCAAAAGCGATGCCGATTTTGTCAGCCCGGACATTGCGACCCATATCCGGCAATCCGACGCCCAGACGCTGGAAGCCAGCGTTCCAATCAACGAGCAAAGCTGGCAGCGCTTCGCCAGCGATGGTCACCGCGAACTCCTCTACATCACCAAGGCGCCGATTCGCGATGCGCACGGTCGACTGCTTGGCATCATCGGAATTGGTCGCAACATCACCCTGATGCATCAGTTGCAGGAACGCTTCGCCGTGGCCTTTAACGCCAGCCCGGCCGCCATTTCCTTAAGCACACTCGACGACGGAATTTTTCTCGACGTCAATCCGCGATACTGCGCCCTGGTCGGTCAATCCCGCGAGGCACTACTCGGCCAATCTGCCCTGTCCTTTCATTTCTGGCCCAATGCGGCGGCCCGCCTCACCTGGCGCAATGAATTACAACAAAAAGGCCGGATTCAGGACTACCGGACAGAATGGCTGGCGCCGGACGGCCAAGGTCGCGCGGTCAGTCTTTCTTCCGAAATCATCGCCCTGGACGCCCAGCCTTTTGTCCTCTCTTTCATCATCGACATCAGCGAGCACCAGGCCGCTGAACGTCAGGTCCGACAGTTGCAATCGCGCCTGGCCACCGCCTTTAGCGCTGCCCCGGTTGCGGCCTGTATCACTCGGGTCCGTGATGGCCGGTTGATCGACGTAAACCAACGACTGTTGACCGAATATGCCTGGACCCGCGATGAACTCATCGGCAAGACCACGCTCGAAGCCGGTTTATGGGGGCGTCAGGAAGACCGGATACGAATGGTCGAGCAACTACAACGAGACGGACGCATCCATGATTTCGAAAGCATCGGGGTCGGCCGCGATGGCCGCAAACGGGAAATCAGCTTCTCGGCCGAACCGATCGAACTCGATGGCGAAGCGCATATGGTGGTTTATATTGCCGACATTTCTGAGCGCCGCGCCGCTGAACGTGCCCTGCGTGAGCGGGAAGAACTCTATCGCGGCATTTTTTCCTATGCCCAGGATGGTATTTGCCTGGTCAACCCTGACACGCTGACCGTCGTCGAAATCAACGATGCCGGTTGCCAACTGATCGGTTATACGCGAGAAGAAACGACCCATCTCCGCCTGAGCGACCTGGAAGTTAACCAGGATCAGACGCTGGCACAGCAACTCATCGCCGACGTCATGGCGCGCGGCCAAAAAACTTTTGAAACCCCTTATCGCCACCGTGACGGCAGCCGGCTGTTTGCCCGCGTCGCCGCCAGCGTGGTTCACCTCGCCAACCGACCGCACATCAATTTCATCTGGCAGGACATCACCCGGCAGAAAAAAGCCAGTGCCGAATTCGCCGCGGCGCATCAGGAACTTGAAGTCCAGGTCGCCGTGCGTACCGCCGAATTACGCAAGGCACGCGACGCAGCCGAAGCGTCCAACCGGGCGAAAAGTGCTTTCCTGGCCAATATGAGCCATGAAATCCGCACCCCGATGAACGCCATCATCGGCCTCACCCACCTGAGCGAGCGCAATACCAGCGACCCGGCACAACGAGAACGTCTGGTCAAAGTTGGGCAAGCAGCCCATCACCTGCTCGGCATCATCAACCAGATTCTCGACTTGTCGAAAATCGAAGCGGGCAAACTGGAAATTGATGCCAGCGACTTTTCGCTGCGTGAACTGCTCGACAACACCCTGAGCATGATCAGCGATGCCGCCCGCGCCAAGGGGCTGACCCTACGCACCGAACTGGACCCGCAACTGCCCGATGCCTTGCAGGGCGACCCCCTGCGCATCGGCCAGATCCTGCTCAATTTCCTGTCTAACGCCCTCAAGTTCACGCAGGATGGCGAAATCCTCCTCAGCGCCCAATTGCTGGAACGCAAGGAACACACGCTGCACCTGCAACTCAGCGTCAGCGACACCGGCCCCGGACTGTCGGCGGAAGAACAGGTGCGTCTGTTCGAACCCTTCGAACAAGCCGACAGCTCAACCACCCGAGCCCATGGTGGCACCGGCCTGGGACTGGCCATCGCACGCCGGTTGGCCGGTCTGATGGGCGGCGATACCGGGGTTGACAGTCAGCCGGGGGACGGCTGCCGCTTCTGGTTCAGCGTGCAAGTCACGCCGGGCCGACAGGAAAAATCAAACCGCCTCCCCACTCAGACCGACAACCATCTGGAAAACCAGCTGCGGGCCAATGGGGGACAGTGGCGCCTGCTGCTGACCGAAGACAACCTGATCAATCAGGAGGTTGCCAGTGATTTACTGCGTCAGGTCGGGCTCAGCTGCGATCTCGCGGTCAACGGTCACGAAGCCGTCAAAATGGCCGGGGAAACGCGTTACGACCTGATCCTGATGGACATCCAGATGCCAGAAATGGATGGCTTGAGCGCCACCCGCGCCCTGCGGGCCGCCGGCCACCAGATGCCAATCATCGCCATGACGGCCAACGCTTTCGGCGAAGATCGCCAGCGTTGCCTGGCCGCCGGCATGAACGACCATCTCGGCAAACCCGTTGATCCCGCCACGCTGTATCGCAAACTGCTCGACTGGCTGCCGTCGACCAGCCGCCCGCCGGTACAGCCCGCTACGAATACCCCCCCGCCGTCTGACGAGGCCACGGGTAGCGACGAGCCCCTGCGCACCGCACTGGCCGCCGTGCCGGGGGTGGACCTGGCCACGGGCTTGCGGACCACGCGTGGCCGATTGAGCAACTACTGCCGCTTGTTGCGCCACTTTCTGGATAGCCATGGCGACGACGCCCAGCGCCTGAGCCAAGCCCTGAGCGAGCACCGCCCTGACGATTTGCAGCGCCTGGTACATAACCTCAAGGGCGTCAGCGGCACACTGGGCCTGAACGATATTTTTGTCGCAGCCAAAGTCTGCAACGACCACTTGCACAACAGCAGTTCGCCCCCTGAGGCGAGCCAAGTGGCCCCCTTGCAACATGCCCTGCAGCACACCCTAGTCGCGCTGCGCGCTGTTCTTGACCACGAAAGCCCTCCCCAGTAATGAACCTGCAATTGCCCCTGACCCTGGCTGAAATCATGAACCCCGCGGTGCAGAGCATCGGCCCGGACACGCCATTGCATGACATCGCCCGGCAGATGGCCGAAGCCCACATCTCCAGTTTGCTGGTGCAGGATGACCAACAGGCCTTGGGCATCATTACCGAAAGCAACATCATCCGGGCCCTGCACACCCACCGTCCGCCACACACCCGCGCTGCCGAATTGATGTCATCGCCGCTGGTGACGGCCCCGGCCGCTCTGGACCTGATGGCCGCCCGCCAGTTGATCGAGCAAAAAAATATTCGCCATCTGGTCGTTGTGGACCCGCTGGGTAAAACAGTCGGTCTGGTCAGCGAAACCGATTTCAGGATTCATCTGGGCAACAGTGTCTTTCGTCACCTGCGCTCAATCGAATCGGTCATGCAGCGCAAAATTCCACAACTACCCCCAGAAACCTCGTTGGCGGAGGGGGTTAGTAGCATGCTTGCCTTTGGCGCTGACTATCTGATCGTCGCTCGTGATCGCTACCCGATTGGCATTTTGACCGAACGCGACATTCCGCGCCTGTTACGCGACTACGCCAGCAGCGAGGGCCTAAGCCTGGCCGAGGTCATGAGCAGCCCGGTCCACAGTCTGTCGCCGACCGCCTCGGTCACCGAGGCGCTGGAAGCCATGAATCGTTTCAAGGTCCGTCACATGACGGTCTGCAATGAGGAACAACAACTGATCGGTGTCGTCAGTCAGCACCGTCTGTTCGAGCGCCTGAGCTTGCACGAACTCGAGGAATCCCTGCGTGAAGCGCAGCAGGAGCGCGAGCGTCGTCGGCTGGAAACCCATCTACATCTGGCACTCTCGGCAGCCGGGGCCGGGGCCTGGGAATATTTCCACGAAACCGACCACTACGTCCTGAGTGACAGCCTGCTTGATCTGATCGGCCTGAGTGCCGATGCTGCGCCGGTCACCCTGTCAGTCTGGCTGCAGCACCTCCATCCTGACGATCGCCACCTGCTCACTCAAACCCTCACTGCCGGCGACGATCCAGCCCAAGGCGACCACCGCATCGAATACCGCATCCGGCACCACGATGGGCAGTGGCTGTGGGTTGAGGATCGCGGCCGGGTGATCGATCGCAATCGGGAACAGCAAGCACGGACAACCACCGGCATCCTGACCGACATCACCCGCCATCGCACCGATCTGGAGCGCTTGCGGCGACAAACGAAATTGCTGCGCTTGCTGCATGGAACAGCGCAAGCCATGGTCAGAAACCAGGACGAAGACCAGATCCTGGCGGAAGTCTGCGCAATCGCCACCGACATTGGTGGCTATCGCCTGGCCTGGATCGGTGAAGTCCAGAATGACGCAGAAAAATCGGTGCGCATTCTGGCCGATGCGGGCTACGACAACGGTTATCTCAGTCAGATCAAACTGTCCTGGGGCGACAATCCGCTGGGTCAAGGTCCCACTGGGCGCGCCATCCGCACCGGCCTGCCGGTCATCTGCCGCGACATCGGAAGCGACCCGGCTTTTTCCCCATGGCGCGAAACAGCCCTCGCGCACGGCTATCACGCCTCAATCTCCCTCCCTCTGCGGATTGATGGTCAGGTCGAAGGCGTGTTCAACCTCTACGCCAAGCAGTCCGATGCGTTCGACGACGAGGAAATCAGCCTGCTGGAAAACCTGGCCGGCGAACTCAGCCTGGGTCTGGCCATGCAACGCTCGCGGCGCGCCCTTGATGAAAGCGAAGCCAATCTGCGGCAGTTGTCGTTGGCCATCCGGCAAAGCCCGCACAGCATCGTCATTACCAACAAAGACGGCAGCATCGAATACGTAAACGAATCCTTTGTCGCCAACACCGGCTACAGCGCCAATGAAGTCATCGGCCAGAACCCGCGGCTGCTGCAGTCCGGGCGCACCTCGGCGGCGACCTACCAGGACTTGTGGTCAACGATCCAGCGTGGCGACATCTGGCGTGGCGAACTCATCAACAAACGCAAGGATGGCAGCGAATATGAAGAGTTCGCCATCATCTCGCCGGTTCGCCAACCTAATGGCCAGATCACCCATTATCTGGCGATCAAGGAAGACATTACCGAAAAGAAACGCACGCAAACAGAACTCGACCGTTATCGCGCCGAACTTGAGGCCCTGGTAGTCGACCGCACCGCCGAACTGGAATTGGCCAAAAATGCGGCCGAATCAGCCAACAAGGCGAAGAGCGCCTTTCTGGCCAACATGAGCCACGAAATCCGGACCCCCATGAACGCCATTCTGGGTCTCACCCACCTGCTGCAGCGCGATGTCGAGCGCGAGGAAGACCGTCAGCGCCTGGCCAAGGTCTCGGACGCCGCGCAACACCTGATGTCACTGATCAACGACGTACTCGATTTGTCGAAAATCGAGGCCGGCAAGATGGTGCTGAGCCAAAGCAATTTTTCGCCACTTGAGATCACCCAATCGGCGATTGCCCTCGTCGCCGACAAGGCGCACGAGAAATCCCTGCCCATCGAGTCCAACATCGACCCCCTGCTACCTGAGCGACTGCAAGGCGACCCCCTGCGTGTGCGCCAGATCTTGCTCAACTTTCTGTCCAATGCGGTCAAGTTCACTACCCACGGCAAAATCGAGGTTCGACTGCAGCTTGAATCCCGAGGCGACGAACGGGTACGTCTGCGTTGGCAAGTCATCGACCAGGGCATCGGCATCAGCGACGAAGCGCAGGGACGCCTGTTCCGGCCCTTTGAACAGGCCGATAGTTCAACCACCCGTCGCCATGGGGGCACCGGTCTGGGCCTGGCCATCAGCCACCGTCTGGCCGAGGCCATGGGCGGAACGATCGGGGTCCAGAGCCAAACGGGCCAAGGCAGCAGTTTCTGGTTTATTGCCGAATTTTCCCCGGCAGCCCCCTTCCCGCTATCCCTCCCCCATCCCGACGTATCAACCCTGAGCGCCGAACAGCAATTGCAGAAAAATTATCGCGGCACCCGGGTTTTGGTCGCGGAAGACAATCCGATCAATGCCGAAGTGGTCCAGCAGTTGCTGACCGATGCCGGTTTGCTGGTCGAGCTGGCACAGGATGGACAGGAGGCCCTCGACCTGGCGAAACAACACGGCTATGCCTTGATCCTGATGGACGTCCAGATGCCCCGCCTCGATGGCCTGGCCGCTACCCGGGAAATTCGCCGCTTGCCCGGTCTGGCCGAGTTGCCCATTCTGGCCATGACGGCCAATGCCTTCAGCGATGACCGCAATCAATGCCTGCAGGCCGGGATGAATGATCACGTCGCCAAACCCATCGACCCCGCCCAGTTGTTTAAAACGGTCTTGCACTGGCTGCCTGGCCGAACCGCCGCACCGCCAAGCGCAGCACCTTCCGCCCCCCCCGGCAACACGGAACAAGATGCCGACGCCCTGTTGCAGGCCCGCCTCGAGCAAATTCCTGGCCTCGATGCCCATACGGGCTTACGGGCCTTGCGTGGCCGTTTCAACAGCTATCGACGCCTGCTGATCCAATTCGCCAGCATTCATCGCAACGATCTGGCTCGCATTCCCGACTTGCTCGATCAACAACCCGACGAAGCCCGGCGTCTCGCCCATTCGATCAAGGGCGCGGCGGGCACCTTGGGTGCCAGCACCATCCAGCGACAGGCTGCTGATCTCGAAAGTGCCATTCGACAACAGCGGACACGCCCCGAGATTGAAGCATTGCTGGTGCAAACCCAGCGCAGCTACCAAAATCTACACGAGCAGTTGTTAAAGGTTTTTGGTAGCGAGACGATTTCTGGTCAACCGCAAGCACAAATTGACCCGGGTTTTGCTTTGACCCTGCTCAAGCAGATTCGCCACCAACTGGCCGAAGGCGACTTTTCAGCCCAAGGCACCATTCAGCAAAATGCCCTGCCCCTGGAAAAAATTCTCGGCCCGCGCTATCCCATCTTTGCACGCCAGGTTAACGAGTTCGACTTCGAGGCTGCGATCAATGAACTGGATCAATGCCGCCACCGTTGGCAAGCCAGCCAGCCGACCTAGCGGGTTTCGCCCAGCCAGCAGCGTACACCGCGACCGGCCCGCCAGCCGGTCGCCAAACAGGCGGTCAGCAGATACCCGCCGGTCGGCGCTTCCCAATCCAGCATCTCGCCCGCGCAAAACAGGCCAGGCCGCGCAACGACCATGCCTTGATCGTTCAACGCGGCCAGGTCAAGACCGCCAGCTGAACTGATCGCCTCGTCCAATGGTCGCGTCGCCTGCACCACCAGCGGCAAGGCCTTGATCGCGGCGGCCAGCGTGGTCGCCACGGTCAACTGCGCTGGCGAGAAAAATTCACGCAATAAACCCGCCTTGACCCCATCGATTCCGGCCCGTCGTCGTAAATGATTGGCCAGCGTATCGCGGCCCTGCGGCAGCGCCAGATCAGCGCTCAGCCGCGCCAGGCTGCGGCCCGGCGCCAGATCAAGCTGTAACACCGCTTGTTCACCACGGGCCAGAGCCTCTCGCAAGGGCGCCGACAAAGCGTAGATCAAACCACCCTCGACCCCTGTTTCGGTAATGTTGAATTCGCCCTGTTGCTGCCGTTGACCGCAAGCGGCGATGACTGCCTTCACCGGGGCGCCGGCAAAGCGCTGGCGAAAATGATCCGACCAGGCAACCTCAAAACCACAGTTGGCTGGCTGCAAATCGGCGACCGGCAAGCCGGTCGACCGTAACAAAGGCACCCAACGGCCATCCGACCCCAGGCGCGACCAACTGCCACCGCCAAGTGCCAACACGGTCGACGCGGCAAAAACGGCCATTTCGCCGTCTGGCGTGGCAAAACGCAAGGCCCCCGCATCACCCCAGCCCAGCCAGCGATGCCGGACATGAATCCGCACCCCACGCTGGCGCAGACGATGCAGCCAGGCGCGCAGTAAGGGAGCGGCCTTCATCCCGGTCGGAAAAACCCGACCTGAGGTGCCAACGAAGGTTTCGATGCCCAGACCATGAATCCACTCACGCACCGCTGCCGGGCCAAAGGCCAGCAGGCATGGCGCCAACTGAGCAGCCCGTTCACCATAACGGCGAATGAAGTCGGCCAGCGGTTCAGCATGGGTGATATTCATGCCGCCCTTGCCGGCCATCAGAAACTTGCGGCCGAGCGAGGGCATGGCTTCGAAAATATCGACTTGCAGGCCGTCGACCGTGGACAGTTGCTCGGCCGCCATCAGGCCTGCCGGACCACCGCCAATAATTGCCACCCGCCGCATCAGTCGTCGGCGGGAACAGTCGGACTCGCTTCCAGCAAGCCCTCTGGCAAAGCCTCTTCATCGAGCGGCACCACCGTGACGGCGACATCAGGCTCCGCCCCGCCGCCGCCCAGGATGATGCCGCGTAGCGGCGAGATGTCGCTGAAATCGCGACCCAGCGCAATGGTGATGTGCTCGGTATCAGGCAGTAAATCGTTGGTCGGGTCGAAATCAACCCAGCCATGTTCGCTGCCCGGTGAATAAACTGACACCCAGGCATGCGAGGCATCGGCACCGATCAGCCGGGGTTTGCCCGGCGGTGGCCGGGTCAGCAGATAACCGCTGACATAGCAAGCGGCCAGACCGATGGCACGCAGGCAACCAATCATCAAATGGGCGAAATCCTGACAAACGCCGCGCTTGTTCTCCAGCACCTCAAGGATAGGCGTCGACACCGTGGTGGCCTCGGGGTCAAATTCGAATTCGGTAAAGATTTTCGTCATCAGCGCCTGGGCGCCAAGGAGCACCGGCCGACCCGGCGGAAAGCAGTCAGCGGCGTAATCGGCCAGTTCGTGCTTAATCCGGATATGCGGACTCTCAAAACGGAAACGCACTGCCAACAGATCCTCGGCCAGCGGCTCGTCAGCGCCATACGCCAGGCGCCTGCGCAAGGCATCCCAAGGCATCGACTGGTCGAGATCGACAGGCCGGTGCGGCAGGATATCAACCGTCATGGCCGAGCGAATGCGCAAACTTTCGTGCGGTGCATTGAAAGCCAGCCAACTCACCGGATTGCCAAAGGCATCCTGGCCATCACGGCGCCAGGTCGGCACCGGCTCGATGTCGATCCGCTGCTCCTCGACCTGCTGCCAGGGCAGGAAGCGTGGCGACAGGTGCAGTTGCTGCTGCGACAAGGAAACCGGACTACCGTAGTCGTAGCGGGTCTCGTGCAGAACGTGATAGCGAACGGCTTCCATTGTCACAAGGCCATGGTCTGCCGGCTGACATCGCCGACGTGAGTGAAATAACGCATCCCCAGTTGATCGGACAACTGACCTGCTGCGGCCTCCAGGGCCAGCAAGCGTGCCGCCAGATCATCACAAGGCGAACATTGCGTGCAGTGGCTGAATTGCAGATGCTCAAGCGATTCCAGCGAAAACTGGCGCAAGGTCTCACTGGCCTCGAGCAAGGGGGCCTCCGGATCAGCCGCCAGTTCCCGTGCCATGCGGTCCAGGTAACGCCCCAGCACGCCCGCCTGGAAAAGTACGCTATGCGGATTGCTTTCGTCAAAGACCAGTAGATCGACCACCGGCAACAACTCCGGCGCACGCGAGTAGCGCGAACGATATGTGATGATCGAATCGGCCAACTCAAGCAACCACTCCAAGCAACCCGTTGCCCGCGACGAGGGCATGTGCATGAAATGAGCAATGGCCAGCGCGAAGAAAGACAAGCGCTCCAGTCGCCGGCCGATGATCAGGAAACGCCAGCCATCGTCGCGCGTCATGTTGTCCATGGCGAAGCCATTGAGCGAGGATGAAATCACCAACACCCGGTCGAGAAAAGCAATTGCCTCGGTCAGGGTCGGATGTTTTTTCTGCGCGGCCTGTTGCTCGCGCTGCAGGCGGTTAAGTGAATGCCAGTGATCGAGTGACAGTCGTTCGCGAACGTGGGTGGCCGACCACATCAGGTTGCGGATGGTACCTGCCAGGCTGCCCGGTTGTTTGGGGTCGTAAATGGCTTCAAGCAGCACATGTTCGCCCCCCTCCGCCATCGGCGCATCCTCCTCCGGTTTGGGCAGGACGCCCAGACGTTGTGCCAATTCCATGACCGAGGCCACCGCCGGTGTTTTTTCGCCGCCGGCATCAACCAGCCGCGATAGCGCCACGCGCAGCAGACGGGCGCTGTCGTCGAAACGTTCGGAATAACGGCCCAGCCAGAACAGATTTTCCACCACCCGTGACGACAGATTGGCGCCAGCCCGCACCAGGTCACGAACCGTGACCGAGGGTTTGAGCATGGTGAATTCACTGACCTGGCCCTTGGTCAGTACCCAGGTGTCTTTCGATGCGCCGCCGCGCTGCATGGAGATAATGCGTTCGTTGGCTCCTGCTGCCACCCGCGTCAGCCCCCCTGGCATCACCGAATATTCCCCCACCGCATTGACTGCGGCATACGCGCGCAGGCCCAGGGGTCGAGCAATCAGGCGCCGTTCGTGCGCCCGGCTCCAGGTCGGCGCCTGCGACAGATTGACCATTTCCTGAGCGACATAGGCATGGGGTCGGGCTTCGATACGACGCAGCATTTCAGCGCGCTCCTCGCCTTCCAGCGTATGGCCAAATACGGGCAACATATTCTGGGTTGGGTAGGCTGGCTTGATGACCAGATCGTCAAAATGTTTCTTGACATAGTCCAGGGCCGGTTTTTCGCCGCACCACCAGGTGGCCACCGAGGGCATGGCCAGTTTTTCACCAAGCAGACGCTCGCAAATGCCGGGCAGAAAACCCATCAAGGCACCGGAAGTCAGCAATCCGCTGCCCAGCGCATTTGCAATGACAACCCGGCCGGCACGCGCCACATTGAGCAATCCAGGAATACCCAGCGCCGAATCGCCACGCAATTCAAGCGGATCGCAATAGGCATCATCCTGACGACGAAGAATGACGTGCACCCGCTTCAGGCCACGCAGCGTTTTGAGGTAAATACTGTCGCCGCGGACGGTTAAATCCTGTCCCTCAACCAGTGGATAACCCAAATAGCGGGCCAGATAGGCGTGTTCAAAATAGGTTTCGTTGTACGGTCCGGGGGTCAGCAACACGATGTGCGGCTGCTCATCACCTTCAAGCGGAGCTAGCGCCGCCAGGCCATCTTGTTGGTCGCGGAAGTAATCGGCCAGATGCTGAACATGCAGGTCACGGAACATTTCCGGAAAAACACGCGACACGATCAGCCGGTTTTCCAGCGCATAACCGGCGCCGGACGGTGCCTGCGTCCGGTCAGCAATCGCCCACCACTGCCCATTCGGCGAACGAGCCAGGTCTACCGCGTAGTGATGCAGCCAGATACCGCCGGGCGGCTTGATCCCCTGGCAAGGCCACAAATAACCATGCTGGCCATACACCAGGGCTGGCGGCAGCAGGCCTTCGGCCAGCAGGCGCTGTTCGCCATAAAGGTCGGCAATGATGGCATTCATCAATTGCGCCCGCTGAGCAACCGCAGCCGATACCTCGGCCCACTCATCCTCGGGAATGATCAATGGCAGAGGATCGAGCGCCCACGGTCGGTCGGCGCCATTGGGATCGGCATAGACGTTATAGGTAACGCCATTTTCCAGAATGCGTCGATCAACAAAATCTAGTCGGTGGTGCATTTCTTCTGGGGCCACCGAGTCAAGATGGACGAAGAAACGCCGCCAGTGCGTGCGAACGCTGCCCTCGGACGACAACATTTCATCGTAACGGCGGGCGCTATGGGGATAGATCGCGAGTAGTGTTCGGGCCATATGGGCGGAAAAGAAACAGGCCGTTTATCGGCCTGTTTTTAGGGTCGACCGCAAAAAACATGCGGTTTTACAATTAATTACCTGCGGCGCAAGTCTAACGTAAACGGATGCTCGGCGCTGACCTCAAGCGGCTTGACCTGCATTTGCCCAGGGGTATGACCGAAGCGGAAGAAACGTGCCAGACGTCGACTTTCGGCCTCGAAGGCATTGACCGGGAAAACATCGTAACTACGCCCACCCGGATGCGCCACGTGGTATTGACAACCACCCAATGAGCGCTGCATCCAGGTATCGACGATATCGAAGACCAGCGGTGCATGCACGCCGATGGTCGGATGCAAACAGGATTCTGGTTGCCAGGCGCGGTAGCGCACGCCAGCAACGAACTCGCCGTTCTTGCCGGTGTTGGTCAGCGGCACGGGTTCGCCGTTACAGGTCAGCACATAGCGATCCGGTGCCATGCCGGTCACTTTGACCTGAACGCGCTCAACTGAGGAATCGACGTAACGCACGGTTGCCCCGGCGCCCCCCTCCTCGCCCATGACATGCCAGGGCTCCAGCGCATGCCGCAATTCGAATTCGATTCCTTTGACGGCGAAATCGCCGTATTTCGGGAAGCGGAATTCGAAATGTGGGGCAAACCATTCTTTCTTGAAGCCAAAACCGGCCTGCTGCATTTCTTCCATCACATCGGCAAAATCCTGCTCGACAAAATGCGGCAGCATGAAGCGGTCGTGCAACTCGGTGCCCCAGCGCGCCAGCTTGGGCGGGGTATAGGGCATCTTCCAGAAACGGGCCAGCAGGCCACGTAGCAAGAGTTGCTGGGCCAGCGACATGCGGGCATGCGGCGGCATTTCAAAAGCGCGCAATTCAAGCAGGCCCAAGCGACCAGTCGGGCCATCCGGTGAATAGAGCTTGTCGATGCAGAACTCGGCGCGGTGCGTATTACCCGTCACGTCGATCAGCAAATTGCGCAGGATACGGTCGACCAGCCAGGGCGGCACAAAACCACCGGGATTTGGAATCTGCTTGAAGGCGATTTCCATCTCGTACAGGCTGTCGTTGCGCGCCTCATCAACACGCGGCGCCTGGCTGGTCGGCCCGATGAACAAGCCAGAAAACAGGTAGGACAGGCTGGGGTGATTGTGCCAGTAGGCGATCAGGCTCTTCAGCAGGTCTGGCCGGCGCAGGAAGGGCGAATCATTCGGCGTTGCGCCGCCGAGTACGAAGTGATTACCGCCCCCCGTCCCGGTATGACGACCGTCGAGCATGAATTTTTCGGTGGTCAGGCGCGAGTAGTAGGCCGATTCGTAGAGATGGGTGGTCTGGTCGACCAGTTGATCCCAACTCTTGGCCGGATGAATATTGACTTCGATCACGCCCGGATCCGGCGTCACGCGGAAATGCGTCATCCGCGGGTCGGACGGCGGCTCGTAGCCCTCCATGATGATGGGCAAGGACATTTCCTCGGCCGTCGCCTCGACTGCGGCCACCACTTCCAGATAATCATCCAGCGTCTGCGTCGGCGGCATGAAGATGTAAAGCTTGCCGTCACGCGGCTCGGCACACATCGCCAGGCGAGTAATCCAGGCGGCGGATTCCTTGAATCCCGGCACGGTATCCGACGGCTTGGCCCAGGCCCGCGCCTTGCCATCCGGCCCGATCGCCTGCCAGCCCTCGGCCTGGCCACGCATCTGCTGGCGGATCGGCGTGGCGCTGTCGCGCTGACCATCCACCCGGGCCCGCAAAGCTTGATAACTGGCCAACGGATCGGTCGCCGTTTCAGCATCCGGCACGTTGACATAGGGGTAGTCGCTCGTCGCCGTCCACGGCTGGGAGTCGATCGGCAGGCGATAGCCCATGGCCGAATCGCCCGGGAACAGGTAGCAACGTTCAGCACGCAGGAACCATGGCCCGGTCTGCCACTGATTCCAGACATTCTTCATGATCGGCAGGACATGGCCGACGGTATGCGTCATCCCCTGGGTAAACACCTTCATCAGGCGCTCGCGCTCCAGGGCGTCGTCAACCCGAGAATCAAAAGGATCGACATTGCCCGGTAGCCGGCGCTCACGCCACATGTAGTAATAGACATCCTCGAACGCCGGGAAGACGTGCTCGGCAGTCACGCCCAGGCGCTCGGCAACCCGCTTGAGGAACTGTCCAGCCTGCTCGGCGCTGACGTGGTAGTCCTTGCGCTCATCGGCATAGAGTGCCGGCGAATTCCAGATCGGCTCACCATCCTTGCGCCAGAAGCAGTTAAGCGACCAGCGCGGCAATTGCTCACCGGGATACCACTTGCCCTGACCGAAATGCATCAGGCCATTGGCGGCGTATTTTTCGCGCAAACGATGGAACAGGTCAGCCGCGAAATACCGCTTGGTCGGCCCCATCGCAGCGGTATTCCATTCTGCGCCATCCGGGTCGTCGACCGCGACAAAGGTCGGCTCGCCCCCCTGCGTCAGACGCACATCCATGCGCTGCAATTCTTCGTCGATCTGATGACCGAGGCCTTCGATCTCAACCCATTGCGCATCGCTATAGGGTTTGGTGACTCGTGGTGCTTCCCACACCCGGGTGACCTGCATGTGGTGACTGAACTCGGTTTCGCACTCGTCCAGCACCCCAGTCAAGGGGGCTGCTGAGGCCGGTTCCGGCGTACAGGCCAGCGGGATATGGCCTTCACCGGCAAACAAGCCAGAGGTCGGATCGAGCCCGACCCAGCCAGCGCCGGGCAAATAAACCTCGCACCAGGCATGCAAGTCAGTGAAATCAGCCTCTGGCCCGGAGGGACCGTCGAGCGATTTGACGTCTGCGGTCAACTGGACCAGATAGCCGGAAACGAAACGCGCCGCCAGACCGAGATGACGCAGGATCTGTACCAGCAACCAGGCCGTATCGCGACAGGAACCGGAACGCTTGGTCAGCGTTTCCTCCGGCGTCTGCACGCCGGGCTCCATGCGAATGGTGTAGCTGATGTCGCGCTGCACCTGGGCATTGAGCGCGACCAGGAAATCGACACTGCGCTTTTTCTCTAACGGAATAGCCGCCACGTAGCGATCAAACAAGTCGCCGCCCGCCACCTTGTACAGGTAAGGCATCAGCTCATGGCGCTGCCAGGCTTCGTAGGTGAAGGGAAATTCCTCGGCGTACGGCTCAAGGAAGAAATCAAAGGGATTGATGACCGACATTTCAGCGACCAGATCGACTTCGATCGACAGTTCGCGGGTCTTTTCCGGGAAGACCAGGCGGGCCAGGTAATTGCCCTGCGGATCTTGTTGCCAGTTGATGAAATGCGTTTCCGGACCGATCTTCAGCGAATAGGAAAGAATGCGGCTGCGCGAGTGCGGGCAGGGACGCAGGCGGATAACCTGCGGACCCAGATTGATCAGGCGGTCGTAGCTATATTTGGTTACGTGATTCAGTGCGACATGAATGGACACAAGTTTGCTCCGGGCAAGATGACTGCGTGATTAAAAGCAAAAGGCGAACCAGCCTGTAAGCCACTGATTATTCGAGTGGTCAATTCTGCCACGCACTCGGTGAAGGCTCCATGACAGCAGGAATGCACCACAACAGTGCATCCCCGCTCACTCGGCCAGCCGCAAGCTGCCATCGCTGGCCAAGGGCATGAAGGGATTGAAACAGACCTCCCACAGGAAGCCGTCAGGGTCGGCAAAATAGCCACGATAACCGCCCCAGGGCGCCCGACTGGCCGGCTGCGGACACGTCGCCCCCACCGCCTGCGCAGCCGCCAGCAGGCTATCGACGGCAGCCTCGGAAGTCACGTTATGCGCCAGAGAAAACCCGGCAAAGCCCTGGCCGGCCGAAGCCACCCCGGCGTCTTCGGCCAGCGCCTGACGTGGAAAAAGCGCCAGCACGACACCGCCCGCCTGGAAGAAAGCCACCTCGGCTTGACTGGCCGCCGCCTCCTGCCAGCCCAGCGCGCCATAAAAAGCCCGACTGCGCGCCAAGTCAGAGACCCCCAAGGTAATGAAACTGATTGTCTGCTGCATGTCGTTCAAATGAAATGGACAATCGCTGCATTATGCCCGCAGCCCCTGGCAGACGTCAGCAAATGTAAGCATCTCCCGCCCGTTTACCGGGCACCGTATAATCACCCTCCGCTTTCCTTCCGAACCGACCTGGCCATGTCCATCTCGCTGAAAAATGCCCTGCTTTTGTTGTCGACCGTCGCTGTTCTGACGGCCTGTGGTGAACCCGAGGACACCCGCCCCGGCCAACCGGTCAAAACGCGGCAAACGGCATTCAAGGAGATCCTGCGCGTCTTCGAGCCGATGGGCACCATGTTGCGCCAGGATCGCTACGAAGCTGACAAATTCGAAGCCTTGGCCGAACGCCTGTCAACCCTGCGCGATGCGCCCTGGCCACTTTTTGCGGCCGACACGCATTACCCACCGTCCAAGGGCACGCCGGCCATCTGGCAACAGCCCGCTGTGTTTGCCGAGCGCCGCGACGCCTTCCTGCGCGCCACCGACTTGTTGCTGGCCACCGCCCACGGCAAGGATGAAAGCCAAGTGCGCGCCGCCTACAAAACGGTGCACGAGACCTGCCAGGACTGCCACAAGACTTTCAAGAGCCGCTGAGCGGGCCCGTCACACATGTTGCGAATTTCCGAACTCAAACTCCCCCTCGACCACCCTGCGGACGCCCTGCGCCCAGCCATCGTCAATCGCCTTGGCATTAGCGACGC
This sequence comes from Dechloromonas sp., assembly GCA_028689015.1. GTDB lineage: Bacteria > Pseudomonadota > Gammaproteobacteria > Burkholderiales > Rhodocyclaceae > Azonexus. Next base: position 26,689 of record JAQTXC010000004.1, on the reverse strand, counting down.
GCAATTGCTCAAGGTCAGCATCTTTAAGCGCAGCCATGACGCACGCAAGAAAAATGCGATCACACTGATCTACGCACTGGATGTCGAGGTACAGGACGAGGCCACCGTCCTCGCCCGTCTGGCCGACGACCGCCAGATCGGTCCGGCGCCGGATACCCGTTACCGCTACATCGCCCAGGCCCCGGCCGAACTGACGACGCGTCCAGTCGTCATCGGTACCGGCCCCTGCGGCTTGCTGGCCGGGCTGCTACTGGCGCAGATGGGCTTCAAGCCGATCATCCTTGAGCGCGGCAAAGCGGTGCGCGAACGCACGAAAGACACCTGGGAGCTGTGGCGCAAACAGACCTTGAACCCGGAGTCGAACGTCCAGTTTGGCGAGGGCGGCGCCGGTACTTTCTCCGACGGCAAGCTGTACAGCCAGATCAAGGACCCTCATTTTCTCGGCCGCAAGGTGATGGAAGAGTTCGTCAAGGCTGGCGCTCCCGAAGAGATTATGTACGTCAGCAAGCCGCATATCGGTACTTTCCGCCTGGTCAAAATGGTCGAAGCCATGCGGGCGACGATCACCGGCCTGGGCGGCGAAATCCACTTCGGCAGCAAGGTCGACCGCATCCTGATCGACAATCATCAGGTCAAGGGCGTTGAACTGGCCGGCGGCGAGCAAATTGCTGCCGAACACGTCGTGCTGGCCATTGGCCACAGCGCCCGCGACACCTTTCAGATGCTTTACGACGCCGGCGTCTATGTCGAAGCCAAGCCCTTCGCCATCGGTTTCCGCATCGAGCACCCGCAGACGCTGATCGACAAGGCCCGCTTCGGCCCCAACGCCGGTAATGAACTGCTCGGCGCCGCCGACTACAAGCTAGTGCATCACTGCGCCAACGGCCGCGCCGCCTACAGCTTCTGCATGTGCCCGGGCGGCCAGGTGGTCGCCGCGACGTCCGAACCGGGTCGCGTCGTCACCAACGGCATGAGCCAGTATTCACGCGCCGAGCGCAACGCCAATTCGGCGCTGGTGGTCAATGTCGACCCCAGCGACTTCCCCGGCGATGCCCGGCAAAACCCTTTGCTCGGCATCGATTTTCAGCGCCACTGGGAAAGCCAGGCCTTCATTGCCGGCGGCAGCAGCTACAACGCACCAGCCCAGCGCGTCGGTGATTTTCTCGCCGGTCGGCCGTCGACCGCACTCGGCCAGGTCGATCCGTCCTACCAGCCGGGCGTACACATGACCGACCTGAGCAGTTGCGCCCCCGATTACGTCATTGATGCGCTACGTGAAGCGATCCCGGCCTTCGACAAGCAAATTCGCGGTTTTGCCATGGCCGACGCGGTGCTCACCGGCGTCGAGACGCGGACCTCATCGCCGATCCGCATCAAGCGCGGCGACGACTTCCAGAGCATCAACACCCGCGGCCTTTACCCGGCCGGAGAAGGTGCCGGTTACGCCGGCGGCATCCTGTCCGCCGGTGTCGACGGCATCAAGGTGGCTGAAGCCGTGGCCAAGGCCATACTCAAGGACCAAAACTGAACGAGGGTGCGAGGGCCCGGTCAGGCAAACTGCCCAGCCACCCAGCCCGACGACCAGGCCCACTGGAAGTTGTACCCCCCCAGCCAGCCGGTGACATCGACCACTTCACCGATGAAGTAAAGACCGGGTACATCCCGTGCAGCCATGGTTTTTGACGACAAAGCTGCGGTCGACACACCGCCCAGCGTCACTTCGGCTTTGGCAAACCCCAGCGTCCCGGCCGGCATCAGCGACCAGGCATTGAGTTGGCGAGCGATCTGTTCAAGATCACGGCGACCCAGTTCGCCGATCGGCCGACTGAGTGCCTTATCGCCGCCATACAAAGCGCACCATTCGTGGGCAAAACGCCGGGGCAGATACTCGGCCAGCACATTTGGTAAATGGCTGCGGCCCTGGCGATGGGCATCCAGCCACGCCGCGGCGTCGATACCGGGCAACAGGTCGATTTCCAGTGGTCGCTTTTTACCACTGCCGTATTCCTGCATCTGCCAGTAACTGGAAATCTGCAGGATGGCCGGGCCAGACAGCCCGCGATGGGTCATCAGCACATTCTCGCGAAATGCCGCATCGGCAAAGCGGGCACTGGCATCAAGCGTGGTTCCGGCCATTGGCTTCAGGGGTTCGAGCAGTTCCGGGGCCAGTGCCAATGGCACCAGGGCCGGCCGTGGCGGCACCACCGGAAGACCAAACTGCTCGGCCAGACGATAGCCAAAGGGGGTCGCGCCTATTTTCGGAATGGCCAGCCCCCCCGTTGCCACCACCAGCGATTCGGCAGAAAAACGCCCTTGCGTGCTGTCGACCGCGAACGCACCGCGGGCGCTGCCCGCTGACCGAGCCTCAATGCCCTGCACCGCACACGGCATGGCCCATTGCACACCGGCCTCGTCGCAGGCATCACGCAGCATGGCGATGATGTCCTCGGCCGAGTCATCGCAAAACAATTGACCCTGTTCGCGTTCATGATAAGAAATACGCCGCTTTTCCAGTAGGGCGATGAAATCGTTCGGGGTAAAACGCGCCAGCGCCGAGCGGCAGAAGTGCGGGTTTTGTGACAGGTAATGATCGGCGCTGACTGTCCGGTTGGTGAAATTGCAGCGACCACCGCCGGAAATGCGGATGCGTTCAGCCAGTTTTTCGGCGTGATCAATCAGCAGCACCCGCCGCCCCCGCCGGCCGGCTTGCGCCGCGCACATCATGCCGGCCGCCCCGGCCCCCATGATAATGACATCGAAATACATGGCACCCCGTTCCCCCGGCCCGGCCGGGACATGCAAAGCGGCGAATTCTAGCACCGCCCCGCCAGCCCACCGGTTGACGCTCGTCTGGCTGAAGTTCAATCTGCAAGTTGACAAAACGGGATAGCAGCAGATGGATGGCATCAACCCCGGCGCCCTGATCGGCGGCGCCTTCGAGTTGGATTACCACCAAAGCGCATTTGCAAGACAGCGGAGCGCGTGACTAACTCAGAATCGAAGCAATGGATCGCCTGCTGATCGGTCTGAGTGCCCTGCGTCGTGTGGTTGAACCGGCGCAAAAAGCAGCGGTCACACTGTGCCGCATGCCGCTGCCCTCTGAATCAGCGACGGCGGCCAAAGCCACCGCCTGATCCAGGCACAGTCAGGCAGCCTCTGCCATCGGCACCAGAAAATCCTTGCTGATGCCATCACCCAAGGCATAGATCCGATCCATGAAATCGGTCAGCCACTGGTGCAAACCATGCGCCAGGATATCTTCAACTCGGGCATAGTGCAGTTGGGCATGCAACAAACCAACCTGACGCAGCGTTTCACCGGAATGACTGTTGGCAATCAGCTCAAGATTTTTCAGGACGCCATTCATGCAGAAATGCAGCGAACGCGGCATGTCATTGCGCAGGATCAACAGTTCAGCCACCCGCTCCGGGGTAATCACATCGCGATAAGCCTTGCGATAAACCTCGAATGCGGACACCGAGCGCAGCAGGGCGCCCCACTGATAGAAATCGGTCGCCCCTTCGTCGCCATGGGGGCGCAGAACGTGATATTTGACATCGAGAATCCGCGCCGTGTTATCGGCCCGCTCGAGCAGGGTCCCCAAACGGATGAAGTGGAAGGATTCGTCTTGTAGCAAGGTGCCGAGCGTCGTCCCGCGGGCCAGCGAGGAACGCATCTTGACCCATTCGAAAAACTCGCCGATCCCGGCATTGATAATGTGCTCGAAGCTCTTGCCCCGCGCCTCCAGCCAGGTGGCATTCATTGTTTCCCACATTTCTGTGGTAATCGTGCCACGCACGGCATGTGCGTTTTCCCGCGCCAAACGCAGGCAGCTGGTGATCGAGGCGTAATTATCCGGATCACTCACCATGAAATGCAGCACATTGTCGCTGTTGACCGCAGAATACTTGGCGGCATACGCCGCTTCGAGGCTGTTCAGACCGATGATGGCATTCCAGTTCTGATTCGCCGCCTCCTCGGATTGCGGCACCAGCGACATCTGCCAGGTGACATCGAGCAGGCGGGCCAGGTTTTCAGCCCGTTCAATGTAGCGAGACATCCAGAACAGGTGATCAGCAGTACGCGATAGCATGTTTGTTCTCCGTAATCAGTCTTCGAGGACCCAGGTGTCCTTGGTCCCACCGCCCTGCGACGAGTTGACCACCAGCGACCCCTTGGTCAACGCGACGCGGGTCAGGCCACCTGGCACCATATTGACGCACTTGCCCGAGGACAAGACAAAGGGGCGTAGATCGAGATGTCGTGGCGCAATGCCTTCTTCGACGAACGTCGGGCAATTGGACAAAGCCAGGGTCGGTTGGGCGATATAGCCGTCCGGCTTGGCGATCAGCAACTGACGGAAATGCTCGATCTGTTCCTTGGTCGACGCCGGGCCGACCAACATGCCGTAACCACCAGCGCCGTGCACTTCCTTGACCACCAGTTCTGCCAAGTGTGCAAGCACATAGGCCAAATCATCCTTTTTGCGACACATATAAGTCGGCACGTTGTTAAGGATCGGCTCCTCATCCAGATAGAAACGGATCATATCCGGCACATAAGGATAGATCGACTTGTCATCAGCCACCCCCGTTCCGATAGCATTCGACAAGGTGACGTTACCGGCCTGGTAGGCGCGCAGGATGCCCGGCACGCCTAATGCGGAATCCGCCCGGAAAGCCAGCGGATCCATAAAATCGTCGTCAATGCGTCGATAAATGACATCAACGCGCTGCGGCCCTTGGGTCGTCCGCATATAAACCACTTCATCCTTAACGAACAGGTCACGACCTTCGACCAGTTCGACCCCCATTTGCTGGGCCAGGAAGCTGTGTTCGAAGTAAGCACTGTTGTAAGCCCCCGGGGTCAGCACCACCACCGTCGGATTGCTGACGCCATTCGGCGCCACGGCACGCAACTTCTCCAGCAGCATGTCGGGATAGTGCTGGACTGGTGCCACTTTGTGCCTGGCGAACAACTCAGGGAAAAGCCGCATCATCATCTTGCGATCCTCAAGCATGTAGGACACGCCAGACGGCACCCGCAAATTGTCTTCGAGGACGTAAAACTCGCCCTCGCCGGCTCGTACCAGATCGACCCCGGCGATGTGGGCGTAAACCTGCCCCGGCACATCGACCCCCTGCATCACCTTGCGGTACTGGGTGTTATTCAAGACCTGTTCAGCGGGAATTTTCCCGGCCTTTAGAATTTCCTGATCGTGGTAAATATCCCACAGGAACATGTTGAGCGCCTTGACTCGCTGCCGCATGCCTCGCTCCATCGACTTCCATTCTTTGGAAGGAATGATGCGCGGAATGATATCGAAGGGAATCAGTCGCTCTTTTCCTGCTTCTTCACCGTAGACCGCAAAGGTAATACCTACGCGGTGAAACGCCAGATCGGCCTCAGCACGCTTACGTTCAATGCGCTCAGCCGGCGTTGCCTTGAGCCAGGCATCGTAACGCGCGTAATGCGCCCGGACTTGACCGTCCGTCTCGTACATCTCGTTATAGAAATTCATAGTGAACTCGCAAGGGATTCTCTCAAAACCAATTCAGCAGTTTCCATGCCACACATGAAAACTTTATAGAATCAGTGGATTAAGAAAAACCAATAAACCAACACGCCCCAACATGGTGCACACCGATTTCATGGTGGTGCAATAAAAAACCCGCCGGGATTAGCCGACGGGTTTTTCAATCACGTGATCAGATGAATCAGACGCGTTCGAAAATCACGGCAATACCCTGACCGCCACCGATACACATTGTGGCCAGACAGTAGCGACCGCCGATGCGGTTCATTTCGTAGATTGCCTTGGTGGCGATGAAGGCACCGGAACAGCCAACCGGGTGACCCAGGGCGATGGCGCCGCCGTTCGGGTTGGTCTTGGCCGGATCCAGGCCCAGCACCTTGTTCACCGACAGGGCCTGTGCGGCAAAGGCTTCGTTGGATTCGATAACGTCCATCTGGTCCAGGGTCAGGCCGGCCTTCTTCAGCGCCAGCTTGGTCGCCGGAATCGGACCTTCGCCCATGATGTCGTTCGGCACACCGGCAACGGCGTAGGAAACGATGCGGGCGATCGGCTTCTGGCCAGCCGCTGCAGCCTTGGCCGCATCAGCCAGCACGAAGAAGGCAGCGCCATCGTTGATACCGGAAGCGTTACCGGCGGTGACCGTACCGTCTTTCTTGAAGGCCGGCTTCATCTTGGCCAGGGATTCCATCGTGGTGCCGCGCTTCAGGTGCTCGTCGGTGTCGAACACGACTTCGCCCTTGCGGGTCTGCTTGACGATCGGGAAGATCTGGGACTTGAAGTGACCGGCATCAATGGCGGCCGCCGCACGACGCTGCGATTCAACAGCGAAGGCATCCTGGTCTTCGCGGCTGAAACCATGCTTGGCAGCGAGGTTCTCAGCGGTGATGCCCATGTGGCCAACACCAAACGGGTCGGTCAGCACGGCCACCATGGCGTCGATCGCCTTGGCATCGCCCATGCGTGCACCCGAGCGCAGGGCCGGCATCAGGTAAGCCACCTTGGACATCACTTCGACACCACCACCGATACCGTACTCGGCATCACCCAACATGATGTTCTGGGCGGTGGTAACGATCGCCTGGAGGCCAGAAGCGCACAGGCGTGAAACCTGCATGGCGACGGAGTCCATCGACAGGCCAGCCTGGATGGAAGCAACGCGGGAAACGTAGGCATAACGGCTGTCGACCGGCATCGTCGTGCCGACAGTCACGTAGTTGATCTGTTGCGGATCGACGGAGGAACGGGCAATCGCCTCCTTCATGACAGCAGCACCCAGATCACACGGATCCATATCGGCCAGGGCGCCACCAAAAGCGCCAATCGGGGAACGAACCGCGCTCAGAACGACAACATCTTTACTCATGAAAACCTCCTGAAAAAAATGATTCAACCCACCAGACTGGCGAGTCCCAGCAAAAAGAGCAATAGCATCCACAAAACGGTGGCTCGCCAGACGAGCCCGACCGCAGCCTGCATAAAATCAACATCCGCAGGATCACCTAGACCCAGTTCAGCTTGCTCCTCCAGCGTCCCACCCTGAACCAGCTGTTTGCCTAGTTGTACCCCAAGGGCACCAGCACCCGCTGCCAGAACAATGCCCAAATCCTGATCTGGCCATTGCGCCGGCTGCGTGCGCCAACAGTACGCAGCATCCTCAAAATCACCGACGACGGCAAAGGCAGCCGCCGTTGCCCGAAGCGGCAACCAGTCAATGATAGCGAAAGTCTGTTGCGCAAAGATTGAGAACTCACGATGCTCTGCCGCCTCTGGGCGCGTCCAGCGATCACGGACGATGAGTGACAAACGGTACAGCAAGGCACCACACGGCCCTGGCAACAAGACGAAACATAGCAATACGGCAAAGACATGTCGATGCGAAGCAGCCAGCGCACCTTCAATGGCGCGTGCCGAAATCTCTTCGGCGCTCATGCCATGGCTAGCATGCCCCAGCCAGCCCGCTAGTCGCTCACGAGCCAGATCAAGATCACCCATCCGCAGGGCCAGCTGAATTTCAGTGTAATGATGACTGAACTGCCGAAAACCCATGGTCAGATACAGGACACCGACACTTAAGAGCCAGGCGAGCAAGGGATGCAAAGCCTGCAGTCCGTAGTAAAGCACGGCAAGCCCGGCGACCGGCAAAAGTACAGCCAGACACCACGCCGCGACCCCGTGCGCCCGGGTTCCCGCATTAAAGCGGGATTCGACGAAATCGGCCCAGACGGTGAGGGGCTCACCGACCACGCGCCGGTAGTCCAGCGGCTTGAACTGCTCGATGATAAAAACGGCGATCAGCGAAAAAAGACTCATGGGAACATCGTGGGCGCAGGCTGCGTTATTGTCTTGTGCTAAAGCGCCAAGATACCACAAGGCTCCGCTGACTGCAGGGCCAGGCGGTCGGACAGTGCCCGGATCATGCCTGCCGTCGCCCCCCAGATGAAGTAATCACCGTAGGGCATGGCGAGATATTGGCGCAAGGCGCCGCGGTAATGCAGCTCGTGTTGCTGATGGTTTTTTGGGTTAAGCAAAAAAGCGAGCGGCACTTCGAAAACCTCGGCCACCTCAAAAGGATCGGGCTTCAATTCGAAGGGTGGCCTGATCGCTGCCACCACCGGCGTGACGCGAAAACCCGTCCCGGTTCGGTATTCCGGCAGATAGCCAAGCACCTCGACATGCTGACGTGCCAGACCGATTTCTTCCTCGGTTTCCCGCAGGGCCGTCGCCAGCGGCGACTGATCCTCCGGCTCGACCCGTCCGCCAGGAAAACTGATTTGCCCAGCATGGTCGCGAAGATGCGCCGTTCGCTGGGTGAGCAATACGGTCTGCCCACCCGGGTGCTGGACGATGGGGAAAAGCACGGCGGCCGGCGTCAGGACAAGGCCCTCGCCACCCGCTTCCTGAATAAATTCACTTGCTGGCGGCGCCGACAACAGCACGGCCCGGAGGTCTGCCAACGCCAAGCTCATGCTGCCGGTGAATCTTCCTCGATTTCAGCGTGGACCGCAGACAAGGCATCCTGCAGCGTTTCCTCAGCCAGGCCATTGATGGTGGTCGCCACCATGTCTGCCGCCTCGACGGCGCCTACGGGCAAACGCTTGCTATCGAGCGAGGCAATCAGTGCGGCCGATGCGCCCACCACCCGCAACAGGGATTGACGTTCCCCCATCAGCATTTCCAACTCATCGCGCAGCAAGGCAATTTCCTGATCTCGGTGTGGCACGTCGTCTCTCCTAAAAGCGTTTTTTCATTGTCATGGTTTGACCATCCTGCCGAATCTCCATTCGGCTCAGAAAACTCATGCCCAGCAAAGCAATGGGCATATCCGTCTGATGAATAACCGCATCCACCTGATGCAGGGTAACACCACCAATCCGGACTGTGTCGAGTTGTACCTTACTGGTCACCACTTGCCCGTTCGCCGTCTGGGTCCAGCCTTTCTGACCTTGCTCGAAATTCAAACCCAGGCGCCGCGCATCATTTGCCCCGAGGAAAATCATCGTCGCGCCCGTATCAACCAAAAAGCGCTGGGTGCGACCATTGACTGTCCCGTTGGTATAAAAATGCCCCTGCTGATCAGCCGTCAACAAAATCTGCTCGGCGCTCGCCTCACTCCGCCCCACGGCGTGCTGTCCGACCCGCAAAGGACGCTTTTTGCCGTCGATCTCGACAAGGACCTGATCTCCCTGAACAGCCACGACACGGACACCCTCTAACACGGCACCCACCGGCACTGCACGAGGTGGCTGACCATTCAGCATCAGCAAGGCTTTATTCCCCATGATGCCCGCCAAGCCGACCTCTTGTGCCAGCAGCAGCGGGGCAGCCAGACAGAGGGCGGTTGCCAACGTACAATGCATCATCCCACATCTCATTTTCTCTGCCTCGCCATGAAACCGGTCGCCATTTTTCGTCACTCACCCACCGAAGGTCCGGGTTATTTTGCCATATTCCTCGAACGCCACCGGATTCCCTGGACACTGATCGCAGTCGACGAAGGGGCCACAGTCCCGCGGACGGTCGACGATTATTCCGGCCTGTGTTTCATGGGGGGACCGATGAGCGTCAATGATCCCTTACCCTGGATTGAGCCCATTTGTTTCTTGATTCGCCAGGCAGTCGACCGTGACATCCCGCTCATCGGTCATTGCCTAGGGGGGCAACTGATCAGCAAGGCGCTGGGGGGCCGGGTGACGAAAAACCCGGTCAAGGAAATTGGCTGGGGAACGGCGCAGGGCGAACACGACACCATCGCCCGCCACTGGTTGGGCGCCCAGGCCGGAAAAACGGCAACCGTCTTCCAGTGGCATGGCGAAACCTTCAGCATCCCAACCGGCGCCACCCGCCTGCTGGCCAATGCTTACTGTGCCAACCAGATGTATGCGCTCGGCCCACACCTCGGCATGCAATGCCATGTCGAGATGACACCCGAAATGATCGCCACCTGGTGCGACCAATGGGCCGACGAAGCCCTGTCCGTCGCCGACCAGGACAGTGCGCAGCAGCCGGCAGAGATGCTGGCGCAGATCAACGAACGCTTACCGACGATGCGGCAGTTGTCCGAGCAGTTGTATTCGGTCTGGATCGGCGGGCTGACGCGCTAATGGAAAAAGGCAGCCGAAGCTGCCTTTTTGCTACCCCTCTGCGGTCGACCGCGTTTAGTCGCGGAAATTGCCGTACTTGATCGGGAAATCAGTAATCGATTTCTTGATCAGCGCAATACACTCCTGCAGATCGTCGCGTTTGGCGCCCTGGACGCGTACTTCGTCGCCCTGGATGGAGGCCTGGACCTTGAGCTTGGCGTCCTTGATCATCTTGACGATCTTCTTCGCCATCTCGGTCTCAATGCCGTTCTTGATTTTCAATTCCTGCTTGACCTTGTTGCCGGAAACTTTCTGCACCGGCTGATGATCAAGGCGCTTGGTACTCTCCACTTCCTTTTTTTCCATCGCCGGAAAGAGGATGTCCTTGATCTGGTCAAGCTGGAAATCGGAATCGCCGTGCAAGGTGATGACCTTGTCTTTTTCGTTCAACTCGAGCTTGGCCGAAGTGCCCTTGAAGTCATAGCGATTATCGATCTGGCGAATGGTGATATCGACGGCGTTCTTCAACGCCACCATGTCCGCTTCAGAGGTGAAGTCAAAACTGGGCACGGAACTCTCCTTTTCTGACAACGCCCGGCCGGCGCCGGGCGGATACTGCGGTCAACCGCGGGCAATCAAGCAAAATGGCAGACGTAGTGATAAGCCTCGCCGTCAGCAACGGCAATCTCGAAGGACGAATTACCCGGCACATTGAAGGACTGGCCTTCGCCGTAGGCGGTCCACTCGGAGTCGCCCTTGAGCTTGACACGGCAGGTGCCGCCGACGCCTTCCATGATTTCCGGCACGCCGGTATTGAAGGTGAGACTGGACGGCAGGATGACGCCGACCGTCTTCTTCGTACCATCGGCCAGCACCACGGTGTGGCTGACGCACTTGCCATCGAAATAAACATTGGCCTTCTTGACCACAGACACGTTGTCGTATTGCAACATCAGATTCCCCACATTTTTTGAATAACGGATTTGGCGACAAAGCCGACCATGCCGAAGGCCAGCACAAAAAACAGGACGAAAGTCCCGGTCTTGCCCGCCTTGGACTTCCAGGCAATCTCGCCAATGATGAAGAGCATGAAGATGATGAAGGCGGCCACGCCCCAGGTCGAAAAGAAATCTGAAATTTGCTCTTCGTTGAGCCCGAACAGGGTTCCGCTTTCCATCACCGTTTACCCCTGGCGCGCCTTGAGATTAGCGGCGATGCGCAAGCGCAATGCGTTCAGCTTGATAAAACCAGCAGCATCCTTCTGGTCGTAAGCGCCGGCATCATCCTCGAAGGTGGCGATGGTCGAATCGAACAGCGAATCGCTCGGCGAGTCGCGACCGACGACGATGACATTGCCTTTGTACAGTTTCAGGCGCACCGAACCGTTGACCGTGGTCTGCGTGAAATCGATCAACGCCTGCAAGGCCAGACGCTCCGGGCTCCACCAGTAGCCGTTGTAGATCATGCTGGCGTAACGCGGCATCAGGTCGTCCTTGAGGTGGGCGACTTCGCGGTCGAGGGTGATCGATTCGATGGCGCGGTGGGCACGCAATAGGATGGTGCCGCCCGGGGTTTCGTAGCAGCCGCGCGACTTCATACCGACATAACGGTTCTCGACCAGGTCAAGCCGGCCGATGCCGTGCTTGCCGCCGAGTTCATTCAGCTTGGCGAGCAATTCGTGCGCTTTCAAGCGTTGACCGTTGATGGCCACCAGATCGCCCTGCTCGAATTCGAGATCAAGGTACTCTGCCTGGTCTGGCGCCGCTTCCGGCGACACGGTCCACCGCCACATCGACTCCTCGGCTTCGGCCGCCGGATCTTCCAGGTGACGGCCTTCGAAGGAAATGTGCAGCAGGTTGGCGTCCATCGAGTACGGCGAACCGCCGTTGCGGTGCTTCATGTCGATGGGAATGCCGTTGGTTTCTGCGTAATTGAGCAGCTTCTCACGCGACAGCAGGTCCCACTCGCGCCATGGTGCGATGACCTTGACGCCCGGCTTGAGCGCATAGGCTCCCAGTTCGAAACGCACTTGGTCATTACCCTTGCCGGTCGCACCGTGCGAAATGGCATCACCGCCGGTCAGGTTGGCGATCTCGATCAGGCGCTTGGCGATCAGCGGACGGGCAATCGACGTACCCAGCAGGTATTCGCCTTCGTAAACCGTGTTGGCACGGAACATCGGGAAGACGAAATCGCGGACGAACTCTTCACGCAGGTCATCGATGAAGATGTTTTCCGGCTTGATGCCGAACTGCAGCGCCTTGGCACGGGCCGGCTCCAGTTCTTCACCCTGCCCCAAGTCGGCGGTAAAGGTGACCACTTCGCATTGATAGGTATCCTGCAACCACTTCAGGATGACCGAGGTATCCAGACCGCCCGAATAGGCGAGAACAACTTTTTTGACATCGCTCATGACAATTTCCCTGTTACGTTTCAATCCTGCCGATCAAGCCTGAATGCGGCCGAGCAGCAAGTATTCCATTAATGCTTTCTGCACATGCAGGCGATTTTCCGCCTCGTCCCAGACCACGGACTGTGGCCCGTCGATCACTTCTGCCGTGACTTCCTCGCCACGATGCGCCGGCAGGCAGTGCATGAAAACGGCCTCCGGGTTGGCCACCCGCATCATGTCGCCATCGACGCACCAGTCGGCAAAGGCCTTGATCCGTGCTTCGTTTTCAGCCTCGAAACCCATCGAGGTCCACACATCGGTGGTCACCAGATCGGCACCGCGGCAGGCATCCATCGGGTCGGCAAACTGTTCGAAATGATCGGTGCCGTACAAGCCGGCGCGCTCAGCCTCGACTTCGTAACCCGGCGGCGTCGAAACATGGACATTGAAGTCCAGGACTTCTGCCGCTTGCAGCCAGGTATTGCACATGTTGTTCGAATCACCCACCCAGGCCACCGTCTTGCCCTGAATGCAGCCGCGATGTTCGATGAAGGTAAAAATGTCGGCCAGGATCTGGCAGGGATGGTATTCGTTGGTCAGCCCGTTAATCACCGGCACGCGCGAATTGGCGGCGAAGCGTTCGATGATGTCCTGCTCGTAGGTGCGAATCATCACGATATCGCTCATCCGCGAGATGACTTGGGCGGCGTCCTCAACCGGCTCGCCGCGACCGAGTTGCGAATCGCGGGTATTCAGATAGATCGCCGAGCCGCCCAACTGGTGCATGCCGGCCTCGAAAGAAAGACGGGTCCGCGTGCTGGCCTTCTCAAAAATCATCACCAGCGTGCGGTCGACCAGCGGCCAGTACTGCTGGTAGGCCTTGAACTGATCCTTGATCCAGCGCGTGCGCTCGAACAGGTATTGATACTCTTCGCGCGTGAAATCCTTGAATTGCAGATAGTGTTTGATCGACATGGTCAGCCTGCCAGGAAATTCTTGATCAGCGGCCGCATACGGTCGACCAGTTCGCGTGCCTCATTTTCCGAGAACGTCAGTGGCGGCAGCAGGCGGATCACCTTGTCGCCCGTCACGTTGATCAGCAGCCCGGCCTCTAGCGCCTTGCCCACCAGTTCGCCACAGGGGCGATCCAGCTCAATCCCGATCATCAGACCACGACCGCGAATCTCAACCAACCCCTTGTCGCCGGCCAGCGCCTCGGCAAACAACTGACGAATCAGAGCGCCGATCCGCTCGGCGTTGGCCAGCAGACCTTCTTCTTCGATCGTATCGATGGTGGTCAGCGCCGCCACACAAGCCAGTGGATTACCACCGAAGGTCGACCCATGGTTTCCCGGTCCAAACAGGCCGGCCGCCTTGCCGCCAACCATGCAAGCACCAATTGGCACCCCGGAACCCAGCCCCTTGGCCAGGGTGGCGATATCCGGCTGCACACCCGCATGCTGATAGCCGAACCACTGGCCCGTCCGGGCCATACCGCACTGCACCTCATCGCAGATCATCAACCAGCCCTGCTCGTCACACAATTGGCGAACACCCTGCTGGTAGTCGGCCGAGGCGAGATGAATCCCGCCCTCTCCCTGAATGATTTCCAGCATGACGGCGACGATATTCTTGTTGTGTTCAGCCACTGCCTTGATCGCCGCCAGGTCATCGTAAGGCACCCGTACGAAGCCGCTGACCAGCGGTTCGAACCCGGCTTGCGCCTTGCGATTACCGGTGGCCGACAGCGTCGCCATGGTCCGGCCATGAAACGCCTTTTCCATCACGATGATGGTCGGCGTCTCAATGCCTTCTTTGTGGCCATAGTAGCGAGCCAGTTTGATCGCAGCCTCGTTGGCTTCGCAACCGGAATTGCAAAAAAAGATTTCCTGCATGCCGGATCGCTCAGCCAGCTTGTCCGACAGCAAATCCTGCTCGCGAATCCGATACAAATTGGAGGTATGCAGCATTCGGCCAGCCTGGGCCGACAAGGCAGCAACCAGCTTGGGATGGGCATGGCCCAAGGTATTGACGGCGATCCCGGACAGCGCATCGAGATATTCCCGACCGTCAACATCGGTCATCCGGCTGCCCTGACCATGGCTGAAGGCTACCGGCAACCGGGCGTAGGTATTCATGACATGCGACATGAGACGACCCCATAAAACGAAAACGGCGGCCACCGCCGCCGGAACGACCACGACTCAGGAGGAACATCAACGCCGCCAGAGTTGCAGAAAACGAAATGTTAAGTGAAAAATATCGCCTTGTATAGAATGAACGAACCATGCGAATCGCCATCTTCAATCAGAAAGGCGGCGTCGGAAAAACGACGACCGCGCTCAATCTCGGCGCAGCCCTCAGCCGGGCCGATAACCCGCCGCTGCTGATCGACCTTGATCCGCAAGGCCACCTGTCGAGCATTCATGGCAACATTCCACTGGAAGCCAAACACAGCCTGTTCGCATTTTTCCAGGAAACCACGACGCTCGACACCCTGGAAATCGACTGGCCACCGATCGGCCAACTCATCCCCGCCCACCAGCAGCTGATCAAGGTCGACTCGATTTTCGGCAAAGGCCCCGCCGTCCTCAACAAACTGCGGGTTGGCCTCGACACGCTGGCCCAGCAGCACCCCAATCGACCGGTCTTGATCGACTGCTGTCCTTATATCGGCGTTCTGGCGCTCAACGCCATCTTTGCTTGCGACTGCCTAATTGTCCCAATTTCGACCGATTATCTGTCGCTGCAAGCCGCCGAACAGATCACCCGGACGCTGCAAGTCCTCGAACCCGTCCTCAAACGCCGCGTCCAACGCCGTTACCTGCTAACCCGTTTCGACCGCCGCCGCCGGATGAGCGATGACATCCGTCACAAGCTGCACGAACGTTATGGCGACGACGTTCTGGAAACAGTCATTTCGGAAAACGTCACCGTTGCCGAAAGCCCCTCGCTCAACTGCGACGTCTTTCGCCATAACCCCTCCAGCCCGGGTGCGCACGACTACAAAAAATTGCTCAAAGAGCTGGTCGACCGCGGCGACATCAGGCCACCACCGCCTTGAGTCGCCGCAGCCCTGTGGTAAGACCAACGGCTTCTGTTAGAATGCGGCCACGCAAGGTCGCATCGCCCATAAACGCAGAGTAGAACAATGACAACTCAAGAATCGACCACATTCATCATTGTCGGCGTCACCAAACAGGGAAAAAAATTTCGCCCCAGCGATTGGGCGGAACGTCTGTGCGGCGTCATGTCCGCTTTTGGCGCCGAACGCAAGATGAAATACTCCCCCTACGTCGGCCCCGGTGATTACAACGGCGACAAAGCTGTTTTCGTAGACGGCCGCCTCGGCGAAATCGAGCCGATGGCCTATCGCTTCATGCTTAATTTCGCGCAGGACAACGACCTGCAGATCATCGACGGCGTCTGTTCGATCGACGGAAAGAAATAACAAATAGCGACACAAAAAACACAGATTGAGGTCAACGTGACCAGCAAACAAAAATGGCGCCCGCAGGCGCCATTTTTAATGGTCGTAGACCAGGACTCAGGCGGCGACGCCCAAAGCCTTGATCTGGGCCGACAAACGGCTCTTGGTACGGGAAACCGCGTTCTTGTGAACAATCTTCTTGTCAGCGATACGGTCAATGACCGCAACAGACTGCTGGAAGACGCTCTGGGCGGCGGTTTTGTCGCCGGCGACGATCGCCTTGCGCACGCTCTTGATCGCGGTACGCAGGGTCGAACGCAGGCTTGCGTTATGGGCGCGCTGCTGGTCAGCTTGACGGGCGCGCTTGCGGGCTTGTGCGCTATTGGCCATGAAAGTTATCCGGTAAGTAAAACTGAATTCGGCATTCTATACCAGAACCTCATGCAATGACAAGGCATGTATCACTCAGAGAAGCGTCGGCGTCGAGCAAAGCAAGAGGATATTCACTGTTACCATGCCCGCCTCGGGTAATTAAACCGTCTGCCTCATTTCAATGCACCACAAACGCTGACATGTCATTTCATCCCGCCCATACGGGGCGGTTACGCCTGATCATTTCCCTGATTTTTTCGCTGATCATTCACACTTTGATCGGACTGCCGTTGCCCCGGCAAAATCCGCCATCACTCACTAACGCGCCATTGACCATCCGCTTCACCGCACACCCAGTTGCCGCCCAAGAGCGCCCCCGCCATGCTCTTCCCGGCCTGAGTCTTCCAAGGTCACAAATTCCCCCTGCGGCCAATCAGCCAGACCCCGAACTTGGCACAAGCACAACGACGCCCCTGCCACAGGAGCGCGTTGTTCATGGCCCGGTATTTCAGCCTCCCGGCCGCCTGACCCGAAAACCCGAGGCACAAGCAGATTTCGATCAACAGATCCTGAATGATCTTCCTGAAACGCTGACTGGCAGCATCACGGTAACCTTGTGGCTCGACTCGAACGGAACGGTGCTGCGTGCGACCCATGAGGGCGGTAGTCTCCCGCCCGACATCGGTCAAATCGTCGCCCAAGGTTTTATCGCGATGCCCTTTAGCCCGGGGGAAATCGAGGGTCAGCCGGTGGCCACCTGGCTGACGCTGGAAGTGTTGATCGAGTAAAGCGTCGGCTCAGCCGAGGCTGAGTTCGCGCGGTAGCGGAAACGCCACATCCTCGGCAACACCATCAAGGTGAGCCAGATGAGCGCCTGTCAGCGACTGGATACGGTCGACCACCCGTTCAACCAGAATTTCCGGAGCAGAGGCACCGGCGCTGATCCCGATGCACTGCTTGCCCTGCAGCCAGACGGCATCGATTTCGTCAGCGTTATCGACCAGATAGGCGGCAATACCACGGCCGGCGGCCACTTCTTTCAAGCGACGAGAGTTGGAACTATTCGGACTGCCGACGACGATGACCAGATCGCACTGCTCGGTCAGCGCCTTGACGGCATCCTGGCGATTTTGCGTCGCGTAGCAGATATCATCCTTCTTCGGCCCCTGGATGGCTGGGAACCGTTGGCGCAGCGCGTCGATGACCACCGTCGCATCATCAACCGACAAGGTCGTCTGCGTCACATAGGACAGATTGTCCGGGTCGGCCACCGCCAGACCAGCGACATCGTCCACCGTCTCGACCAGATGCATGCCGCCCTCGCTCTGCCCCATCGTCCCTTCGACTTCCGGATGTCCTTTGTGGCCGATCATCACCACATGACGGTCGCCCTTGCGCATTTTGCCAACCTCGACATGCACCTTGGTGACCAGCGGACAGGTGGCATCAAACACCTTGAGCCCCCGCGCCTCGGCATCATCGCGTACCGCCTTGGCGACGCCATGCGCGCTGAAAATCACCGTACTGCCAGCCGGTACTTCATGCAATTCCTCGATGAAGACCGCCCCCTTGGCGCGCAGGTCATCGCACACAAACTTGTTGTGCACCACTTCATGGCGAACGTAAATCGGCGCCCCAAATTTTTCGAGGGCGCGCTCGACGATGGTAATGGCGCGTTCGACACCCGCGCAAAAACCGCGGGGATTGGCGAGAAGTATCTGCATTACATGATTCCGATGATTTTCACCTCGAAGCGGATCGTCTTGCCGGCCATCGGGTGATTAAAGTCAAACAAAGCGCTGCTATCGTCCAACTCACGCAAAAAACCGGCGAAGGTACCGCCGTTGGGCGCGGTGAATTCAACGACCGAGTTTTCCTTCAGTTCCATCTCGGCGGGCAAGCCACTGCGGGCAATGCGCTCGACCAGGCGTTCGTTGTGCATGCCAAAGGCCTGCGCCGGCTCAAGTTCAAACGCGAAATGTTCTTGTGCCGACAAGCCAATCAGGACATTTTCGAGATTTTCAGCCAGTTGACCGCTGCCCATTTGCAGGGTCGCCGGACTCATGTCGAAGGTGGACAGAAACTCCTCGCCATCCAGCGTGCTGATACGGTAATGCAGCGTCAAATAACTGTCGGAACGGACGGTCGTACTCATACGGATTCTTCTTTCGATTCTTTAACGGTCAACGAGGCAAAAACCAGCACAACAGCACCGACCGTGATCGCCGAATCGGCGACATTGAAGGCCGGCCAGTACCAGCCGGCAGCATGCCACTGGATGAAATCGACGACCGCACCGAAGCGCACGCGATCAATCACGTTACCCAGCGCGCCGCCCATGACCAGCGTCAGAGCCAGTGCCATGGCTTTTGGTTCCGGATGCTTCCTGATTTCCAGGGCAATCCAGCCGGAAATGGCCAGCGCCAATCCGGTGAAGAACCAGCGCTGCCAACCCGGCTGATCCGCCAGAAAACTGAAGGCCGCACCCGGATTGAAAGTCAGCACCCAGTTCCAGAATGGCGCGACATAGATCACTTCACCGGGCGCGATACGGCCCAAAGCCAGCCATTTGCTGAACTGATCGAGGAAAATGATCAGCCCAGCCAGCGCGTACCAGTGGACTGGTTTAGGCATGCGTGCGCGCCTCACCCGCCCCCTGCAAGTTGCTGACGCAGCGGCCACAAATTCCCGGATGTGCCGGATCGGCCCCGACATCCGCCCGCACATGCCAGCAACGGTCGCACTTGGCATGGGCCAGCGGAGTGGCGATGACCGCTTCGCTGGCCGCGTCGACCAATACGGTCGACGAGCAAATGAAGACAAATTTCAGATCCTCGCCCAGAGAGCGCAAGGCCGCCAGCTTGTCACCCGCGCAACGGATTTCAACCGACGCCTGCAAAGCGGCGCCGATTTCGCCCGCTTCCCGACGCGCCTCCAGTGCCTTGGTGACATCGTTGCGCACCTCGCGAACGATGCTCCACTTGGCCAGCAAGCCGGCCTCATCAAGCTGTTCCGGCAGGTCATGCCAAACCTGGAACATGATTGACTCATCGGCGCCCTTCGCCAGCACCGCCCAGACTTCTTCTGCGGTAAAAGCAGTGATCGGGGCCAGCAGGCGGACGAAGCTTTGCGTGATGTGCCACAGCGCCGACTGGGCCGAACGGCGGGCCGGGGAATTCGGCGCGGTGGTATAGAGACGGTCCTTCAGGATGTCGAGGTAGAACCCCCCCATATCTTCTGAACAGAAAGTTTGCAGCGCCTGAACGACACGATGGAATTCATATTTGTCGTAATCGACGGCGCAGTTATCTTGCAACTGACGGGTCAGGGCCAAGGCGTAGCGGTCAATTTCCAGCCACTCATTGACCGGCAACATCGCGGTCGACGCCGAAAAATCAGAAATATTGGCCAGCAGGAAACGCAAGGTATTCCGAATACGACGATAACCTTCCGAGACCCGTTTGAGGATTTCGTCGGAAATGGTCAGCTCGCCGGAGTAATCGGTGGACGCCACCCACAGACGCAGGATATCGGCCCCCATCTTGTCAGTCACTTGCTGCGGGGCGATGACATTGCCTTTCGACTTTGACATCTTGTGGCCCTTGCCGTCGACCACAAAGCCGTGCGTCAGCAGCGCCTTGTACGGAGCGCGCCCGTCGATGGCGCAGCCGGACAATAACGACGACTGGAACCAGCCACGATGTTGGTCTGAGCCTTCCAGATAAAGATCTGCCGGATACGTCGACACATCGGCATGCGAACCGCGCAGAACATGCCAGTGGGTCGTGCCGGAATCGAACCAGACGTCGAGGGTGTCCTTCATCTTGACGTAATCCGCCGCTTCCGCGCCGAGCAATTCGGCGGCATCCAGACTGAACCATGCCTCGATGCCCGCTTGTTCAACCCGTTGTGCCACCTGCTCGATCAGTTCAGCACTCCGCGGGTGAGGCTGGCCGGTTTCCTTATGCAAGAAAAAGGGAATCGGCACCCCCCAATTGCGTTGCCGCGACACGCACCAGTCGGGTCGCGTCTTCATCATGCCTTCCAGACGGGCCCGCCCCCAGGCCGGGAAAAATTGGGTTTCATCCACCGCCCGTTCGGCTATCCAGCGCAAAGAGGGTGCGCTGTCCGACTGGCGGGATTCCATGCCGATGAACCATTGCGTCGTGGCGCGAAAAATGATCGGTGTCTTGTGTCGCCAGCAATGCGGATAGCTATGGCGGATTTTTTCTTGTTTGAGCAGTCGACCGCACGATGCCAGTTCAGCCAGGACCAGCGGATTGGCTTCCCACACCGTCTTACCAGCCAGTGCCCCGCTCGACAAGGCGGGCACAGTGGAAATAAATTTACCGTCATTGCCGACCGGATTATTGACCGGCAAGCCGTACTGGCGACCAATGTTGTAGTCGTCGACGCCATGCGCCGGGGCGGTATGGACCAGCCCTGTCCCCGCCTCGGTCGTCACATGTTTGCCGCAGATCAGAGTGACCTCGCGCGGCTGGAAGGGATGCTTCAAAAGCAAGTGTTCCAGCTTGTCGCCCGTCGTGCGAGCAAGGGTCTGACCAGTCAACTCATAACGCTGCAAGGCTGATTCCGCCAGTTCATGTGCCAGGATCAGGCAGCCCTTTTCGGTTTGAATCAGATCGTAGGTTAAATCGGGATGCACACTGACCGCTTCGTTGGCGGGCAAAGTCCATGGCGTGGTTGTCCAGATCACGGCGAAGGTCGGGCCATGCCGATGCATCAGGCCAAAGGCATGCGCCAGTTTGTCTGCGTGGTTTTCATGCACCTCAAAAGCCACATCGATGGCCGGCGAGGTCTTGTCCTCATATTCGACTTCCGCCTCGGCCAGCGCCGAAGCACAGTCCAGACACCAATTGACTGGCTTGAGTCCCTGATAGAGGTAGCCATTCTCCAGAATCCGGCCGAGCGCGCGAATCTCCTCAGCTTCTGCCTTGTAGTTCATGGTCAGGTATGGATTTTCCCAATCCCCCAAGACCCCCAGACGAATGAAATCCTTTTTCTGACGCTCCACCTGTTCGGCCGCATAGGTACGGCACAAGGCCCGCACCTGATCAGCCGGGACATTCTTGCCATGCAGCTTTTCAATCTGATGCTCGATCGGCAAGCCGTGACAATCCCACCCCGGCACATAGGGCGCATCGAAACCGGACAAAGTTTTGGCACGAACAATCATGTCCTTCAAAACCTTGTTGACCGCGTGACCAATGTGAATATCACCATTGGCATAGGGCGGACCGTCATGCAACACGAAACGGGGGCGACCAGCGCACACCTCACGGATACGTTGATACAACTTTTTTTGTTGCCATTGACCCACCCATTGCGGTTCCCGCTTGGGCAGATCACCCCGCATCGGGAAAGGGGTATCGGGGAGATTCAGAGTGTCTTTGTAATCAGCCATGGTGTGCGCTCATTGCGTAAAGAAGGCCCGCGCCGCCGCGGCATCGGCCGCGATCTGCGCCTTGAGGGCATCGAGATTAGGAAAACGTTGCTCATCGCGCAGCTTGCGCACGAAACGTACCGAAATATGGGCGCCGTAAATATCGCGCGCGAAATCGAAAAGATGCACTTCCAGCAAGGCGCGGGTGCCGGCCACGGTTGGCCGGATACCCAGATTGGCCACCCCGGGCAAGGGGTTCGGGCCCAGCCCCGCCACCTCGACGGCAAACACGCCGCGCATCGGCAAGGGATTGTGCTTGATGCGGATATTGGCCGTCGCAAAACCAAGTTGCCGGCCCAACTTGTCGCCATGTGCGACCTGGCCATCGATCATGTAAGGGCGGCCGAGCAAGCGGGCGGCATGCGCCATATCACCCGCCGCCAGCGCCCGCCGCACGCCGGAACTGGAAACCCGCTCCCCATCAAGCCGCACACTCCCCATCGCCTCCACGGTAAAGCCAAGGTCGGCGCCCAAGCGTTGCAACAAGGAAAAGTCGCCGCGCCGCTCGCGGCCAAAGCGAAAATCATCGCCAATGATCAGGTGGCGAAGTTGCAAGGCCTCAACCAGCACGCGCTGAACGAATTCTTCGGCACTTAGCGCGGCAAAAGCCGCGTTGAACGGGCAAATCATGGCTTGCTGCACACCACCCTCCGCCAGCAGCTCGAGCTTCTCACGCAAGGTGGACAAACGAGCCGGCGCCGATGACGGTGCGAAGAATTCGCGCGGATGCGGCTCAAAGCTCAGCACGGCCGGCGTCAGGCCACGCACCACGGATGCCTGGACCAATTGCCGGACAAGCGCAGCGTGCCCGAGATGCACCCCGTCAAAATTGCCGACAGCGAGCACGACAGGCGCCGGAACAGGACGCGAATAACCGCGAAAAACGCGCATGGAGGCTGGCCAAAAAATGGGCAATTATAGCGGTGGACCGTGAAATCAAGGCGAATTTGCACACTCGGGTGGTAAGATGGCCCCGCGTTTGCGCCATATCTTTAACGTTTTCATTTAGGACCATCGCCCCATCGACCATGCTTGAACTGATCAGCCACGTTGTCAGAATTTCCGCCCGACGCGACCGAACAGAAATCAACTCGGCCATGGTTGATGCCTTGGTTGACCTCTTTCATCCGGAGCGGCTGACCATTTATCGCTGCTACGCCGGGAAACGCAAGACCGTTGTTTTCGCCTGTGCCGGCCATGGCCCGCAAGGCCCTTTCCTGCGTAACGCCTATCTGCCGGACAACCGTTTTTGTCAGACAGTGGATCAGGACCCCTTGCTCAATCGCTGCCGCAAGGAATTGTCAGCGGTCCTCGACGTCATCGACGCCCAGTCGCATCGCATCGTTTTCCCGGTCATCCGACGCGACGAGCCGATGTACTTCATTGACCTGCAACTGCGCGACGATTTTTCGGCGGATCAACGAGTTTCGTTGATGGGGTTGATCGAATATTTCGGCAACCACATTTCGCTCCTCGACTATGGCGAAGCCGACACCCTGACCGGTTTAGCCAGCCGCAAGACCTTCGACAAACACTTGTTCGAACTACTGGGTCAGGCCGCCTCCGACGAATTGCTGGGCAATGCCGCCGCCCACCGCCGACGTAACGCCAGCGACGGCGGCAACCACTGGCTGGCGGTCTGCGATATCGACCACTTCAAGCGGGTTAACGACACCTTTGGTCACCTGATCGGTGACGAAGTGCTGATCCTTTTATCGCAAGTGATGCGCCAGTCTTTTCGTTTCGATGACCAACTCTTTCGTTTCGGCGGCGAGGAATTCATCGCCCTGCTGCAACCGACCAACCAAGCCTCGGCACAAGCCACGCTGGAACGTTTTCGCAAGGATGTCGAGAACACTGTTTTCAGCCGCGTCGGCCACGTCACGGTCAGCGTCGGATTCAGCCGCCTGATGCCGAACGATACGCCGACCGACGTCATCGACCGCGCCGATGAAGCGCTGTACTACGCCAAACGCAATGGCCGTAACCGGGTCGATTGTTACGAACACCTGGTCACTGAAGGACAACTGACCGCCAAGGAAATCAGCAAGGGCGAAGTCGAACTATTCTGACTCCCGCTTAATCGAGGCGGGCGATCTTGGCTTTCGGGCTGGGCGGATGCTTGATGAAAAACTGCTTGATCCCTCGGATCATCGCCTCGGCCAGACGATCTTGATAGGCATCGTCATTCAGGCGCCGCTCTTCTTCGGGGTTGGAGATAAAAGCCGTTTCGATCAGCGCTGAAGGAATATCCGGCGCTTTCAAAACAGCAAAACCCGCCTGCTCAACCTGCGCCTTGTGCAAGGTGTTGATGTTTCCCAACTCGCCGAGCAAATATTTACCCAGCTTCAGGCTGTCGTTAATGGTTGCGGTCTGCGACAAATCAAGCAGCGTCCGGGCCAAGAAAAGGTCTTTCGAACCCAGGTTGACGCCGCCAATCAAGTCGGCCCGATTTTCGTTCTGGGCCAGCAGGCGAGCCTGCGTACTGGTGGCGCCCTTTTCGGACAACACGAAAACCGACGACCCCCGGGCATCCGGCTTGATCCAGGCATCGGCATGGATGGACAGGAAGAGATCGGAGCGAATGCGGCGCGCCTTCTCGACCCGAACCCCCAGGGGAACGAAGAAATCAGCATCCCGGGTCAACACCGCACGCATGTTTGGCTCGGCATCAATCCGGCTTTTTAAACGCCGCGCCACGGCCAGCGTGACATTTTTCTCGTAAGTCCCCTGCTTGCCAACCGCGCCAGGATCCTCGCCACCATGGCCGGGGTCGAGCGTGATGGTCACCAGACGGTCAACGATCGGTTTTTGCGATTTCTTGCTGGTGTGAACCTCGGGGGCCCGCGCCACCGGCGGCTCGCTGACTGCGGATGGCGGTGCACTGTCTGACAACTGCAACTCACCGTCCATTTTCAAGGGTTCAACACGGTCCTGCCGCCCTTCGACCAGCGCCATCAAGGGGTCAACCGGCACCTTGGGGTAGACATCAAGCACCAGACGATGACCATATTCGCCGACCGGCACCAAGGTGAACACCTGTGGCGCGACCGGCGCCTTGAGCTCCATGACCAAGCGAACCACACCGGGTTTGAAGCGCCCCGCCCGTACCAGCTTGATGTAGGGATCGTCGGTCGCCACCTTGCGGGCCAGCGAATCAAGCACGCTGTTGAATTCAACGCCCTCGATATCAACAACCAGGCGGTCCGGGTTTTCAACCATGAAATGATTGAATTTGAGTGGCGCATCGTGCTCCAGCGTCACCCGGGTGTATTCGGCGGCCGGCCAGATGCGGACGGCGAGCACGGACGGCAACGCCGCCGCAGCCGCCGTGAGCGGCTTCAGCGAGAGGACGAGGGCGGCGCCGGCACCGCGGAACAGCTGCCGTCGCCCCAGATTGAGGTGAGTGTCTTTACGCATGACGCCCCCCTTGCGGACGCTGCTTCGAGGTGGGCAACACGAGCGTTGCCCTGATGCAGAAGCTTGATGCGTAGATCAGGCGAAGGAACGCAAGCAGCCGCCCGTTCCGGCCATTCGACCAGACAGACTGTTGATTCGTTGAAGTAGTCGCCAAACCCCGCATCGAGGAACTCCTCCGGTGACTCGAAGCGATAAAAATCAAAGTGATATAAGTATAAGCTCGAAATTACGTAAACTTCAACCAAAGCATAGGTCGGACTTTTGACTGGACCGGCGTGGCCCAGGGCACGAATCAGCGCCCGGGCCAGCGTCGTTTTCCCAGCGCCCAGATCCCCCTCCAGAAAAATCACCAGCCCCGGCGCCATGACTGGCGCTAGACAGGACCCCAGATACTGGGTCGCTGCCTCGTCGGGCAAGGGAAAAAGCGCGGTAACATCGCTGCCATGCATGATCAGGACTCCTCTTTCGATGGCCAGGAACTCAAGGCCCGCATTCGTGCGGCCGCGCAGCAACTGGGTTTTTCGGCAATAGGCGTGACGAACGCCGACCCCGGCGCAGCCGTTGGCCGCCTGCGTGACTGGCTGGCCAACGGCCGGCATGGGGAGATGGATTATATGGCGCGTCATGTCGAATTGCGCGCCCAGCCCACCTTGCTACAACCTGGCACCCTCAGCGTCATCAGTGCCGCGGTCGACTATCTGCCACACCGAAAAACCAGCGACGATCCCGCCCTGGCCGCCATTTCTCGCTACGCCCAGGGACGCGATTATCACAAGGTGGTGCGCCAGCGCCTGCAAAAACTGGCGGATACCATCGCTGCCCTCATCGGCCCCTTCGGTTATCGCGTTTTTTCCGACTCGGCGCCGGTCATGGAAGTCGAATTCGCCCGTCAGGCCGGCCTCGGCTGGCGCGGAAAACACACGCTGCTGCTATCGCGGCAGGGCTCCTGGCGTTTTCTGGGCGAAATCTACTGCGACCTGGCTTTACCTGCCGACTCGCCGGTAAGCACACACTGCGGCCAGTGCACCGCCTGCCTCGACGCCTGCCCGACTGCCGCCATCATCGCCCCTTACCAGGTCGATGCCCGACGCTGCATCAGTTATCTGACCATTGAACTGGCCGGCGACATTCCCGTCGAATTCCGCCCTCTGATCGGTAATCGCATTTACGGCTGCGACGATTGCCAAACCTGCTGCCCCTGGAATCGTTTCGCCCGCCTCGGCGATCCGGACTTCGCCCCTCGGCACGGGCTCGACGCCAGCATGCTGACCAGCCTGATGGCCTGGCACGCCAGCGAATTCGAACAGCGCCTGGCCGGCAATCCGATCCGCCGTATCGGCCACGAACGCTGGCTACGCAATATTGCCGTCGCTCTCGGTAATGGCCCAGCCACGGTCGACAGCCTGGCCGCCCTAAAAAGTCGCCTCGATCACCCGTCAACCGTGGTCCGCAGCCATATACACTGGGCATTGGGACGACTGAATAACGAATCAAA